>NZ_DASQEU010000144.1:0-5283 GCF_035633495.1 Mycobacterium sp. | reverse complement strand
GGCTCCACGGCGGTGACGCGTGGGTCCCCACGTAGGGAGGCCGCCACGGCATCGGCGGAGCCGGGGGTGGTCAGTACTTGGGCGTCTTGGAGTTCGATGCCGCCGTACTGGCGGTTGATGACGTTCGCGACGGTGTCGCGCAGGCCGGCGAAGACCAGCACCAGGCTCACCGATATCACGACGCCGACGATGGTCAGCACCGTGCGCCGGCGGTTACGGGTGATACCCCGCAGTGTCATCCGCCAGCGGGCTGGGAGGCGGCGGATCGGTGGCACGAGCCGTTCCACGACACTGACCCCGCCGCGGGAGCCCGGTGGTGTTATTCGCATCGCCTCGGCCGGGCTCATGCGCGATGCGGCCCGGGCCGGGATCCATGCCGCCAATGCTTCCGTTCGCCAGCAGGATGGCGCCCCCCATGGCCGCACCGAGATGAAGGCGCTCGGAAAGCACGTCGTTGGTGTCGGACAACTTCACCCCCGCGACCCAGATCACCGCCGCGCAGACGACGAAGATCGCCAAGAGCAACGGTGGGCTACCACGTCAACGCCTTGCGCGACACACCCTCCCAGATCCACGTCGACGGCCACCCAATTACGCTGCAGGGCTTCACCTCCGATGAGCCGGCCAGTGTCATCGTGGTGGGACGCGACGGCCGCCACGTGACGCTCCTCGTGATTCCCCCAGACGCCACTGAGCAGACCGTGCGCCAACAACGGACCACGGCGTCAGAGCACGCCGTCGGCGCCTTCAGGGCGAATGACGAGGCCGAGCACAGCACTGCCAGATCCGTATCCGAGGTAGCCGGGAACCTGGCGCGCCGCGAGGGGCGCGGCGACGGTGAAGGTACGGCCGACATCGCTCGGTGGTGCGACGAGTCGGCCCCAACGGTTCTCCGACGCGCCAGTCCAAGCGTTCATTCCGATTCTCGTCGAACACATCGTCAGTAATCGCATGCACGCACCCTCGGTGAGTTAGCTCACACGAACCTGGCCACTCGTCGACGAGCCTGCCGCGGACCTTATGCCCTATCGGTCCACTTACGCGCGCAGTCCAATGGGGACGTGAACTTCTCCGATAGACGCTTGTGTGTACTCGTCGGATCCGCGGCGATCGTCTTCTCCGCCGTGTACCTCATTTCCGATATCGTCGAGGTGGTCCAAGGCACATTCTCCACTCCTCGTCTCATCCTCACCTATCTCGGGGAATCGACCATCCCGCTCTTCGTGGTCGGCATCTTCGCGGCACAACGACCGCGCATCGGTTGGCTAGGCCTGTTTGGCGCAGCGGCTTACGCCTACGCGTACGTATTCTTCACGAGCACAGTCGTTTACGCGCTCGTCGCGGGTACACCCAACTATCCGACCCTCACCGCGGTATTCGGCCCATGGATGACCGCGCACGGCGCAATCATGCTGATCGGCGGTGTTGCGTTCGGCGTTGCCATTGTCCGAGCAGGTGTTCTGCCTCGGTGGACCGGCGTCTGCCTGATTGGGGGAGTCGTCCTGGTTTCATTGGCATCCGGACTGCCTACCGTCGCGCGTGCCATCGCCGAGGCAGGACCCGCCCTGGCGTTCATCGGCATGGGAATGGCGCTCGTGAGAGGACGGCTAAACACGGCTGATCACCCTGGCGTGCAGGCAGATTCCGGTCCCGCGAGGGAGTTGTCGGAGGATTTGTCGAGGACGGACGGAAACGTGTGACCTTCTCTCCCATCTGTGACAGTGAGCTGCGGCGGTCTCGCGCGACCGAGCCGGGTCAGTTCAGAGCGCGGGGTCGACGTGCCACGAATTAAGAGGCCGCAGTAGCGAATTCTTCTTGTCATGGTGATCGACCATCCGTCGCAGGATGTCATCGAGCGCGACGACGGCCTCGTCGATATAGGGGCCCTTGTTGAGCATTACGCATTCGGCGCGCTCGCCCATGGCCGCGTCACTGATCTCGGCTCGCGATGGTAGCCCGTCCTTGGCGAGCTGTTCGAGCACCTGCGTGGCCCAGATGACCGGCAGGTGTGCCGCTTCGCACAGCCACAGAATCTCCTCCTGCAGTTCGGCCATCCGCTCGTAGCCGCATTCGACCGCCAGGTCTCCGCGCGCGATCATCACGCCGACGCGTGGCCACCGCATCGCGGTGAGAAGGAGTTGGGGGAGCTGCTCGAACGCCTGGCGAGTCTCGATCTTCAAGACGATTCCCACGTTGTCGCGGCCAAGCCGGCCGACGGCGTCGAGCAGCGCTTCGATATCGGAAGATGCACGCACAAAGGACATCTCGACCAGATCGGCGATCTCAGCTACCACAGACAGGTCGGCGAGATCCTTCGCGGTCAACGCCGCTACCGAAAGCTGGGTATCCGGTACGTTGATCCCCTTGGCAGCTTTTAGTTTCGAGCCCGTCGGTGCGGCGTGCTCGATCCGCACCTCGAGGGCGTCGCGATCGACGGCGACGATCTCACCGCTGAGGCGGCCGTCGTCGAAGTGGATCTTCTCGCCCACACGAGCATCGTCGAAGAGTTCGGGAAGGGTGCAGCCGATGGACTGCTTTCCCTCCTTGACGAGGGCTGTCGGTGCACAGTCCCTTGTCAGCACGAGGGTTTCGCCCGGATGAAGACGTAGGCTCTGCTCCGTTGCGGGCAGTACACCGACTTCGGTGGGGTCGTCGGTGTGCCCCACCGAGAGCACGGTGCCGGTCGCCAGGTAGGTCGATTTTTCGCAGGTGGCGAGAAATCGGCCGGCATCGTGTGCGGCCTCTGCGGTGAACCGCTTGATGACCAGGCGCCGTTTCGAGCCACGAGTGTCGTGCACGTGAATGACGTCGCCGTCGCGCCGACGGCTCAGCCACTCCGCCGGAACCGGCAGTGTCGGCAACCCGGCAGCGGGCGCATCGAGAGCACCGTCGGACGGAGCGAGCCACGCCTTCGCCGGGGCAATCACCTGACCCAGAACGTTTCGGCTGGGCCGGAGTTTGACGCATCGAGGGCCGGGCTCGATGGGTCCGGTACGCAGCTTGGGTCCGGCGAGGTCAGCGGCGATCAGGCAGCTTCGGCCGGTCGCCGCGCAGCCATCCCGCACATGCTGGGCCATGGCGCGCCACGCGTCGGCGTCGTCGTGCGCACAGTTGATGCGGGCAATGTTCATGCCCCGTTCCAGGAGTCTGCGAACCGCATCCGGATCCGTCGCTGCCGAGGACGGCAAGGTCACCATGATGCGAGTACCGCGATCCGGTGGCGTGGGCCCCAGCAGGTCGACGGCGTGCAGCCGCAATTGCTCGGAACCCTCAGCGCCGCCCGCGAACGGCTCCCACAGGCCACCTGACATCGCGACGAGGGCGGACCGGACCCGACGCAGGGTCGCCTCCACGTCTGGTTCACTGCGACCCAGCGACGACAGCCCAATCCCGGCAAGCCGGGCCTGCAATCCGCGGAGATCCGTCTGCCGGATTGCCCAGTACTGCACCATGTTGCGCGCACCCAATCGATGTTGGGGCGCCACTGCCCTCACCGAATGCGACCAGGCAGCCTCGGCATCGGACAGATCCACCAAGAGTTCGTCCATCGCCGCGAGCAGCCGTACCAACAGGGCACTCGCGGCGTCGTCGCCGCCACTGACGTCAACGCCGTCGGCGTTTCCGATGCGGTCAACGGCGAGCGACACGGGTGTCCTCCAACGTAGGTAGGGCGGCGCTTGATCAGGGTAGCCCTGAGGTGAATGAACTCGGGGTGAACATCGGAAGTCTTTGCGGTGCAGAACCGTTGCGCGGCGCCGAGGAAGGGCTCTACGTTCAGCCACGAAGGCTGGACTAGTTCCGAGTTGGCTGATGGTCCCAGCGAGCCCAACCATACACGCACTGGTCAGCTGGCGCTTCGCCCAACGCGAGGTCCAACGCGAGGTCCAACGGGAGGACCAAAGCCCCTATCCATGAACCATTTTCACGATTGGAATGCAAGAATGACCCAGAATCTCGACAGCCCCGCGGCGTCCGACACGACTGATGACACCATGCGCGCCGCCGTGGTCACCGAGTTCGGCGCACCGCTGACGATCTCCGAACTCGAGATCCCCACACCCGGGTACGGCGAAGCCTTGGTCAAACTGGAGACCTCCGGGGTGTGCCACACCGATCTCCATGCCGCACATGGAGATTGGCCCGTCAAGCCCCAGCCGCCCTTTGTCCCGGGGCATGAGGGCTACGGCACTGTCGTCGCACTCGGAGCCGGCGTCGACGATCTGAAGATCGGCGACAAGGTCGGCAATGCCTGGCTGTGGTCGGCATGCGGGCGCTGCGAGTACTGCCGCACCGGGTGGGAGACACTGTGCGAGAGCCAGCAGAACGGCGGCTACAGCGTCAACGGCAGCTTCGGCACCTACATGCTGGTCAACACCGCGTACGCCGCGCGCATCCCCGACGGGGCCGATCCCCTCGAAATCGCACCGATCCTGTGCGCCGGTGTGACCGTCTACAAGGGCCTAAAGGTCACCGATACCCAACCGGGCCAGTGGGTGGCGATCTCGGGCATCGGCGGACTCGGCCACATCGCGGTGCAGTACGCACGCGCCATGGGCCTGCGCGTCGTAGCGGTCGACGTCGACGACACCAAGCTGGACCTGGCGACGAAGCTGGGCGCCGAGGTCACGGTCAACGCCCTCACCTCAGACGTGGTCGCCGAGGTGCAGAAGGCTACCGGCGGCGTCCACGGCGTACTGGTCACCGCAGTCCATCCGCAGGCGTTCGGCCAAGCCATCGGCATGGCACGGCGCGGCGGCACGATCGTCTTCAACGGGCTTCCCCCGGGCGACTTTCCGGCACCGATCTTCGACATCGTCGTCAAGGGGCTCACGATCCGCGGTTCGATCGTCGGGACCCGGCAGGACATGGTCGAGGCGCTGGACTTCTACGCCCGCGGCCTCATCCACCCCACGGTGGCCAGCGCGAAGCTCGACGAGATCAACGACGTGTTCGGGCGGATGCAACGCGGCCAGATCGAGGGCCGCGTCGTCATCGACTACCGCCCGCACTGACGCAACCTCCTCGACCGACTGGCTGGCGCTCACACTCCGCGCGCGTTCGTCTTCTGCAAAGGCCCTCGCCGAAGCGGGTTCCGTCACTCGCCGCGGGTGTCGATGACGCGCTGCGCCACGTCGATCAAACTGGTGTTGGAATCCTGCGAAAGCTGACGCAGCATCGCGAACGCCCGCACGTCATCGATCTTGAACCGCTCCATGATGATGCCCTTGGCCTGACCGATCCGATCACGCGTCGACAACGCCGACTGCAACTGCTCACCCTCGC
>NZ_DASQEU010000143.1:0-94665 GCF_035633495.1 Mycobacterium sp. | reverse complement strand
AAGACCGCGCCGCCGCCATCACCGCCGAACGCCAACACAACCACGACATGCGCACCACCGCAGCCACACCCGAGTTCCGACGCGACGAAGACATCGAATACGAGGACACCCTCACGAAGGAGCCGGAACCGCCGCCCTTCTAGGGCGGCTCCCTACATCGGAGCGTTGGCCGGCTGGAACACGCCGGTGCTGTCGGCTTCCTCCTCGGCGCGGATCACGTGCACGACGGCGTTGATCAGGGCCAGGTGGGTGAATGCCTGAGGGAAGTTGCCGAGGTGGCGTCCGGTGCGCGGCTCGATCTCTTCGGCGTAGAGGTGCAACGGGCTGGCGAACGACAGCAGCCGCTCGCACAGATGCCTGGCCCTGCTGATCTCGCCGATTTCGACCAGCGCCGACACCAGCCAGAACGAGCAGATGGTGAACGAGCCCTCCTCGCCGGACAGGCCGTCGTCGGTCTCCTCGGTGCGGTAACGAAGCACCAGGCCGTCCTCGGTCAGTTCGTCGGCGATGGCCAGCACCGTCGCGCGGACGCGGGGATCGTCCGACGGAAGGAACCGCACCAGCGGGACGAGCAGCAGCGAGGCGTCGAGAGCGTTGTCGCCGTAGCGCTGCGTCAGGGCGCCGCGATGGTCGACGCCGTGGGCGAGGATGTCGGCCTTGATCTCCTCGGCGATCGCCCGCCACTGTTGGGCGTAGCTCTTCTCACCTTGCAGATCAGCCAGTTTCGAGCCGCGGTCCAGCGCGACCCAGCACATCACCTTGCTCGAGGTGAAGTGCTGGGGCTCTCCGCGCACCTCCCAGATGCCGCGATCGGGTTCCTTCCAGTGCTTGATCGCCTCCTCGACCTGAAGCTTGAGCACCGGCCACAGCATCTCCGGAATTTGCTCGCGCGACTTCGCGTGCAGGTATACCGAGTCGAGCATGGTGCCCCAGATGTCGTGCTGCATCTGGTCGAACGCCCCGTTGCCGATGCGCACCGGCCGCGAGTTGTCGTAACCCGACAGGTGGTTCAGTTCTTCCTCGGTGAGGTGGCGCTCGCCACCGACTGCGTACATCACCTGAAGTGGATGGCGCTCACCGTTGTTCGCCCCCGACACGTCGGCGATGAACGAGAAGAAGTCGTCGGCTTCGCGATCGAGGCCCAGCGTGTAGAGGCCCCACAACGCGAACGTCGAGTCACGCACCCACGCATAGCGGTAGTCCCAGTTGCGTTCGCCCTGAGGGGTTTCCGGCAGGGACGTGGTGCTCGCCGCCAAGAGGGCGCCGGTCGGCGAATACGTCAGCCCCTTCAACGTCAACGCGCTGCGCTGAAGGTATGAACGCCACGGGTGGTCGGGGAAGTCACCGATGTTGATCCACTGTCGCCACGACTCGCTGGTCTTCCACATCTTGTCGGAGGCCTCTTCGAACGTCTGCGGCGACGGGTGCCCGGACCAGCTCAGCGCGACGAAGACGTTGTCGCCCTCCGTGAGCCGGGTCCGCGCCCGTGCCTCGTGACCCTCGAGACCGATCCGCAGGTTCGTGGTCAACCGCAGCGTCGGATGAGCCTCGGGGTTCTTGCTGGCCCGGGCGATCGCCTCGCCGTACGCCGCCGCCGAGTACTCCCAGGTGGCTGACTCGCGGTGGTAGTCGAAGGACGGCTCGCAGCCCATCACCAGTTCGACCACGCCGCTGACGCATCGCACGGTGCGCAGCAGGATGTGCTCGGCATCCCAGTCCATCGGGGTTCGGCGGTGGGTCCGCGACCGGGTGTCCAGGTCGTGCCATGGCCCCATCACCAGCGCATCGCGGACGATCAGCCAGCCCGTGTGGGTCTGCCACGTCGTCTCCATGATCAGGCTGCCCGGCAGATAGCGGCGGGCGGCGGGCACCGTCACGCCGTAGGGGCTCAGCCGGAAGTGTCCGGCCCCGCGGTCCAGGATCGCGCCGAACACGCTGGGCGAGTCGGGCCGCGGCACGCACATCCACTCCACCGAGCCCGCCGACGACACCAGGCAGGTGTTCTCGCAGTCGGAGAGGAAGGCGTAGTCCGCGATCGGCGGGAACGGGTTGCGCAACGGCCCGCCCGGCGCATACGGGACGGGGGCCGTCACCGTGTACGGCGCCTCGGGCACATGGTCGGCCTTGTTCGTTTCGCCATTGGACCCGACTTGCTGCAGAACCATCCCGACATCATCAACTGCCCAGGTACCTGGCGTCTACTCGTGCGGGGCGTTTCCGGCCGTCGGGTTCGCGCGCCTGGCCCACGCGGGCGCGCGCTCGGGGAGCGGCCCGATGGCCACGGCGTACCCGGCCACGGTCCGCAGGAACGGCACCCGGTTGACGACGCGCACGCCCAGCGGCGGGGCGCCTGCGTCCTGACCGGCCACCGCCGCGGCGATGACGCGGGCGTGGATCACCCTCTGCACACCCTGAATGAGTGCGGTCGGAACCCAGCGTCTGGCCTGAATTCGGGCCAGGTCGCGGGTGGGCGCACGGCCCGATCGCAGTGGGCCGGCCAGGATGCGCGCCGTCGCCACCGCGTCCGCCACCGCCAGGTTGATGCCGACGCCGCCGACGGGGGACATCGCGTGCGCCGCATCGCCGATCAACAGCAGGCCGTCGGTATACCAGCGACGCAGCCTGTTCAGCTGGACGTCGAGCAGCTTGACGTCGTCGAACGAAGTCAGTCCGCCGACCCGGTCCGCCAGCCGCGGCACCAGCGATGCGACGGTGCGCTGCAGCGACTCGATGCCCTCCGCGCGCAACTGCGAATCGGTGCCCTTCGGGATGATGTAGGCGCATTGGTAGTAGTCGCCGCGATCGATGACGATCATGGCGTGGCCCGTCGTGAGCACACCCTCTAGGCCCGGCGGGTCGTGCTCGGCTCGCGGCAGCCGGAACCACCACACGTCCATCGGAGCGCCGAAGGCCTTGGGCTGCAACATCATCGCGTCGCGAAGCGTGGAACCCCGACCGTCGCAGGCCACGGTCAGGTCGGCACGCATCTCGCCGATCCGACCGTCGGATCCCCGGTAGCGGACACCGACGACTCCGTCGCAGCCCTCGCGCAGGGGCTCGAGCACCTCGGTGCTGCGCAGCAACCGGAACGACGGCTCCTTTTCCGCCGCGGTCGCGAGCAGCTCGAGGAAGTCCCACTGCGGGACCAGGGCGATGTGCTTGTGGGGACCGGGGATCCGGCGCAGGTCGATGTCGACGGGAACGCCCTGGACCTGCATGCCGATGGTCTCGATGACGCGGTGTGTGAGTTCGCCGAAGTCGCGGGCGAGCCCGAGGTCGTCCAGCAGCCGCAACGTGCTCGCGTGCACGGTGTCGCCGCGGAAGTCGCGCAGGAAGTCGGCGTGCTTCTCCATCACCGTGACTTCCACACCGCCGCGGGCGAGGAGCAGGCCCAGCATCATGCCGGCCGGTCCACCACCCGCGATCAGGCATGTCGTGGAGTCTGCTGGCCTACTCATCCGTTGATCGTAGGGTGGATGAGGTGAGCGGCATCCTGAGTTGGTGGGACGGCGTCGAACTGTGGCTGTCCGGCCTCGGTTTCGTCGCCCAGACGGTGGTCGTCATGCCCCTCGTGCTGCTGCTGGCGTACGCCGTGGCCGTGGTGCTCGACGGAGCGCTGGGCAACGGCATCCGCCTGATCCAGCGGGCCTGGCACACCGACGAGGATCCATCGTGACTGGTATGCCGCGGTCGCGAGTGACATTAGTGCTGGTGGCGCTGGTCGCACTCGTCATCGTGATGTGGCTGTTCGCCCGGTAACGCGGTGTTCCGCCGGTCTGTTACGCTTCGCCCGTGTACGCAGCGTCCGGCACTACGGAGAGCCATGTCCTGGCTCTCATTGCCGTGGGTAATTGCGCTGTGGCCGATGTGCACTGTTGTCGCTGACCCCCATGCCGTTGCGCGGTTTGGTGTCGGTCGCCGCAGATTTCGGGCCTGAGATCTGATACGTCCCCTTTCCGTCGTGGCGGGTTCCAGAACCCCATGTGTCACCGCAAGGAAAGGCTCCAACCATGCCCGTTTCCAAGCCGAAGTCGATTCGGTCGCTGACCACAGTTGGCGCCATCGCCGTGACGGCCTCGTTGCTCGCCGCGTGCGGGGGAGGCTCCAGTGACGTTGCGGGTGGCGGTGACCAACCGCAGGCCGACACCACGCTGACCCTCGTCGCCTACGCCGTGCCGGAGCCAGGGTGGAGCAAGATCATCCCGGCGTTCGCCGCCACGCCGGAAGGCAAGGGCGTCGGCGTCACGGCGTCGTACGGCGCATCGGGTGACCAGTCCCGCGGTGTCGTCGACGGCAAGCCCGCCGACATCGTCAACTTCTCCGTCGAGCCGGACGTCACCCGCTTGGTCAAGGCCGACAAGGTGGCGAAGGACTGGAACGCCGACGTCACGAAGGGCATCCCGTTCGGCTCCGTGGTGACGTTTCTCGTGCGCAAGGGCAACCCGAAGAACATCAGGGACTGGGACGATCTCCTGAAGCCTGGAGTCGAGGTCGTCACCCCCAGCCCGCTGAGCTCCGGCTCGGCGAAGTGGAACCTGCTGGCTCCTTACGCCGCGAAGAGCAACGGCGGCAAGGACTCTCAGGCTGGACTCGACTTCGTCAACAAGCTGGTCACCGAGCACGTGAAGGCCCGCCCCGGATCGGGCCGCGAGGCCACCGACCTCTTCATCCAAGGCAGCGGCGACGTGCTGCTGGCCTATGAGAACGAGGCGATCAACACCGAGCGCCAAGGCAAGCCCGTCGAGCACGTCACCCCGCCGCAGACGTTCAAGATCGAGAACCCGGTCGCCGTCGTCTCGAGCGGTGCGCATCTCGAGCAGGCCACGGCGCTGAAGAACTTCCTCTACACCCCCGAGGGTCAGAAGCTCTGGGCCGAGGCCGGCTTCCGCCCGGTCGACCCGAAGGTCGCCGAGGACTTCGCCGCCGACTTCCCCACCCCGCAGAAGCTGTGGACGATTGCGGATCTCGGTGGCTGGAGTGAGGTCGACCCCGCCCTGTTCGACAAGGACAACGGCAACATCACGAAGATCTACAAGCAGGCCACTGGATGACAGCAGTGCTCGACGCCCCCAGCGGTAGACCCCGCAACGTGCGCGGCACGACGTCGCTGCGCGTGGGCGCAGCAACGCTCTGGCTCAGCGTCATCGTGCTGCTGCCGCTGGCCGCGATCCTGTGGCAGGCGGTAGGGGGCGGCTGGACCGCGTTTTGGAACGCGGCGACCTCCAACGCCGCCTTGGAGTCGTACAAGGTGACGCTCACCGTATCGATCAGCGTAACCGTGGTGAATCTGGTCTTCGGCCTTCTCGTCGCCTGGGTGTTGACTCGCGACGACTTCCCCGGCAAGCGGTTGGTGGACGCCGTCATCGACCTGCCGTTCGCGCTGCCGACGATCGTCGCCAGTTTGGTGATGCTCGCCCTGTACGGACCAAACAGCCCTGTCGGACTGCATCTTCAACAGACCAGGTGGGGCATCGGCATCGCGCTGCTGTTCGTCACGCTGCCGTTCGTCGTGCGTTCGGTACAGCCCGTGCTGCTGGAACTCGACCGGGAGGTGGAGGAGGCCGCTGCGTCACTCGGGGCCAACAACTGGACGATCTTCACGCGCGTGATCCTGCCTGCATTGCTGCCGTCGCTGCTGTCCGGCGCGGGACTGGCGTTCTCGCGGGCGATCGGCGAGTTCGGTTCGGTGGTGCTGATCGGCGGTGCGATTCCGGGGGAGACCGAGGTGTCCTCCCAGTGGATTCGCACGCTGATCGAGAACGATGACCGCACGGGTGCCGCAGCGATCTCGATCATGTTGCTCGTCACGTCGTTCCTGGTGCTGTTCGTCCTCCGGGCGGTCGGTTCTCGGGCCGCGAAGCGGGAGGAGTTGGCCCGATGATCCTGTCGCGGGCGGTGCGTCATCTCCTTCGCTACGTCGCCCTTCTCTACGTCTTGATTCTGGTCGTCGTCCCGGTGGGGCTGATCCTTTGGCGCACGTTCACCCCGGGGATCGGACAGTTCTTCGCTTCGATCAGCACCCCAGCGGCGGTATCGGCCCTGCAGTTGTCCCTGCTGGTGGTGGCCATCGTGGTTCCGCTCAACGTGCTCTTCGGCGTGCCGACAGCTCTTGTGTTGGCGCGCAACAGGTTTCGCGGCAAGAGTGTGTTGCAGGCCGTCATCGACCTGCCGTTCGCCGTGTCGCCGGTGGTCGTGGGCGTCGCCCTGATCCTGCTGTGGGGTTCGGCGGGTGCGCTCGGTTTCGTCGAGAACGACTTGGGTTTCAAGATCATCTTCGGGCTGCCGGGAATCGTGCTGGCCAGCATCTTCGTCACCCTGCCGTTCGTCATCCGCGAGGTCGAACCGCTGTTGCACGAACTCGGTACCGATCAGGAGGAAGCCGCGTCGACCCTGGGTTCGCAGTGGTGGCAGACGTTCTGGCGGATCACCCTGCCGTCCATCAGGTGGGGCCTCACCTACGGAATCGTCCTGACCATCGCCCGAACCCTGGGTGAGTACGGCGCGGTCATCATGGTGTCGTCCAACCTTCCCGGCACCTCGCAGACTCTGACGCTGCTCGTCTCCGACCGCTACAGCCGCGGTCAGGAGTACGGCGCCTACGCCGTGTCGACTCTGCTGATGACCGTCGCGGTCTTCGTACTGGTCGTGCAAGTGATCCTCGACGCCCGGCGTGCCCGGGCGGCAAACTAGGTTTCGACGAGAAGGACCTCTGACATGACAGCCCATGCCATCACGGTGCGCGGCGCGAACAAGCGCTACGGGGACTTCGTAGCCCTGGACAACATCGACTTCGACGTCCCCGAGGGATCGTTGACCGCACTGCTGGGCCCGAGTGGCTCCGGCAAGTCGACGTTGTTGCGGGCCATCGCCGGCCTCGACCAGCCGGACACCGGCACGATCACCATCAAGGGCGAGGACGTGACGGGAGTCCCGCCCCAGCGGCGGGGCATCGGTTTCGTTTTCCAGCACTATGCGGCGTTCAAGCATCTGACCGTGCGGGACAACGTCGGCTTTGGGCTCAAGATCCGGAAGCGGCCGAAGGCGGAAGTCAAGGGCAAGGTCGACGATCTTCTCGAGATCGTCGGGCTCGCCGGTTTCCAGACTCGCTACCCCAGTCAGCTCTCCGGTGGCCAGCGGCAGCGCATGGCGCTCGCTCGGGCCTTGGCGGTCGACCCACAGGTCCTGCTGCTCGACGAGCCCTTCGGGGCGCTGGACGCCAAGGTGCGCGAGGACTTGCGGGCGTGGTTGCGCAGGCTGCACGACGAGGTGCACGTGACCACCGTGCTGGTGACGCACGACCAAGCCGAAGCGCTCGACGTGGCCGACCGCATCGCGGTTCTGAACAAGGGCCGCATCGAGCAGGTCGGCTCGCCCACCGAGGTGTACGACAATCCGGCCAACGGGTTCGTCATGTCCTTCCTCGGGGCTGTTTCCTCGTTGAACGGAACTCTGGTGCGGCCACACGACATCAGGGTGGGTCGCAGTCCCGACATGGCGATTGCACAGGCCGACGGGAGCGTGTCGTCGACGGGTGTCATTCGCGCCACCATCGACCGCATCGCGGTACTGGGCTTCGAGGTTCGTGTGGAACTCACGGCTGCGACTGACAATGCGCCGTTCACCGCGCAGATCACCCGCGGCGACGCCGAGGCGCTCGGCCTGAAGGAAGGCGACACGGTCTACGTCCGCGCGACCCGGGTGCCGTCGATTCCGGGCAGTACCGAGTTGCCCTCAGTCGACGAAGCCGACGTCCTGGCGAAGGCCTGACGCCTTTCAGCGCGGCGGGTCTCCACGCCAGCTGAAGCTGTTGACGTATTTCGCCATGTCCAATGCAAGGAAGAAGTTGGCTCCGGAGGGGTGACCCGAGCCGAAGTCCGGATTGAACTCGCGGAAGGGGCCGGCCGCCGCGGCGATCAACGCGTAGCCGTTCTTCACGGCGACCATGATCAGGATACGGTTGCGGCCGTCGTCCCCGATGGCATTGGCCGGGTAGTCGTCGGCGACCTCGCCGTACCCGAGTTGGTAGCCCACGAAGGCGTTGGGAATCTCATAGGCGAACGTCGCGTCGGGGTAGTGGTCCTTGAGCAGGTCGTCCGCGATCTGCTTCGGCGTCTGACCGTTCGCGGGTTGGCCGAACAGTCGAAGCGTGCCGCCATCGCCGGCGAGAAGGTCCAGCACCACCCCGTTCGGCTCGAACGTGGCCTCGTAGGCCGTTTCCTCGCCGGGGTAGGAGACAGAGAACTCGCCGCCGCTGGGCGTGAAGCGAGGGTTGGTCGCGATGGGCTTGCTGATGGGCGGGCGGCCGCAGTCGGGCGGGCAGACGACCAGCGCCTCGGGCGGAGTTAGCCACGACGACAGCGCGACCGAGGCGGCCATCACCAGTGCCGCACCGGTGCCGACGATCACGAGCAACCAGGCGGGAGACGTGCCGCGCACCGAAGCGGCGCGAGCCGCGATCCCGCACGTGGGGCAGAACGGCAGATCCGGAGCGACGTGGCCGCACTCTGGGCACGCGACTCGTTCGTCGGAGGGCTCGTGGGTCGGCTCCTCATGGAGCAACGTGGAGTGCACCACGATGCGCACGACATAGAGGGCCACTACCGCGAGAAGGACGAAGATGCTCGTCTCGACGTTGTTTGGAGGCGGGAAGAAGTCGAGCAGGGCCAATCCGAGGTAGGCGGCCACCCCGAATGCGACCGCCGGGGCGAGGGAGGTCAACGCGTACCACCGCGGCTTGCGTCGGGAATCGGCCCGCGGGATGAACCAGAGGGTGGCTCCGATCGCGCCGCCTACCGCGGCCGCCGTCAGCGGGATCGCCACACCCTGGACGACGCCCGCGATCACGAGATGAGCGGGCGAACGGCCGTCGTCGTCCATCGGGCCGTTGGCGAACACGGGCGCCAACCGGGTCAGGGTGCCCGCGCTCACGAAGCAGAGCGCTCCGAACGACCCAATCGTGAACCCGTTCAACGATTCTCGAACCCCTGGGCGCCATACCCGCACGACGATCATCGGTGCGAGCAGGAGGATCAGGAAACCCAACGGAATGGCGAGACCGGTGACGAGGAGTTTGAGCGTGCTGACCGGCAGTCCCAGTGCGTCGTCGTCGGTGCGCGCGGCGGCGGCGTCCGTCGCAAGCCCCCAGCCGACTCCGAACGCGATGCCCAGCACGGCGGTGGTCAACAGGGTGCCGACCGACAGGTCGGTGAAGGCGTCGGTCTCCTTGAGGTAGGCCAGGAACAGCAACGGCAACCCGAAGCCGACCAGTCCGATCAGCGCCGCCTGCCACATCGGTAGGGCGGTGCCCAGCATCAGCGCGACCACGCCGACCAGCGCGACGCCGAACGCCGTCCGGGACCGCCGGGGCAGGGACGGAAAGATCGTGCTCGTCACCCGCGGGCTCAGTACGTGCTCGCGCGGTGCCGCCGAGTACGCCGACAGGCGAAGCCACGAAGGCCCGTCACCACGTCGGCGGGACGCCGTCGCGCCACAATTTCCGCAGAAAACGCCACGCGGGACGACGACGTCGCAGACGCGACACGTCATCCCCCCGGTCGTCATCGAGGCGCTACGCCCTTCTGGATGTCGAGGAAGTCGCGGGCGAGGTGTTCGACGTTGGGGCTCCCGAGTCCGGTCACCAGGTCGTAGCCGGGGATCGCGACGTCGACCGCGTTGCCGCCGAGGGTCACGTCACGAAAGCCGGGAGAGTTCGCGCCTCTGGCCACCCGGTAGAGCAGTGGGTTGATGTCACCCAACCGTCGTCCGCCGTTGGCCAGCAGGTACTGGTTCATCAGGGCCGTCAGGCCGGCCCAGATCGGCGCCGCCTGCGACGTGCCCGCGCCCACCAGGTCCTGCTGGTCGAATCTGATCTTGACGCCCGTGAACGGATCGGCGAGTGCGGAGACGTCGGGCGTGAGCCTTCGCTGTCGTTTCCCGGCGTCCCGGTCGATGGACACGCTGCGCTGCCAGGCCGGTCGCGGAAAGAGCTTCGAAACTCCGCCACTGGTGCCCTGCGACAGCGGCGAGTCGATCCAGGCCTGCTCCGCCAGCCATTGGCCGTCTTCGTCGGTCGACAGCGTGGTGCCGCCCACGGAGGTCATGCCCGGCAGCGACGCGACGGCGTCCAATCCGACGTCATCTGGGCCCGGCGGCGCCGACCAGCCGTTGCCGCCCTTGCACTCCAGCCCCCCGGTGTCCCCGCTGGCATCGAAGGCGGACGTGCCGTTGGCGTGCGCGCGTTCCAGTGCCGACTGCACGGGCTTGAGGTCCGTCGCGGTGATCAGCGCGTCGCAGCCCCACCCGATGGACAGACTCCACACCGCGCCGGGGAACTGTTGGTCCGCGGCGTCGAACATCTCCGCGATGCGCTCGTAGGTACGGCCGCCCTCCAGGGTGGGACGGGCGTTGATCACGACCATCCGAGCATCGGGCGCGATCGCGTGCGCGACTTCGAGATCCATCACGGTCTCGGCGCGGGACTCGCTCGGTTGTCCGCCGACGAGGATCGGTTTCAGCGGTGGCAGATTCGACATCTCGGCGAAGTCGTCGAGGTCGCCCTGGTCGTAGCCACTGAACGCGAAGAAGACGATGGTCTGTCCCTTGCCCGTGATGCCCGCTGCCGCAAGCGGACTCGCGTTGTAGGCGGTCAGCAGGGCGTTCGGCGTCAAGCCTTGGCGTGGTACGTCGAGGGGCATGAAGTCGGGGCGCGCCTCACGATGCGGCGTGTACCCGAGGATGCGTCCGAGATCGCTCACCGTGTTGCGCACGGCCGCCGGAACCTCGGGCTGTTGGGCGGAGGCGTAGAAGACCTGTCCCTGCATTCCGCGATAGTCGTGCACCGGAACGTCGAAGGCCTCGGCCACGTCGGGCGGTGCTCCCTCGACGATGGCCCATTCCTCACCGGGTTTCCATCGCACGGCGAGGCTCTTGCTGGCCGCCCACTGCAGGAGCCGGTCTGGACGCACCGAGTCACGAAGTCCGACGGTGAGCTGCGCGTGATCGAGTCGGGACGGACCAAGATCGGTCGAGCTGGCCAGGAGATTCGCGTACGGGCCGCCGATGGTCGCCGTGGCGTCGGAGGGGACCGCGGCACGTTGGTCGCGCACGATGATCGACGCGGCCGCAACGAGCGACAGCGTCAGGACGCAACCGAGTAGGCGCGTCGAGGCGCGCCTCGACAAAGTTCTAGCGAACATCAATGATTCCCGACCCATTCGCAGGGACGCCATCCACATGGCGTCCCTGCGAACGAACTTCGTGCGTGAGCCGCGTGGCCTACGACCCGCCGCCGTTGCGGTGGGTTCCCGGCTCGCCCGTCGGCGCCGGCGGTGCCTTCACTGGCGGCGAGAAGCTGTTCGGCCCGCCGGGGGTGATGCTCTTCTCCGTAGGTGACGGGGCGACCGACGTCGTCGTCGTTGTCGTAGTGCTGGACGGGCTTGGTGACTCGCTGCCGCCACAGCCAGCGGTCAACGTGGCCATGGCAATGACCGCGCTGCCTCCGGCTACCAAGGCCAGTCGGCGACCCAAACGACCTGACTTCATGATGCTGTCCTATCCAATCCCCGTGATGGTGTGAATCTGACTATTTCGTTCATCGGACCGTACGAGCACCGACGTCGATATCATGCCACACGCCGAGCAAACAGAGTAGAAAATTGCTTCGGCGTTCATTTGGCGGCCTGTGCATCCGAAAAAGATGCCCCAAGCTTGACAACTCCGGCGTGACCGACGGTGTGCGATGTTGGCCGGAGGATCTGCCAGTTACTGTCAAGCAGCGATCAGTGCCGAACGCGTCTCGTCGAATCGGTCGAGCAGCGCGGCCGCGACCAGATTGTGGGCACCGAGCGGATCGGCCATCGGGATGCCGAGGTCAGTGGCGGATGCGGCCACCCGGTCGGTGATGCGGCCGTGGGCCAGGAACCACGGGGCGACGACGAGCCGGCGCGCCCCTCGACTCCGCAGTCGGATTGCCGCCTCGGCGACGGTCGGGTGAGGCCCGGTGGCGTAGGCCACCTCCACGCCTGCCCACCGCGTTCTGGCCACCAGCGCGGGGGCCAACGCGGCCGTGCGCGCATTCGCCGCCTCGTGCGAAGAACCCACCGCCACGACGACGACCCCGACGTCCCGCTGATCGGGCGACACCCCGGCGTGCGCGAGGCGTTGTCCGAGCAACGTGATGAGAGACGGATCTTCGCCGAGAACCTCGGACTGAAGAGCGGCCGCCCCGGAACGCTCGATCACCGCGGGCAGATCGACTCTGGCGTGATGAGCGTCGGCCAACAACATCGGCACCACGACGGCCGACCCACGCCGACGCGCGACGTCCGCGAGCACGTCGCCCACGTATGGCGCCGACTTCTCCAGGAATGCGGCGCGGACGTCGAGTCCGGGCCGCAGCCGGCGGATCCTTCCGGCTAGGGCCTCCGCGACCGCAGACGAACGGGGATCCGCGCTGCCGTGAGCCGCAAGGATCATGGAGGTCACGACGCGTGCAGCCCGCATTCCGTCTTCGACTGGCCGGCCCAACGGCCGCTGCGTGAGTCGGCGCCTTCGATCGGCTTCGCCGTGCACGGTGCGCAGCCGATCGACGGGTAACCCTCGAAGACGAGCGGGTTGACGAGGATGTCGTTCGCGTCGATGTAGGCCTGCATGTCGTCGTCGGACCACTCCGCGATGGGGTTGATCTTCATCAGGCCGAACGCCTTGTCGTAGCTGACCAGCGGTGCGTTCGCGCGCGTCGGCGCCTCGACGCGCCGAATGCCGGTCACCCACGCCGAGTAGCCCTTCAGGGCCTTCCCCAGTGGTTCCACCTTGCGCATCCGGCAGCATGCCGCCGGATCGCGCGCGAACAGGTCCTTGCCGAGCAGCTCGTCCTGCTTGGCGACACTGTTCTCCGGCAGCACGTTGACCACGTTGACGCCGTAGACGGCCTCGACGGCGTCACGGGTGCCGATGGTCTCCGCGAAGTGGTAGCCGGTGTCGAGGAACAGCACGTCCACACCGGGACGCACCTTGGCGGCCATGGCGACCAGGACCGCGTCCTGCATGTTGGAGGCCACCACGTACTCGCCGCCGAAGTGCTCGTCGGTCCAACGCAGCAGCTCCTCCGCGTCGGCGCCCTCCAGTTCGGCCGCTCCGCGCTCCGCCAGTTCGATCAGATCGCGCTCGGTAGTCGTCACGTCAGTCACCTCAAGTCCGCCTCGTCTGCTCTCAGAGCCCAGACAGCGAAACGCTCACCGGCCTCGCGTTGTTTCACGAAGTTGCGAACGACCCTGTCGACGTAGTCACCGAGCTCCGCGCTGGTCACCTTGTGCTGGCGCAGTTTGCGGCCGAATCCACTGTCCAGGCCCAGGCTGCCACCGAGGTGCACCTGAAACCCCTCGACCGGACCATCGCCGTCGTCGATCATCTGGCCCTTGAAGCCGATGTCGGCAACCTGGATGCGCGCGCACGAGTTGGGGCAGCCGTTGATGTTCACGGTCACGGGGACGTCGAGCTGCGCGTTGACGTCCTCGAGCCGTTGCTCCAGCTCGGGCACCAGCGTCTGGCTGCGCTTGCGGGTCTCGGCGAACGACAGCTTGCAGAACTCGATGCCGGTGCAGGCCATCAGGTTTCGCCGCCAGTGCGATGGACGTGACGGCAGGCCGAGGGTGTCCAGACCCACGGTCAACTCGCTGATCTTGTCATCGGGCACGTCGAGGATGATCAGCTTCTGGTACGGGGTGAAGCGGATGCGGTCCGAGCCCACCGACTCGGCGAGGTCGGCCACCTTGGACAGGATGGTGCCGGACACCCGCCCGGCGATGGGCGCGACGCCGACGGCGTTCAGGCCGTTCTTGAGGCGCTGGACGCCGACGTGGTCGATGGGACGCGCGACGGGTTCGGGTGCGGGCCCGTCGATCAGCGGTCGCTTCAAGTACTCCGTCTCGAGAACGTCACGAAACTTCTCTACGCCCCAGTCCTTGATCAGGAACTTCAAACGTGCCTTGGCGCGCAGCCTGCGGTAGCCGTAGTCGCGGAACGCCGACACCACCGCCTCCCACACGTCGGGCACCTCGGCGAGTGGCACCCAGGCGCCCAGGCGCTGTCCCAGCATCGGGTTGGTCGACAGGCCGCCGCCGACCCAGACGTCGAAACCGGGGCCGTGCTCGGGGTGCTCGACACCGATGAACGCCACGTCGTTGACCTCGTGCACGACGTCCTGCAGACCCGAGATCGCGGTCTTGAACTTTCGCGGCAGGTTGGAGTACTCCTTCTTGCCGATGTAGCGGCGCACGATCTCGTCGATCGCGGGGGTCCCGTCGATCACCTCGTCCAGCGAGTCGCCGGCCAGCGGTGACCCGAGCACCACGCGCGGGCAGTCGCCGCACGCCTCGGTGGTCTGCAGCCCGACGGCGTCCAGACGCTTCCAGATCTCCGGCATGTCCTCGATGCGAATCCAGTGATACTGGACGTTCTCGCGGTCGGAGATGTCGGCGGTGTCGCGGCCGAACTCGGTGGAGATCCCGCCGAGGGTGCGCAACGCTGCCGCGCTCAACGCGCCACCGTCGCAACGGACCCGCAGCATGAAGTACTCGTCCTCGAGCATGTCGGTGTTGTCGTCGCCGGTCCAGGTGCCGTCATAGCCCGGCCTGCGTTGCGTGTAGAGCCCCCACCAGCGGAACCGGCCGCGGAGGTCACCCTTGTCGATGCTCTCGAAACCGCCCTTGGCGTAGATGTTCTCGATGCGGGCCCGCACGTTGAGCGGATTGTCGTCCTTCTTGGACTGCTCGTTGGCGTTCAGCGGCTCGCGGTAGCCGAGCGCCCACTGGCCTTCGCCCTTGGGGCGCTTGGCGGGCTTGGGCGTCGAGGCAGGCTTGGCGTCTGCTTGGGTCATGCGATGGCCCCTTCAGGAGGAAGCCGGCGTGAGGATCGCGCGTGGTCACCGGTGGCTGTCCGGCGGCGCAGATCCGGCGGCCAGCTGAAAATACAGGTGGACAGGTCTACGGCGTCAAGGCAGACAGCAACAGCTGCAAACGCGCTTGAAGTCGACATGCCGCCGGACCACGAGCGATACGCGGGTGGTCGAGTTGCGGACGGCGGTCACGCTCGACATTCTGCCACGAAAGCAACTACCGGCCGCAATCGGGCCATTCTTTCGCTCAGTGTGCGCAAGAGTCCGCTCTGCAAGACTGGTCGGATGACTGCTGGACCCCGTGCTCGGCCGTTCGGCATATATGTTCACGTGCCGTTCTGCGCCACCCGCTGCGGGTATTGCGACTTCAACACCTACACGGCCGCCGAACTCGGTGGCGCGAACCCCGACGGCTGGCTCGAGGCCCTGCGGATCGAGCTGGAGCTGGCGGCGGCAAGGCTGGCGTCGCGGGGATCCCTTCCGGAGGTGTCGACCGTGTTCGTCGGTGGCGGTACGCCGTCGATGTTGGGTGGGGAACGGCTTGCCGCCGTGATGGGCGCGATTCGCGCGAACCTCGTCCTGGCCGCCGGTGCCGAGGTGACGACGGAGGCCAACCCCGAGTCGACGTCGCCCGAGCTGCTCGGACAGCTGCGGAGCGCGGGGTTCACGCGCCTGTCGCTGGGCATGCAGTCGGTTGCTCCGCACGTGCTCGCCGCGCTGGACCGGGTGCACTCGCCGGGGCGTGCGCTGGCCGCGGCCGCCGACGCCCGCGCCGAGGGCTTCGAACACGTCAACCTCGATCTCATCTACGGCACGCCGGGGGAGACCGACGACGATCTGTGCCGCTCGGTCGACGCCGCGATCGGTGCCGGCGTCGACCACGTGTCGGCCTACGCGCTGGTGGTCGAGCAGGGCACGGCCCTGGCCCGGCGAGTGCGCCGCGGCGAGCTGCCTGCGCCCGATGACGACGTGCTCGCGGCGCGCTACGAACTGCTCGACGCGCGACTGTCGGCCGCGGGCTTCGACTGGTACGAGGTGTCCAACTGGAGCCTGCCCGGCGGGGAGTGTCGACACAATCTCGGCTACTGGGACGGTGGCGAGTGGTGGGGTGCGGGGCCGGGCGCGCACGGTTACGTCGACACCACGCGTTGGTGGAATGTCAAGCACCCCAACGCCTATGCGCAATCCCTCGCCGACGGACAACTACCCGTCGCGGATTCCGAGAGTCTGGACGACGCGGCCCGCCACACCGAGGACGTCATGCTGCGTCTTCGGCTGCGCCGGGGGCTGCCGCTGGACGCACTGAGCGCAGACGAGGCAACGCGGGCAGATGCCGCGATCGCCGACGGTCTGGTGAACCGTTCGGCCGACCGTCTGGTGCTGACCGACCACGGTCGCCTGCTCGCCGACGCCGTCGTGCGCGACCTACTGGATTAGCTGTGATACTCCTGCCGAGTGGCCACATTTCGCGCGCCTCGAGGCGAAAAGCGGCGAATAACTGGCCGTTCGGCGCAGGCGATTAGGTCTGTTCGGACAGCGGAAGGTCCATGTCGTAGACCCTGGCGTG
Organism: Mycobacterium sp.; assembly: GCF_035633495.1. Classification (GTDB taxonomy): domain Bacteria; phylum Actinomycetota; class Actinomycetes; order Mycobacteriales; family Mycobacteriaceae; genus Mycobacterium. The sequence goes on along the minus strand of NZ_DASQEU010000143.1, from coordinate 78,205 downwards.
CAGCACCGGCCGGTTGCGCAACGCGGCCCGGACCGCCTGGTGCACACCGTCTTCGAGGTAGATGACGCCCTCCCACCGCACGGCGTGCGGGAACAGGTCGCCGTAGAACGTCGAATCCTCCGACAGCAGGCGATCGAGCGCCAGCACCGTCGTCGTGGTCACCAACTCGTCGAGGCGGATCTGCCGGGGCGGGATCTGAGCCCACTGCCGGTAGGACAGACCATGGTCCGGATACGGTTTGCCATCGCGGACGCCCTTGAAGATCATCGGCTGGTCGTCCCGGGCATGCACCGAGGTTATCCGGAGGCGCGGCGTGGCGTCGCGGGGCGTCGGTGCTGCTGGTCAACGTAAAATGAAACGAACTGGGAGGTGAACCATGGGTACTGCCGATGACCGTCGCTTCGAGGTGCTTCGCGCCATCGTCGCCGACTTCGTGTCCACCAAGGAGCCCATCGGCTCGAAGAGCCTCGTAGAGCGCCACAATCTGGGCGTGTCGAGTGCGACCGTGCGCAACGACATGGCCGTCCTCGAAGCCGAGGGCTACATCGCGCAACCGCACACCAGCTCGGGTCGGGTGCCCACCGAGAAGGGTTACCGCGAGTTCGTCGACCGGTTGGACGACGTCAAGCCGATGTCATCGAGCGAGCGTCGCGCCATCCTCACGTTCCTGGAGTCGGGTGTCGACCTCGACGACGTACTGCGCCGCGCGGTGAAGCTGCTGGCCCAGCTCACCCGGCAGGTGGCGATCGTGCAGTATCCGACGCTGTCGAGGTCCATGGTCCGCCATCTGGAAGTCGTTGCGCTCACGCCCGCCCGACTACTTCTGGTGGTCATCACCGACTCCGGTCGAGTCGACCAGCGGATCGTCGAGCTCGGCGACGCCATCGGCGACGTGGAACTGGCGCAGTTGCGCGAGCGACTCGGTCAGGCGCTCGAGGGCAAGCCCGTCACGACGGCCTCGATCGCGGTCTCGGACCTGGCGTCTCAGCTGGTCGGTCACGGCGGGCTTGGCAACGCCGTGGGGCGGTCGGCGACCGTCCTCGTCGAAACCCTGGTCGAACACAGCGAGGAACGTTTGCTCCACGGTGGGACGGCCAATCTGACCCACAACACCGCTGACTTCGGCGGTTCCCTGCGATCGGTGCTCGAAGCACTGGAGGAGCAGGTGGTCGTACTGCGATTGCTGGCCGTCCAGCAGGAGGCCGGTAAGGTAACCGTGCGCATCGGACACGAGACCGCGGCCGAGCAGATGGCTGGGACGTCGGTGGTGAGCACCGCGTACGGCAGCTCGGGCAAGGTGTTCGGCGGCATGGGTGTGGTGGGGCCCACTCGAATGGACTATCCGGGAACCATTGCCAACGTTGCAGCGGTTGCTTTGTACATAGGCGAAGTGTTGGGCGCCCGCTAGGGGCGTCGGCACGGACCGCAAGTGCGGCTTGAAGAGGGCTAAGAAGGGTTTTGGCGTGGCACGCGATTATTACGGCCTGCTCGGTGTGAGCAAGGGTGCGAGCGATTCGGAGATCAAGCGCGCGTATCGCAAGCTCGCGCGTGAACTGCATCCCGACGTCAACCCCGACGAAGAGGCGCAAGCCAAGTTCAAGGACATCAGCGTCGCCTACGAGGTGTTGAACGACCCGGAGAAGCGCCGCATCGTCGACCTCGGTGGCGATCCGATGGAGGGCGCCGGCGCGGGCAACGGCTTCAGCGGCGGGTTCGGCGGCGCCGGTTTCGGTGGCCTCGGCGACGTGTTCGAGGCGTTCTTCGGCGGCGGCGGTGGCGGTGGCCGCGGGCCGGTCGGTCGGGTGCGGCCGGGATCCGATTCGCTGCTGCGGATGCGGCTCGACCTGTCGGAGTGCGCGACCGGTGTCACCAAGCACGTGACCGTGGACACCGCGATCCTGTGCGACATGTGCCAGGGCAATGGCACCCACGGCAACTCCACGCCGGCCACCTGCGACACCTGCCACGGCCGGGGCGAGGTCCAGTCCGTGCAGCGGTCGTTGCTCGGACAGGTGATGACGTCACGTCCGTGCCCGGTGTGCGCGGGCGTCGGCGAGGTCATCCCCGATCCGTGCCACCGCTGCGGAGGCGACGGACGGGTGCGGGCGCGACGGGAGATCAGCGTGAAGATCCCGCCCGGTGTCGGCGACGGCATGCGGGTGCGGCTGGCGGCCCAGGGCGAAGTCGGTCCCGGCGGCGGCCCGGCGGGCGACCTGCACGTCGAGGTCCACGAACAACCCCATGACATCTTCATTCGCGACGGCGACGACCTGCACTTCAGCGTGTCGGTGCCGATGGTCGACGCGGCGCTCGGCACCAAGGTCTCGGTCGACGCGATCCTCGACGGGCCGACCGACGTCGACGTCGTCGCGGGCACTCAACCCGGCGCCGTCACGACCTTGCGCGGCCACGGGATGCCCAACGTGCGGACCGGCGTTCGCGGCAACCTGCACGCCCACATCGAGGTGGTGGTGCCGTCGCGTCTCGACCAGCAGGACGCGGACCTACTGCAGAAGCTCAAGGAGCATCGCGTCCGCGACGTGGCCGAGGTCAAGTCCACGCACGCGGCGCCGTCGGGCGGCGGGCTATTCAGCCGGCTGCGCGAGACGTTCACCGGCCGGTAGGTCGGCTCGGGCCGCAGTGAGTCGCGCGCTGTTCTACGTCGATGCGCTGTCCGACGTCGGTGAGCTCACCGTCGTCGACGGCGACGAGGGTTTTCACGCCGCCAGCGTGCGGCGCATCCGGGTCGGTGAGGAGCTCGATCTCGGCGATGGCGCAGGCGCGGTGGCGCACGTGGTCGTCGAGGGCGTCGCGAAGGGCAGCCTGATGACCCGCGTGGTGAGCAGGCGCACCGTTGCGCCGCCATCTCCCACGGTCACCGTCGTGCAGGCGCTGCCCAAGTCCGACCGGTCCGAGTTGGCGATCGAGCTTGCCACCGAAGCGGGCGCCGACGCGTTCGTGGCCTGGCAGTCGGACCGCTGCGTGGCCCGTTGGGACGGTTCGGCGAAGGCGGAGAAGGGCCTGCACCGCTGGCAGGCGGTGGCGCGCTCGGCGGCCAGGCAGTCCCGCAGACCGTACGTCCCGCCGGTCACGTCGCTGGTGTCCACGACGGAACTGGCCGCACGGGTCGGGGCTGCCCCGAGCCGATCGGTCGTGCTGGTGCTGCACGAGTCCGCGACAGAGCCCCTGGCCGCGGTGGGGCTGACCGACGCTAAATCGGTGATGCTGATCGTCGGTCCCGAGGGCGGCATCGGCGACGATGAGTTGGGCCTGCTGACCGGCGCGGGCGCCATCACCGTACGCCTCGGGCCAAGTGTGCTGCGGACCACATCGGCGGCTGCCGTGACGCTTGGCGCACTCGGCGTGCTGACCGCCCGCTGGCGCATCTGACCTTGATTACTGCCATTCGGCAACCAATTACCGCCATCGGAATCAAACCCCTGAGCATTGCGTTTGATCTGTCAGGCCGGATGGAAGGCTCTACCGCCGGTCGACAGACACCACAGAGGGCACGGAAGAAGAAATGAAGAAAATGAAGAAGTTCGGATTTGCCGCCATCGTTGCGAGCGGACTCACCGCCGGGATCCTCGGCGTTGCGTCTCCGATCCAGGCCACCGCATTCGCCGAGGCCCTGCCGGTCGCGGAACTGCCCGGGTACTCCACCGGCGTCGACCACAACCAGTGGATCAACACGATCCACCCGGACGTCACCGTCCCGCAGGTCGACACGACCGTGCAGCAGAGCCGCTGACACAGGTTCAACTCGAGAAGGGGCACCCGGTGCGGGTGCCCCTTCTTCTTTGGGATGCGACGGTGACCAGCGGTAAGCTGACGCAAGCACACCCACGACCTGAGCCACGGAAAGCAGGCACTGAACACCACGTGACTCCCCGCGAGACGAATGCCGCCTCGGACAGCACCGTGCGAAGCAACAGCAATGTACGCAGCAACATCAACGTGCCGCCCGACCTCGTGGTGGGCCTACTCGGTTCCGCTGACGAGAATCTGCGTGCCTTGGAAGGCTTGCTGACCGCCGACATCCACGTGCGCGGCAACGCCGTGACCCTGTCCGGCGAGCCGGCCGACGTCGCGCTGGCCGAGCGAGTCATGACCGAGCTCATCGCCGTCGTGGCGGGCGGACAGGCCCTGACGCCGGAGGCCGTGCGCCGCAGTGTCGGCATGCTGACCGGCATTGGCAACGAGTCACCGGCCGAGGTGCTGACGCTGGACATTCTGTCTCGGCGCGGCAAGACGATTCGGCCCAAGACGCTCAACCAGAAGCGTTACGTCGACGCGATCGACGCGCACACCATCGTGTTCGGCATCGGCCCGGCAGGCACCGGCAAGACCTACCTTGCGATGGCCAAGGCGGTCAACGCCCTTCAGACCAAACAGGTCTCGCGCATCATCCTGACCCGCCCCGCCGTGGAAGCCGGCGAACGCCTCGGCTTCCTACCCGGCACGGTGAGCGAGAAGATCGACCCCTATCTGCGGCCGTTGTACGACGCTCTGCACGACATGATGGATCCGGAGCTGATCCCGAAGCTGATGAGCGCCGGGGTCATCGAGGTCGCGCCGCTGGCGTACATGCGCGGTCGCAGCCTCAACGACGCCTTCATCATTCTCGACGAGGCCCAGAACACCACCCCCGAACAGATGAAGATGTTCCTGACGCGCTTGGGGTTCGGGTCCAAGATCGTGGTGACGGGTGACTCGACACAGGTCGACCTGCACGGCGCCAAGTCGGGTCTTCGCGCGGCGATGGAGATCCTGGATCACATCGACGACATCCACTTCTCCGAACTCACCAGCGCCGACGTGGTCCGGCACCGACTGGTGTCCGAGATCGTCGACGCATACGCCAGATCCGAAGCGCCAGTGCTGAACCGGGCCGAGCGGCGATCCGGCACCGGCAGGCCGCGCCGGTGAGCATCGAGGTCTCCAACGAGTCGGGCATCGACGTGTCCGAGAACGAACTGATCAGTGTCGCGCGGTTCGTCATCGCGAAGATGGACGTCAACCCGGGCGCCGAGCTGTCCATGGTGTTGCTCGACACCCCGGCGATGGCCGACCTTCACACGAGGTGGATGGACCTGCCCGGCCCGACGGACGTGATGAGCTTCCCGATGGACGAGCTCGAGCCGGGTGGCCGCCCCGACGCGCCCGAGCCGGGCCCGTCGATGCTCGGCGACATCGTGCTGTGCCCCGAGTTCGCGGCCAAACAGGCTGAGAAGGCCGGGCATTCGCTCGGTCACGAACTCGCGCTGCTGACCGTGCACGGCGTGCTGCACCTGCTCGGTTACGACCACGCCGAGCCGGACGAGGAGAGGGAGATGTTCGCCCTGCAACGCGAACTGCTCGAGGGGTGGGTCGCCGACCAGGTCGCCGCCTACCACCAGGACCGGCAGAGCGAGAAGGACCGCACACTGTTGGACAAGTCCCAGTACTTCGACGAACCGTGACCGGAATCTCTTCTCTCCTGGGCGCAGTCGCGCTCATCGCGCTCGGAGGCGTGTTCGCGGCAGTCGATGCCGCCATCAGCACCGTCTCCATCGCCAGGGTCGACGAGCTGGTTCGCGACGAGCGGCCGGGAGCTGCGCGGCTGGCCCGGCTGATCGACGATCGACCGCGCTACATCAACCTCATCGTGCTGCTGCGCATCACGTGTGAGACCGCCGCGACCGTTCTGTTGGTGGCCTTCCTTTACGAGGACCTCGGCCTGACCTGGGGACTGCTCGCTGCGGCCGCCATCATGGTCGTGGTCAGCTTCGTCGCCATCGGTGTCGGGCCGCGCACGCTCGGCAGACAGCATGCGTACACCATCGCGTTGGGGGCAACCCTTCCGCTGCAGGCGATCTCGGTGCTGCTGACGCCCATCAGCCGGCTGCTGGTGCTGATCGGCAACGCGCTGACACCCGGCCGCGGCTTCCGCAACGGTCCATTCGCGTCCGAGATCGAACTGCGGGAGGTCGTCGACCTCGCCCAGCAACGCGGAATCGTCGCCGACGACGAGCGCAGGATGATCCAGTCGGTGTTCGATCTCGGAGACACCGGCGCCCGCGAGGTGATGGTGCCGCGCACCGAGATGGTGTGGATCGAATCGGACAAGACCGCCGGGCAGGCCACGTCACTCGCGGTGCGCAGCGGGCACTCCCGCCTGCCGGTCGTCGGCGAGAACGTCGACGACATCGTCGGCGTCGTCTATCTCAAGGACCTCGTCCAGCAGACGTATTACAGCAACGGTGGCATCGATACCAGGGTCGGCGAGGTGATGCGCCCGCCGGTGTTCGTGCCGGACTCCAAGCCGCTGGACGCACTGCTGCGTGAGATGCAGAGGGACCGCAACCACATGGCACTCCTGGTCGACGAGTACGGCGCGATCGCGGGTCTGGTCACCATCGAGGACGTGCTGGAGGAGATCGTCGGTGAGATCGCCGACGAGTACGACACCGACGAAGTCGCTCCCGTAGAGGATCTGGGCGACAAGAACTTTCGCGTGTCCCCCCGGTTGCCGCTGGAGGACCTCGCGGAGCTCTACGATCTCGAGCTCGACGACGACCTGGACGTCGACACCGTCGGCGGGCTGCTGGCCCACGAACTGGGTCGCGTGCCACTACCCGGCGCCGAGGTCACCTGGGATGCGTTGCGGCTGCGCGCCGAGGGCGGTCGCGATCATCGCGGCCGGGTGCGTATCGGCACCGTGCTCGTCATGCCCGCCGAGCAGAAGGAAGGGGACGCCGAATGAGCCTCGACGCCGAGGACGCCAAGCTGGTCACGCTCGCCCGTGGCGCGATGGGACGCGCGGAGGCGAGCAGCGGTGCCGCAGTGCGTGACGTGGACGGGCGAACCTACGCAGGTGCTCCGGTGACGCTGGAGTCGCTGACGTTGACGGCACTGCAGGCGGCGGTGGCCGCGGCCGTGTCGAGTGGGGCGGCGGGCCTCGAGGCCGCCGTGCTGGTGGCCGGCTCGACGGATGACGCAGGGGTCGCCGCAGTGCGCGAGTTGACCGTCGACGCCGCCGTCATCGTCACCGACCGTGCCGGAAACCCGATCCCGTGAGCGCCGAGGTGGCCGAATACCGCTCTGGCTTCGTCTGCTTCGTCGGCAGACCGAACACCGGCAAGTCCACGCTCACCAACGCCCTCGTCGGGGCGAAGGTGGCGATTACGTCGAACCGTCCGCAGACCACCCGCCACACCATCCGCGGCATCGTGCACCGCGAGAACTTCCAGATCATCCTCGTCGACACCCCCGGGCTGCACCGGCCCCGGACGCTGCTGGGCGAGCGGCTCAACGAACTGGTCAAGGCCACCTACTCCGAGGTCGACGTCATCGGGCTGTGCATCCCCGCCGACGAGGCCATCGGGCCCGGCGACCGGTGGATCTACGAGCAGATCCGTGCGGTCGCACCACGCACCACGCTCATCGTCGTCGTGACCAAGATCGACAAGGTCTCCAAGGAGAAGGTCGCCGCGCAGCTGATGGCCGCCAGCGAGCTCACCGGTGGCACCGCCGAGATCGTGCCCGTATCGGCCACCACCGGAGAGCAGGTCGACCTGCTCACCGACGTGTTGGCTGCCCAGCTGCCTCCGGGCCCGGCCTTCTATCCCGACGGGGAGCTGACCGACGAGCCCGAGGAAGTCCTGATGGCCGAGCTGATCCGCGAGGCCGCGCTCGAGGGGGTACGTGACGAGCTGCCGCACTCACTGGCCGTGGTGATCGACGAGGTGGAACCGCGAGAAGGTCGCGACGACCTCATCGACGTGCACGCGATCCTCTACGTCGAACGGGACTCGCAGAAGGGCATCGTCATCGGCAAGGGCGGCGCCCGGTTGCGAGAGGTCGGCACCGCGGCACGTCATCAGATCGAGACGCTGCTCGGCACCAAGGTGTACCTCGACCTCCGCGTCAAGATCGCCAAGAACTGGCAGCGGGACCCGAAACAGCTTGGCCGACTGGGCTTCTAGTCTGGCAGTAGGGGCTGACCGGCACCGCCAGGGTGAAACCGGCGACTCTTGACGCGCGTGTCGCGTCGTGAGATTCACGAATGACGCGGTGTGCGCGCCAAGGTCGCTCAGGTGGGCTGGCCGTAGACCGCGACGACGACCGAGCGGTCCAGGCTGTTCACCGACCAGACGCCGATCTGCGTGTTGGCGCAGTTGGACATGATGTCCATGTAGTCGGGGCGGTAGTACCAGTTGTTCATGATCTCGATGCCGCTGATCGCCAGGGCCGGGTTGATCGCCACCGTCTCCGATGCGATGCCCTTGAATCCCGCGGCGTTGGCGCGGTCCTGGACCGTCGAACCGTCCGAGCCGACGTCGCCGTCGAGCGCGCGGTTGTTGAGTACGTCGTTGGCATGCCATTGCGCGGCCAGCCGCAGTTGCGGGTTGATCTTCACGTCGCCGCTGCAACCGTGCTGAAGCTGGATGGTGTAGACATTGGCGACGACGCCGTCGTTGAGCCGCTTGTTGTCGGCGTGCGCGGCGGGCATCGCGACCACAGCGCCACCCGCGACCGCCAATATCGGCAACGTCCGTGCGCAGAACCGCGCAGCGTCAGAAATCGTCACGTTGCTGGACATTACGCGGGTTGCGCACCCCCGGTGCGCGATCAGCGGTTACTCGGCGCCGGATTCCTCCCACCACGGGTCGGGCTGTGCGTTCGACCAGTTGCCGATCGCTTCGAGTTCGGCGGCAAGCGAGATGAGCAACGGTTCGCTGTTCGCAGGCCCCATGAGCTGAACGCCGATCGGCAGGCCGTCGGAGGTGAAGCCGGCGGGAATGTTGATCGACGGCCAGCCGAGCAGGTTCCAGGGCCAGGTCACGGGACATGCGCGGATCATCGCGCGGTCGGTGGACAGTCCGCCGCGCCGGTCGAAGTCGTGGACCTGCGGCGGCGGAAGGGCCGTCGTCGGAGCTAGCACCACGTCGGCGAGGTTGAAGATCCACCCGATGCGACGCTGGGATTCCGCCTCGCGGCGGCGGGCGTCGCGCAGGATCTTCTCGGACAGCAACCGCCCCATCCGCATGTTGCTCCTGGTGCGCTCGTCGAACGTCACGCCCGGTCCGAGCCGGTGAGCCCAGTCCAGCAGCCCGGACATCGAGCGGGACAAGAAGTTCCAGGAGGTGCGCAGGCCGTAGTCGGGGTCGGCCGGCCGCACGGTGTGCCCGAGCTCCTCGAGCTGTCCGGCCATCGTCTCCATCGCGGCCAGGATCTCGGGATGGAGCTTGGCCCGGAAACCCGTGAAGGGAAACTTCGTCGACATTGCTACGGTCAGCGGACCCGGCGCCTGGCTGACGTACTCGGAGACCGTCACCGGCGGCGGCCGGTGGAGGTCCCCGTCGGCGTTGCCGGAGGCGGCGTCGAGCACCAGCGCCGCGTCGGCGACCGTGCGGGCCAGCACGCCATTGACCGTGATTCCGTTGAACGCCTCGGGCAGCGGCCAGGTCGAGATCCGGCCACGCTGGGGTTTGATGCCGACGAGATGGGTCCAGGCCGCGGGAATGCGAACGCTGCCCGCACCGTCCGAGCCGATGGCCGCGGTCACCAGCCCGGCGGCCACCGCCGCTGCGCTCCCGCCCGAGGAGCCGCCCGGAGTGTGGTCCGCTGACCAGGGATTGCGTGTATGGCCGAAGGCCGGCCCGCTGGTGAACGGCCACTGGCCCAGCTCGCAGGTGTTGGTCTTGCCGACGATCACGGCGCCTGCCGCGCGGAGCCTGCGCACCACCTCGGCGTCCGCCGTCGTCGCCGGAACCTCACCGGACGTGCCGAACCGGGTGGGAACACCCGCCACGTCGACGTCGTCCTTGACCGCAATCGGGATGCCCAGGAGCGGAAGGTATTGTCCCGCAGCGTGTTTGCGGTCGGCTTCGGCCGCGTCGGCCAACGCCTGATCGGTCAGCACCACGCGGAAGGCGTTGAGTGTGGACTGGCTGGCCTCGATCGCGCGAAGTGAGCGCGTAGTCAACTCGGTAGACGTGACCTTGCCGCTGGCAAGGCGGTACTGCAACTGGGTCACAGTGGGTAGCGAGGTGCCGGGGGGCCGCTTGCTCGACCCGCTGGATGAGGTGTCTGCCATTTGAAACGAGAATATCCGGACGTGCCTTCGCGGCGCGGTCGGTACGAGGTGGGAGACTGGGCAGATGCGGTTGTACCGGGATCGGGCTGTCGTGCTGCGCCAGCACAAGCTCGGCGAGGCGGATCGGATCGTGACTCTGCTCACCCTCGAGCACGGGTTGGTCCGTGCCGTGGCCAAGGGCGTGCGTCGTACCCGGAGCAAGTTCGGGGCGCGGCTCGAGCCGTTCGCCCACATCGACGTTCAGCTGTACCCGGGCCGCAACCTCGACGTCGTCACGCAGGTGCAGGCCATCGATGCGTTCGCCAGTGACATCGTCAGCGAATACGGCCGCTATACCTGTGGGTGCGCGGTCCTGGAGACGGCCGAGCGGCTGGCCGGTGAGGAACGCGCCCCGTCACCTGCCCTGCACCGGCTCACCGTCGCGGCGTTGCGTGCCGTAGCCGACGGCACCCGGCCGCGTGAGCTGGTACTCGATGCATACCTGTTGCGGGCCATGGGAATTGCGGGGTGGGCCCCCGCGCTCACCGAGTGCGCGCGCTGCGCGGCGCCGGGGCCGCACCGCGCGTTCCACGTCGCCGCGGGCGGCAGTGTGTGCATGCACTGCAGGCCGTCCGGCTCGGTGACCCCGCCCCAGGGCGTGCTGGACCTGATGTCCGCCCTGCACGACGGGGACTGGCCCGCCGCGGAGGCGTCCACGTCGTCGTACCGCAGCCAGGCCAGCGGACTGGTGGCGGCGCACCTGCAGTGGCACCTCGAGCGCCAACTGCGGACGTTGCCGCTGGTGGAGCGCGCCTACCGGGTTGATCGCACGGTCGCTGAACGACGAGTCGCCCTGTTCGGGCAGGATGAGGCGCATGGCGTTGAAGCGGGATGGGCAGCGGGCGAAGAAGGACACCTACCCCCAGCTGCCTCCGGCGCCTGACGACTATCCGACCTTTCCGGACAAGTCCACCTGGCCGGTGGTGTTCCCCGAGCTGCCGCCCGGGACCAACGGGAGGTTCTCGCGACCTCCGCAGCACACGTCGAAGGAGTCGGCACCGCTGATTCCGGCTGGCCAGGTGCCCAGCCACGTCGCGGTGGTGATGGACGGCAACGGCCGCTGGGCTACGCAGCGGGGCCTCGGCCGCACCGACGGCCACAAGATGGGCGAGGCGGTGCTGATCGACATCACCTGCGGCGCCATCGAGCTCGGCATCAAGCACCTCACCGTGTACGCGTTCTCCACGGAGAACTGGAAGCGCAGTACCGAAGAGGTGCGCTTCCTGATGGGCTTCAACCGCGAGGTGGTGCGCCGCCGCCGCGAGAACCTCAATGCGATGGGCGTGCGCATGCGGTGGGTCGGGTCGCGGCCGCGCATGTGGAGCAGCGTCATCAAGGAATTCGACATCGCCGAGAAGATGACCGTGGGCAACGACGTCATCACCATCAACTACTGCGTCAACTACGGCGGGCGCACCGAGATCGTCGAGGCGGCCCAGGAGCTGGCCCAGCTCGCGGTCGACGGCAAGGTCAACCCGAGCCGAATCAGCGAGGCCACCTTCGCCAAGCACCTGCACCGCGACGACATCCCCGACGTCGACCTGTTCATCCGGACGTCGGGGGAGCAGCGGGCCAGCAACTTCCTGCTGTGGCAGGCCGCCTACGCCGAGTACGTGTTTCAGGACAAGCTTTGGCCCGACTACGACCGTCGCGATCTGTGGGCGGCGTGCGTGGAGTACGTCAACCGCAACCGTCGCTTCGGTAGGGCCTGATGACACTTCTCGAGCGACTGACCTCCGCGCTGGCGGAGGTGACGACGCTCGTCGAGGAGTCAGACGGTGCCCTCACGGTCACTGTGGACGGTCTGGTGGCGTCACTGCGGGTCGTCACCATCGCCGAGGGCCTCGAGATGGTGTCGCTCACGCAACCGCTGGCGTGGGATCTGCCGCTGAACAACAAGATTCGCGAACGCGTCGCCGAGCAAGCGGGGCGGACGATGCTCGGCACCGTGGCGCTCGTCGAGAAGGTGGCCGATGGTCCACCCGCGCCCGCCAACGGTTCGTCGGGCAGGGCGACGCGCAAGTCCGCGGTCAAGAAGGTCGCAGACGTGATGCTGCGCTACAACTTTCCCGCCGCCGGTCTCACCGAGGCCGCGTTGCGCACGTTGATCCTGCTCGTGCTCACCACGGGCGCCGACGTGCGCACCGCACTAACGGGCTGACGATCAGCCGACCGTGCAGTCACCGCACACCCCGAAGATCTCGATGGTGTGGCTGACGTCGGAGAAACCATGCTGGGCGGCGACGTCGGTGGCCCAGGCCTCCGCCGCGCCGCCCTCCACCTCGACGGTGGAGCCGCAGGCCCGGCACACCAGGTGATGGTGGTGGTGCTGCGAACACCGGCGGTAGACCGATTCGCCGGTGTCGGTGCGCAGCGTGTCGAGCAGCCCGGCCGACGCCATCGACTGAAGCGTGCGATACACGGTGGTCAGGCCGATGCCCTCGCCGCGGCGGCGTAGTTCGTCGTGAAGTTCCTGGGCGGAGCGGAATTCGTCCACGTTCTCCAGCAGCGCCGAGATGGCGACGCGCTGCCGCGTGGAGCGGACCGCGGTGCCGCTCATCGTGACTCGTCCCCGGCGGACTCGCCGGCGTGGGCGATGGCTGCCAGCACGATGTCGCTGAGGTGATGATCCACCAGCCGGTAGCGCACTTCGCGCCCGGTGCGCTCCCCGGCGACGACTCCTGCGGACTTCAGAATGCGGAGGTGCTGGCTCACCAGTGGCTGTGGCACGGCGAGCGCGTCGACGAGTTCGTGCACGCATCGGGACGATTCGCGAAGCTGGAGCACGATCGCGATTCGGACCGGGGCCGCCAGCGCTCGCAAGAGGTCACCGGCCGTGTCGAGCACGTGGCGTGGTGGCACCTCGTGGGCCGGGGCTCCACCGTGGGCGTGGTCGGCGTGTGCCTCCGCAGCCACATTGGAAATCGTTTTCATTATGCGCCAGAATACATGCAGCTGTACGCATGTCAATCGAGCGGCAGTCGCCCGCTACGCTGTTCACCCGTGGCCTCCATCATCGACACCGTTGCCAATCTCGCGAAACGCCGTGGCCTCGTCTATCAATCCGGTGAGATCTACGGCGGCACCAAGTCGGCGTGGGATTACGGCCCACTGGGCGTCGAGTTCAAGGAAAACATCAAGCGGCAATGGTGGCGGTCGATGGTCACTGGGCGCGACGACGTCGTCGGCCTCGACAGCGCGATCATCCTGCCGCGCGAGGTGTGGGTGGCCTCCGGACACGTCGAGGTGTTCAACGACCCGCTGGTCGAGTGCCTGAACTGCCACAAGCGTCATCGGCAGGACCACATGCAGGAGGCGTACGCGCTCAAGAAGGGTCTCGACGACCCCGACGCCGTGCCGATGACGGAGATCGTGTGTCCGGACTGCGGCACCAAGGGCCAGTGGACCGAGCCGCGCGACTTCAACATGATGCTGAAGACCTACCTCGGACCGATCGAGACCGAAGAGGGCATGCACTACCTACGCCCGGAGACGGCGCAGGGCATCTTCGTCAACTTCGCGAACGTCGTGACCACGTCGCGACGCAAGCCGCCGTTCGGAATTGGCCAGATCGGCAAGAGCTTTCGCAACGAGATCACTCCCGGCAACTTCATCTTCCGCACCCGGGAGTTCGAGCAGATGGAGATGGAGTTCTTCGTCGAACCCTCCACCGCTGCGGAATGGCACCAGTACTGGATCGACACCCGACTGCAGTGGTACGTCGACCTCGGCATCAACGCCGACAACCTTCGGCTGTACGAGCACCCGAAGGCGAAGCTGTCGCACTACGCCGACCGCACGGTCGACATCGAGTACAAGTTCGGCTTCCAAGGCAACCCGTGGGGTGAGCTCGAAGGCGTGGCCAACCGGACCGACTTCGACTTGTCCACGCACTCAAAGCATTCCGGCACGGACCTGTCGTTCTACGACCAGGCGACCGAGACCCGGTACACGCCGTACGTCATCGAGCCCGCAGCCGGCCTGACCCGGTCGTTGATGGCCTTCCTCGTCGACTCTTACCACGAAGACGAGGCCCCCAACGCCAAGGGTGGCGTCGACAAGCGCACCGTGCTGAAGCTCGACCCACGGCTCGCACCCGTCAAGGCTGCGGTGCTGCCGCTGTCGCGCAACGCCGACCTGTCGCCCAAGGCCAAGGACCTCGCGGCAGAGCTTCGCAGGTCGTGGAACGTCGAGTTCGACGATGCGGGCGCTATCGGGCGGCGGTACCGCAGGCAGGACGAGATCGGCACGCCGTACTGCGTGACGCTGGACTTCGACTCGCTGGAAGACCACGCGGTGACGATCCGTGAACGCGACGCGATGACGCAGGAGCGCGTGGCGATCGACGCGGTCTCGGACTACCTGGCGGTGCGTCTCAAGGGCACCTAGCCCTCCCCTCCTGCGCGAGCGTGCGTGTTTGCGGCCGACATGCCGGGCCGCAATCCGAGTTTGCGCACGCTCAGCGCTCGGAGGTGTCCACAGTCGCTTGTTCATCCCCAAATGCCGTGCGGGCACCCGCTGAAGGCCACGAAGTGACCGACGATCGTCTGCGTGCCAAACGATCTCGACGTTCTCTTCGAACGGCAAGGTGGCGTAGCGACATCCGCCCAACTGCTGACGATCTTCAGCCGCAGTCAACTCGACACCAGGATCCAACGCGGCGACGTGCTCAAGGTGTGGCCCGGGGTCTACAGCCACGACGAGATCGACACGCTCATCCGGCTGCGAGGTCTCGACCTCAGAGCAGGCGAACCCGTCGCCATCTGCCTGTCCACCGCGGGGGCGGCCCACGGCTTCGACACCGAAGACGTCGACGACCTCCACGTGTTGAATCCCGCCCGGCATCAACTGCGAAACTCCGACGGTCTATTCGTGCACCGTCGCGACGGAGCGCCGCTGAGTGAGATCGAGGGCAGGCCTGCGACGGCGCCGGCGTGGACCGCGGTCGAGGTGGCCCGTGGGCTCCGTCGTCCCCGGGCGTTGGCGACTCTGGATGCGGCGTTGCGCAGCGGCACCTGCGAGCGCCGCGGCCTGTTGCGGGCCGCCGCGAACCAGACCGGACGGCGAGGAATCGTGAAGGTTCGCGAGTTGATCGAGCTCGCCGCAGGTGAGGCCGAGTCGCCGATGGAGAGTGAGGCGCGGCTGGTCATGATCGACGGAGGACTGCCGATGCCTGAGCTGCAGTACGAGTTGATCGACCGGAGCGGGCGGTTGTGGCGGCTCGACTTCGCCTGGCCGGATCAGCGGGTGGCCGTCGAATACGACGGATTCGATTGGCACAGCGACCCGGAAAGCCTGCGACGAGACAGACAGAAGCGCGCGGCGCTGCAGGAGATGAACTGGTCGGTGACGTCAATCGTGTCGGATGACGTCCGGCGTCGGCCGTGGGACATGGTGCGGCGAATCGAGTGGGAGATCGCCAGTTCGCGCGTGGCGTGAGCGTGCGTGAACTCCGATCTCGACGCGGCGTGTCGGCCGCAAACACGCACGCTCGCGCCAGAAAAGGGGGGAGGGCTAGAAGCGGCCGCCGCCACCGCCCCAGCCGCCGCCGGAGCCGCCGAACGATCCTGGACTCCAGCCGCCACCGCCACCGACGCTGCCGCCGATCCCGCCGCGCAGTGCGCCCGACAGGATGTTGCCGATGAGGATGCCGCCGAGGATGGCGCCGGTGTTGCCGCCGCCGCTGAACCCACCCGGGCCGCTGTAGCGCCCGGTGTACTGGCGCTGGGCCGCAGTGACGTCGGCGTTCGCCATGGACTGAGCCTGCGCCGCCCGCATCGCGGCACCGTTGGCGTGCTGGATGGCTTCCGAGAGGTTGGTCGACTTGAGGGCCTGCGCGGCCTCCAGCTGACGCACGGCCTCCGCCAGCCGGGTGCGCGCCTCGGGTCCGACGCTGCCGCGGCGGGTGTCGATGAAGTCCGACACCGAACGCACCTGCGACTGAGCGCTGAACAGTGCCTGATCGAACGCTCGATTCAAGCGTGCCGCTGTCTCGAGTTCGTCACCGATGTCCGCCAGCAGCCGGTCGAGTTGCGCGTCGGCCTGCGTCAGCTGCGTAAACGTGCCCAGCGGATTCGAGGTACCCGCGTTCTGCGCCTGCGCGACGGCCATCGCGGCTGCGTCGCGCGCCGTGGTCAACTCGGAAGCGCGTCTGACGTTGCCCCGCGCGAGTTGGGCGGCAGCGGCGTTGATGCCGTTCTGGATGTCGGCGATCGCCGCCGGGAGCGCGGCCACCGCCCGGTTGATGTCGGTGGACGCGCTGTCGACGGAGTCGAGCAAGGTGCGGGCCTGGCCCAACGCGGATTCCGCTGCCCGGATCGCGTCGACGAGCCCGCCCTGGCTACCCGCCGGCTTGGCGACGAGCGCGCGGCCTTTGGTGATGTTCTGGTCGGCGAACGACAAGCGCTGCTTGGCGGTGTCGACGTTGCCCGCCACGGATGCCAACGCGGTCTCGGAGAACTGCGAGTGCAGTGCCGCGAGTGTCTGCCCGGCGGGTTCGATGCGCGCCGTCAGGTCGACCATCTGCTGGGTGAGGGTGTCCAGTCGGTCCGGCGCATTGATGATCAGGTCGCGCAGCTTGCCGAAGGCCTCGCGTTGCGCCTCGAGTTCGTCGTCGGCCCTGGCGGCCGCCACGATGACGCGGGTAAGCAGATCGCGGCGCTGCGCAGGCGTCTCGGGGACGGTGTCGTCGAGGATCTGGCGGACGTTGAACGCTTGCGCGAGCGCCGTTTTCGCTCCTGACACGGCCTGGACGAAGGGGGCGGTGTCTCTCTCGCCGAACTCCTCGACCGCCAAGGTCAGCTCGTTGTCGCTGGTGCGTACGGCATTGTCGACTTCGACGACGACCGACTTCGATAGGTCGTCGAGTGCGTCGGGGGACAGCGACGCCAGCGCGTTGGGATCTGCCGGGTCGACCCGCTGCGCGGCGGCGAACTCCGCCTCGCGGCGCTTGCGTCGCCTGCGCCCGCGCCACATCACCAACGCCAGGACCGCCAGGGCGATGATCGCGAGGAAGATGACGACACCGACCCAGGAGACGCTCCCGGTCGAGGTGCCGTCGTTCTTCAACCCGGTGGCAGCGGCGGTCGCGGCACCCGCCCAGTCGCCTTGCCGCAACGCCGGTTCCACCTCGTTTCGGCGAAGACTCGCCTGATCGGAGTCGCTCAGGATCGCGGTGCCCGCCAGCAGGGCGTAGTCGCGGTCCTGGGTGGCGACCGCGAGGATCGCATCCTGGTCGGGCTGAAAGTTGTTGATCTGCATGGCCCTTTGCGCCCAGGCCGTTCCCGTCTGGCCGGAGAAGCTGTCGACGTAGACCACCCACAGCCGAACCCGGCGGGCGGTGTAGAGGTCGTCGACGGCTCCACTCACGTCGCTGAGGGCACTGGCGTCCAACACTCCCGCGTCGTCGGTGACGTAGTCGGTCAGCCGAGACGGGGGCACGGCGCCGGCCATCGGGAGGTTCGGCGCCAGCAGTGCGCCCACGGTCAGTACCGCGAGAAGCAGGCTCAGGAGGCGGGCAGCCCGTGCGATGCGCATGACCGCCAATGTAGTGCGCCGGACCCGACGGGAACCGGAGACCGGCGGAGCGTCCTGGCAGACTGTGCGTCGGTGGCGCACTCCAAGGATCTCTACGACGACTTCGACCGGCAACGCATGGTGGTCGAGGCGCCGAAGGGTGCTGCCTTGCCGGGGACCGACACCGAACACCGCACCGACTTCGCCCGCGACCGCGCAAGGGTCCTGCACAGCGCCGCCTTTCGCCGGCTGGCCGACAAGACGCAGGTCGTCGGGCCGCGGCAGAGCGAGACACCGCGGACGCGGTTGACGCACTCGTTGGAGGTCGCCCAGATCGGCCGCGGAATGGCCGTCGGGCTGGGGTGTGACCCCGACCTCGTCGACCTCGCGGGCCTGGCGCACGACATCGGCCACCCGCCCTACGGGCACAACGGCGAGCGGGCCCTCGACGAGCTGGCAGGAGACTTCGGCGGGTTCGAGGGCAATGCCCAGAACTTTAGGATCCTGACGAAGATGGAGCCGAAAGTCCTTGATGGACAGGGTGTTAGCGCGGGACTGAACCTCACTCGAGCCGCCCTGGACGCGGTGACGAAGTATCCGTGGTTCCGCGGCCCCGAGAAGGGCAAGTTCGGCTTCTACGCCGACGACGTGGTGGCGGCGAGCTGGGTGCGCGAGGGAACGCCCAAGGGCAAGCCCTGCCTGGAGGCCCAGGTGATGGACTGGGCCGACGACGTGGCGTACTCGGTGCACGACGTCGAGGACGGCGTGGTCTCCGGCCGCATCGACCTGCGAGTGCTCGCCGACGAGGACGCGGTCGACGTGCTCGGCCGGCTCGGTGAGGCCAGCGGTATGGGCGGCGGGCTCGCCGCGGACGACCTGGTCGCGGCGGCCGAGCGGCTGTCGGCACTTCCGGTGGTCGCCGCCGTCGGCAAGTACGACGGGACCTTGGCCGCATCGGTCGCGTTGAAGACGCTGACCAGTGAGTTCGTCGGGCGATTCGCGTCGGCCGCCATCGCCGCCACCCGGGAGCGGACCGGCCCCGGTCCGCTGGTCCGCTATCGGGCCGACCTGTCGGTCCCCGCGACCGTGCGGGCCGAGGTCGTCCTGCTCAAGATTCTCGCGCTGCAGTTCATCATGTCGGACCCGCCACACCTGGAACTGCAGGCGCGGCAACGCGAACGCATCCACGCCGTCGCCCGGTTCCTGTTGGCCAGGGCGCCTGCCACCCTCGATCCGATCTTCGTCCCGGAGTTCAACGCCGCGGCCGACGACGGGGCCCGTCTGCGGGTGATCCGCGACCAGATCGCGTCGTACACCGAGGGGCGGGTGGAGCGTCTCGGACCGGTGTGAGAACCGGGGCGGCGGGGTCGTGGCGCACGCATAGACTGTGCCGGTGGCGGCAGCGGGCAGGAGCGATGCGACTCGGGGCGGGAGGATTCCCGACCGTGACATCGCCTCCATTCGCGAAAGCACCCGCATCGAGGACGTGGTCGGCGACTACGTGCAGTTGCGGCGCGCGGGAGCCGAC
This sequence comes from Mycobacterium sp., assembly GCF_035633495.1. GTDB lineage: Bacteria > Actinomycetota > Actinomycetes > Mycobacteriales > Mycobacteriaceae > Mycobacterium. The sequence continues at coordinate 59,042 of NZ_DASQEU010000143.1, read as the reverse complement.
TCGCTGAAGGGGTTGTGCCCGTTCCACGACGAGAAGTCACCGTCGTTCCACGTCCGGCCCAACCACGGCCACTTCCATTGCTTCGGGTGCGGCGAGGGCGGTGACGTCTACGCGTTTCTGCAGAAGATCGAGCACGTCAGCTTCGTCGAGTCGGTCGAGATGCTCGCCGACCGCATCGGCTACACCGTCACATACACCGGCGCCTCGGCCACCAACGTCCAGAGGGACCGGGGCAGCCGCAGCAGGCTGATCGCCGCCAACGCGGCGGCACAGGCGTTCTACGCCGAGGCGCTGCAGTCGGCCGAGGCCTTGCCCGCCCGGCAGTATCTGCTCGGGCGCAACTTCGATGCCGAGGCGGCCGCTCAGTTCGGCTGCGGGTTCGCGCCGTCCGGATGGGACACGCTCACGAAACACCTGTTGCGCAAGGGTTTCGAGTTCAAGGAGCTGGAGGCCGCGGGCCTGTCGCGGGAAGGTCGTCGTGGCCCGATGGACCGCTTCCACCGACGGTTGTTGTGGCCCATCCGGGTGTCCAGCGGTGAGGTCATCGGCTTCGGCGCGCGTCGGTTGTTCGACGACGATCACATGGACGCCAAGTACGTCAACACTCCGGAGACGGTGCTCTACAAGAAGTCGAACGTCCTCTTTGGGCTCGACCTGGCCAAGCGCGACATCGCCAAGGGCCATCAGGCCGTCGTCGTGGAGGGCTACACGGACGTCATGGCGATGCATCTGGCGGGCGTGACGACGGCCGTCGCGTCCTGCGGCACGGCATTCGGCGAGGAGCACCTCGCGATGCTGCGGCGACTCATGATGGACGACAACTTCTTTCGTGGTGAGCTGATCTACGTGTTCGACGGCGATGCGGCGGGCCGGGCCGCGGCGGTCAAGGCGTTCGAGGGTGAACAGAACCTCTCCGGACAGTCCTTCGTCGCGGTCGCGGACGAGGGCATGGATCCCTGCGATCTGCGGTTGAAGTCCGGCGACGGCGCGCTGCGCGACCTCGTCGCGCGACGAACCCCGTTGTTCGAGTTCGTGATTCGCACTGCGCTCGCCGATCACGATCTCGACAGTGCGGAGGGCCGGGTCTCTGCGCTACGCCGTTGCGTCCCGATGGCGGCGAGGATCAAGGATCCGACGCTGCGCGACGAATACGCCCGTCAGTTGGCGGGCTGGGTCGGCTGGGACGACGTCGCCCAGGTCATCGGCCGTGTGCGGGAGACCGCCAAGGCCGGTGGCGGCGCACCTCGACGTGATGCGCGCAGGGGAGCGAACCCGGCTGCCGGGCCCACCGTCACCGTGGCACGCCCGGACCCGCGGGATCCGACCCTGTGGCCGCAGCGCGAGGCGCTCAAGGCCGCGCTGCAGTATCCCGCGATCGCCGGACCCGTCTTCGACACGTTGACGGTCGAGAGCTTCACCCATCCGGGCTATGCCGCGGTGCGCACCGCGATCGCGGCGGCGGGCGGAATGTCGTCCGGCGGCTCGGGAGGGCAGTGGATCGACGCGGTCCGCGAGCAGACGGCGTCGCCCCAGGCGGCGAATCTAGTCAACGAACTCGGGGTGGAGGCATTCCGGGTCGACGACGACGAGCGCCTGGCCCGCTACATCGGCGGCGTGCTGGCCAGGTTGCAGGAAGTGTGGGTCGGCAGGCAGATCGCCGAGATGAAGTCCAAGCTGCAGCGCATGTCGCCCGTCGACAACGACGACGATTACAACGCGTTGTTCGGCGATCTCGTCGCGATGGAGACCTACCGTCGCAGCCTGTTGGAACGGGCGAGCGGCGACGACCTTAATGCGTGAACCGCCTCGTCACGCTATGGTGAGTTCGCTGTCAGACCAATGGAAGGGTGCCTCATGACCATCCGAGCACGCCGACTCGTGTCCGCGGGAGCCCTGGCGGTCGCCGCCGCTGCCGCTCCGCTCGCGATCGCCTTGACCGGTGGCGCCGGCCACGCCGAAGCTGCGCCCTGTCTGGCCTGGTACGGCAACAAGGAAGACGGCATCTGCCTGGGCTACTCGAACGGCAATGCGACCAATATCGGCACGCCGAACTTCGGCAACAACGGATCCAACGGCGGGTTCGGCGTCTCAACCAGCCCGCTACTTCCCGGCCAGACCTGGACTCAGGGAATCGGTTAGCGGCTCTCCGCCTCGGGTTGCCACACCGAGGTCTGTGCGTCTATCGGCGTCAACGTCCCCATCGTCGGATCGGGCGACACCCGGTCGGCGATTCGCCGTCGTCCAGCATCCAGTACCGCCTTGGTCGCCGGGCTGCCCGTGACCGCGCGGTACGTGCCTGCGAGTTGCTCGTAACGGCGCCTGCCGGCCTTCGCGCCCAAGACGTAGCCGACAGCCATGACGGCGGCGATCCGGATCACTGAACCCCCTTCATTCGACGGTGCATGCATCCATCCTGCCTCGTGCGGGCGAGGCGTGACGGAAGGAGTCGGGCACCCCCCCGTCACGTGCCCGATACCCGGCTTCGGGAGCCCATGCGCTAGAGTCAGCGTTCGGTTCTCGGGCATGCCCCGCAGGCCGACGAGCATTCCCCTGTAGCTCAATTGGCAGAGCTTCCGACTGTTAATCGGACGGTTCGTGGTTCGAGTCCACGCGGGGGAGCTTCAGTTTTCAGTTATTCGGCGTTCTGCTCTTGGTGCTCGTCGGCGTCGGGGATGTGCTCGGGGTGCAGCATTTCGGCGTAGCGCAACTGCCCGGGAATCCCGAATCCCTCGACCAGGAGCTCGGCGTGCGGGCGTAGCTTGCGGCACCGGTCGTTGATGCCCCGGGTGACGGCCTTGGAGCGCTCGGTGGACAGGAAGCGGTGCTCCATGAACCACGCCTTGTCATCCTCGATCACCGACAGCGCGTAGAGGTCGCACACCATGCCGAGGATCTCGCGTGCCTTCTCGTCCTCGCAGGTGTCGATGCCCGCGACGAACGATTCCAGGGTGATGCGGTCGATGTGCGCCTTGGCGGCGTGCAACACGTGGTCCTGAACGGCGTTGAACGCGTCGAACGGAGACATCTCCTTGGACTTGCCCTGCAGTCGACGTGCGACGGACGCGAGCATGTACTCCTCGCGGTCCTCGAACATCTTCACCTGTGTGCCGCGGTTGAACAGCGAGCCCTCCTCCTCGTTGTCCTCACGCGAGTCGACGATCGTCTGCATGATCGTCTGCGCCGCGGTCCGCTTGATCACCCGCTCGCCGGCGAAGTTCGCCGCGAAGCGCACCCACTGCGCCGGGCTCATGCTCTTGACGTCGTCGGCGTACGCGGTCAGCAGTTCCTTCGCCACCAGCTGCGTGAGCACGTGGTTGTCGCCCTCGAACGTGGTGAACACGTCGGTGTCGGCCTTGAGCGCGATCAGCCGGTTCTCCGCCAGATAGCCTGCGCCGCCGCAGGCTTCGCGCGCCTCCTGGATGGCGCGAGTGGCGTGCCACGTGTTGGCGGCCTTGAGGCCGGCAGCGCGGGATTCGAGTTCTCGTTGCTCCTCGGCGTCCGGGTCGTCGGAGGTCTGAAGCTCGTGACACTTGGCCACCAGCTCGTTCTGGGCGAACTGCAGGGCGTACGACTTCGCGATCAACGGGAACAGTCGGCGCTGATGAACGAGGTAGTCCATGATCAGCACCTCCTCTTCGGCCCCGGGTGCCTCGAACTGCCTGCGCTCCAGCGCATATCGCGTCGCGATGTCGAGTGCCACCCGCGCCGCAGCACCGGCGCTACCGCCGACCGTGACCCGTCCGCGGATCAGTGTGCCGAGCATCGTGAAGAACCGGCGGCCCTGGTTCTCGATCGGTGAACTGTAGGTGCCGTCCTCCGCGACGTCGGCGTACTTGTTCAGCAGGTTCTCCCGCGGGACCCGCACCTGGTCGAACTGGATCCGGCCGTTGTCGACGCCCGGCAGACCACCCTTGTACTGGCAGTCCGACGTCGTCACGCCCGGCAGGTCGTTGCCGTCGTCGTCTCGGATCGGCACGACGAGGCAGTGCACGCCGTGGCTCTCTCCCTTGGTGAACAGCTGCGCGAAGACGGCCGCCACCCGTGCCGTGTTCGCGGCGCCGCCGATGTAGTCCTTGCGCGAGGACGGGGTGGGGGAGTCGATGACGAACTCCTGCGTATCCGGGTCGTACGTCGCGGTGGTCTCGAGCGCTTGCACGTCGCTGCCGTGCCCGGTCTCGGTCATGGCAAAGCAACCCAGCAAGTCCAGATCGATGAGCCTCTTGACGTAGGCCTCGTGGTGGCGCTCGGTGCCGAGATTCTCGATCGCGCCGCCGAACAGGCCCCACTGCACGCCGGCCTTCACCATGAGTGACAGGTCGGACATCGCCAACATCTCGATCTGCGTCACCGCGGCGCCAACGTCGCCGTTGCCGCCGTGCTCCTTCTTGAAGCCGTCCTCGGCGGCACCATTGGCGGCCATGATCCGCATCTGCTCGGTGACCTTGGTGCGGGCGATCACGGTGTTCGGCGTGTAGTGCGGCCTGAAGACCTCGGAGGAGAGTTCTTGTCGCATCCGGTTCTTCATGTCCCGCCAGCGGCCGTCGAGCGCATTGCGGACATGATCAGCGGTGGTGGTCATCTTTCCACGGTATCCCCCGAAAGCGATCGTGAAACTGTGATGTGGCAAACCCAGGCAATCCTGAGTGGGTCGGGCCAATCAGGCTGGCGTTGAATCATCGACATGACAGATCCGGACCCCTCGCAGCCGCCGACCGGGCTGCCCCTCGACATCGACCACCGGCATGCCGACGTCACTGGCGGCTGGCTGCGGGCCGCCACGTTCGGGGCGATGGATGGACTGGTCAGCAACACGGCACTCATCGCAGGCGTCGCGGCGGGCGCGGGCGCGAACGCCGTGGTGCTGGCCGGCGTGGCGGGCCTTCTCGCGGGCGCGTTCTCGATGGCACTGGGGGAGTACACCTCGGTGACGACGGCCAACGAGCAGATCGAATCCGAGGTCCGCGTCGAGCGACGATCCTTCCGGAAGAACCCGGAAGCCGAGCGCAACGAACTCATCGGCATGTTGGTGGCTTTGGGGATCACCGAGGCGACGGCCACCGCGGCCACCCACGAGATTCACGAGGACGAGAACCGCGCGCTGAACTTCCACCTCGTCCAGGAGTTGGGCATCGACCCGAACGAGAAGCCGTCGCCGTGGGTGGCGGCCGGGTCGTCGTTCGTGATGTTCGCGATCGGCGCGATCGTCCCGCTGATCCCGTACCTGCTGGGCTTCTCGTCGCTCTGGTTCGGGCTGGCCTGTGGCGGCGTGGGGCTGCTCGTCGCGGGTGGGGTGGCCGCCTACTTCACTCGCCGGGCGGTGTGGCTGGGCTCCTTGCGGCAGTTGGCCTTTGGTGCGATTGCGATCGCGGCGACCTATGTCGTCGGCACACTCATCGGAACTTCCGTCGGGTAGAACTCAGCTCGTCGCCGCGCCGACGCCCGTCAATGCTCGACTCCGTAACCGCCACGAAGATCCTTGTGGGCGGCCTTCAACGTGCGTCCACACAGCGCCACCAGCTCATCGACGTCAAGGGCCGACTCATCGCCCAGTTTCCTGAGCCACGAGGTCTCTTCGTCCTTCAGCGCGGTCCACCTCTGCTGTCCTTCGACGATGTTCAGATCGTCGAATGCAGGGACGTCGGGGATTTCGGTGGCGGCCTGCACCAGTTGCTTCTTGCAGGTGTCCAGCTGCGCCAGCGAGTAGCCGTGCTCGCGGAATTGACGGTCCCATTCGTCAAGAATCAATGCGGTGAGGTCGCGAACCGGTTCCGCGGCATAGATCATCAGCTCGGCGATGCCGTCGTCCAACCCGAGGCGTGCACGGAATTCGTAGAGCTGCCTGATGGCCTCCGCCCGTCTTTCGCTCGGGCTCGCGTCGGTGCCTGCAAGACTTTCTGCTCCGCGCATGAGGTGCAGGGTCGCTGAGATCAGCGACTTCAGGACGGCCTTCTTATCGTCTCCGGCACGCTTCTCGTAGTCCAGGACGAGTTCGTGCGCCCTGTCGTCTCGCTTGGTTCTGGCATCGATGCGCTTCGTCCAAATCGCCACGGCCGCAGTCGATAGAACGGATACCACCGGCACTAGCGTCGTCGAGACCACGGTCAGCACAGTCATGCTGGATCAGTCTGCCCGATCTGGTCGAACCGCATGCGGTTGTCGTCGAGTTCGATTCAGCTGTCGCTGCCGACGGTAAGGGCGACGGCCTCGTCGCGCGCCTCTTCCTCGGGCGCCTCGGCGTCGTCGACGTGGGTCAGGTGTGGCCGGGTAGCGACCATGACCCCCGCGCCGAGCAGGACCGCTGCCGCCCCGACCCAGAACGGCAGGTGCGCGTTGAACGTCTCGCCGAGGACGCCCGCGAGCCACGGTGCCACGGCGCCGCCGCCGAATCGCAGGAAGCTGTAGGCGGCCGACGCGACGCCGCGCTCGACGGGCGCGGCCTTCATCACCGTCTCCGTGATCAGTGTGTTGTTGACGCCGATGAACAGGCCTGCGATCACCACACACGTCGCCAGCAGTGCCTTGCTGTCCGTCCCGACCGCCATCACGGCGAGAAGCAGCGAGAATGCGAGCAGGTTGAGGATCAGCACCCGCACGGTGCCGAACCGATGCTGTAGTCGCGGCGCAACTACCAACGAGGTGAACGCCAAGGCTGGCCTCGTAGAGGATGATCGCCTGGGCCACCGGGCCGCGGGCCGAGTTGACGATGGTGGCCAGCGCGGTCGCGATGAACACTGCGTTGCCCAGCCCCCACAGGGCCCGCCATCCGACGATGCCCATCACGGAGTCGGACATGCCCGCCAGTCCCGCCCCGGCGATGATGATCACCAGCCCGATCAGCAGGGTGCGCTTGGGTCCGATCCGGCTGGACACGACCCCGGTGATGAGCATCGCGACGCCCATGACGGCCATGTAGCTGGTGAACAGCAGCGACACCTGGGACGGCGTGGCGTGGAGGTTGTCGGCGATCGGCTTCAGGATCGGATCCACCAGGCCGATGCCCATGAAGGCGACGACGGAGGCGAAGGCGACGGCCCAGACGGCCTTGGGTTGGCGCCACATGGGCGGCTGCTCCTTTCTTTGGTGGGGGTTCAGCGGTCGTGCCGGGCGTCCTCGAGGATCGCGCGCATGACGCGGACGGCCTCGGTGAGGGACTCGCGGTCGACCGGCTCGAGACGTTCCAGGTAGGGGTCGACGATGGCGCCACGGTCGGCGCGCACGCGGGCCAGGACTTCCTTGCCCCGCGGGGTGATGCTGATCAGCACGGCGCGCGCGTCGGCCGGATCGGTGATGCGTGACACCAGCCCGCCGTCTTCGAGTCGACGGACCTGCGTGGTCATGGTCGGCTGCGAGCAGTGGTCGAAGGCGGCGAGGTCGGAGATGCGGGCCGCGCCCTGGTCCTCGATCGTGGACAACAGCCGGGCCTGTGCGTACGGCAGTTCCATCTTGACGCGCTGAGTGGCGAGCCGGTTGAGCCTGGCGACCACGGACAACAGATCCCCGGCGAGGGAGGTGTCGGCAGCGGGTTGCGTCGTGGGCGGAAGGGCCATGCCCCATGCTTACATAGAATCTCTATGTACATCAAACGCTACCGGATCGTGGCCATGGTCACAGCCGGCTGAGACTGCTCTTGGTGGACAGCTGGCAGAATCGAGAAATGGCCCAGACCGGGAGCGAGACCGGCGGCGGCGCACCTCCACGGGCTGGCTCGATGAAGCCCGACGAGTTGGCGCACGCCGCCGTCATGGCCGCGCTGTGCGCAGCCACCGCGATCATCGCGGTCGTCGTCCCCTTCGCCGCAGGTCTGTCGGTGCTCGGCACCGTCCCCATGGGGCTGCTCGCCTACCGTCACCGCTTCCGGGTACTCATCGCGGCGACCGTCGCCGGCGGCATCGTCGCCTTCCTGATCGCCGGATTCGGCGGACTGATGACGGTCTTCAACTGCGCCTACATCGGCGGCCTGACCGGGATCGTCAAGCGCCGTGGGCGCGGCACTGCGACGATCACCTTCGCGGCATTGATCGCGGGCGCGGTGTTCGGCGTGTTCGGCGTCGCCTTCCTGATGGTCTTCCACCGGATCCGCGACCTGGTCTTCGAGTCGATGACGGCCAACGTCAATGGCATCGCCGCGGTGCTCGAACGCATCTCCGGCCTGGAGGCGGCTGCAGAGCGACTCAGGGACGACTTCGCGACGGTGCTGACCTACTGGCCCGTGCTGATCATCGGCTCCAGCATTCTCAGCATTGGCTCCGTCACCCTCATCGGATGGTGGGCGTTGTCCCGAGTGCTCGTGCGCCTGTCCGGCGTACCCGACGTGCACAAGCTCGATGTCGTCGACTCGGCCCAACCCGTCGGTCCGGTGCCCGCCCGGTTCCGCGACGTCCGCTTCCGCTACGACGGCGCGGGTCACGATGCGCTCGGCCCGATGTCCCTGTTCGTCGCCGAGGGTGAACACGTCGCCGTCACCGGCCCCAACGGGTCGGGTAAGACGACCCTGATGCTCGTGCTGTCGGGCCGGCCCCCGACTGCCGGCACCGTGGACCGGCCCGGAGCGGTCGGCCTCGGCAAGGTCGGTGGAACCGCGGTCGTCATGCAGCACCCCGAGAGTCAGGTCCTGGGTAGCCGCGTCGCCGACGACGTCGTGTTCGGCCTCCCGCCGGGTGCCACCACGGACGTCGACCGACTGCTCGCGGAGGTCGGGCTGGACGGGTTGGCCGAACGTGACACCGGCGGTCTGTCGGGCGGCGAACTGCAGCGGCTCGCAGTCGCGGCGGCCCTGGCGCGGGAGCCGTCGTTGCTGATCGCCGACGAGGTCACCAGCATGGTCGACCAGCAGGGCCGCGAAGCGCTCATCTCCGTACTGTCGGGGCTGACCAAGAGGCACCGAATGTCGTTGGTGCACATCACGCACTACAACGACGAGGCCGAGTCGGCGGATCGAGTAATCGACCTCACGGGCAACGGTGGCACCGCGGACAACGTCGAGATGGTCAGCACCGCGCCTGCACCGGCCCCCACCGGTGCGCAGACCCGGCGCGGCGGGTCACCTCTGCTGGAACTCAAGGGCATCGGGCACGAGTACGGACTGGGAACCCCTTGGGCGTCAACCGCATTGCGTGACGTGGACCTCGTCGTCAACGAGGGTGACGGCGTCCTGATCCACGGCCTCAACGGGTCGGGGAAGTCGACGCTGGCGTGGATCATGGCGGGCCTGCTGGCGCCGACCTCCGGGACCTGCCTGCTGGACGGTAGCCCCGTCACGGAACAGGCTGGCGCCGTGGCGATCTCGTTCCAGGCCGCGAGATTGCAGCTGATGCGCGGGCGCGTCGACATGGAGATCGCGTCGGCGGCCGGACTGGACTACTACGACCACTCGCAGATCGTCGCGGCGCTGGCCATGGTCGGCCTCGACCCGACGATCGGGCTGCGGCGCATCGACCAGCTCAGCGGCGGGCAGATGCGTCGGGTGGTGCTGGCGGGACTGCTGGCCCGCAAGCCGCGGGTGCTGATCCTCGACGAGCCACTGGCCGGCCTGGACGCCGCGAGTCAACGCGGCTTGCTGGGGCTGCTGTCCGCCCTGCGCCGGGACGCGGGGCTGACGGTCATCGTCATCTCGCACGACTTCTCCGGCCTCGAGGAACTGTGCCCGCGCACGTTGCACCTGCGCGACGGCGCCGTCATGCCCGCACCCACGACGGCGGGAGGTGTCGCGTGACCGCGCCCCAGCGCCGCCCGTCCCGACCCGTCGTGCTGCTCCGGCCGGTACCTGGCCGCAGCGTCATCCACGAGCTGTGGGCGGGCACGAAGCTCCTCGTCGTCGCCGTCATCGGTGTCCTGCTCACGCTCTATCCGGGCTGGGTGCCCATCGCCCTGGTCGCCGCGCTCGTCCTGGTCACGGCGTGGATCGCCCGCATTCCCCGTGGCGTGTTGCCGTCCGTGCCTCGCTGGCTATGGGGGTTGCTGTTTTTCGGTGCGTTGACGGCGTCGTTCGCCGGCGGAAGCCCCCGCGTCGTCGTCGCGTCCCTGGACCTCGGACTCGGTGGACTGCTGAAGTTCCTTCAGATCACGGTGCTCTCGATCGTTCTGCTCGGGCTCGGCGGGTTGATCTCGTGGACCACCAACGTCGCAGAGATCGCGCCGGCGGTGGCGAAGATCGGCAGACCGCTGCGGCTGCTGCGTCTTCCGGTCGACGACTGGGCGGTCACGCTTTCGCTTGCGCTGCGGGCCTTTCCGATGCTCATCGACGAGTTCCGCGTGCTGTTCGCCGCCCGCAAGCTCAGGCCCCGTGAGCCTGCCACCACGGCGAGGGAACGGCGACGCCGAATGTCCAGGGAGATCATCGATCTGCTCGCGGCGGCCGTCACCGTGGCCCTGCGGCGCGCCGACGAGATGGGTGATGCGATCACGGCGCGCGGTGGCGCGGGTCAGATCTCCGCGCTGCCGTCACGGCCGGGGTGGGCTGACGCCGTGGCCGGTGCGGTCGTCATCGGGATATGTGCCGCCGCGGTGTACGTCGAGCTGTTCACCCCGCTGGCGACGAGCTAGATTTGCTCGCTCGAACACCCCGGCGAGTGGGCACTTGATCCACGTTCGCCAAGAGAAAGGCGTGGGGTAATCCACGTTCGGCGGGGAGGTGGCTAGCGATCTGCAGCGGCATTCGCCGCGGACTGGGCGTCGGAGAGGCTGCTCGGCACGTCGCGACGGCCGAGGAACATCTCGTCGAAGTACGGCTTGATGGCTTGATACCCCGCGGCGAAACCGGGCCCACCCGGCGCTGCGATGCGGGGCCCGTCCAGCACCTTGAAGAACGGGGTCACGTCGACGCCCCTCGCGGCCCAGTGGTCGAAGTACGCGGGCTGGGCCGCGATGACGGCCGGGATCGCCGCGCCGTAGGCCCCGAGGAATTCGTTGCCGCGGGTGCTGCCCATCCAGGCGAGCACTTCGCGGACGGCGTCCGGATGCGGCGAGGCGGCATTGCCTGCGGCGGCGATTCCGTTGGTGACGCTGACGCGACCCGTCGGACCCGTCGGCAGCATGGTCACCCCCCAGCGGAACGGCGCCTGGTCGGCGATCGCGGCCAAATTGTAGGTGCCGGACTGAAACAGGGCCATCCGTCCCTGCAGGAATCGGTTGCGCGAGAAGTCACCGTTGTCGTTGGTATCGGACGCCGGGGGAGCGACGTGGTCGTCGTTGATGAGTCCGACCAGATACTCGAACGCCTGGATCGCCGCAGGATTGTCGAACGCGAACCGGTCGCCGTCTTGGAACGATCCTCCCGCCGAGCCGATGTAGTCGAGGTAGATGCCCTGCAGGTCGTTGGCTGCGTTGTAACCCCACTGCTTGATCCTGGTCGGATCGAATTGCGTTGTGTTGGCGCGGTTTCCGTCGGCATCCACCGTCAGCCGGGCCAGCAACGGTCGCAGGGTGTCACCGGCGGAGGTCCCACCCCGTGACCACCGCAGCCCGAGCAGCTCGGCGAGGCCCACACCCGCCCGATCCAGCAGGTCGGCGTTGAAGTACACCGCGATGCCGGCGTCGGTAAGCTGAGGCACGCCCCACAGCACGCCATTGCGCGTGAACTGTTGCACCACCGGGGTTTCCCAGGCCCGAGCCGCACCCGGACCCAGCGTCTTTCCGATGTCGAGCAGCCTGCCGTTGTCGGCGTAATTGGCGAAATAGGCGTTGGAGAGCCAGAAGACGTCGTCTGCGCCGCCGCCCGCGACGTCGGTGCGCAGTGTGTCGAAGTAGGACGAGTAGGCGACGACGTTGAGGCGCACCTCGATGTCGGGGTGCTCGGTGGTGAACTCGTCGAACGATTGACGGTAGGCAGCGGCCACCTGTTCGTCCCAGAGTCGCACCGTCACCACCGTCTTGCCGGAGCGTTCGCTCGACCCGCCCAGCAGCACCGCGGCGCCGAGCAGCACCGCCAGGACGACGGCGAGCCCCCCGACGAACAGCGTGGAGAACTTCGGTCTGCGCGTCACTTGATACCCGTCACCACGATGGAGCGGACGATGTGGCGGCCGAACGCCACGAAGAGCACGATCAGGGGGACGATCGCCACCGTCGTCGCAGCCATCACCAGCGTCCACTGTGCGTCGTACCGGCGTTGCAGGCCGGCGGTGGCCACGGTCAGCACCTGCCACGTGCCGCCGCTGGTGATCACCAACGGCCACATGAAGTTGTTCCACTGCGATACGGCGGTGATCAACGCCAGCGTGACCAGAATCGGGCGGCTCGCGGGCAGCACCACGTGCACGATCACGTCGAGGGTGTTGGCGCCGTCGATCCGGGCGGCCCTGATGAGGTCGGCGGGAATCGTGCGGAAGTACTCCCGCAGCAAGAAGATCGCATACGGGGAGCCGAACATGAACGGCAACACCAAGGCCCAGAACGTGTTGCGCAGGCCGACTTCGGCCATCATCAGGTAGAGCGGAACCACGGTGACGGTGGCAGGCACCATGAGTGTCGCGACGTACACCCAGAACAGTGCGTCCCGGCCGGGAAACTCCATTCGCGCGAAGGCATATGCGGCGAACACCGAGAAGGTGAGTTGCCCGAGCAGGATGACGGCGGTCATCAGCGCCGTCACCGCCAGCGCCCTTCCGAATCCGGCGTCGGCCAGGCCGAGATAGTTCGCGAGCGTCGGCGGGGACGGCACCGACAGGGGGGATTCGGTGTTGAACTGCCGTGCCGAGGTGAACGACGTCAGCAAGCCGAGTCCGAACGGCACCAACGTGATCATCGCGAGGACGGCGAGCACCAGGTAGATCGCGGTGTTGACGACCACGCGGCCCCGTTCAGACGAGGTCATGGCTGATCCTTCGGCGGAAGTACACGTGCTGGACGAGCGTCACGCCGAGCAGCAGCACGAACAGCACGACCGCCATCACCGCGGCGCGCCCGACCGCCGCCGCACCGAACGCCTCGGCGTAGATGCGGTGCGCGATGAGGTCGGTACGGCCCTGGGGCCCACCACCCGTCAGGGCATACACGGTGTCGAAAACCTGCGCAGCGCTGACGATCCCGGTGACGAGCACGAAGAACAGTGTCGGCCGCAGCATCGGCAGCGTGATGTACCTGAACCGCTGCCAGGCATTCGCCCCGTCGGTGCGTGCCGCGTTCTGCACCTCGCGGGGGATGGCCAGGATGCCGGCGAGGAAGAACAACGTCACGTAGCCGACGTTGGTCCACACCGTGACCGCCGAGACGACGGGCAGCGCGAGCACGGGATCGGTGAGCCACTCGACGGGATAGCCAAGCACGGTGCTCACTGCGCCGTCGCTCGGCGCCAGGATCCACTTCCACAGCACGGCGATCGCCAGCGGCGAGCAGATCCACGGCAGTACGTACAGCGTCCGGAGGAATCCACTGCCCGGTAGGTTGCGGGCGAGCATTGCGGCCGCGAACAATCCGAGCACGGTTTGCAGAGGGACGACCAGAAGTATGAAGACGCCGGTGGCGGCCAGCGACGTGCCGAAGGTCTCGTCACCCAGAACCGATCGCCAATTGGTCAGCCCCACATAGTCGATCGGCCCCAGCAGGTCCCAGCTGTGCAGGCTCAGCCATCCCACGACGAGCATCGGCAGCAGCAGGAAGGTCACCACGCCGAAGAGACTGGGGGCGAGCAGCGCGTAGCCCACGACGGTGTTGCGAATGCGCAGGCGACCCATCCGATCATTAAAGGTCATGGCCGCCCCCGCGCGGACAGTGCCCACTCGTCGGTGAGCGCCTCGATCAGGCGATCATCTCGAAATCGTTGAGGGCGAAGGTTTTGTCAAAGAAAGGCTGCAGGGGTGCGTACAGGCGGAAATAGACGAACCAGCCGTCGGTGCCCACCGTCTTCATGAAGTTCTTTTCGTAGCCGGCCGGCGCGTGCGGGCCGATGAAGAGATCGACACTGCCGTCGTCGTTGTACCGCAAATCCTCCAACGTGTTGTCGAGGTTCGCGCTCCGGACGCCGCCGCCGCCGTTGTCGTAGGGCCTGCGGGTGTTCTCGCTGTAGAGGGTCAGCGCCCAGAACTGGCCGACGGGAACGTCATGGGGCACTCGCAGCCGGTAGGTCTTGTCGGCGCGCAGGGTGTTGCCGTCGCTGTCTCGTTTAGTCGTCATGTACACCTGCCCGGTGCCGACCTGGGGGTTCACCATGCCCTCGCTGCTCCCGACGGCCTCGTAGAACCAGGTGGTGCGTTCGTCGAGTTCCACGCGGGTCTCGGTTTCCTGCGCGAGCGAGAAGTCGAAGCTCTTGTACCAAGAGGTGCCGGTCCAGTACGGCTCGGCGAAGCGAGGATTGCACTGCAGGTTGCGCGCCATCAGCTCACCCATGGCCGCCCCCCTGAGCAGGATGGTCTGCAGGCGCTCGTTGGGGCAGAACGGTCTACCCTGCTCGATGCCCAAAGGCCGGATCATGGCCATCCACGCCTTGTCGATCGCGCGGACGGGTTCCTCGTCGAGGATGCTCGACAGGGTCTCCCAGTAGTCGAGGCCCCGTGGCGCCGTAGCGCTCCATTCGACGTCGATGTCTTCGATGAAACGACTCGTCGCCAGCGGCTGCCCGACACGTCCCATTTTCATCGTCGTCTTGAACGTTTGGTAGTACGAGGGAGTCTCGTCCAAGATGCGCAACAGCACACCGACGTTGTTGGTCGCGCTCTGACGCACGAAGTGGCCGGGCTTGGAGAACGTCGCCGCGTCCGCATCCGGCCCGACGATGACGTACTTGCCGCCGTTGCCGCCGTCGGGTCCGGTGAGACCGAGGTCGGCGACGGGGCGCTGCCAGAAGTCGAGGACGCCACCTGCCGTCAACCCGGCGGGGTAGTCGATCTCCAGCGGACCGTCGGCAAGGCTGATGAAGTTGAAGATGTACGGCGTCGTCAGATTGGCGGTGACGATGCCACGCTTCTCCTTGAGCGATCGCTGCACCACGAAGTCGGTCTCCCCGGTGACGCCAAAGGCCGCTGCCTGCCGGTTGCGCCACGTGGCCACGCTCACCAGCGGATGGCTCCAGAGGTAGGCCTGGACCGCCCGCTGATAGTCCATCTCGTCGAACAACCGATTCGAGGCATCCACATCGAAGTAGCCATGCACCAACTCGATGTCACCGACGGGGGTGTGGATGGTCTCGTTGCCATGCAGGGTGGCGTCTTCGAGGGCGATGCCAGGTTCGGGTGTCGCGGCCATCGTTCGTTGGTCCTTTCAGTGATCGGTCGGGTCCGGATTACTTCACGAGGCGTGGCTGCGGGGCGACCCACGTGCCGTCGGCGAGTGACCCTTGCGGGCCATACATGCGCAGCACCATGTAGAACGGGCCGTCGGGTGAGGGCAGCCAGTTGGATTCCTTTCCCTCACCGGGCGACTCGGCCTGAACGTAGATGGTTACTGAGCCGTCGGCCTCGGTGGTCAATCCCGTTGTGCGGCCGCCGATGGCGTGGCGGTCGAGTGGGTTGTCCACGAGCAGCCGCTGCGGGAGGTTGTACATCGTCTGCGACCAGAAGTACTGCACGGGTGGCACCTGTTCGGCGGTGAAGTGCAGCAGGTAGCGGTTCGCGCCGTCGAGCGGGTGGCCGTCCGCGTCGACCTGCCACGGGGTGTAGACCGCTTCTTCCTTGGAGTTGCCGTAGATGCCCATCGTCGCGGCGACCGCCCGCTTCACGGCGAAGTCCGCGCCGAGGAATTCGCGGGTGCCGAAGAACTCCGTCGAACTGCGGGTGGCAGCCACGGTCTTCTCGATTGCCTTCTGGCCCTGGGCAATACCCGCCGCGATCGCGGTGCGGACGGTGGGATCCAGCGCTGCGGCGTCGAAGGGGCGCCCGGCACCGATCCCGATGCGGGCAAAGCGCGCACGTTGCTCTTTCTCCGCCGGCAGTTCCGGACACAACCGGAGGATGAAGTTTAGATACGAGATGAAGTTGGTTGTCGCGGAATGACTTTCATCCCACGCGGGGAAACTCAGCGCTGGCGCCGGAGCGGGCGGCCGGGTGCCGGCGAACTCGCTCAGCGGCGTCAAGCGGTATTGGCGCTGCACGCTTTGCAGGGCTTCCTTCTCCTCGGGCCCGGTCCGCGCAGTGCGAGTGAGGGTGCCGATGATGTCGGTCTCCGAATGGAGGACCTCGGTGATGCCGTTCGGCGCGTCGCCGTGCCAGCCAGGCCCCGCGAACAGGTAGTTGCCCGCTTCCACGCCCGTCGCCCGCGAACCGATGTAGGCGAAGTTGTGCGTGTACATGTCGAACCACTGCAGGACGTAGTAACGCGTCCGGATCGCCGGAACGCTGAGTACCACGGGCTCCGCGCGCAGGTCGAGCCACGCCCAGGAGTACGGCGTGTCTTTGCTCGGGGTCACGATGTCGGTGTCGGCGGGAGTGAAACCTCGGGAATAGTGGCGGAATCGTCCGAAACCGCCGATGTAGCCCGGAAACGAGAAATCCTGCGTCTGCTGAAACAGCGTCTTGTAATTGAATAGCGGCGCATAGGCGTAGACGTAGGCTTCGGCGGCGATGGCCCTCGCTTCGTCCGGCGAGATAAGACATGTCTGCGGGTAGTGACTCACGGCACCGACTCGCTTCTCGACTGGGGATCGCGCGACGGGAGCGAGCAACCCTTAATGGTCTTCTGCCGTTCGGGAGATAATCAATTGGCATAGTAACCTCAATATCTGCGGGCGCGATAATCTGTTTGGGAGCCGGTTCGGACCGGCCGAGAGGTGGCCATGGCAGAGCGTCAGCTGGACACGAACACTCAACTGGCCGCTGAACGCAACCGCCTGGCACTGGAACGAACGTTGATGGCCTGGACCCGCACCAGCACGTCGCTGATCGCCTTCGGTTTCACCATCTACCAGATCTTCCTGTACCTCTCGCAGAACGAACGGCTGCGTGACCCGTACGTCAGCCCCCAGGTGTTCGGGGTGGTCATGATTCTCATCGGACTGGTGGCGCTGATACTTGCCTGGATTCAGCACCGCCAGGAGTTGACGGTGCTGCGGGCAGACTTCGGACCAATGCGTTATTCGATTGCCGCGATCGTCGCAGCGATGATCGTCGGTCTCGGCGTGATCGCGCTGCTCGGCGTCACCCTGCGGCTGTAACAGCTTGCATTGCATGATATTTCGAAGAAGGCAGCACATGGACGACGTTAATCGCCCCAGACCGGTCCAGCGGCTCAGCACGCCTCGTGGCGCTGCCATCGCCGGCATTCTTTTCGCCGTGCTGTTCGCGTCCAGCCTGGTCTTGCTGCGCAGCGCGGTCCCCGACGATCCCTTCGCGCAAACAGCGTGGGTGACCCGCGGCGAAACCAGAATCAGTACGGCGTTGGTGTTGGCTCCGCTCGCCAGCATCGCCTTCCTGTGGTTCATCGGGGTCGTGAGGGACCAGCTAGGTAACCTCGAGGACCGCTTCTTCGGGTCCGTCTTCCTCGGCAGCGGACTCTTGTTCCTTGCAACGGTGGCCGTCTCGATGTCCATCGCCGGAGCGATCCTGATGGTCGCTCAGATCCCGGTGATGGCCTCGAACGGATTGATCTACTTTGCTAGGTCGCTGATGCTCCAGATCAGCAACGTGTGGGGGGTTCGTTTCGCTGGGGTGTTCATGATTTCGCTGGCCACCATCTGGATCCGTACCAGGCTGATGCCACGCTGGTTGGCGTTCGTCACCTACCTGCTGGCCGTGAGCCTGCTCCTGGTGGTCACTCGCAACCTGTGGATCACGCTCGTGTTCCCGGCCTGGGTATTCGGAATCAGCACGGTCATCCTCGTGAGGAGCCATGCGGTTCGCCGTCGGCACCGAGTCACCCAGGCGGATGGTGCCACTACGGTAGAGGCGTGAGAGCGCGCCGACGTGTCGATGCCGACTATCTCGAACTGCCGCGGCACCAGCTCGCCGACGCCGCACTGACGGCGGCCACGTCAGCCGGCGCAAGCTATGCAGACCTGCGGATTCACCGCATCACCACCGAGACGGTGCAGCTGCGCGACGGGGAGCTTGAGACGTCGGTCGTCAGCCGCGAGATCGGCCTTGCGGTTCGGGCCATCGTGGACGGCACCTGGGGTTTCGCGTCGCACGCCGAGCTGGACCCGGTGGTCGCCGCCGAGACGGCGCGCCGCGCGGTCCGTGTCGCCGCCACCCTGGCCCCGCTCAATGCCGAACGCATCGAGCTCGCACCGGAGCCGGTGTACTCCGACGTCAGCTGGGTGTCGGACTATCTGGTCGACCCGTTCGACGTCCCGGCCGCCGACAAGATCGGTGTGCTCGTCGAGTACTCGGGGCGCCTGCTCGCCGCCGAAGGCATCGACCACGTGTCCGCCGGCCTGCACGCCGTCAAGGAACAGACGTTCTACGCCGACACGTTCGGCTCGTCGATCACCCAGCAGCGAGTGCGCGTGCAACCCTCGTTCGAAGCAGTCGCCGTCGACTCGGCGGCGGGCACGTTCGAGAGCATGCGCACCCTGGCACCGCCGATGGCGCGGGGCTGGGAGTTCGTCGCGGGTGACGAGGTGTGGGACTGGTCGACCGAGCTTGCCGAACTGCCATCCCTGTTGGCCGAGAAGACCAAGGCGCCGACCGTGGTCGCGGGCCCCACCGACCTGGTGATCGACCCATCCAACCTGTGGCTCACCATTCACGAGTCAATCGGCCACGCCACCGAGTACGACAGGGCGATCGGCTACGAAGCCGCTTACGCGGGAACGTCGTTCGCGACGCCGGACAAGCTCGGCGTCATGAAGTACGGGTCGCCCGTGATGAATGTGACCGCCGACCGCACCGTCGAGTACGGACTGGCGACGATCGGATTCGACGACGAGGGGGTGCGCGCCCAGAAGTGGGATCTGGTGCGCGACGGCGTCTTCGTCGGCTACCAACTCGACAGGGTGTTCGCGCCACGCCTGGGTGAAGCCAGGTCGAACGGATGCTCGTACGCCGATTCGCCCCATCACGTGCCGATCCAGCGCATGGCGAACGTGTCGCTTCAGCCGGGTACCGAGGACGCGAGCACCGACGACCTGATCGCCAAGGTGCAGGACGGCATCTACGTGGTCGGCGACAAGTCGTGGTCGATCGACATGCAGCGCTACAACTTTCAGTTCACCGGCCAGCGGTTCTTCCGGATCCGCGACGGACGGCTCGACGGCCAGCTCCGCGACGTCGCCTATCAGGCCATCACGACGGACTTCTGGGGCGCCATGGAAGCGGTCGGCGGCCCGGGGACGTGGCGGTTGGGCGGAGCATTCAACTGCGGCAAGGCGCAACCCGGGCAGGTCGCGGCGGTCAGCCATGGCTGCCCGTCGGCGCTGTTCCGGGGGATCAACGTCTTGAACACCCGCGAGGAGGCCGGCCGGTGATGAGCGCTTGCGCGAAGAACAGGGCAGCATGATCGCCGCATCGGACGTCGTCGGGATCGCCCTCGCCGAGGCAGTCCGCCGTGGGATGGCCGACGAGACCATCGTGGTGGTCACCGATCGGGCGACGGCGTCGCTGCGCTGGGCGGGCAACTCGATGACCACCAACGGCGAGTCGCTCGGCCGGGACGCGACGGTGATATCGATTGTCCGCCAGGGTAAGAGCGCTCACGTCGGCTCGGTGAAGTCCAGCGAGGTCGACCCCTCGGCGATCGCCGGCCTGGTGGCCGCGTCGCAGGACGCGGCACGCTCGGCGCCGGAAGCCCGCGACGGTGCGCCGATGCTGGCCGGCGACGAGACCCCGTACGACTGGGACGCGCCCGTGCCCGAGACGGCTGCCGACGTCTTCGCCGGCGTCGCGAAGAGCCTGGCGAGGGGGTTCCGCGGCGCCGACCGGTTGTACGGCTTCGCCCGCCACGAACTGGAGACGACGTTCGTCGCCACCTCGACCGGACTGCGTCGGCGCTACACGCAACCGACCGGATCGGTGGAGATCAACGCCAAGCGCAGCGGGGCCAGCGCGTGGGTAGGCGTCGGCACCCCCGACTTCGCCCACGTGCCAACCGATTCCATGCTCGAGCAGCTGTCGACCCGACTGGACTGGGCCAGCCGCAGCATCGAGCTGCCCGCCGGTCGTTACGAGACGTTGATGCCACCGTCGACGGTCGCCGACATGATGATCTACCTCGGCTGGACCATGGACGGCCGAGGGGCACAGGAGGGTCGCACCGCGCTGTCGGCGCCGGGCGGTACCCGGGTGGGGGAGAAGCTCACCGATCTCGGACTGACGCTGTACTCCGATCCGACTGCGACGGGTCTGGAATGCTCGCCGTTCGTTGCGGCGACGAGTTCCTCGGAGCGGGTGTCGGTGTTCGACAACGGCATGGACATCGACCGGGTGGAGTGGATTCGCGACGGGACGATCAACGCGCTGGCCTACCCGCGGGCGGCCGCGGCGGAGTACGACGTCCCCGTGGCGGTTCCTGCGGACAATCTACTGATGACGGGCGGTTGGGCGAGCCTGTCGGACATGATCCGCCGCACCGAGCGCGGCCTGTTGCTGACGACGCTGTGGTACATGCGCGAGGTCGATCCCACCGTGCTGTTGCTGACCGGTCTGACCCGCGACGGCGTGTACCTGATCGAGGATGGGCAGGTCACCGGCGCCGTCAACAACTTCCGGTTCAACGAGAGTCCGCTGGACCTGCTGCGCCGCGCCACCGAGGCAGGCGTGAGCGAGACCACGCTGCCCAGGGAGTGGGGTGACTGGGCGACCCGCGCGAAGATGCCGTCGCTGCGCATCCCCGACTTCCACATGTCCTCGGTGAGTCAAGCACAGTAGACGCTGCGGCCCTCCTTGAACGTCTCGACGACGGCGATGTCCAAGATCTCGTCGGTGGGCACGGTCGTCGGGTCGCCGTCGAGGATCACCACGTCGGCCCACTTGCCCGCGGCGAGCGTACCCTTGTCGTGCTCCTCGCGGATCTGCCACGCGGCCTCGATCGTGAGCGCCTTGAGCGCCTGCCACGCGTCGACCCGTTCGTTCGGGCCCATGACCTTACCCGAGCGCGACGTGCGGGCGACGGCGCTCCACACCATCCGCATGGGGTCGATCGGAGTCACGGAGAAGTCGTTGTGATTCGAGCAGTGCAGCCCCTTGGCGACGGCTGAGGCCATTGGGCTGAGGAAGTAGGCCCGCTCCTGGCCCAGATTCTCCTCGTGCAGGTCGCCCCAGAAGTAAGCGTGGACGGTGAAGAAGCTTGGGGACAGCCCCAATTCGACGTAGTCGTCAAGTTGTTCGGGGCGCATGAACTGGGAATGGACAATCACGGTGCGGCGGTCATCGCCTGCGGTCATGCCGGCCGCCCGGCAGGCGTCGATCATCATGTCGATCGCCGCGTCGCCGTTGCAGTGGCAGAAGATCTGGATGCCCGCGTCGGCGATCTCCTTGACCATCTTCTCGATCAGCTGCTTGGGGAACACGGGTTGGCCGCACCAGTCGGCCTCACCGTTGGGCCCCGGGGTCAGCAGCGGCTCGGTCCAGAACGCCGTCTTGCCCTGCGGCGAACCGTCGACGATGCACTTGATGCCCTGCAGCTTGAGCCGGTTGCGATAGGAGCCGAACGACTCGGCCGCCGTATCGGGCAGCTCCATCGGGCCACCCGCGAAGTCGGGGAAGTACTCCTTGACGAGTTTGGGTACCTCGAGCACCAGCGGCACGGCCACCACGTCGAGGTAGAGACGCCCCTGGTCGGCCGCCGTGCGGATGAGGGCGAGATCCTTGGCGTGGGTCGCGCCCTCCTGGACCGTGGTGGTGCCCTTGCAGGCGTAGAGTTGCTGAGCGGCGTCGAACGTCTCGCATTTTCCTGCTCCGACGGCTGCGGCATGTCAGCGAAGATCGGCACGAAGGCGGTCTCCATGATCAGGCCCTCGGGTTCGTTCCCGCCCGGCTTGCGCAGGATCAGACCACCGGGCGGCGTGGGCGTGGACGCGTCGTAGCCCACCGCCGCGAAACCCCGTGAATTGAGTACCGCCCCGTGGTTGGAGCTGTGGATCAGCATCACCGGGTGGTCTGGCAGCACGGCATCCAGGTCGTCGCGCGTGCACTGGCGGCCGTCGGACAGATTCGACACGTCGTAGCCGTAGCCGACCACCCAGTCACCCGGTGCCACCGAGTTGGCCGTCACGAACTCCTCGAGCACGCGCTGGATGTCGGCGATGCACGTGACCGGCCCCGTGGGCACGCCGGACACGTTGGCCCACTTGACGATCTGCGGTGCGTTGGCGAAGTGGCCGTGGGCGTCGATGAACGACGGCATCAGCGTGAGGCCGCCCAAGTCGACGATCTCGGTGTCGTCGCCGCGGGTCGTCATGACCTCGGCCTCGTCGCCCACGGCCAAAATGCGTCCGCCGCCGATGGCGACCGCCTCGACACGAGGCCGGGTGTCGTCCATCGTGAGAATCGTGCCGCCGCGGAAGATGCGCTCCGCCGAGTCGTTGATCATGATCGCGACGGTAGTCATCGACGACTTCGAGGGTTGGACTTCGCCGAGTTCCTCGTGTGGGCGACGAGCGGCACGCCATAATCGCGGTCATGGACGACGATCAGTTGTACGGCTTGTTGACCCGGCTGACGGCGCTCTCGCCCGAGGGCGATGCGGGCCGCAACGCGCTGGTGCGCGAGGTGTGTGCGCAGGCCGTGTCGTTGCCGCCGCTGGTGGCGCAGGTCCCTGCGGACGACGACCCGCAGCTGGCCGAGTTCGCCGAACAGTTCGCCGTCGACGTGTCGGTGCTCAGCCCCGAGCAGCGCTCGGCCTTCATGGCGGCGTTGGGCGACAAGGCATTCCAGATGGTCGCGCTGATCTTCATCGCCGACTTCGTTCCCCGCGTCAGGGCCGGCCTGACCGCGCTCGGCTTCGCACCGGTCGTCGACCCCGTCGTCTGGGACCGTGACACCGATCCGGTCGACCTGCTGCTCAACCAGTTCGCACCGACCGTCGGTGCGCTGCGCGCGCTGGACCCCGTGACGACCGAGGTGGTGCGGTTGCGCGGCGCCGTCCAGCACAACTGCCGGCTCTGCAGCTCGCTACGCGAGGGCGCGGCGCTCGATGCGGGTGGGACCGAGTCGCTCTATTCCGAGATCGAGCACTATGAGTCGTCGAGCCTGCTGAACGAACGGCAGAAGGCCGCACTGCGCTATGTCGACGCGTTGATCTGGACGCCATCGAAGATCGGTGCCGACGTCGCGGCCGGGGTGCGGGAGCAGTTCTCCGATGCCGAGGCCATGGAGATCACGCTCGACGTGATGCGCAACGCCGCCAACAAGATTGCGGTGGCGCTCGGCCGAGACGCGCCGCGTGTCGAGGAGGGGACCGAGCGGTACTTCCTCGGACTTGACGGCCAGCCGGTCTACAGCTGAGGTCTAACCTCGAAGCACCTGTTGCTTGGCCGCCGCGAACTCGGCGTCGGTGAGTGCGCCCCGGTGGTGCATGTCGTCGAGTTGCTGCAGCTGCTCGGTGATCGTCGGACCCTGCTGCGGCAGAAGCGGAGGCGCGGCCGGTTCAGCAGCGTAACCGGGTCCGTCGGTCGTCTCGAGGTGGTGGGGATTCTTGGGATCGACCCTCAGATGGAAGACATCGCCGGGGCTCGGGATCTCACCGAGCATGAACGTGCCCGAATACTTCGCCTCGTATGGCGGCGCGCCGTCGGCTCGATCCACGCCCAAGGTCATCGTCCGACGAATGTAGACGTCGTTGATGATGGTGTTCATGAGTGGCTGCTTGACCTCGAGCACGGTTCCGGTCGCCCGAATACCGTTGTGCTGCAGATCCGCTGCGTTCGATGCGCGAGTAGAACCACGCCGCGTAGGCGCCCACCACTGCGGCGACCGCGATCGGCGACCATGGCGCGACCGGGACGGTCCAATCCGCGACGAACGGTATCGTCGATGCGAGGAACCACTCGCCGATCCCGTTGCGCGAGGCCTTGCGCGTGGCGGCCATGAACACGCCGAACTGCAGCAGGGTAACCGACGATCCAGATGGCGAGGATGGGGCCGATGATGGGGGTGTCCGCGTCGACGCCGCGGAACGTCACGTAGACGATCCACGCCGGCAGGACCACCAGCAGGCACCACGTGGTCAGCAGTCCGGCGATGAGCGGCTTGTTCACGGCGTCTGTTACTACGCGACCTTCTTCTTCAGGATCAGCATCGGCAGCAGGAGAGTGGCGAGGGCGGTGACGAGCCACACGAGCACCGTCGCCGCCACCCACGAACCGATGCCACGGATGGTCAGTCCGTGGGTGAGCAGCGACGCCAAAATCAGGGCCGCCAGGGTGGACACCAGGCCGATGCCGCCGAGGAACGCCGACGCGTAACGGCTCGCCATCTTCAGGAAGAACGGGGAAAGGATGGCCTGCGCGACGGTGAAGATGACGACGGCGGTGACGAAGCCCCACGTCGACACCGTCACACCGTCGATCAGCCAGGCGGCCACCAATAGTCCGATCGCCGAGGAGCCGAGGAACACGACCATGCGCAACAGAAAGCGAATCACGGTCGGAGCCTAATGCGGCGGGGTTGATCATGATGAAGTTCGGATATCGCCGGCGAGGATCACCGACGGGTTGTGCGACCATGGGGACCGCGCACGCGCGCAAGGGGGCGATAGCTCAGTTGGTTAGAGCCGCGGACTCATAATCCGTTGGTCCTGGGTTCAAGTCCCAGTCGCCCTACGTCAGAGGCTGTTTTTTCAAGATCGATTTTTTCGAGTCGATGTTTATTCGTCGTTTATGGCTCGGTCAAGGAGATCGGCTACCTCGATCTGGCTCCGACCTCGGGCCATGTACCTGTCCTGCGTCATCGACACGTTGGTGTGTCCCAGGTGGTCGGCACCGATCCGCGCGGACAGGCCCCCGCCGTCGATCAGGGCGGCGACCGTCTTGCGGAAACTGTGCGTGGTCACGCTGGCGGCCCCGACCCCGTCCCGCACCTGTCGCGCGCCTCAGTTGTGGATGCCCGCATATGCCGAAGTGTCGGCAGGAGTCGACCCGCTCGTTCCATGCGTCTCGTCGACGAGATCGGCCAAGGCGAGTGCAACCCGCAACTCGAGCGTGCGTTTGTCCACTGACCGCCCCAACAGTTCCTCGGCTTGCCTGAGCCGGTAGGTCACGGTGTTCTCGTGAACGCTGAGTCGTTTGGCTGTCCTGGCGCGGCTTCCGTTCTCGTCGAGATTGGTGCGCACGGTCGCGGCGAGCCGGCGGGTGGTGTCATCGCCATCCGCCAGTGCGCCCAGCTCGCGTGCAACGAAGCCCCGGGCTTGGCCGATGTTCGCCGTCGCAAGTGCGCGCAGCGAAATGTCGCCGTACCGGGTGATGCTTCCCTCGCGACGCCCCGCCAACCGCGCGATGCTCTGCGCTTCGAGTGCCTCTACATGGCTGGCACGAAAGCCCGCGATGTCGCGTGCCGGTTCGCCGATCGCGACCCGGACGCCCGGTGCCGTCGCCGTCCGGAACCGCAGTTCGTCGAGCACCCTGGACGGCACCGGGCTGCTGGTGCTCCCAGTCGGCGACCGAGAGTGTGCCGAGGGGCTGAATGAGAGGTCGCTGGGTGCCGATCGCCGCGGCGATGTCGCGGAATGGCGGCTTCGAGCAGGGCATGGGTGTTGCGGCCCTCTTCGTGAGCGTCCAGCCAAGCGACTGCGGCCACGTGCACCCGGCGCAGGTCGTGGCGCAGGCGTTGGCCGGCGACGTCGATGTCGATGGATTGCCCGGACAGGATGGTGCTGACCATCTCGGCCTGGCTCGCCGCGGCGCTGCGCAGCCACCGTTCGCTCGGTGGTGTCCACCTCCTCGGCCAGGCACAGCGCGGTGTCGACGTAGGCAAAGAGCCACGCCGAACACAGTCGTGGCCAGGTTCAGTTCGTCGACGGAGGCGGCGGCCAAGGAACGCTTCGTCGAGTTCACCGCGAAATGGGGCGCCCAATACCCGGCCATCATTCGATTGTGGGAGAACGCCTGGACAGAGTTCGTGCCGTTCCTGGACACCGGCTGACCGCGTACAACGCCTCAGGAACCGCGGACAGCGAGTTGGAACACGTAGGGAAACCCCCACGCAACGGCTAGAAACTCACCACAACATGTTTCGTCGTCGGTCGGTCGGTCGGTCGGTCGGTCGGCTCGCGAGGCTCGAGGTAGCGGTCGGTCAGGACGGCGTGCGCTTGCGACCAGCCGGCTGCTTTCCAGCCGCTTCTTTCAGCTCCGTGTAGGCCTGCAGCGTGTGATGCGCGAGCTCGGCCACGTCGTCGATCGCCGCGGCGTTTGCGACGAACCCGAAGTCCATATGGTCGTGGTAGGAGGTGAGCGTGGCGTTCAGCCCGATCGAGGCGGCGAGCGCGGAGACCGGGTAGATGCCGACGAGGCGTGCAGCGTTGAGATACCGGGGCTCCCTGGCGCCCGGCACGTTGGAAATGACCAGGTTGCAGGCCGGGTGCCCGACCCGGTCCAGGTGCGTCGAGGCGGCCAGACCCGCGAGCGCGACGACTCCGACCGCGTAGGTCATCGCCGCGTCCTTCGACATGCCGCGCAGCTCCTTTTTGGCCGTGGCGACCGAGTCCACCACTTGCCGGATCCGCTGCGGCACGGTCGCGTCGGGCTCGCCGAGCCGCACGAACATCGCCGACACCCGGGTGCCGATCGCGGTGTCGCCGTCGGCACGCAGCGACACCGGACACATCGAGATGAACGGGTGGGTAAAGGCGCGGCCGGTCTCGCGCAGGTAGGCATGCAGCCCGGCGTCGATGACGGTGACGGCCACGTCGTTGAGGGTCGCCCCGAAGTGCCGGCCGATTTCGTGCATCTCCTCGAGCGGCAGCGCGAGCGTCGCGAACCTGCGCCCCATTGTGAGCGGCTCGTTGGTCGGGGCGTGCTGCGCCGTGAACGGCAGGCTGCCGTCGAGATGCGAGCCCACGAGCCCGGCCAACGTCTTGCGCAGCGCGCCGACCGAGACCTGGTTGAGCGCCTCGACCTGCGTGACCGCCGCGCGGATCGAGTCGGCGATTCTCTGCGTGACCGGCGTCGGCGGGCGCGGCTTGGGCACCGGCACGCCGAGCGCAAAGGCGGGTCTGTCGATCGTGGGCTGAGCGGACGTGCTCAGGCCTGCGTACAGGATCTTCATGCCGGAGGCGCCGTCGATGATGGAGTGATGGCTCTTCGTGTAGATCGCGAACATGCCGCCCGGCACCCCATCGATCACCCAGCAGCGAAACAGCGGGCGGTCGCGATCGATCATCGGCTCGTGCAGATCGGCCACGAGCCGCAGCAGGTCGTCATAGCAGGCTCCCGCGGGCAGCGACAGATGCTGGATGTGGTACCGCGGGTCCCAGCTCGCCACCTCCCGGAAATGGGGCGCGCCGCCCAGGAGCTCCGGGACATAGGTGAACGGCGGCGCGGGCCGCTGCGCCCGGTACGCCTCCACGATCTCGCGCACGACGGGCCTGCGGCCCGCGGGCTTTTTGAACAGCAGCATCGCCCCGACGTGCGTCGTGCTGCCCGGTGACTCGATCAGCAGCCATAAAAGGTCAAGCGGCGGAATCGGTTTGGTCATAGCTGCAGTCCTCTGGACATCATTCGTGCTTCGACTACGCGTACCCGCCGCTCGCCGGAAACCGGGCGCGGGCCGCCACGGCGGTCCTTGCCTCGCAGCGGTGCAGAAGGCTTTTCGTGCGGTTTCAGTCTTGGCTTGCCCGGACGCCGGGAAATAGGGGCCAAAGTCCTAAGCTGAGTGCGAGCTCATTCGGCAGTGTCTGACTTCCCGATCGGTCGAGTAAAGAGCGTCTTCGACGTCACCACGTGATGGCTTCGCCACCCTTGTGTCAGTTGCAGTGAAACGGATTGTGCGGCAACGATTAACGGAGCTTCCTAGGAACTATTCAGAACCACGGATCGGAAATCCGTTGGTCCTGGGTTCAAGTCCCAGTCGCCCTACTCAAGATCGTTTTCTGTGAGTCATTACAACGATGACTCGGTCCAGCAGGTCGGCCACTTGCGTGTGAACGCGTCCGCGGCTCCTGTACTCGTCCTGCGTCATCGAGACGTTGGTGTGGCCGAGGTGGTCGGCGCCGATGCGCGCCGACAAGCCTTCGTCGTCAATCAACGTGGCAAGGGACTTGCGAAAGCTGTGAGTGTTCGCGTTGGACGCGCCGAGCTCGTCACGGATCTGCCGCCACTGCTGGTTGAAATTGTTAGGGTGACGCAGCGTCCCCGCCGTGGACGGGAAGATCATCTCCTGCTCGCCGAGGAAGGGTAGATGGCGCCGTGCCTTGAGGACGTCGACGGCGAAGCGAGGCAGGCGGCAGGGTGCGCAGGCCGGCGTCGCTTTTGGCCGTGTCATGTCGTGGCAACCCTTGCCGGGCGGCCCGGCCCAACATTCCGGTCACCGTCAGGATGCCGGCGTCTGCGTCGAAGTCGCGCCACAGGAGTCCGAGTAGTTCAGACTCCCGCAGCCCGGTTGCGGCGAGCACGGTGATCGGGTCGGCCAAATCGTGGTGTCGGCAGTAGGCAGAAGCGCGCACCTTCGCCACCAGCTGGCGCAGCTCGTCGGCAGTGAGCGGGTTGCGCCCTTTGGCCGGTTCTTCGACCTGATCGTCTGCACGTCCCGCACCGGATTGCTGCCGAGCACGTTCGCCATCACCGCCAGCTGGAGGGCGCCGTGAAGGATGGTTTTCGACTGCCGCGCCGTTGTCGGTTCGTGCGCACTTCGCATCGATCGCAGAGCCGCATCAATTCGGGCGGGGTTCGCCTCGCCGACGTCGCGACGGCAAGTTCGAGTTCCGCGTGGTCGGGATGACGCGCCCGACGCAGGCTGGTGACCTGAGCAATCCGTACATGATCGCAAACGCGCAAGGCGAGTTCATCATCCTGACGCTGTCCGTCAGGAACATCGGCGACAAGACTCAATCGTATTTTGGGTCAAACCAGAAGCTCATCGACACGTCGGGTCGCGAGTATGGCGTGGACTCCTCTGCAGATATGTGGATGAACGACGAGGGCGCACTTATGGCCGACATCAATCCCGGCAACTCCATTCAAGTCAAGACGGCCTTCGACGTGCCGCCTGGCACCAAGTCCGCAGAGCTGGAGTTTCATGACTCGATGTTCTCAGGTGGCGCCAAAGTCGCACTCTGAACGAACCGATTCACGTTTCCCCGCGTCTGATCTATTGTTCGGCCCGTCACCACTCTCCGGGCGGGCCGTTCGCGCGTCGACCGGCCGTAAATGATGTGCCCCTGGTTCGGCGGTGTCGCTATACCTGGTTTCAGGCCACGGGTTGGGCGGATGGCGTAGCAGTTCGAACTCTATCGGAGTGCGCATCCCGAGGGCGGAATGACGGCGTTGCCGGTTTTGGAAGATTTCTAGGTAGTCGAATATTGCGTTGCCTAGCTCTACGCGTGACTTCCATCGCTTGCGGTTGAGTAGCTCCGTTCGCATTCTGCCCCAGAAAGATTCGATCATCGCGTTGTCGTAGCATTGACCGATCGAGCCCATGGATGGCACCAGTCCAGAGCGCTTGGCGCTATCTGTAAAGGCCCACGAGGTCAACTGCACGCCGTGGTCGGAATGAATGATCCCGCCCGATTGGGGGTCGCGATTGGCGATGGCCATACTCAGCGCGTTGGCGACTAGCGCCGCGGCTGACTCGAGTCGATCGACCATCCGACCACACGTCGGGAGAACGGTTCCAGAACGACTGCACAGTACACCTTGCCTTCGTAGGTGCGATGTTCGGTGATGTCGTTGACCCACAACCGGTTTGGCGCTTCGCGGGTGAGCATCCGCTCGACCAGATCGGCGGCTGTCGGGGTCTCGTGTCGGGGTCGGGGGCGCCGGTTACCCGGCAGTCCCTTTCTCGCGGCTCGGGTCATCAGCATCTCGACCTGGTTATGCCCGACCGCCAGCCCCAGCCCGAGGGTCAGTTCGGCGTGGACCCGCCGTAGGTGCCACGTGAGGCGGTGTGCACGGCCCGGGTCTGGTCGGTGAGCCCGGCATGGCGGACCGACCGTGCTGACGGCGCCCGAGACCGCCACTCATAGAAGCCCGACTCGGCTACCTCGAGCCTTCGACACGCCTTCTGTACGGGGAGTCCTTCTGCGGACATAGTCGGTATGCCCGCGTACCGTCTTTTGGGTCGTGCGGCTCCCGGAGCAGCTCACGGACCCTTTTCAGGATGGCCACCTCGGTCTCCAGTTCATCGGTGCGCTTGTTGGCCGCGCTGAGCTCGGACAGCTCAGTGCGGTTCAATCCCGGCAGCTGTCCTTTATCGATCAGCTCCTGGCGGCGCCAGTCGTAGATGGTCTGGTCGCTGATCTCCAGATCGGCAGCGATCTGGGCCACCGGGCGGCCGGCGGCCACCACGTCGAGCACTTTGCGGAGGAACTCTTCGGGATAACGCATGGGCACGGGCACGGCTCCTTTGTGGACGTCGTGACCAGAAGTCAAGCAAACGGACTCCGGACAACCCGGGGTACATCAGAGTCTGCATCAAACTCGGGATGGTGAAGGTGGCCTCGAGGATAAGGCCGGGGTGCATCGCTTGACATTGGGTGGCATCGAGAGTGCACTGAACAGGGCAAGAAAATGCCGGTCTGGTAACGCGATCGCCGCTTAGCGGCCGTGATCGCGCAAGCAACGTCTACCGCACCCAGAGTCTCGAAGCTCGCCCCGATTTGCCTCCCCTCGGCGTATGTCGCGATGGCAAAAGGCTTGGATGGTTGTGTTGTGGACTGCACTCCCGGTACGTCGAGGTCACCCACCTCGCCCGGTTCCCCACCGACCTACTCGTCGCGTCCGCGCTTGAGTGCGATGTCGTCACGACCGAAGTACCGGCCAGACCCCCGTCCGTCCTCGTCACCACCACCACCACCGCTGTGACAGCCGAGGAACCACGAGAAGCACAACTTCAAAGATAAGGATCATGATGACAGCGACGTCCGTTGATCAGATCGGCGAGTCTCGGTTCGCAGAGGCGTGGGGAGGGAAGCTCCGTGGGCGCGTCGCCTTCGTGACGGGCGGCACCCGTGGGATCGGCGCCGCGATCAGCAAAAGCCTGGCCCACCAGGGTGCGACGGTAGCGGCGGGGTACAGCACGAATACCGTAGAGGCGCAAAAGTTCCTCGCCGAGTTGTCGGAAGCCAGTGAGGGCGGCGAGGTCAGCGTCCATCAGGGCGACGTCTCGAACGGTGATGACTGCCGACGGACCGTCCGCGAGGTGATCGAGCGTCACGGCCGCCTCGACATCCTGATCAACAACGCCGGCATCACCATCGACAAAACGGTGGCAAGGATGACCGACGAGGAATGGAACAAGGTCATCGCGGTGAACCTGTCCGGGGCGTTCTTCCTCGCCCAGGCGGCGTTGGCGCACATGCTCGAGCGCGGCAGCGGGCGGATCGTCATCGTCTCTTCGGTCATCGGTGAAACGGGCGCCATCGGTCAGGCGAACTACGCCGCTTCCAAGGCCGGACTGTTCGGCCTGACGAAGACACTGGCGCGCGAGGCGTGTTTCCAGCTGGCGCGCGCGGACAAGTTGAGTGAAGACGGTATCGGCGTCACGGTCAACACCGTCACACCCGGTTACGTGGCGACCGAGATGGTCGAGTCCATCCCCGAGAAGGTACTCGACCGAATCAAGACCACCATCCCCGCGGGCCGCCTTGCCCGGCCGGATGAGATTGCCCGCGTGGTGCACTTCCTGGCCGCCGACGCCTCCGGGTACATCACCGGACAGGTATGGGGAGTCAACGGTGGTCTGGACATGTGATCGGTTCGGGACCTGTTGGGCATCGCCTGGAGTCACATCAACGCGCAAACCTCTCAGTGAAGGTGATGGGCAATGGATGCTTTTGAACTGAACAAGCACGGCAAGATCGTCTTTCCCTCCAATTGCTTTCCCGATCTTGACTTTTCGACCTTCGAGAGCCTTGAGCAGCTCGATGCCGTCGTCCGGCGTGACTTCGATTCCAAAGCGCCCACAGGGACAGACATCCTCGAGCAGATCAAGACGGGCGCCTACCAAAGCAAGTTCGAGTTGATGCGAGACATGGCGCTCAACCTGTTCTGGGCCAATCGTTTCAAGATGACGATGTTCGATGTCCGGCCTACCCGGTGGGCCGACGTTCCGCGCACCCGCGACGACGTCTTCGTGCCAGTCCAGACGCCGTGGTTGGACAGCGAAACCAAGGTGTCCGCGGTGTTTTCCGCCTACCCGAATCTTCCGGCGCAGTGGGATGACGAGGTCGAGGACAGCATCTTCGAGATCCTCTTCGACGTGTTCGGCCATCGTAGAAACCACGCGACCAAGCTTTCGGCCGTCGTACCCACGGTTGCCGAGTTGCTCTCTGACCCCGGTAATCAAACTCTCCGCCTGAATCGATTCGACCCCGACTTCCGCCGGTACAGCTACGCCGAGATCATTGACTGCAATGAGGATGTGGCTGAACTGGAGGCGCTACGCCGCTGGTCGATGGTCCTGCACAATCAGTATCCGTGGGGTCGCAGCGAAGCCGCCCTGGTCGCGGTCAGTGAACTGCACGATGACGACTACGTGGTGGTATTCCACCCGCGTGATCCCGAGGTGGCGAACTTCCTGTCCCGCATCGCCTCCGGGCACGCGGCGAAGAAGGCTGTCCCGGCTGTCCCGGAATTGTTTGCGCCCATCCGCCCGTACCCTGCGATCGACGTGCGCAACGACTTTGCGGTACAGCCTCGCATCGAGGCCATCGCCGCGGCTCACGGCGACCAGGTGTGCACCAACGACGATCTCATCCGCAACAGCGCCTACAACTGGTCGCCCATGTCTGCGGAGGAGATCCGTGACAAGACCGGCATCGAGCAGCGTCGCTACACCTCGGGCAGCATCGAGGAACTCTCGTTGCGGGCTGCCCGGTCGGCGCTGGCTCACGCCGGCGTGAGTCCAGACCAAATCGGGGCGGTTATCGTCTGCACCTGCACCAGTTCTCGGCTGATACCGTCGATCGCGACCTGGATCTCCGGCGCGTTGGGCATTCAGCAGACGCACTGCTCGTTCGACCTCGTCGCCGCGTGTGCCGGCCTCAGCTATGGGCTGGCCGAGGCGGTCAGAATTCTCCAACTCGTTCGACGACCGGTGCTGGTGGTCTGCGCGGAGAAGTTCTCCGACAAGATCGGGAACGTCCGGCCATCCCGGATGATCTTCGGCGACGGCGCGGCCGCCCTTGTCATCGGCCCTGCACCCGAGGGTTCACCGCCGGATATCGAGTACATCCAGACCTATGCCAGCGGCCCGACCAGCCAGGTCAACTCGATCCTGTGGCCAAACCCCGCGTTTGGCAACAACATCACGGTGTACGGCCCCGAGGTGAAGGCGCTGGCCGGCCGCTACCTCACGCAGATGCTCGACGACGTCAGGGCCCTGCCAGACCCGGATGGGGCCGCAGATTCGCTGCTGGCGAGCGTCGAACTGATCATCCCGCACCAAGCGAACAAGACCATGGTGATCGACCTGGCGACCGGCGCAGGTCTGTCGCCGGATCAGCTGTACTTCAACATCGAACGGGTGGGCAACGCCTCCTCGGCGAGTATTCCGCTGGCCATTCACGACGCGGTCCGTGATCAAGTGATCACCACGCCGACAAGGGTTTTCGCTCCTGGTTTCGGGGCCGGCGCGGTTGCTGGCTACGCGGTTCTCCGCGTCGATCCTGCCGTCGTCGCGCCCGACGATCAGGTGGCATCCCCTGCTGAGTCGGACGCGATTGCCGAGTCGGTTGCCGTGCCGACCGCAGCCGACATGGCCCTTGCCTTCGGTTGAGGGCCCGACGGCCGTGTGACCTCAGGTCGCCGGATCGAGAAACCGCTGCACCAGTTGCCCGGCAGCGGCCGCCGGACCAGGTGTTTGCAGATCGTGGCCGGCCTCGATCGTGACGAGGCGGGCGTTGCGGATGCGTGCCGCAAGTAGCCTGCTGTTGGCCGGTGGGACGACACGGTCGTGGTCACCGCAGATCACCAGAGTGGGTGCGTCGATACAGCCGAGCACAGGGATGCTCGACCAGGTCGAGATGGCCGCGATCTGCCACAGCAAGCCCAACGGATCCGCTGGCGGCCAACGTGTTCCGCGGTTCGGTGCAAGCCAGCTGCGCGTGACGTCGCGGCTGCGGCCTGGAACCGCCCCGACTCCACACGACGTCGACAACAGCACGAGCCGATTCACGCGTGCGGGGTGGCCGACCGCGAGCTGCTGTGCGACTGCGCCGCCATGCGAGAAGCCGACGACATCCGCCTTCTCAACGCCAACTGCATCGAGGACTCGTGCAGCGACATCCGCCAACATCGGCATCGAGTGCGGAAGGATCGGGGTCTCGCTCAGGCCGACCCCAGGACCATCCAATGTGATGACGGTGCTGTCGCGAAGCGCGTCGGCGAAGTACCTCCAGCTCTCCATCGGGCGGGCCAAGCCGTTGAGCAACAACACCGGATCACCCGATCCGATGGTTCGCGCAGCAATCCGCAGGCCACGAATCGACAGCACGAATGCCTCCGAGTCGATGGTCTCCGGCGGATGGGTCACGCGGCGTCGCTCGGTCGGACGTAGGTGCCCGGGGCCTTCTCGATCGGCGGATAGTCCTCGTTGCCCGGGAGTTGCGGTGCGGGAATCATTTCCCCGCCCCGGTCGGCGATCCACTGAGTCCAGTCCAGCCACCAGGTGGCGTCCACCAATTTCGCGTCCGCCTTCCATTCACGCGGGTCGGCGGGAAGGCTGGCGTTCACCCAGTGCTTGGCCTTGGGGCCGGGCGGGTTGACGATACCGGCAATGTGGCCGGATGTACTCAGGACGAACCTGCTCTTGCCACCCAGCAGCTGAGTGGTCTTGTAGCCCGAGATCCACGGCACCACATGGTCGTCCACGGCAGACAACACGTACGTATCGACGTCGATGAGGCCGGGATCGAGACACTGGCCGTCGATTTCGAACTCGCCGCGAGCGAATTCGTTGCGTACGTAGCACGACCGCAGATACTCCGAATGCATCCGGGCCGGCATGCGGGTGGAGTCTTCGTTCCAGGCCAGCAGGTCGAACGACGGCGGCTTGTTACCAAGGAGCCAATTGTTCACCACGTAGGCGAAGATCAGGTCGTTTGGCCGCAGGGCACTGAAGGTCCGTGCCATCGTCGTCGAGTCCAGGAACCCCTTCTTCAGCATCTGCTTCTCGAGTCCCGCGACCGTCGCCTCGTCGGTGAACGTGCCGAGTGAGCCTGGCTCGGTGAAGTCCGTATGGGTATTGAGAAATGTTGCGGTCCTGATGGACTCGTCACCGCGTGCCGCGTTGTACGCCAGCCCGATGGCGGTGAGCGTTCCACCAAGGCACACCGACACCGTGTTTACCGCTGGGGCACCGGTGATGTCGCGAACCACTCGCACGGCGTCCAGCGGTCCTTGGAACAGGTAGTCGCGGAATCCGAGCTCGCTCATGGACGCATCGGCATTGCGGTAACTGATGGCAAAGCACGTGTGTCCGTGTTGAACCGCCCACTCGATCAGGCTTTTGCCCGGTGCAAGATCCATGATGTAGAACTTGTTGATCCAGGGCGGACAGAAGAGCAACGGGATCGCGTGCGTATCCGGCGTCTGGGGCGAGTATTGGATCAACTCGATCAGATCGCTGCGGTAGACGACGCTCCCCGGGGTGGCACCCATGTTGACGCCAACCTCGAATTCGGAGCTGTCGACTTGCGAGGGCCATCCATCGTTGTGACGAAGATCGTGCACCAAATTCTTGAGGCCCCTGCCGATGCTCTTGCCGCCGGTGTCGAACGCCCTGCGGATCGCCGCGGGGTTACCGAGCAGGGTGTTCGTGGGCGCGAGCGCATCGACGAGGAATTTCGCGGCGAAGCGCGCCTTCGCTTCTCGCGATCCACTCACTCCCGCGGCATCGAGTAGTTCGGCGACGAGTTGGTCGAACAACAAGAAATGTTGCGCAAGAAGGAAGTATGAGGGATTTTCCTGATATGCCAGATCGGAGAACCGTTTGTCGCCTCGGGCGATCGCGATGGGACCGGGATTGTCATGGCCGATGGAACGTCCGGCGGCGGCTTGGAATGCCCCCGCAGAGCCCCAGGCCAGACGTGCGCTGGCAGCGATGATTGCGGCTGGATGCTTCAGCGTCATCGCGGCGGTGGCCAGCAGCTCGCGGATCAGGGCGGCGGGGTCGGCCCCGGAGATGACATTCTCGGCGACGCCGGGCAAGTCGAGAACTGAACGTGACGGGGAGGGGGTGGGAGCGTCTGACGAGGCCATGAGGCCTCCTTCGATTGGGCGGGGAAGACGATTCCCCTAGTGGCTCAATACTTTGAAGAACATGCGCGGGAGCGGGTCACGCCCACATGCGAACTGACACCATCAATCATATTCTGCCATCAGCCATCTGCGCCATGACCGTTGGCGTCGAGATAGCTTCGGTACACGGCGAGAAGCGCCCGTTTCTGCGGCCCGGTGAGTCGGGGATCCACGCGCAGTGCGGTTTCCGTTGCATCGTCTTCGGGTCGGGTTTCGGGTATCAAGCCGGCCTGGGCGAACAGTGCTTCGGCCGAGACGTTCAGTGCCATTGCGATCGACTTCAGCACGCGGGCCGAGGGCTCGGACAACCCTCGCTCGACCTGGCTGAGATAGGGGTTGGACACTGAGGTCATCGCCGAAAGCTCGCGCAACGACAGATTGGCCATCTGTCGCTGCGCGCGGATGAACGAACCCAGAAGATTGTCGTCTCGCGCTGACTCTTCCGACATCACCGTGCTCCCGTCATCGCCGTGCGCAGTATCGCACGCTGATTATGACTCAGGCAGTTTTGCTCGGGGTGAGGGTCTCCGCCAGAGCCATGGCGAAATCTTTTTGCGCGGCCAGCAATTCGGCGGCGAGGTCGAAGCCGTAGGCCGTCACTGCCGGAACATCGGGCAGTGAGCCCATACCGGGGATCGCGGACGGGTTCACCGGCATCGACGAACACGCCGCTGCGAACGCACGGGCCGAGTCCAACGCCAGGTTCTGGCTCTGCTTGACCGCCGAAACCATTTGCTCACCAAGCTTTTGGGTGGCCTCGGGGACGACGGTCGGGGCGGCGGCAGTCTTGTCGGTCATGTTTCTCCTTCAATAGTGGGTGGTGTTGCTAACTATAGCATGCATTTGCTTGATCTAGTTGAATTTTCGCTGTTGCCTTGCCCAGTTTCGTGGCCGTTGTCGATTCCACGCTCGGCCCCGGCTGCGGTGCATAAGCTGAGTGCATGCCCGAAATCGACCTGTTGACAGTCACGTTCCCCAGACGAATCGGCGTGGTCAACAGAGGTGAAGCCGCGGTCCGCCTCATCCGGGCCGTACGAGAACTCAATGCGGAACACGGTTGCGGCATAACGACCGTCGCTCTGCATACCGACGCCGAGCGCCGGGCCATGTTCGTCCGCCAAGCCGACGAAGCCGTGACACTCCGCAGAACCTCGGCTGGCATCGCGTACCTCGACCACACCGAACTGGAGCGCGCGCTGCTGGAGGCCAAGGCGGACGCGGTATGGGTGGGCTGGGGTTTCGTCGCCGAAGACATCGCCTTCGCAGAACTCTGCGCGCGCATGAACCTCACCTTCATCGGGCCGCCCCCCGCCGCGATGCGCACACTGGGCGACAAGGTCGAAGCGAAGTTTCTGGCCGAGAAGGTGGGTGTTCCGCTCGCACCGTGGAGCCGCGGCCCCGTCGACACCCGCGAGGACGCCCGCCGTCACGCGGAGTTCATCGGCTATCCGCTCATCATCAAGGCCCGTAGTGGTGGCGGTGGTCGCGGCATCCGCAAGGTGTTCGCGCCCGATGAACTCGAAGTCGCGCTCGAACGCACGCAGGGCGAGGCGCAGCGCTCGTTCGGCGACCCGGTCGTATTCCTCGAACGCCTCGTCACGGATGCCCGCCACGTCGAGGTCCAGATCATGGCCGACAACTACGGCAATGTCTGGGCACCGGGAGTGCGCGACTGCTCCATCCAACGTAGAAACCAGAAGGTGATCGAGGAATCCAGCTCCCCGGTACTCACCAAGGAGCAGGCCGACCACCTTCGAAGCGTGTCAACCGAACTCGTCCGCGCCGCGGGATATCGCGGCGCCGGCACCGTCGAGTACCTCTACCAACCGGACCAGAAGATCTTCACGTTCCTCGAGGTCAACACTCGGCTACAAGTCGAGCACCCGATCACCGAGGTCACCACCGGCATCGACCTGGTGAAGTTGCAGATTCTCGTCGCCGGCGGCGGTTCGCTCATCGGCGAATGCCCCCCGGAGTTCGGCCACGCCGTCGAGGCCCGACTCAACGCCGAGGACGCCGACAATGAGTTTGCCCCAGCACCGGGAACCGTACGGCTGCTGAGGTTCCCGCTCGGCTCCGGTCTGCGCGTCGACACCGGAATCGCGCAAGGCGACGTCATTCCGCCCGACTACGACTCGATGGTCGCCAAGGTGATCGCCTGGGGCCGCGACCGCAGCGAAGCGTTCGCGCGACTGCGCACCGGCCTGCGTGAGACCACCGTCGTCATCGACGGGGGCACGACCAACAAGTCATTCCTTCTTGATCTGATCGAACGAGACGAAGTCGTCTCCGCGTCAGCCGACACCGGCTGGCTCGATCGCACCGGCGCGGCAACGGCCGCCGGCCCCACGGAGATGGCCGATATCGCGCTCATCGCTGCCTCGGTCGACGCGTACGAAGCCGAAGAGAGCCTCGAACGTGCGGGCTTCCTGGCCTCGGCACGTGGTGGTCGACCACGCGCCACCCACGCCATCGGCCGCAGTGTAGAACTCAGCTATCAGGGCCAGACGTACAACCTCACGGTCGGACAGATAGGTCCGCGAAGCTACGGAGTCAGCGGGGACAGCGGCGAACTCGTCGTCAACGTCGAACGACTCGGCGAATTCGAGAGTCGACTCACCCTCGGCGACCACCGATTCCAGGTCGTCACGGTCGCGGGCCCCACCGGGTTCCTGGTCGAGGTGGACGGCATCAGTCATCGCATCAGCCAAGACGAAGCCGGCCTGGTGCGCGCCACGTCTCCGGCCGTGGTCGTGGCTCTGCCGGTCGCCATCGGCGACGAGTTCGAGGCTGGTGCCACTCTCGTGGTCCTGGAAAGCATGAAGATGGAAACCGCCATGCGTGCGCCATCCGCGGGACGTGTGCGCGAGGTGTTTGCCATCGTCAACAGCCAGGTTGATGCGGGCGCCACCCTGCTACGTGTGGACCAGGTCAGTACCGATACGACTGCCAAAGCAGCGCCGCGAGTTGAGTTCCGTTCCCAGCCAAGGAACGAGGACACGAACCCTCGTACCGAGGCCCTCGCGCGGCTCAGCGAACTCCGCAGCCTGATCACCGGTTACGACGTGAACGGTGGCCGCGCACGCATCCTGCTCAAGGAGTACGGCGACCTTCGTGACAGCCAGTCCGGCGACGACCAAGAACTCGTCGAGGCCGAACTCGGACTACTGGACACCTTCGCCGACGTCTGCGAGCTTTCCCGCAACCGTCCGACCCTGGACGAAGAGGGAGCCGACGAGCGCGTCCACAGCCCTCGCGAGCACTTCCATTCCTTCCTGCAGTCCCTCGACGCCGAGGTGGAGGGACTGCCAACGGCATTCCGCGCCAAGATCGCTCGCGCGCTGCTCAACTATGGCGGCGCTACTCTCGAGCCCGGACCCGAGTTGGAAGAAGCGGTCTACCGGCTCTTCCTCGCGTTGCAACGCATGGAGAACCAGGTACCCGTGATCACCGCGCTGCTCGGGCGCTGGCTCACCACAGAGGATGTCGCCCCCGCCCCGACCAACGCCGTGGGGGAGGTACTGGAGCGGCTCATCGTGGCGACGCAGTTGCGCTACCCGGTCATCGGCGACATCGCGCGGAACCTGCGGTTCCGCCTGTTCGACGAGCCGCAGATCCGTACAGCACGCGAGCAGGTCTATGACGACGTGCGCGACGGCTTGCAATACCTTGCCGACCATCCCGACGCCGCGGACTACGCATCCAGGATGGATGCCCTTGTCGCAACTCGCGAGCTGTTGATGCACCTTCTGGCACAAAATATCTCCAATCCTGGCCCGCTGCTCGAGGTGGTCACGCGTCAGTACTACGAGATCCGCGCGCTCGAAGACGTCACGACGGTCGAAGAAGCGGGTGACCGTTTCGTCACCGGCAGCTACGAACTAGCCGGAGAGCAGCTGCATCTCGTATCCACGGTGACGGACCGCACGCGCCTGCCGGCAACGCTCGACGCCGTCGACGCAATCGCCGGACCCAAGGCCGACAACCTGGTTGTCGACATCTACTTGTCCTGGCCGGACGCGCCCACCGACTGCGACGAGCTGTCGGCTGCGTTGCAGGACGTGCTTGCCGCGCACTCCAGCGTGACCGACTGGCGCCGAGTAACCGTGACGGTGGTCGGCCGCAACCTGAATCAGGTCACGTTCCGTTCGGCAGGAGACGGCGGCGTGGCGGAGGACCGGACGATCCGCGACATGCATCCGCTCTCCGGGCAACGCCTCAATCTGTGGCGGCTCAAGAACTTCGACGGCACTCGCCTACCCGCCGCCGCAGGCACGTACCTCTTCCATGTAGTGGCGAAGGACAATCCGGCTGATGAGCGCCTGATGGCGCTGGCCGTCGTTCGTGACGTCACTACTCAGCTGAACGACGACGGCGAGGTGGTCGGGGTTCCGGCCATCGAGCGAACCCTCGCTGCGTGTCTCGACGGTATTCGCCGTGCGCAGGCCCGGCGCGGCAAGAATCGGCTCGACGCCAACCGGGTCGCACTTTACGTATGGCCGGTGCTCGACGTCCCTGCGGACCGTCTCCCCGCGATCGCGCGACGGATCGCACCGCTTACGGTCAACGCTGGGATCGAAGAGGTCACCATCCTGGCCAGCGTCAAGGATGCCCAGACGTCGCAACACAGCCGAGTGGCGATTCGCTTCTCCTACAACGCGGGCGCCGGCATCGTCGCGCACGTGACGGCGCCTCCGACCGAGCCGATGCGCCCACTCGACGAGTACGCGCAGAAGGTGCAGCGCTCACAGTCGCGCGGCACGGTTTACCCCTATGAGCTGATTCCCCTTCTCACCGGCAGCGAAGGCAGCTTCGTCGAGTACGACTTCGACGAGTCCGGAATGCTCGTGCCGGTCGACCGACCGTATGGACACAACACGGCCGGCATCATCGTCGGCATGGTGTCGAAACCAACGACCCGCTACCCCGAGGGGATGACGCGCATCGCCTTGTTCGGAGATCCGACGAAAGCTCTGGGCACGGTCGCCGAAGCCGAGTGCGCTCGTGTCGTTGCCGCGATCGATCTTGCCGAAGAGGCTTCGCTACCGGTCGAGTGGTTCGCCCTGTCCTCCGGAGCCACCATTTCGATGGAGAGTGGCACCGAGAACATGGACTGGGTGTCCCGCGCGCTTCGCCGCATCATCACGTTCACCCAGAAGGGCGGTGAGATCAACGTCATCGTCGCGGGAATCAATGTCGGCGCGCAGCCGTATTGGAACGCCGAAGCGACGATGCTGATGCACACCAAGGGCATTCTCGTCATGACACCGGACAGTGCGATGGTCCTCACCGGCAAACAATCCCTCGATTACTCCGGGGGAGTGTCGGCAGAGGACAACTTCGGCATCGGCGGCTACGACCGCGTGATGGGACCCAACGGTCAAGCCCAGTACTGGGCGCCGAACCTGCAGGCGGCCTGCGACGTACTCTTCTCCCATTACGAGCACGCGTACATCGCGCCGGCAGAACGCTTTCCGCGTCGCGCGGCGACTACCGACCCGGTGGATCGTGACGTTCGTGACTTCCCACACGTGCATCCGTGCAGTGAATTCACGACCGTCGGCGACATCTTCTCGGACAGCACCAACAAGGACCGCAAGAAGCCGTTCGACATTCGGACGGTCATGCGTTCGGTGGTCGACCAGGACCACCCCACACTCGAGCGGTGGGCCGACATGGCGGACGCCGACACCTCCGTGGTGTTCGACGCGCACGTCGCTGGAATTCCGTTGTCCGTCATCGGTATCGAATCGCGGGTCATCCCGCGCAAGGGGTGGGTTCCCGCCGACGGACCGGACCAATGGACGTCGGGAACCCTCTTTCCGCAGTCCTCGAAGAAGACTGCTCGCGCGATCAACGCCGCAAGCGGCAACCGACCCCTCCTGGTGCTGGCAAATCTGTCTGGCTTCGACGGCTCACCTGAGTCTCTGCGGAACATCCAGCTCGAGTACGGCGCCGAAATCGGCCGGGCCATCGTCAACTTCGACGGACCGATCGTGTTCAGCGTGATCTCCCGCTATCACGGCGGAGCCTTCGTGGTCTTCTCCAACGCGCTGAACGAGAACATGGAAGTGCTGGCCATCGAGGGATCGTTCTCGTCGGTCATCGGCGGCGCACCTGCGGCCGCAGTCGTATTCACCCGAAACGTGAATGCGCGTACCGCTGCCGACGTGGCCGTGCGCGAGCTCGAAGCGCAACTTGCGGCTTCCACGGACGACGCGGCGAATGCCGGCCTGCGGGTGAAGCTCTCCGCCACCAGGGCGGCGGTGCGTTCGGACAAGCTGGGCGAGGTGGCAGCGGAGTTCGAAGCCGTCCACAACGTGGAGCGGGCGCGCAGGGTGGGTTCAGTTCACGCGATCATTCCGGCGGCAGAACTGCGCCCGAGGATTGTCGAGGCTATAGAGCGTGGGATGGCTCGGACGATGGGGGCGCTCGGCGGGTAGGCCCGGATTGGGCGCACCGCGGACCACTTTGGCTGATATGGCCAGTATTCAGTGCGACGAGTCGCGCAGGCGCACACTGAACACGTCGAATCTTCCTTGGAATGTAAGGGAACTCCGTACCGGTTACTCCCGCACGAAAATGGTCAGCCCATGCCAAACCTCGAAGACGACCCGAATGAGATCGCCGTCCCCGTACCCAGGGGCGCCCACATCGCCGATCCCGGGCCCTTGGGCCTGGCCGCCTTTGCGCTGACCACGTTCATCCTCTCCAGTGCCAACGCTGGATTCATCTCATCGAAGGCGGAGGCCGCCGTCCTGGGAGTCGCGCTGTTCTACGGCGGCGTCACCCAGCTCGCGGCTGGCATGTGGGAATTCCTCAAAGGCAACGTCTTTGGGGCGACGGCCTTTTCCTCGTATGGCGGCTTTTGGCTGAGCTTCTGGTACCTGGTCACCTACACCGCCGCGGACATGGGCGCCGAAAAACACGTCGGGGTGGGCATCTTCCTGCTGGCCTGGACCATCTTCACCAGCTACATGTGGTTCGCCAGCATCCGGGTCAGCAGTGCCATTCTCACTACCTTCTCGGTACTTCTGATCGCCTTCGTCTTCCTGACCCTCGGAGCGTTCCTCGAGCAGACAGGCTTGACGAAGGTCGGCGGCTACTTC
The DNA here is from genome assembly GCF_035633495.1 of Mycobacterium sp. Classification (GTDB taxonomy): domain Bacteria; phylum Actinomycetota; class Actinomycetes; order Mycobacteriales; family Mycobacteriaceae; genus Mycobacterium. Next base: position 15,683 of record NZ_DASQEU010000143.1, on the reverse strand, counting down.
GGACTCGCTGCCGCCGCCGCTGCGTGGTACACCTCCGCTGCCGGACTCCTCAGCACGACCTACGGGCGTGTCGTCCTGCCCACGGGCCCGCGAATAAGGAAGGCCCCTGAATCTGGCGTACTCGTGAACTGACCGCGGTGGCCGTACGGGAGGCGGATGTCCCCCGTACCGGCCCTGACCAGACTGTGTCGGCTTACTTGCTGGATCTGATGGCCTCGAACACGCCGGGATCGACTCGTCCACCGCTGCTGGGCGGATGATGATTGGTGTTTTAAGTTCCCCGCCGAGTACGAGCGCGAGCTAGTGAAAGAGCGCACGCGCCGAAGCGTCAAACTTCCCGCGCCAACGGGACCAAGTTCGGGCGGCCGCGGAAGGTCTTCGACCTCGAGCACATCGCCACGGCGAAGCGGATGAAGTCCGCCGGCCACAATGCCAAGGCGATCGCGAAGTACCTCGGAGTGAGCCGAGCGACCTTGTACCGATACCTCGGAGGAAGGGACAGTTCCGCGGACGGGTCGATGCCGGGTGATCGAACGATTCACGGTCCGAGTCCCTGTCGAATCCCGGCCGATCGAGATCGATCGGGCCGCTCCGCATGACCGATCTGTTGTGCCACAATGCTTATCGCCACAGTCTTGCCCGGCGTCCGCTCCCGACGGATCGCGATCCGACTCCTGCTCTCCACTCCTGGCAGGCGCGGCGCCACACCGCCAGAAAAATCGGGTTGCCGTGAGAAATGTCGGCGTCGTCTGAAAACTAACCCCGTGTCGACGCCCGAATTTTGACCCCCTTCGTCCAATTCTCGGTTGAAGAATGAACACCAACGGGGTCAATTTCAACCGTCGAAAAGGGGTCAAATTTCGACCGTCGTCGACAAGAAACCCGAAATGTCACTCCACGATATATTGACCCGTTCAGGGCGTACGGTGGAGATAAGGCGCCACAATGACGTCAGTAGACGAAGTGGCGTGAATCATGGAGATTTCTCTGACCCCACTGCGCTTTCTCGAGCGCGCGGCAGCGGTACATCCCGATCGCAAGGCGATCGCAGACGGAACGAGGTCCTTCACCTACGCGGCGATGGCACGGCAGGTCACTCGCCTGGCCCGGGCATTCCTGTCCAGAGGGCTGCAGCCCGGGGACCGGGTGGCCTACCTCGCTCCGAACTGTGCCGAAATGCTGGTGGCCCATTTCGCGGTGCCGCTGGCCGGTGGTGTGCTGGTCACCCTCAACACCCGGCTCTCGGCCGAGGAGATCGCCCAGATCGTCGAACATTCCGGCGCTGCGTTCCTCCTCGCCGACGCCCCACTGCTGCAACCAGCACGCGATAAGCTCGCCGCGGTGACCACGTTGCGGGAGATCGTGACGTTGCCGGCAGAAGACGGTCACGCCGTCGAGGTGGCCTTCACCACGACCTACGACGACCTGCTGGCAACCGGAAATGATGATCCGATCGCGTACACGGTGGCCGATGAAGACTCCGCGATCAGCCTCAACTACACGTCGGGAACCACCGGCAACCCCAAGGGTGTCATCTACACCCATCGTGGCGCCTACCTGAATTCCCTCGGCGAAGTCATCCATCAGGGATTGCGCGACGGGTCCAGCTATCTGTGGACCCTGCCGATGTTCCACTGCAACGGATGGTGCACCACCTGGGCGCTCACCGCGGTTGCCGGCACCCACGTGTGCCTGCGCGCGGTACGGGCGGACGACATCTGGCGGCTGGTCGATCGGGCCGGCGTGACCCACATGGCCGGAGCGCCGACGGTGCTGTCGATGATGCGGGAGTCCGCGTTGGCTCACCCGGTGGCCAAGGCGTTGACCGTGACCACGGCGGGCGCCCCGCCCAGTCCCTCCATCATCGCGGCCTTCGCCGAGCTGAACGTGCGGGTCGTTCATGTCTACGGACTGACCGAAACCTACGGCCCGTACACCGTGTGCGAGGAACAGGACGACTGGCACAAGTTGTCGGTCGCCGAACGCTCCCATCTGATGTCCAGGCAGGGTGTCGGCATGATCACCGCAGACGAAGCGAGAGTCGTTGCCAGCTATGGTCATTCGGAGGAACTGGTCGATGTACCAGCCGACGGTGTGACCATGGGTGAGATCGTCATGCGGGGCAACACGGTGATGAAGGAATACTTTCGCGACGAGACGGCCACGGCAGTGGCTTTCAAAGGCGGCTGGTTCCATTCCGGCGATCTCGGCGTCCGCTATCCCGATGGCTACATCCGGTTGATGGACCGTGCCAAGGACATCGTGATCTCCGGCGGCGAGAACATCTCCACCGTCGAGGTGGAACATGCCTTAGCATCGCATCCGGCGGTGGCCGACGTCGCCGTCATCGCTGTTCCGGACGAACGCTGGGGCGAGCGGCCGAAGGCCTTCGTGGTGCTGGCCGCGGGCCACACCGCAGGCCAAGCGGAACTGATCGGCCACGTCAAGGAACACATCGCAAAGTTCAAGGCGCCCAAGGAAGTTGTATTCGTGCTCGAACTGCCCAGAACGGCAACAGGAAAGATCCGCAAGAACGAGCTGCGTGAAGCGGCTTGGGCCGGACATGAAAGCAGGATTCAGTGATGACCACCAGTGTGGATCGCCCGGTCGGCGTCACCGCCGATGCTGATGCTGCGGAGGAGGTGGAGTTCCCGAACGGTGACGATCTGGCACTGTCCCGGGGCACGGATTTCTACGGCCTCGACGAGTTGCTGACAGGCCGGGAGCGGGAAGTACGGGACCGGGTGCGGGTGTGGTGCGACACCGAGGTCGCGCCCGCAGCGGCAGGTTTCTGGGAGCGTGCCGAGTTCCCTGTCAAGTTGGCCGAGGGCTACGGGCGGTTGGGGATCGCCGGCGCTTCGATCGTCGGGGACGGCTGCCCGGGGCTGAGTTTCCTGGCCGAAGGAGTGATCGCCGCCGAACTGGCGCGCGGCGACGGCAGCATCGCCACCTTGAACGCGGTCCACTCGGGGTTGGCGATGACCACCATCGCGATGCTCGGCTCGCCCGAGCAACGCGCGAAATACCTTCCGCGGATGGCGACGTGTGAGGTGCTGGGCGCGTTCGCACTAACCGAACCGAACCACGGCTCCGACGTCGTTGCGTTGGAAACCCGGGCCCGACGGGACGGCGACGAGTGGGTGCTGGACGGGGAGAAACGGTGGATCGGCAACGGCACGCTCGCCGACGTCGTCATCGTCTGGGCACGTGATGACGACGGTCAGGTCGGCGCGTTCGTGGTGGAGCACCCCGACGGCGCAGCGCACCCGGTCCCCGGCTACCACGCCAGAAAGATCGTCGGCAAGGCCGCGAACCGTGCAGTGTGGCAGGCCCAGATCCGCCTGGACGGTGTCCGGGTGCCCGCCGACGCCCGACTGACCCAGGCACGCACGTGGGACGACGCCAACTACGTGCTGGCCAAGTCGCGGCAGACCGTGGCCTGGGAAGCCCTCGGCCACGCGATCGCCGCGTACGAGGCCGCGCTCACCTACTCCCTTCGGCGCGAGCAGTTCGGCCGTCCGCTGGCCCGTTTCCAGCTGATCCAGGACAAGCTCGCCCATATGCTCAGCGACGTCACCGGCATGCAATTGATCTGCACCCGAATGTCGCAACTGCAGGCACAGGGCCGGATCTCGATCGAACACGCCGCGCTGGCCAAGCTGAACACCGGCGACGCCGCCCGCCGGGTCTGCGCGATGGCCCGGGACATCCTCGGCGGCAACGGCATCCTGCTGGACCACCATGTTGCCCGCCACCACGCCGACATCGAAGCCGTCTACACCTACGAAGGCACCGACTCGATCCAATCCCTCATCGTCGGTCGCGCCATCACCGGACTCAACGCCTTTCGCTGAACGGCTGATCGGTCCCTGCTGGCCCGTCGTCAAACCAACTTGACACATCGACGTCAACCGGCCGCCTGAGAGAAGGGGGCGCCGAACACGTCAACATGAGCCACGTTTTCCTTTCCCGACCTTGAGGAGCCTCAATGACCTCGGCATGGTTGATCACCGGAACTTCCAGCGGGACGGCGCGATGACCGGCCGCGCTCGACGCCATCCGGGCGGGACCGGCGGCCTCGCCGGGCCGCGCGCCCAAAAGACCGTGTCGCTGGCCCTCCAGGGCGGCGGGGCTCACGGCGCCTTCACGTGGGGCGTGCTCGACGCCCTTCTCGAAGACGGGCGCCTCGCCGTCGAAGCGATCACTGGTGCGAGCGCTGGCGCCATGAACGCCGTCGTCATGGTGCAGGGCTGGCTCGAGGGCGGGATCGACGGGGCGCGGAGCCAGCTGGAAACCTTCTGGCGCCGGGCCAGCCTCGACGGGTCCCTTTCCCCCGCCCAGCGCAGGCTCCTCGGCCTGATGCTGGGCTTCTGGAGCAAGGCCTGGACGGACGTCATCGCCCCAAGCTTCAGTCCCTACCAGACGAACCCGCTCAACATCAATCCTTTGCGGGACGCGATCGACACGCTCATCGACTTCGATCGCGTGCGCGCCTGCACGGATGTCGAGATCTTCATCAGCGCGACCAATGTCTGGACCGGCAAGGTTGCGATCTTCAAGAGACAGGAGCTCACGGCCGATCACCTCATGGCCTCCGGCTGCCTGCCCACGGTCTTCCAGGCGGTGGAAATCGACGGCGTGCCCTATTGGGACGGCGGTTATATGGCCAATCCGGCCCTGTTCCCGCTCTTCGACGAGACGATGACCGACGACATACTGCTCGTGCAGATCAACCCGCTGGAGCGTCGGCAGACGCCCCGCACGGCGCGCGAAATCAACAACCGGCTGAACGAGATCAGCTTCAACAGCACTCTCCTGCGCGAATTGCGGGCCGTGGCGTTCGTCAAGCGGCTGATCGAAGAGGGAAAACTCTCGCCCGACGAATACAAGAACGTCCACTTGCACCGGATCGACGCGAGCGACGAGCTCGACGATCACGAGGCCTCTTCGAAGCGCAACGCGGAATGGGATTTCTTCGTCCAACTTCGCGATGCCGGGCGGCGGACCGCTCAATGCTGGCTCGCAGCCCATTACGGAGCGATCGGGGTGCGCGGCACGCTCGATCTGCAGAGCGGTCGGTTGTGACACGGGTCAATCGCGGAAGCGCCAGACCGTCGACCGCTTCATGTCCGAATCTTCCAGCGAGCGGGTGACCGGCACCTGGTGGGTGGCGAGCGCGTCGAGCCGATCCTTCGGCAGTTAGCTTCGTCCCAGATCACCGATCAGCGGTCGCGCCTGCTCAAGCCGAAGAGCCACCCGGTCACGCGTTTGCGCCAGGTCGCGCTCGTTCGCAGACTTCGCCCGCGAGCACGGCGTCCCAGCCCTCGCGCCGGCAACGAGGTCGGCTTTCGACGGCAGCCACGCCGAACCCGTTCGCCGCCGCGTTGATGCGGCTGGCCGCGATCGCGAGGTGGGCATCTTCCTACTGGCCTGGACCATCTTCACCAGCTACATGTGGTTCGCCAGCATCCGGGTCAGCAATGCCATTCTCACTACCTTCTCGGTGCTTCTGATCGCCTAGCGGGAGGCGGATGTCCCCCGTACCGGCCCTGACCAGAGTGTGTCGGCTTACTTGCTCGCTCTGATGGCCTCGAACACACCGGGATCCAGGAGCGTCGACGTGTCGCCGAGTTCCCTGCCCTCGGCGACGTCGCGCAGCAGTCGCCGCATGATCTTGCCGCTGCGGGTCTTCGGCAGCTCGGGGACGACATGGATCTCGCGAGGCCGAGCAATCGGCGAGATCTCACGGGCCACCTCGTCGCGCAATTGCTTGACCATGAGATCGCGCGGAACGTCGGCGTGGTGTGCCATCAGGATGACGAACGCGCAGATCGCCTGCCCGGTCGTGTCGTCGCTGGCGCCGACGACGGCCGCCTCGGCCACCCCGGAGTGGCCGACCAGAGCCGACTCCACCTCGGCAGTGGATATCCGGTGTCCGGACACATTCATCACGTCGTCGATTCGGCCAAGCAGCCAGATGGCGCCGTCGGCGTCGTAGCGTGCGCCGTCGCCGGCGAAGTACCAGCCCTGCTCGGCGAAGCGGGACCAGTAGGTCTCCTTGAACCGATCCGGGTCACCCCAGATTCCGCGCAGCATGCCCGGCCAGGGCTTGTCCAGTACCAGGTAGCCGCTGACCTGCTCACCATGGACCTGCTCACCGTGATCGGTACCGCGGGCCAGTTGGTTGCCGTCGTCGTCGACGACTAGGGCGGAGATGCCCGGCAGCGGAGCCATCGCCGATCCCGGCTTGGCCGCCGTCACTCCGGGCAATGGCGAGATCATCGCCGCGCCGGTCTCGGTTTGCCACCAGGTGTCCACGATCGGGGTGCAGTCGGCGCCGATCGCCCGCCGGTACCAGCGCCAAGCCTCCGGGTTGATCGGCTCACCGACCGACCCCAGCAGCCGCAGACTGGACAGGTCGTGGGCTACGGGGATCTCGTCACCCCACTTCATGAACGTCCGGATCAGCGTCGGTGCTGTGTAATAGGTTGTTACACCGTACTTTTCGATGACCTCGAAGTGGCGATGCTCGGTGGGCGACGAGGGCGTGCCCTCGTACAGGACCTGGGTAACGCCGTTGGACAGCGGGCCGTACACGATGTAGGTATGCCCGGTGATCCAGCCGATGTCGGCGGTGCACCAGAACACGTCGGTCTCCGCCTTGACATCGAAGATGTTGTAGTGCGTGTACGACGCCTGGGTGAGAAACCCGCCAGTAGTGTGCACGATGCCCTTGGGGGCGCCGGTCGTTCCCGAGGTGTACAGCAGAAACAGCGGATGTTCGGAGTCGAACGCCTCCGGGGTGTGTTCCGGGGATGCCGGGTCGACGACGTCGTGCCACCACAGGTCACGGCCCTCGGTCCACGCGATGTCGATCCCCGTGCGCCGCAACACCAAGACGTGCTCGACGCGGTCCTGCCCGGCAACGGCCTCGTCGACGGCGTCCTTCAGCGATACCGCCTTGCCGCGCCGGTACTGCCCGTCGGTGGTGATGACGAGCTTTGCCTGCGCGTCCTCGATACGCGCCTTGAGCGCCGATGCCGAGTAACCGGCGAAGATGACCGAGTGCATGACCCCCAATCGGGCGCAGGCCAGCATCGCCACGATCGCCTCAGGCACCATCGGCATGTAGATGGCGACCCGGTCACCGGCGACCAGGCCCAGATCGGCCAGCGCGTTGGCAGCCTTGGATACCTCGGCCAAGAGGTCCGAATAGGTAAGGCTGCGGCTGTCACCGACCGGCTCACCCTCCCATAGAATCGCGACGCGATCGCCGAGACCCGCCTCGACGTGCCGGTCCACGCAGTTGTACGCAACGTTGAGCCGGCCACCCACAAACCACTTCGCGAACGGCGCGTCGGACCAGTCCAGAACCTCGGTGAACGGCGTCGCCCACGAGAGCCGCCTGGCCTGCTTCGCCCAGAACGCCAGTCGGTCTCGCTCTGCCTCGCGGTACAAATCCGCGGTCGCGTTGGCGTTCCTGGCGAACTCCGCGGAGGGCGGATAGCTCAACTGGACTTCGATGTGCGTCGTGGACATGGATGTGAGCTTAGTCACTCAATATAAGGGTGGGCTGGGTGGTCGTCGGTCGGGGCGCTGGAGGTTTGTCGGTCATGTTTTCCCGTTGTGGCTCGAGGCCATCCAGGTCCGCGGCAGGGCGAAGCCGGCCGAGGTTGCTACCTCGGTGTCGCACCACACCCTCACGCGGCCCCGAAATTTTCCGCTCCCGAACTGTTGGCTACTCGTCGAGGTCGTAGAAATCCGTCCCACGGGCCCGCTGGCCTCATGTGGATCAACCGAGTCAACCGCGGGCAACCCGATGTCGTCCTCGGCGGGCGGCCCCACGGCGGTCCTTGCCTCGCAGCGGTGCAGAAGGCTTTTCGTGCGGTTTCAGTCTTGGCTTGCCCAGACGCCGGGAAATAGGGGCCAAAGTCCTTCGCCACCCTTGACGCATCCGATCGTCAGCGCAGGATCGCGCGTATGAGGAAGCGGTGAAAGTGCCGCTGTTTCACCCCTCTGGACACCAAGAGAACCGCCAAGGCCGCTGCCCGCACCGCCGCCACTGGACACGCCGAATTTAGCCGCCAGTCTGTTGTCGCTGGGTTGCGCGACGCTGCGGGACGGCACTACCCCCTTCAACAGACAGTCAGTCGGATAGGGCGCGTGGCAGAAAGCGACATCGTTCTTGACGACGCCAAGGTCAGCCAGCGTCACGCCGTGATCATCGATACCGGAAGCAGTTTCGTCATCAACGATTTGACCTCGGCCAACGGCGTGCACATTCAAGGTCGTCGAGTGCGACTCAGCGCCACCCTCGCCGATGGCGATCCCATCCGCATCGGCTGCTACGAATTCATCTTCGAGATTCGACCACGATGACATCGCTACGCATGCGACGGCCAACGCATTCAACGACATCCGCGGCCCTCCGCCGGAGTGGGTGTGGGACGCCCGATCCATTGGTAACCCCTTGAAATCCTTTGAGGCCGCGACCCCAGACTTGGCGTATCAATGCGTTGTGAGGGGGATGGCAATGAGGAACGCGGCGTTGGTGGCGCTGGGAATTGCCGCGTTGGTCTCAGCGCCGTCAGCGGGCCCCGATGTGCCTGGGCGGGCGTCGTTCATGGGGACCTGGAGGGCCCACGAGGAAGGGCTCGTAAATCGGACCGAGGGCAACGGCCACATCGACTACCAAGATCTCAGCAGCTGTCTGACCTGTTCCATGGCCGGCGCGACGAGCGGCGTCACGGAATTCACGCTGATCTCGGTCTCCGGCAATACGGCCACCGGTTTCGTCACCGCTGCATCCGAGCCGCGAAATGGCGCCGTCGGCGATCCGTTGACAGCCGAGCCCGTTACCGTCTCCACCGCCGTTCCTCCCGTCACGATGCTGCGGATGACCGTCGGCAAGATGCGGGACTGGACCTTTTGCAACCACACCTCGGTCGGCATGTGTAGCAGATAATCGCATCAAGAGTTTCTGCACCGCTCGCAAGGTCGCCAACGCGCCGGCTTACGCCGACACAGGTTCGATCCCGTTCGGTATCAACTCGGATCAGCTGCAGGCGAATGGCGCGCGACAGTCGCGTCCATGGTTTCGCGCAGTGCGGGTATCTCGTCGAGCAACCGGTCGAGATCGTCGCGCGCGATATGCAGCACCTCGGACGGCCCGGTCGTCGTCACGGTCGCAGAACGCAGTTTCCCGCGGCGTAGTGCAGACTCGCCGATCACCTCACCCGGCTTCAACACCGCAACGCGGTCTTGGCCCACGTACACCGCCGCCTCTCCGCTGAGCAGGATGAAGCAGGCGTCGGACGGGGTCTGCTCGTGAATCATCGGCCACGGCGCGGACCTCGACGTGTGATGTGACGCTCGAACGAGACTCAACAGATCGTCGTCCGAGAATTTGTCGAATGCGGAGAACTCCCGCAGCCGACGGGCAGCGTCCTCGTATCCCTTTTTACCGGCGTCCATGGAGGCTCCTGACTGCGGGGTGGTTCTGGCATCGAGGAGCCTAGCCACTTGTCGTCGTATGCAGTTCCGATCGGACCAATGACTCGCCAGGTGTAGGTCGAGACCGTCGTGCGGCACGGCGACCACCACTGACGGGCCTCCACACGATGACCAATCGAGGCGGTCGAGGATCTCGTGGTGTTCGAGTTCCGGTACTGCCACCAGGTGCGGCTTGTCGGACGATTTACTGCGGGTGAGTCGCCAGATAGTCGGCGACGGGGAACGGCGACGTCGCGGCGTAGCCGATCGGGAGCAGCACGTCACCCGAGGCGGTGTAGTAGTAAACGTCCCACCGGTAGTAGCCCGTGAACGCTGAGGGGTCGGCCGCGAGCACCGCGGCATAGTCGTTGACCGCTTGTACGTACTCGTCGGCGTTGTTGTACCGGTAGATCGCATGATCACGTTCCGCGGCAAAGCCATTGGCAGCCAGGTAGCGGCCGGCGGCCATGATGCTGTCTCGGGGTGAGTGGATGTCGCCGCCCTCGCCGTAGCCGGCGAACGTCGAGGGCATGAACTGCATGGGCCCTTGCGCGCCTGCAGTGCTCACCCCGTCGATGCTCCCGAAGCGGGTCTCGATCAGGTTGATCGCCGCCAGGTGGTTCCAGCCGACACCAGACGCTGCTTCGGCTTCGCGGTAATAGCCCAGCAGCTCCGCGGCCGGAGCTGGAGCCCGAATGCGCCACGCGGGCAGTGTGTCCTTGACGTGTGCCATCGCGGTGAGCTGCCGACGGGCGTCGACGTTCCGGTCGTAGGCCTCGAGAAGCGAAGGCGGGATTCGCGATTGCACGAGGGCGTCCCATTCGGGGTGGCGCCCGATGGCGCGGTAGGCAGCCTGTTGCCGATGCGCGGCAGCCACCAGCGCTGCCTCCGGCGTTGACGGGTCGCGCAGAGCCTGCTCGTCGGCGACGAGGTCGTCGGCCAGTTGCGCGGTGTCTGCAGCCAGTTGCGGCTGGGCGCCCGCGGCGCCGCTCCCCGAAGTGGGCACCGTCGGCTCGTCCAACATGACCGCGTCGACCGGCTGGGTGGCAGCCACTTCCGTTGCGACGGTCGACGGCGTTGACGGTGAACACCCGAAGAGTGCGACCACAACCGCGGTAAGCACCAGGAGGTCGCCACGTCGCGGCCGGGCGATTACTACACGGTTACGCACACTTGTTCACTTCCGTCGACTACCTCAGAGCCTAGGGAGTGCTGCCGATATCGGGTGAACTTCAGCGGACGCGGCGGGCGTGGCCGGGCTTCTTGTCGACGCGGATGGTCTGCGGGGTGGCGATGGTGGGGTCGGCCAGCATGGAGGCGACCTGCGCGCACGCAATGTCGATAGGTGCGGCGATTTCATGCGCACGTGTGGTCGGCGCAACGTGCACGGTGAGATCAACGGTGCGGGTGCCGCGATCGATCACGGACTTGCCGTTGGCGGACTCGACGTCGATGGACTGTTCCAGCGCCTGTCCTGCCGCGGAGGCCACGTCGCCGAGATCGATGGTGATCGTGCCCGTATCACTGGTGTGCAGCGGCAGGCTCTTCACCCTGGCGACGGGGGTGTAGGTCAGCAGCCAGCGCATTGCCACCACGACCGCTACGACACCGGCGCCCAAGCGCGCCCACGGCCACCATCCGGTAGTCGTGGCTGCGCTCAGTCCGGGCGCGGGTGAGGGTTCGGGGGATGTTGGGCACCCAGGTGGTGTTCCACACCACCATGCCGGCGCGCAGGGCAAGAAAAGCGATGCCGGCGATGAGGGCGGCGAGCCGGTCGACGGTGGCGGCCAGATTGGTCATGTCAGTGGTCTCCTGTGCGGGTGCGCACCTTGATGCGCGGTGTCGTGGCGGTGGTGATGGCCTTACGAATGGCCGGATCGCCTGCGGCGGTGACCTCGGCGCGCACCGTGATCGTGCGCCGGCTCGCCGAGGCCCGAACGTTCAGGACCTCGGGTCCCGTCTCGGCCGCCGCAGCGGCCAAGCGGGCCAGATCGGCGGGACCGATCCAGACGCTGCTACTCGCGAGAACGGCCAGCGAGGTGCGTCGGCTGGGACGCGCCGACGCGTACAGCGACCACAGTCCGGCGACGGCGGCGACGATGCCGGCGGGCAGCATCCAGCCCTGATGGGTCAGGCCGTCGAACCAGTCGATGGCGGCGGATCCACGCGGAGCCCTGCAGCCACCCGAGGGCGACGGCGGCGTCGCGCAACGCCACGGCGCCGACGGCGAGCATCAGCAGCGCGACGAGTGCACCGGCGTAGCCGGCAGTGGGTGCTGCCACCGGAGGCCGTCCGGCTTTCGGTGCGAAGACGGTGCCGGAATCGGGTCCGTCTGCAATCTCCTGGATCGGGGTCGTTGTCATTGCACTGTCCTGGTTGGTCTTTCGGCGGGTTACGACGGCGTGCACGGAGACGTCCACGGCGTCGACGGTGAGAGCGGCATACGAGCTCATGTCCTGCGCGACGCTGCGTTGTACGGCGGTGGCCACGGCCACCGCAGGTTGCGGCCATTCGACGCCAATGTTGAGGTGCGCCCTGCCACGGTCACCGGCGACGCGCACAGTGGCACGCGGCAGTTCGCGACCGGTCAGCTTGTCCAAGCCCGCGGAGTGCGCACGAACGCCGTCGGTCAGCTGGGTGGAATGCGCGGCGATGCGTTGAGCGACCCAAGCGGCAGTCGCGCATGATCGTCAGGTACGCGGGGTTGCCGTACCACTGGTTGATCAGCCAGCGTCGTGCCGCGACTGTCATGGCGTTCCTGGCGATACGAGCATCGGCTGCCAGGTCTTGTCGCCGGGATGCGAAATTCGCCAGATCGGTGCTATACGTGTCGCACTGCCCGGCCGAAATCAGACCCCGCCACCCGCGGTCAGACGCTCATCGAGGAGTGCGTCGATCGGGCACAATGACGGGTCGCCGCCGTCCTGACGGAGAGCCAGCCGTATCTGGGCGACTAGCACCAGTTCGTCGTCAATCGACTCGAGGTCGCGCACCGCCTCAAGCTAAGAGCAAGCCGTGGGTGTGGCGAGCTTTTTCAGCGACGTGATTTAAGGCCCGCACCGGCTGACGTCGCCGTCGAGTTTCAGGCCTGCGAGCCCTGGGCGCATCGCACGATGAGCGTCGCCACGGACTCGGGCAGTTGGTGCTTCTGCGCGAGAGCGGTGATCTCCGCCTGCTGGGCGCTTTGCGTCTGCTGTTGGCCACCGGTCGCGGCATACGCTTCGGCGCCGAGTTTGGCTGCGGAACTAGAATCGAGGGTGAGGCCGCCGACGGACATTGCGTCAGCCACCATGCACCGCAGGTAGGCAGCGCGATCGAAGTCTGCGGAGGCCTGCGGGGCAAGCAGGAGGGACAATGCGCCCATCGTCGTCGTCACCACGGCGATGCGAATCTGCATGACGCGAAAGGCCCTCCCGTACGGCTACTTCCAGGGTGTCCAATACTACCTGCGGCGTATCCCATCCGCCGTCAGGGCAGGTCAGAAGGTGAGACGAACGCCCCGTCGAGCCAGACTCCCCAGTGCTGCCAGCCCGCCCGCGATCGCGGCACTGGCAAACACTCGGATCAGTTTCATGATCAAAAATCCGTTGTTCGTGGCTCGCCTCCAGGCGGCGTGTGGTGCTCTTGGCGCCGCGGTATGGCTAACAGTGTCAGCGCGTTCGTAAACACTTGCGGCACCGGGTAACGATTGCCAACCTGATCGATTGCGAATCGATCCGCAGGTCTGAACCCACCGACTGAGAAAACTACGGTGGCTTGGTGCACCGTCGAACCGCCCTGCAGCTTCCGCTACTACTGGCAGCAGGCGCGGCACTGACTCGCGTGCCCCGCGCTTCTGCCGATCCAGGTCCGTGGTCGGTCGACCGGGCGAACAGCTGGTATCAGTCTCAAGGGTGGCTCGTCGGCGCGAACTACATCCCGGCAACCGCCGTCAACCAGATCGAGATGTTTCAACAGGGCACCTACGACCCCCGGCGCATCGACGCCGAGCTGGCCATCGCCCGACAACTCGGGTTCAACACCATGCGCGTCTTCCTCCACGATCTGCTGTGGGCGCAGGACCGCCAAGGCTTTCAACGTCGGCTGGCGCAGTTCGTCGCCATCGCGGCGAGCCGCGGCATCAAACCACTCTTCGTCTTGTTCGACTCCTGCTGGGACCCCCACCCGAGGCTGGGCCCTCAGCGCGCGCCGTCCCCTGGCGTGCACAACTCCGGTTGGGTCCAGAGCCCGGGCGCCGATTACCTCCGTGACTCGCGTTACCGCAGCGTTCTGTACGACTACGTCACGGGCGTGCTGAGTCAATTCCGCGGTGACCGACGCGTTCTGGGGTGGGATCTGTGGAATGAACCCGACAACCCGGCGAAGGTGTATCGGAAGACGGAGACGAGTGACAAGCAGGAGCTGGTCGCAGCGCTACTGCCCCAGGTGTTCCAGTGGGCGCGCGCCGTCGGCCCCGTCCAACCGTTGACGAGTGGCGTCTGGCAGGGGAGCTGGGGTCGCGGGAATCGCAGCACGATCGCCGGCATCCAGCTGGACAACTCCGACGTCATCAGCTTCCACTCCTACGTCAAACCCGCCGGCTTCGAGGCGCGGATCGCCGAGCTCGCCCCGCTGGGACGACCGATCCTCTGCACCGAGTACCTAGCTCGCTCGGACGACAGCACCGTGGAGGGAATCCTGCCGATTGCCAAGCGGCACAACGTCGGTGCTTACAACTGGGGTTTCGTGGCGGGCAAGACGCAGACGTACCTGCCGTGGGACTCGTGGGATGATCCGTACGCATCGGCACCGAAGGTCTGGTTCAGCGATCTGCTACAACCCGACGGACGGCCCTATCGGGACGGTGAGATTAAGACGATCAGGCAGCTGACCGGCGTGCTCGGTCAGCCCTGAGAGCTACCCCGGCGAGCCGGCGTCGTCCCCGGGGGCGGAGCGTCCCCGCCACGCTCGGTACCCGCGGTGTGCGGCGAAGGCCCCGATGACCGCGGTCACGCACCACACCGCAACGGCCGCGTACGCCAACGGGGCCGACAGGTCGCCGATCGACGCCCCCAAGGCGGTGTAGACGAACGCTCGCGGCGCCGATCCGATGAACGCGCCAACGGCCATCTGCCACAACGGAACTGCGAACGCGCCGAACGCATACGAGGCCAGTGCGTCCGAGATGCCCGGCACGAAGCGCTGGCCGACGACGGCCCACAGACCGCGCCGCTGAACCTGGTCGTCCAGGCGGTCGGCCCGCTCCGCTCCGAGCAACGCTCGCGCACTGTCGCGCCCGGCGCGACGGCCGATGAGACTGGTGATGCAGGCGGTGCCTACGGCCGAGAACAACGTCACGAACGTCCCGAGCACGGGGCCGAACAGCACGCCGCTACCCGCCGCCAGGATCGGCCCCGGCACGAAGATGGCGCCCAGCAGAGCCGAGACGACGACGTAGGTCAGCGGCGCGGCGGGACCCGTCGCGGTGACCACGCGCCGGACGTCGTCGACGTCGACGATGCGGGTGACGGCCACCAGGTAGAACAGCCCGAGCAGGAACGCGACGAACAGGGCGAGTCGAACGACGTGGCGCCGGCGCGCGGGCGCGGTCGAAGCGTCGCTGTCGGTCATGGGCGACGTTTACCAGTTGCTCGGCGAGTAGTCCTTCAGGAAGCAGCCGTGCACGTCCTCGCCGGACTCGCCGCGCACGATGGGGTCGTACACGCGCGCGGCACCGTCGACGAGGTCGAGTGGCGCGTGGAAACCCTCGTCGGCGAGCCGCATCTTGGTGGGGTGCGGGCGCTCGTCGGTGATCCAGCCGGTGTCGACGGCGGTCATGAGGATGCCGTCGCCCAGCATCTCGCCCGCGCTGGTGCGCGTGAGCATGTTGAGCGCCGCTTTGGCCATGTTGGTGTGCGGGTGCCCGGGGCCCTTGTAGCCGCGGCTGAACTGGCCCTCCATGGCGCTGACGTTCACGACATAGGTGCGCCGGGCCGGCGAGGCGGCCATGGCGGGCCGCAGGCGCCCGACCAGGATGAACGGCGCCGTCATGTTGCAGAGCTGCACCTCGAGCATCTCGACCGGGTCGACCTCGTCCACCCGCTGGATCCAGCTGTTGACCGGGTGCAGGTCGGGCACGAGGCCCCCGGCGTCGATGGCCCGGTTCTCGGCGATCCGCGCGAACGACGCCGAGCCGGCCGTGAGCGCGAGCG
>NZ_DASQEU010000142.1:0-5249 GCF_035633495.1 Mycobacterium sp. | reverse complement strand
CCCTGCTGCCAGCCGGGGGGTGGCTGTTGAGGGTTGTATCCCGGTTGGCCGGACGGCTGACCATGATTTGGTGGCGGACCAGGCTGTTGCGGTGGTTGCCATCCATCTGGGGGAGGTGTGCTCATGCGCGCCCACCTGTGGCTGGCAAATGCATTCCCGCTCCCCCGCAAGATCCGCTAATCACGCACCGAAGTTTACCGACGCACGTACTCAATGAGCCTAGGACAGGAATCGTCGGGTCCCGCGCACTACTTAAAGAGGAATGCCCGTACCGGCGCGGTCGCTAGGCGTCGCCTCATGCGTGCGCGCCTATGCGAGCAAGACGACGACGGCCGCGGCGATGATGACGACCACGAACACCCCGATGCCGACCAAGAGCCAGCGGCCGTTGCCCTCCGATGGCGTGGGCCCGCCGTGGTGCGTCCACGTCCCCTGCTCCCAGCCGGGCGGCGGTGGCTGCTGCTTGGGCTGGACACCGTCGGGTCGAACGGCTGACCGAAAGGCTGACCCTGTTCGGCGGGCGTGGACTCCCACTGCTGTGGTGACGACCACCCGTCCTGAGGAGGCATGCTCATCCGCGTGTTCCCTCAACTACCCGGTACATGTTGCGCACCCCCATAACGATCACTAGTGACGCGTCGACCTGCCGACACCCACACGTCTTCACCGTAAGTCGAAATCCAGCTGACCCGTGCACCAAAATGCCCCAAATCTCCAACCCTCCACTTCAGGGGCCGCCGAGTCGACGCCTCGTTCACGCGGCCCGCTGCGGCAGGCTCTGGTCGATCGCTCTTCCGCTCCCGGTGCTAGTCGTTGGCGTCATTGAGTTCCGACTTGATCTCTGCGACGACGGAGTCGATCCGTTCCCGATCGGCCTCGATCGACTCCGATGCATCTGCTCCCGCGTTCTGGAGGGCTTCGTTCACTCTCGCCGCGACGGTGTCGGCGCCGAGCCGTAACAGTCCGTCCTCGATGAACACCTCTGTCAACCAATGGTGCCCGTTCAACGTCACCTCGACCGTCTCGGCCTCGTCGGTCGCGGTGAACGATTCGGCCGCCATCTTGTCGAGCTGCTCGTCCATCAACGACTGCAGACGTTGGGCCTGCTTCAGCACGGCCGCCACCTGCGGGTGCATGTCCTCGGTCACTTCGAATCCTTGGGATCCTGAACGGTTCTGCGCTTGCGAGCCCCGATGACCTCTTCGGTGTACTCACGATCCTCGACGTAGAGATCCTCGTCCGGCGAGAGCCCGGGCGTTCGCCGCTTCTCCTTGCCGCCCTGGGCCTGACCGCAGTGGGCGCCACCCATTCCGCCACCCATTCCGCCGCCCATCGCGCCGCCGGGTCCGCCTGCCGCCGCAGGGGTGCCACCCGCGCCGCCGACCCCCGCTGGCCCCGGCCCCACCGACACCCCACCAACGTTGGGCTGCAACGGCATCGAACCCGGGCCGCCACCCGCTCCGCCCCCGGAACCGCCGCCTGCGCCACCACCCGCGTCCGCTGCGGCCGGGTGCAAGCTGGGGTCGTCGGGCAAGGTGGGCATGTCTTCGGGTCCGCCGCCGGGCAGGCTTGGTAGGCCCCCGCTCGGGGAGCCACCGGAGGGCGCGCCACCGCCCGGTGGCGAGCCACCACCAGATGGCGAACCGCCACCAGCCGGAGACTCACCTCGCTGCGGCGCTCCGCCGGCGGCTTGGTCCGCAGTCAGCGGCGACGCATTCGGCCGCGGCATCGACGACGTCTGCCCACCTCCCCCTCCGCCACTTCCGGGGGCCGTCTCAGGATTCGAGCCGGGACCGGATTGGTGCGGGTTGCCATTCCCCGTCACGGGTACGGTCGGAACGCCGCTCGGCGGTGGCATCGGTGGGTTCACTCGTTGCGGCGCAGCCTCTTTCGAGTAGCCGTCGATGATCTCATCGGACTCCCGCTGCAGCTTCTCCATTTCCAGGCCCAGGGTGTGGGCTGCGCTGCCACCGTTGGCGATCGCTGCGATCATCTGACTCTTCAGCAGCTCGTAGTTCTGATAGACGGGGGTGTGATTGAGCAGCGCCTTGACGTGCGCGTCCGAGATTCGCATCGCCTCGCCCGCCAGCTTCTGCCACGATTCCCCGAGCTGCGAAAGCCACTCGGCGTAGGAGGCGAACTTCGCGTATGCCTGGTCGGCGGCCTCGCCTTCCCAGTTCTCGATCTTGACCTTGAACTGTTGGGACGACGCCTGCATCGCGTTCCCGTTCGCCATCCACTGCGCAGCCGCCTCGCGTAGCGAACCACCATGATCACCCGCCGACAGCTTCTGCTGCGCCACCTCGACGTCGCCGATCTCATCGGCCGTCATTCCGAGGGGACTTCCCATGGGGGCGGGCATCGTCGGCGCGGGGATGGCGTTGGTCTTGGGCATCTGAGGTTCGGAGGCGCCGTTGACGTTCGCCGCGGCGGACGCGTCGACGAGGTCATAGGCTTCTGCCACTGACTGCAACGTCTCCGCCAGGCGGTCGCCCTCGCGATCGCCGTAGTCCTGGTTGCGATAGAGGAAGCTGGCGTTCTGGGTCAAGTTGTCGACAGCGGTCTTGGAGAGCGTCAGCTGGTCCGGCGGGATCACGATCGCGTTGTTCATCGGATTGCTGAACTGAATGTTGTTGATCTCCAGCGCTTTCGTGCGCAGATCCTGCGTGATGACCTTCACTTCACCATCCGGCACGAGAGCTCCTCACTCCAACGCGCGGGCATTCAGCGCGTACCGAATCCGGGTTCATTGCTCCAGCGCCATCTGGTAGCGACTTTCCTCGCGCGGGTTGATCAGTCGGATCGGCAGCTGGCGATGGCGCGGCGTGTCGATGAAGTTGTGCCGCAACACGACTCGGCCGACACCGGGATGCGGCCCCAGGTAGGTGGTCGAGTGCGGCCAGGCGATCTTGGCGACGTTCCCGACGCGGGCGTTGATGAACCCGGCGAACTCCCGGAACTGCGGACCGAGCGTGACGATCGCACCGGCCGCGGCCGAGCGGATGACGAACTGCGTGAAGAGTCGTGCGTCGCCGAGGTTGATGCTGACGTCGACGTCGTCGAACGGCATGTACACCGGATACCGATCGGCCGTCTCGCCGACGAGGACGCCGGCCGAACCGATCGGCAACTCGTAGTGCCGATCGGTGGTCGGACTCTCGCCGTGCAGCGCGGCGCGTTGACCGCCGAAGAGGCACGAGAACCCGCGCGGAGTCGACGGTACCGCCAGGGTCGTCAGCAGGACCGTCGTCGTTGGGGCGGTTCCGGGGCGGATACGGACGCGGGTGATGGTGTGGTCGGCGCGCGCCGACCACCAGAGGTCCGGACCGCCAGGCGCGGTGTACGCGGCCGTGAACGCGCTGCGGCCCTTGATAAGTGACCACGCTTCGCGTTCGAAGCTGATCTCAGTGGCCCGGTCGAAGTCGTCGAAGCTGCGGCCGCACCGTGCGTCGATGCCCGTGCTGGCCAGATGATCTGCGATGCGCGTCGTCGATGCCACCAGATAGCGCGCCAGCCCCGCGACGCCTGCCTCGCGACGGAGGGCCGACCGGCGCGTCTCCTCTGGCTTGGCGCGCAGCACGATCCAGGTCCGCCGGTTGGCCGGTGCCGGGTAGGGGCCGACGACCTGCTCGTAGAGCGCGACGAGGCTCGATGGCGCCGTCTTCCCGACGCGATACCCCGCCGAAACGACGTCGGCCTCGAGATCGGGACAGTACGTGGAGATCAGCTTCTCGACCAGTTGGGTGTCCAACACGTCGTCGGTGAACGCCTCGCCCGAGACGATGACCGTCGGCGTGAACGGGCGCGCGACGAGTTCGATGATGGCGACCAGGTACTCGCCCTGCCACCGAACTGCGACGTGATCGCCCGGCATCACGGTCGCTCCGACCGCCGGTGCCGACGGCGCCGCCGGGGCCACCTGGTGCCGTCGCCGCCAGGAGAAGACCGCCGCGATCCAGCCGGTGGCGCGTCGGCCACGCACGGTGAGTGTCGTTGCGACGGCGATCAATACGGCCAGCAAGATGGCCAGCCACATCAGGTCGATGCGGATGAAGAACACCAGGGACGCCGGGATCAGGACGGCTGCCCAGAGCAGGTGGCCCGTCGTGATTCGGAGTCCGAAGATCGACAGCAGCTTCTTCATCGGCGCCTCAGCGCGCGCCGGGCGAGCGCGATGATGCCCAGGGCCACCGCCAGGCTGACCCCGGTCACGACGACCATCGTGATGGGGCCGCGGTCGGGCGGCGGGATGAACACGGGCGGCGGAAGCTGCTGCACCTTGTACGACACCGTCTTCGGCCCGGGTGGGACGTCCCACGTCAACGCGGCGACGGGATCGATCACCCCGGCGCCGACGTAGTTGTCGACGCCACCGCCGGGATGCCTTGCCGTGGCTGTGATTCGGTACATGATCTGCGCCGGCGTCAGGTCGGCGAACCGCTGCCGGAGCATCGCGGCCAGACCTGAGACGTACGCAGCGGCGAACGAGGTTCCATTGATCGGGATCGGGCCGTCCTGGCCCTGCAGCGCGTTGACGGGGTTGCCGTCGTAACCCAGCGCGACGATGTTCTCCGCGGGCGCGGCCGCGCCCACCCACGGCCCGGACATGGAGAAGGTGCTGGGCTGGCCGGTCTCGCCGATGCCGCCGACGGTGAGCACCAGCGGCGAGTACCACGCAGGCGAGACGATGGTCTGCACCTGCTTCCAGCCGCGCGGATCGGAGGGAGTCGCCGCGTCGGGAGCCGGGTTCTGGGTACAGTCCTGTCCCGTGTTGCCCGCCGCGACGATGACGACGGCGCCCTTGGCGTTGACCGCGTATTCGACTGCGGCGCCGAGAGTCTTCTCGTCGATCGGTCGGGTTATCTTGTAGCAGGCGGCTTCACTGATGTTGATCACCTGAGCGCCCAGGTTGGCAGCGTGCACGATCGAGCGGGCCAGGCTGCGCAACGAACCCGCGGTCTGGGTGGTGTTGGGGTCGTTCGGGTCGGTTCGCGCACCCACCGGCTGATAGTTGTCCGACGTCTGCCGCAGCGAGAGCAGTCGGGCGTCGGGTGCGACGCCGATGAAGCCGTCGCTCGGAGAGGGCCGCCCGGCGATGATCGACGCGGTGAGCGTGCCGTGGGAGTCGCAGTCGTTCATGCCGTCGCCGGCCTTGTCGACGAAGTCGCCGCCGGGCAGGGCGGGGACGCGCGGCGAGCCGTTCACCCCGGTGTCGATGACGGCGACAGTTACTCCGGCACCGGTTGCAA
>NZ_DASQEU010000141.1:0-4435 GCF_035633495.1 Mycobacterium sp. | reverse complement strand
ACGTCGAGGAAACGCTGTCGGCGCTCACCGATCTGCAGACCCAGGGCAAGATTCGCGCCTTCGGCTCGTCGACCTTCCCGGCGCATCAGGTGGTGCAGGCGCAGTGGGTCAGCGAGCGAAAGGGCCTGGGCCGCTTCGTCACCGAGCAACCGCCGTACTCGCTGCTGGCCCGCGGCATCGAGGCCGACCTGCTGCCCGTCGCGCAGGAGTACGGGATGGGAGTGCTGCGGTGGAGCCCGCTGGCCGGCGGCTGGCTCACCGGCGGGTACCGCAAGGGCAAGGATCTGCCAGAGTCCAAGCGCCGCAGTCGAATGCCAGCGCGATACGACCTCGACAGCCCGGATGGCCAGCGCAAGCTCGACGCCGCCGACGCACTCGGTGCGTTGGCCGAGGAGGCCGGGCTGTCGCTGGTTCACGTGGCGCTGACGTTCGTCATGCAGCATCCCGCGGTGACCGCGCCGATCATCGGTCCCCGCACGGTGGCGCATCTGGAGTCACAGCTCGGGGCGGCCGAGGTCACGCTGCCGGTCGACGTGCTCGACAAGATCGACGAGATCGTTCCGCCGGGGGTCACTCTGTCGAATGCCGACCAGGGTTATACGCCGCCGGCGCTGACCGATCCGTTCCTGCGGCGCCGCCGAACGGGGTAGGTCAGCTGTCGGCGAGTTCGAAGACGGGGATGACGCGGTCGGTGCGCTTCTCGTATTCGCCGAACCCTGGTGCCCGTTCGACGATTTCGGCATAGATGCGGTCGCGCTCGGCCTTGGGCAGTTCGCGAGCGACGGCGGCCCGTCGCGGGTCGGGTCCGATCTCGACCTCGACGGTGGGCTTGGCGCGCAGGTTGAACACCCAGCCGGGGCTGGCGGGGCGGCCGGCCGCCGAGCCGACGACGTAGACCTTGCCGTCGATGTCGAAGTAGCCGATCAGGTTCTCGCGCTGCGCGCCGCTCTTGGCGCCCGCCGAGGTGAGGATCAGCAGCGGGAAGCCCTCGAACTGCCCGCCCACCTTTCCGTCGTTGGCGCGGAACTCCGCGATGTTGTGTTCGTTGAACTCGCGCTCGGAGGTCAAGTCGTCGTCAGCCATGGTTTCCATGGTGGCACGGCTGGTCACGAGTGGTGTCGGGACGAAGATCTACAGGTCGAGTAAGCGGGCCTCCACGCTCGGGCCTGCCAACGCGAAAATTCGAGTAGTCGAATACCTCAAGGAAACTCCGGAATCCGACTACTCTGAACGACGTTGCACTGGTTGTTCGAGCAACGGCCAAGGGGGGCAGTTTCTTTGGGCAAACAACTATGGTTAGCCAGCCGCCATTCGCAGCACGCAAGAGTGCGACGCACGCAAATTTCTTGATGAGGCTCTCAATGCTCTCGCTTCCGCTTTCCTTGATCTCAACCGGCGTCAGCTAGGTCGTCGCGTGTACGCCGAAACGCCGAGGTCGTTCGCGAGCAGTGGGCGCCATGCCTCTTGACGCCACAGCGATCAACACCTCCGCGCTCCCCGGGATCCTCGCGGGCCCAATTCTGCGGCGCCTCACCCGAACCGAGGCAGCGGTGTGGGTGGCACTGAGCAAACCCGGCACCGTGACACTGCGCATCCGATCGGCCGGCCTGCCCGCAACGGAGGTCGTCGCCGGCACCGCGACACCGGTTCGAGTGGGCAGCCACCTATGGCTCACGGTGGTGTCGGGTACTGCGCCGGGCGGCACGTTCACCGCTGGCCAACTCTACGAATACCGGCTGACTTCTCCCGCCTGGTCCGAGCCGGACTGGGCGGACTTGGCGTTCGGTACGTCGCTGCCCGCCTTCCCCGGCCCGCCAGCCGACGTCGAGGACCTGGTGGTGCTGCACACGTCCTGCCGCAAGGCCCATGGCGGGGGGCGCGACGGCCTGGCCAACGCGGCTGCCGTCATTCGCGATCGGCTCGCAGGCGCCGTCGCCAACGCGCGGCCCCACCTACTCGTGCTGTCGGGTGACCAGATCTACGCCGACGAGGTGCCTGCGCCGCTGGCCCCACGCATTCGTCGGGTCGCGGCCGATCTCGTCGGGATCGACGAGTCGGCGGTGTTCGGGCCACTCCCGCGGATCGCCGGCCGCCAGGCCCCTTCGGAGAGCTTCGGTTTCACGTCAAGCGCGGCCTCCGACCATCTGTGGCCCCTGGGCGAATACCTGGCCACCTACCTCCTCTACTGGTCCGACGTGTTGTGGCCGACGGCGCTGCCGGCGTGGACGGACGTGACGCCTGCGACCGACCTCGACCCGGCGGCCGGCTTGGACGAAGCCGGCTGGAACGAACTGCTTCACGCAGTGGCACCGTTCCGCGAGGGCCTCGGCGACGTGCGCAGAGTGCTCGCCACCGTGCCATCGCTCATGGTGATGGACGACCACGAGGTCACCGACGACTGGAATCTCGACTATCCCTGGGCGGCAGCGGTTTACGCCAATGCGGCGGCCAGCCGCATCGTGCACAACGGCGTGCTCGCCTACGCGCTTTGCCAGCACTGGGGCAATGTGCCCGATCGCTTCGCCACCGCAGGCACGCCGGAGGCGACACTGCTCGCGGCCGCAACCTTCACGGGCACCAGTCCAGACACACCCGCCAATCGGAAGCTGCTCGGCGTGCCCACGGCACCGCCACCCAGCCCGCCGTCGGTGCTGCGCGATCTCACGGCACCTGGCGCGTTGCGTTACGACCTGTCGTTCGGCCCGGCCGAGGGCTGGCCGGTGCGCGTGGTCGCGTTCGACGAACGCACGGCGCGCGAGTTCATTCGGGTCGATCACCCGGCCGCCCGGATCTCGCTGGCCGCCTTGGCGTTGATGCTGCCTCCGCCCGCCGACACCGCCGCCGCCACCCTGGTGGTGGCACCGTCGCCGGTGCTCGGCACCCACCTCGTCGAGCACGTGATCCAGCCGCTCGCCAGCCTGCTGCCGGGCGGTTCCGAATTCTCCGACTTCGAATCGTGGTCGGCGGCCACCCGCAACCACCAGGAGCTGCTGCGCCTCCTCACCGCGTACGCCCCGCTGATACTCCTCTCCGGAGACGTCCACTACAGCGCGACCGCCTCGCTCGACTACCACCGGGGCGCGACGGCGGCCAAGGCGGCCGGTGTCACCAGCAGTTCGGCGAAGAACGCAGAACCCAAGACCCTTGCACTTCATCTCTTCGGCGAGTTCGCGATGCGCGTCGGGATCGAGCGTCCCCGTCGATTCGTCGGCTTCAACGCCTTGAGCGTGGCGCAGCGCGCTCAACTCGCCTCACCGCCAGGTCCTGCCGCGGTCGTGCCCTACGACCAGATGGTCGACATCATGCTGGGGCGGGTGTTTCGCGCCGGTCAGGAATCGCCGACGGTGCTCAGCGCCGAGGTCGCGACGGCCTATGGTCTGGGCGCCGGCGACTGGCACTACGACATCGACCCCGTCGATGACGAGACGATGCCCGCACCGGGGGCACTGCTGACCGACATCACTTCGGCGCCGGCGCCACCGTGGCCGTCGTGGGATCCGGCGAAGTCGTACACGATGCTGAAAGCGTTGCGCGCCTGCGACCTTCACCGAATCGGGCGCATGTTCGACGGGCTGCCGCAGATCTCACTGCTCGAGTTCACCGCAGGCCCGCTCACCGTGCACCACCATGTGACGACACCGGTCGGCGACGACCCCGCCGACACCGCCGTCCACCACTGCGACACGTCGGTGGTGATCGGCTGATGGCGGGTACGTCGGCGCTCGAAGGCCTCACCAACGCCTTCGTCGACGCCATGCGCTCGGCGCTCGACGGCACGAACCCGATACTGCCCGAATTGTCACCGCCCAACGAGCCGGCCGCCCGCGCCGCGCTCAACGATCTCGTCCCCCGCGCAGAGGCGGTGACCGACGCGGCCGACCCGGTGGCGTGGATCGACGCCGTCGACAGTTGGCGTGACCGAGTATTCGACGTCGTCGACAACGCATTTGGCGGACCGTCCGGGCCCGACGCCGCCCTGGTCCGGTTCCTCGAGGAGCGCGCTCCGCGCACGGCGGCGTTCCTCGCGCTGACCGGCGTGATCGTCCACCACCCGAGCGGCACCGATGACGTCGACTGGACGAAGGCCCAGGCGCTCATCAGCGACCCGGGGACACTCGTCAACGAATCGCTTTGGGACGCACTGCTCGGCGACGCCGACCTGCCCGGCACCGGCAGGCTCCCCGCGGTCATCGTGGCGTTGCTCCTGCTGGCACCGCAGACGATTCTCGCCCTGAGTAGCAGTGACATGAAGGTGGCCGGCCTGCCCGCGCCGGCCACCGATGCGCCCGGCCCCTGGCGTTCGTTCCGCGAGGCGAGCGAGGGCTGGATCTCCATCACGGTGCCCCTCGGCGACCCCGCCCGACCGCAGCCCTACCCCGGTGGCATCTTCGATCTCGCCGCCGACCTGCTGCCCGACCTCAGCGCCACGCTCGGC
>NZ_DASQEU010000140.1:0-9789 GCF_035633495.1 Mycobacterium sp. | reverse complement strand
GCAGCGGATCCCCCGCGGCGTCGGACACCCACGTTTCCACGGTGGCCGGGGCCGGGAACTTCAACCGCGGCACATGGGTTTTCGCGAGTTTACGGGTGCCCTGATAGGCCCGCACGTGGCCGTCGACGTAGAGCACCGCCGCCTGTTCGGGGCGGTCCTGCACATGCCGGCGGGCCATCGCGGCGATCCAGTCGGCGGCGTTGCCGGCCCCGGCCAGATATTTGATCTTGCGGCGGATCGTCTTGACCTCCGGCGCCCGATCCAACCCCAGCACCCGGCCCAACGCGACCGGGTCGATGCGGGTGGCGCCCTCGGCGCGGGCCTCACCGAGCAGGGCGCGGAACACGCTCTCGCACAACATCGTGTCCAGCGAGTAGAAGCCGTTCGGAAACTCCCCGTAGGCGGCGTGCGCGCACTCCAGCAGCCCGGTGGCGGCCAACCCCGGCAACGCCAGCAACACCCCGGCCAGCGGCGCGCGGGCACACTCGGTGAACACCGGCGGGGCATAGGAAATCAGCCCGAACGCCGCCAAGGCCCGCTCGACGCCACGATCGACCGGATCAGCCAACACCGGCACCGCACGCCCCGACACCGATCCGAGTTCGGTCTCGGCCACCGGCTCCGGCTCCGGTTCGGTCTCGGCCACCGGCTCCGCCTCCGGTTCGGCCCCGGTCTCGGGTTCGGGTTCGGGTTCGGGTGAAGCATCGGAAACCGTTGTGCGACCATGCTCCTCGGTCTCGGTCTCGGTCTCGGTCTCGGTCTCGGTCTCGGTGTCGGTGAATTTGAGTGCGTTGCGGACGCTGCCTTCGGAGACACCGGTTTCGGCGGCGATCCCACGGTAGGACGCGCCATCGTCGCGCAGGCGGCGAATGGTGGCGACGGTGTCGCCGGTGAGTTTCGACTTGCGTTTGGGGCCTTTGCGTTCCCCGAGCACCCCGGCGATGCCCGCGTCGGTCAGCTGGGCTTCCCAGCGCCGCACGCTGGCCGGTGTCACCGCGAACGCCGCGGCGATCTCGAGTTGGGTGGCGGCCTTGATCCGCATCAGCGACGCGGCCGCGAACCGGCGGGCCGCGGTGTCGCCGGCATCCCAGGCGAAGCACAGATTGCCGTGCACGAACACCCGGCCACCGTCGACGTCCTCGATGATCGCCGCGGCCGCACCGAACGGGCGGGCACCGTCGGGCATCAGCGGCAGGGGTGGCTGCGCGGTCATCACGCCCATGATCCACCCCTCAAATTCGCAGTAAATAACACTATCTATTATTACGCATCGGGAACGGAATTGCAAGCTGGCAGCTCACCAAATCCG
Organism: Mycobacterium sp.; assembly: GCF_035633495.1. Classification (GTDB taxonomy): domain Bacteria; phylum Actinomycetota; class Actinomycetes; order Mycobacteriales; family Mycobacteriaceae; genus Mycobacterium. The sequence goes on along the minus strand of NZ_DASQEU010000140.1, from coordinate 8,480 downwards.
CAGATCAGACTGCCGATCGACCGGACGCGCGACGCCTACGTGTCAGGAGTCCTGGACCCGCACTCGACGTGGACACACCCGCCCACCGACTAGCCGCACTCCTCGACCACGCCGCCTAACCGAGTTGCCCTAACCGATTGACAATGCCACGCGTGTCGGCCGCAGACACGCTCGCGCTGAGGTGGGGGTGGGGCGGGGGACTAGGGGCCGAAGGCCTCGTCGATGATCTCCTGCTGTTCGACGGCGTGCACCTTCGACGAACCCGAAGACGGTGCCGACATCGCACGGCGGGAGATGCGCTTGATGCCGGTCAGCTTGTCCGGCAACAACTCTGGCATCGCGAGGCCGAACGTCGGCCACGCACCCTGGTTGGCCGGCTCCTCTTGCACCCAGCAGAACTCCTGCGCATTCGGATATTCGTCGAGCGTGGCGCCCAGCCGCCGCTTCGGCAGCGGGTAGAGCTGCTCGACTCGCACGATCGCGACGTCCTCGCGGTTCTCCCTGGCCTTGCGTGCCGCCAGGTCGTAGTAGATCTTGCCGCTCGTCAACAGAATCCGCTTCACCTTCGAGCGGTCGCCGTCGCCGTCGGTGTACGTCGGCTCCTCCATGATCGAGCGGAACTTCTGCTCGGTAAAGTCACGAATGTCGCTGACGGCTTCCTTCTTGCGCAGCATCGACTTCGGGGTGAAGACGATCAACGGCCGGTGGATCCCGTCCAGTGCGTGCCTGCGCAACAGGTGGAAGTAGTTCGCCGGAGTCGACGGCATCGCGACGGTCATCGAGCCCTCGGCGCATACCTGCAGGAACCGCTCGATGCGGCCCGACGTGTGGTCCGGGCCCTGTCCCTCGTGGCCGTGCGGCAGCAGCAGCACGACAGCGGACAGCTGGCCCCACTTGGCCTCACCGGAGCTGATGAACTCGTCGATGATCGACTGGGCACCGTTGACGAAGTCGCCGAACTGCGCCTCCCACAACACCATTGCATCGGGGTTGCCGACGGAGTAGCCGTACTCGAAGCCCACCGCGGCGTACTCGGACAGTGCCGAGTCGTAGACCAGGAACCTGCCACCGGTCGGCGTGCCGTCGTCGGTGAGGGTCAGTAGTTCCAGGGGGGTGAACTCGGCACCGGTCTTGCGGTCGATGATCACCGAATGCCGTTGCGTGAACGTGCCGCGCCGGGTGTCCTGCCCCGTGAGCCTGATCAACTTGCCCTCGGATAGAAGGGTTCCCAGCGCCAGTAGCTCGCCGAAGGCCCAGTCCACCTTGCCCTCGTAGGCCATCTCGCGGCGCTTCTCCAGCACGGGCTTGACGCGTGGGTGCACGGTGAAGCCGTCGGGCACGGCCAGGTGCGCGTCGCCGATTCGCGCAAGGAGCGACTTGTCCACTGCCGTAGTCAGTTTCGCGGGCAGTTGTTGGTCGGACTCGACCGACTCGCTGGGCTCGATCTCGTGCTTCTCGAGGTCGCGGACCTCGTTGAACACCCGCTCGAGCTGGCCCTGGTAGTCGCGCAGGGCGTCCTCGGCCTCCTTGATCGAGATGTCGCCACGGCCGATCAGCGCTTCGGTGTAGGTCTTGCGGACCCCGCGCTTGGTGTCGATGACGTCGTACATCTCGGGCTGGGTCATCGACGGGTCGTCGCCCTCGTTGTGCCCGCGGCGGCGGTAGCACAACATGTCGATGATGACGTCCTTCTTGAACTTCTGACGGAAGTCGACCGCCAGCCGGGCTACCCACTGGGCGGCCTCGGGATCGTCACCGTTGACGTGGAAGATCGGCGAGCCGACCATCTTCGCGACGTCGGTGCAGTACTCCGAGGAACGGGAGTCCAGCGGTGAGGTGGTGAAGCCGATCTGGTTGTTCACGATGATGTGGATGGTGCCGCCGGTGCGGTAACCCCGCAGCAGGGCGAGGTTCAGCGTCTCGGCCACGACGCCCTGACCGGCGAACGCCGCGTCGCCGTGCAGCATCAAAGGCACGACGGAGAAGCGCTCCGTACCGTCACCGTTGTCCACCAGGTCCTGCTTGGCGCGAACCAGGCCCTCGAGAACCGGGTCGACGGCCTCGAGATGGGACGGGTTGGCCACCAGCGATACGTCGATGTCGTTGTCCCCGAACATCTGCAGGTAGTTGCCGGTCGCGCCGAGGTGGTACTTCACGTCACCGGAGCCGTGTGCCTGCGACGGGTTCAGGTTGCCCTCGAACTCGGAGAAGATCTGCGAGGCGGGCTTGCCGACGATGTTGGCCAGCACGTTGAGCCGACCGCGGTGCGGCATGCCGATGACGACCTCGTCGAGCCCGTGCTCAGCGGCCTGGTCGAGGACGGCGTCCATCATCGGGATGACGGTCTCGGCGCCCTCCAATGAGAAGCGCTTCTGCCCAACGTACTTCGTCTGAAGGAACGTCTCGAACGCCTCGGCGGCATTGAGCTTGCTCAGGATGAACTTCTGCTCGGCGACCGTCGGCTTGTCGTGCTTGACCTCGACCCGTTCCTGAATCCACTTCTGCTGTTCGGGCTCCAGGATGTGGGTGTACTCGACGCCGACGTGGCGGCAGTACGCGTCGCGCAGCACCGACAGCACGTCGCGCAGCTTCTTGTACTGCGCACCGGAGAAGCCGTCGACCTTGAACACCCGGTCCAGATCCCACAGCGTCAGGCCATGGGTGAGGACGTCCAGATCGGGGTGGCTGCGGAACCGGGTCTTGTCCAGCCGCAGCGGGTCGATGTCGGCCATCAGATGGCCGCGATTGCGGTACGCCGCAATCAGTTCGATGATCCGCGCGTTCTTGTCGAAGATCGAGTCGGGGTTGTCGGTGCGCCACCTGACGGGCTGGTACGGGATGCCCAGTTCGCGGAAGATCTCGTCGAAGAAGTCGTCGGACAGCAGCAGGTTGTGGATGGTGCGCAGGAAGTCGCCGGACTCGGCGCCCTGGATGATGCGGTGGTCATAGGTCGAGGTCAGCGTGATCAGCTTGCCGAGACCCATCTCGGCGATCCGTTCCTCGCTGGCACCCTGGAATTCCGCCGGGTACTCCATCGCGCCTGCGCCGACGATCGTGCCCTGGCCGCTCATCAGTCGCGGCACCGAGTGCACGGTGCCGATGGTCCCGGGGTTGGTCAGCGAGATCGTGACGCCCGCGAAGTCCTCTGCGGTCAGCTTGCCGTCGCGTGCCCGGCGCACGATGTCCTCGTAAGCGGCGACGAACTGGCCGAAACGCATTGTCTCGCAACGCTTGATAGCCGCCACGACGAGCTGACGCTTGCCGTCCTTGCCCTGCAGGTCGATGGCCAGGCCCAGGCTCGTGTGAGCTGGTGTGACCACGTTCGGCTTGCCGTCCACCTCGGCGAAGTGTCGGTTCATGGTCGGGAAGCTCTTGATGGCCTGCACGATCGCGTAGCCAAGCAGGTGGGTGATGCTGATCTTGCCGCCGCGGGTGCGCTTGAGGTGGTTGTTGATGACGACGCGGTTGTCGATCAGCAGCTTGGCCGGGATGGCCCGCACGCTGGTGGCCGTCGGCACGTCCAGCGAGGCGTTCATGTTCTTGACGACGGCCGCCGCCGCGCCGCGAAGAACCGCGACCTCGTCGCCTTCCGTGGGAGGAGGACCTGCGGGCGCCTTCGGCTTGGCCTCGGCAGGCTTGGATTCGGCAGGCTTGGCGGGTTCCGCTTTGGAGGCTTCGGGCTTGGCCGGTTCGGTCTTGGCGGGCTTCGCCTTCACGGACTCGGCAGCGGCCGGGGCCGGTGTCGCAGGCGCGGCAGCCTTGGCCGGCGCTGCAGCACGACCGTTACCGCTCGACGTCGCCGCCGTCTCGTTGGTCGGTTCCGGCGAGTAGTCGACGAGGAACTCGTGCCAACTCGAATCGACGGAGGAGGGATCCTCGCGGAACTTGCGGTACATCTCCTCGACTAGCCACTCGTTCTGTCCGAATGGTGAAGGTGAACTGCTCACGGCAGCTACTCGCCTCGATTCCTTCTAACTCCGCGGGCGCGCCGTCTGCCGCTCGCTCTTTCGCCGCATAAAGGCTAACGCTTCCGACGCATCCGGTAACGGCCAACGCCACTTGTCACATCGAGCCGACGTCGGCGGCGGCTGGGGACTATCCGTTCGGACGTCCCGGAGGAACGTCCGTCCTACTGCTCGAGCGCGGGCAGGACGTGCAGCGTCGCCGGCCACCGCGCGGGCGCGCTACCGAATGCGCCGCGGGCATTCGAGACGATCTTCTTGCCCATTGCCCGGTTCCCGACGCCACCGATCACCGCGCCGATGCCAACGGGGAGCATCTTCCCGAACGCAATGGCTCCGCGCTTCAGCGCGTACTTCTTCACGAAGAACTTGAGCAGTCGGCCGTTCAACTGGGACACCGCGGGCAACGGGAGCGACGCGGCGCCGTCGGCCAGCCAGGCGCCGCCCGTCCGGCCCGATCCGATGAGATCCGCGACCGCGTGCTTGCCGTCGTCACCGACGAGCACGGCGAGCACCAGGGCACGACGGCGCTCCCGATGGTCGGCGGGGATGCCGTGGGTTTCGGCAACCGCCAGCACGAAGACCGCCGTCGCCTCCAGGAACACCACGGTCTCACCGGCCACTGCGGACATGGCCACCAGCGTGCCGATGCCGGGGAAGGCCGCAGCCGACCCGACGGCAGCGCCACTGGCCATCACCGCGGCCAGGTAAAACTTCTCGAGCTTCTCGACGATCTCGGCGGGTGTCGCGTTGGGATTCTGGTCCCGCAGCCGCTGCACGTAGGCCCTCACCGCGGGCGCCTGAACGCGGGCACCGCGTTCGATGACCTGTGACAGCGCGCGGGCGGCAACGCTCGGGTCGTCGCCGAAAGTAGCGGGCAGCTGGTTCTTGGCGCTGGAACGAGCGCTCATGTGTACGGCCTCCAGGTGCGGACGGGCACGTCCAGGCTATCCCGTCGTGATGCCGTTCCAACGAACCACGGCGCCAGTGCGTGCCCGACGGTGATGTCGGTCACCGTTCGCCGTGGGAAGAAAACGCTCGTAACCCTTGCTAAACACTTTCATGGCAGCATCGGGATACGTGGAACTCAAGAGCGCTGAACCCACGGGCCCGGCGGTGACGAACGGCAAGGCGGTACCCAGCCAGACGCGGATGATCGTGGTCCTCGGTCTCCTGGTCGCACTGGGTCCGCTCACGATCGACATGTATCTACCGTCGCTGCCGCGGATCGCCCAGGACTACTCGGTGTCGTCGTCAGTGGTGCAGTTGACGCTCACGGGCACGCTGGCTGGCCTGGCCCTCGGTCAGCTGGTGATCGGCCCGCTCTCGGATTCGCTCGGCCGTCGTCGACCGTTGATGGCCGGAATCGTGCTGCACATGCTGGCGTCGCTGCTGTGCCTGTTCGCGCCGAACATCGTCGTACTCGGGATCGCCCGCGGGCTGCAGGGCGTCGGGGCGGCCGCGGCGATGGTGGTGGCCATCGCGGTCGTCGGCGACCTCTTCTCCGACTCCACCGCCGCGACGGTCATGTCGAGGCTCATGCTGGTCCTCGGCGTGGCCCCCGTGGTCGCCCCGTCCCTGGGCGCGGCCGTGCTGTTGCGCTTCTCCTGGCACTGGGTGTTCGCCGTTCTCGTCGTGTTGGCCGGTCTGCTTCTGCTGCTCGCGGCGCTCGCACTGCCCGAGACACTGCAGGTGTCGCATCGACGGCCGCTGCGCGTTCGCGGCATTCTCGCCACCTACGGCGAGCTGCTGCGCGACCGGCGCTTCGTCATCCTCGTGCTGGTCGCCGCGTTGGGCATGTCCGGCCTGTTCGCCTACATCGCCGGCGCCTCGTTCGTGCTCCAGGGCCGCCACGGCCTTGGTCAGCAGGCGTTCGCGTTGGTGTTCGGCGCGGGTGCGGTCGCGTTGATCGGCGCCACGCAGTTCAACGTGGTCCTGCTCCGTCGCTTCACGCCGCAGACCATCACGCTCTGGGCGTTGGTGGCCTCGGCCGTCTCGGGCGTGGTCTTCGTCGGGCTCGCCGCGTCGGGCGTCGGCGGCATCTACGCCTTCGTGGTTCCCGTGTGGGCGATCCTGGCGGCGATGGGCTTCGTCATCCCCAATGCGCCCGCGGTGGCGCTGTCGCGTCACCCGGATGCCGCAGGCACTGCTGCCGCGTTGCTGGGTGCCGGCCAGTTCGGGCTGGGTGCGGCGGTGGCTCCGCTGGTCGGTGTGCTCGGCAACGACGAGCTGGCGCTCGCGGCGGTCATGACTGCGGGCTCGGCCATCGCCTTGCTAGCGCTTCTCGCGGTGGGGGTCTCGGCGTCCGACGGCGACGCGGCTGCACCTGCCGGCGCGGTGCCCGACGCGGCGTGACTTGCACCGTTTGCCAGGTGACGTGAAGGTCGGCCGACTTGTCGTGCATCGGGCTGATCCGTAGCGTCGGCTCAATAGTTTCGCAACGCTGGTCGATTAAATGCTGCAGACACTGAGACGATCGCCGATGCCCCACGCCGCCATGGCCGGGGCCGCTGTGCCATGCCGCGCGGCCGAGGTGTCGCGATGACGGCGGCGCTGCAACTGCTGCGGCCCCGGACCGGCAACCCGTGGAACGCGCTGTGGGCCCTGCTCGTCGGCTTCTTCATGATCCTTCTCGACGCCACGATCGTGGCGGTCGCAAACCCGTCGATCATGGACACCCTCGACGTCGACTTCGACGCGGTCATCTGGGTGACCAGCGCATACCTGTTGGCCTACGCGGTGCCGCTGCTCCTGGCAGGCAGGCTCGGCGACCGGTTCGGCCCACGGAACCTGTACCTGGTCGGGCTGGCGGTGTTCACCGTCGCGTCGCTGTGGTGCGGTCTCGCCGGCAGCATCGAGACCCTCGTCGCCGCTCGCGCCGTTCAGGGGATCGGAGCGGCCCTGCTGACCCCGCAGACGTTGTCGACGATCACCCGGATCTTTCCCGCTGCGCGACGGGGCGTCGCACTGAGCGTGTGGGGCGCCACCGCCGGCGTCGCCACCCTCGTCGGGCCGCTGGCGGGTGGCGTCCTGGTCGACGGCCTCGGGTGGCAGTGGATCTTCATCGTGAACGTGCCGATCGGCGTCGTCGGGCTGATCTTGGCCTACGTCTTCGTTCCGGTCCTGCCCACGGAGAAGCACGGGTTCGACGTGCTCGGTGTCGTGCTGTCCGGCGTCGGCATGTTCATGATCGTGTTCGCGTTGCAGGAGGGCCAGTCGCATGACTGGACGTTGTGGATCTGGGGCATGCTCATGGCGGGCGTCGCCGCGATGGTGGGCTTCGTCTACTGGCAGGCGGTCAATCCCCGCGAGCCGCTGATCCCACTGAAAATCTTCCGCGACAACGACTTCAGCATGTCGAACGTTGGGATCGCCGTCATCGGCTTCGCGGTGACCGCGATGATCGTGCCGGTGATGTTCTACGCGCAGGCGGTCTGCGGGCTGTCCCCGACCCGGTCTGCACTACTGACCGCGCCGATGGCGGTCGCGACGGGTGTGCTGGCGCCGTTCGTTGGAAAACTCGTCGACCGCGCCCACCCGCGCCCGATCGTCGGGTTCGGTTTCTCCGCGCTGGCGATCGCATTGACCTGGCTGTCCATCGAGATGACGCCGACGACGCCGATCTGGCGGCTGCTGCTTCCGTTCGTCCTGATGGGCATCGGCATGGCGTTCATCTGGTCGCCGCTCGCGGCCACCGCCACCCGCAACCTGCCGCCGCGGTTGGCAGGCGCCGGTTCGGGCGTCTACAACACGACGCGGCAGGTCGGTGGTGTGCTGGGCAGTGCGGGAATGGCCGCGCTGATGACGTCCCAGATCAGTTCGGCGCTGCCCCCCGAGTTGGACCCCGGTGTCGGCCAGGGCGCGGTGACGCGGTTGCCGAGCTTTCTGCACGAACCGTTCTCGGCCGCGCTCTCCCAGTCGCTGCTGCTGCCGGCGTTCGTCGCGCTGTTCGGCGTGATCGCAGCGCTGTTCCTGCGGGGGTCCGGAGGCGGGTCCACGGCCGGGGGATGGGAGTCAGCGGCGGCGCCGGGTCGAGTCGTCGACCTGGAAACGCAGGTCGAACCCGACTACTTCTTCGACGACGACGACTACGTCGAGTACGTCGTCGAATGGTCCTCCGGGGAGGAGGACGCTGAATGGGCGGTCGAGAGGGACCAACCCGTCCATGCCGATCACGACGTGATTGCCGCCGACGAGAGTGCCACCGCACCGTTCGCCGTCTACGTCGAGCACCCGCTGCATGCGCCCGCCGACACCTGGCACGGCGGACCCGTCGAAGAGTGGCACAGCCTGATGGACGACGAACCGGAGACGGTGCCCGAACTCATCGCGATCGCCGAACCCGACTTGCCGCAGGAGCCCATTCCCCAGCGCAATGGGCGTGCCCCGTGGCACAGCATTCTCGACGAGCTGCTGGACGAACCGACCCACGCGCGCACTCCGGAGCCCATGCCGATCAGTTTGGCCCACAACGGTTTTCACGTCGAGTCGGAACCGACTTTCCAGGTCCCGTCGGCT
>NZ_DASQEU010000139.1:0-17297 GCF_035633495.1 Mycobacterium sp. | reverse complement strand
TCGACGGTGGACCGGACGGCGCGCCGAAGCTGGACGTCAACGTCAAGTCGATCGCGCTGGACTGACACCGAGACGCTCCGGCGTCGAACGACCTACAGTTCTGCCATGCCCAGACGAGCTTCGCCGTGATCGACGAACCGTTTGCTCCGCCCCGCCCGAAGGGTCCGTCCCCGGCGGTGCAATGGGTGGTGGTGGCGGTGCTGGCGGTCGTCGTGGCCGCGTACGTCCTGGCGGTATTCCTGACCAGAGACCACTGGGCGGGCAGCGGCGAACGGGCGGGGACAGCGACCACGTTCACGGCGCAGGCGCCTGACGGTTCACCGCCGACGCCCGATCAACTCACGCAGACGCAGTCAGTGCTAAGCCGCCGGATGGCTGGGCTCGGCATCGCGGGTGCCGTGGTCTCGCTTTAGGGCGACACCCTGACCGTCACGACCCCCGGTGACGGCGACGGTGTCGACGACATCACCGGCGAGGGAGTGCAGTTCGACGCGCGTCCGGTCCGGCAGATGATTCCCGCCGAATCGCCGCAACAGCCCGACCCAGGACCCACAACACCCCCAACCGCGAACGACCCGGGACAGCGGCCGGCGGACGAGAAGGAATTACGCCAGAGCACTGACGAGTCCATACAGATCTTGGCGATGCAGTTCCAGGCGACCCGCTGCAACGACGAGGACGAACTGGCAGGAAATGACGACCCAGCCCTGCCGCTGGTGACCTGCTCCGAGGACGGCGCGGCGGTGTACCTGCTCGACAAGTCGATCGCGAGCGGCGAACACGTCCGCCACGCCTCCGCCGTGGAGGGCGATCAGAACCGTGGGTACGCCGTCGACGTCGAGTTCGACTCCGATGGCGCGGCCGAGTTGGCCCGCATCACCAAGATTTATGCCGGCGACCAGATCGCCTACACACTCGATACGCGCGTCATCGGCACCTCGGTGATCCGGGAGCCGATCGCCGACGGTCGCCTCACCATTGCCGGTGACTTCACCGCCGAGTCGGCCGGTGACCTGGCGGCCGCATTGCAAGCCGGCAGGCTGCCGCTGGCGCTCACCTTCGAATCATCAACGGGCGCAACACTTGCGGGCACTCCGGGTTCGAGTCCGCTACGCATCGGGCTCGTCGCCGGCGGAGGCGTGCTCGCGCTCGCGGTCGTCGGCGCCATCGTGGCCTCCGCGTCGTCTCACCGGAGGCAGGGAACCTCGTGACCGACCCTCAGCGATACGGCGAATACCCACCGCCCGGCATGTACGGATACGGATACCCGAACGGCTATCCCCCGCCGCCGAAGACCAACACCCTGGCGATCGCCTCCCTGGTGTGCTCGTTCCTGTTCGCGCCGTTGGGCATCCTGTTCGGGCACATGTCCCTGTCGGAGATCAAGAAGACGGGCGAGGAGGGACGCGGGCTGGCGATCGCCGGGCTGGTGATCGGCTATCTGGTGACGCTGATCGCCGTCGTCGTGGTGGTGTTCGGCCTGGTGTTGTTGGTGGTGGTGGCCAACAGCGTCGATCATTTCGACTTCGACGGTGACTACACCGCCTCCCCGACCGACCAGGTCCCGTCGATCGAGCAACCGCTTCCGCCGTTCGAGCCGCCGGCGACGCTGGGATCGAACTGCCAGTATCCGGCGACCATCGAGGCACCCAGCAGGCCGGTGAACCCGCCGCAGATGGGCAGGACTCCTACCACTCCCGAATCGATCCCGGCCGGGCTCGTCACCAACCGCGGCGACATCGGCCTGGTGCTGGACAACGAGAAGGCGCCGTGCACGGTGAAGAACTTCACCAGCCTCGCCGAGCAGGGATACTTCAACGACACCCGCTGCCATCGCCTCACCGTCGGCGCCGAACTGCACGTCCTGCAGTGCGGCGACCCGACCGCCACGGGCACCGGCGGCCCCGGCTACCTCTTCCCCAACGAGTACCCCAGCAATCAATACCGGCTCAGCGACCCGGCGATGACGACGCCGGTGCTGTACCCCAGAGGGACGCTGGCGATGGCGAATTCGGGGCCCGGCACCAACGGCAGCCAGTTCTTCCTGATGTACGAGGACACCATACTTCCCCCTACGTACACGGCGTTCGGCACGATCGACGCCGAAGGGCTTGCGGCGCTTGACAACATCGCTGCTGCCGGCGTGGTGGGCAGCGTGCCGGACGGAGAGCCGGTGGCCGAGGTGACGATCGAGTCCGTCCGCGTCGGTTGATCAGCCGAGTCCGGCTGCGGTTTTCGCCGCGATACCCGGGTGCAGCACGGCGACGGGACACCGGGCATGAGCGACGACCTTCTGGCCCACCGAGCCCATCACGAGCCCGGAAAAACCACCGAGACCGCGGCTGCCGACCACGAGCAACTCAGCGCCGATCGACTCCGAGAGGAGGACCTCGGCCGGCCGACCCGTGCCCGCGACAAAGGAGACCGGAACATCGGGGAAGGACTCGGCGGTGACGATGACCGGCGAATGAAAAGCGCCCGTATCCGAACCCGGCGCAGACTTCGTGGGGTCCACCCCGTGCGACTCCGGCTCGCCGCGGCCCGGTTCGACACCGACCACGACGACACCGCAACCCTTAGCCGCCGCGTGCCGGAAAGCGAAAGCCGCCCCCCGGTTGGCGGCGGGCGAGCCGTCGTAGCCGAGCACGACCTGGCCGGGGTTTCCCTCTCCCCCTTCGAATTCCGGCCCGCCCTCCAAGCCCGAGTGGACCACCACCACCGGGCACTTCGCGTAGGGCGCGACGTGCATCGTCGTCGAGCCCAGAAGAAGCCCGCGGAAACCCTCGATACCACGCGAGCCGAGCACCAGGACGTCGGCTGTCTCGCCGGCGGCCAACAGCGACCTCACCGGCGAATCGGGCATCTGCAAGGCGCCGACCTCGAGGCCGGGATGACGAGTCCTGGCCAGCGCTACCGAGTCGGCGAGGACACCGGTGGGCCGGCTGACCCACTCGGGGACTCCGGTCGCGTCCGGGCGGGCGAACAGCACCGTCATGGGCAGTTCGTAGGCGACCGCGGTGTCGGCGGCCCACTCGAGAGCTGACCTGCCGTGATCTGATCCGTCTGCGCCGACCACCACCCCTGTGGCTTCGGGATGAGTTGGCTCGGTCACGGGTCGCCTCCGATCTGGCCGCTACCGCGGCACGACAATCATGCGACCGCCGAGGCAGGCAACGCAAACATCGTCTCCAGAGACGCCCTTCGGCGTTATGGTGCTCTGATCGTCCCGACGAGACCTGGCGAGGTCGACATGCACATCGAAGCACACGACCCCCACCACGCTGCGGAGAGCGATCTTCAGGACAAGGGGCTGTCGCGCAACTCCGTCGGCGTGCTCGGCAGCGTCGTCCTCGGCATCTCTTCGGTCGCGCCCGCGTACGCGCTGACCGCCACCATCGGAATTCTGGTCTCGCAGGCCGGTCCGAAGATGGCGGTGGTGATCATCGCGGGATTCCTGCCGATGTTCTTCGCCGCCTATGCCTATCGCGAACTGAACAAGGTGGCCCCGGACTGCGGCACGTCGTTCACGTGGACCACCAAGGCGTTCGGACCCTATGTCGGCTGGCTGGGCGGGTGGACCGCGATCCTGGCCACCGCGATCGTCCTGTCGAACCTCGCCGGTGTGGCCGTCCAGTTCTTCTATCAATTCCTCGGCGATCTGTTCAACAACGAGGCTCTGGGTGCCCTTTGGGAGAACCGCGGAATCAACGTCTTGACCTGCATCGGCTTCCTGGCGATCGCCACCCTCGTGGCATATCGCGGCATCACCACGACCGAGAAGGTGCAGTTCATCCTCGTCGGGTTCCAACTGATCGTGCTGCTGGCCTTCGCGGTGATGGCGATCGCGAAATCGGGATCATCCGAAACCGGGATCGGCTTCAGCTGGGACTGGTTCAGCCCGGCCGGCCTGACGTTGTCGGCGTTCATCGCCGGACTGTCCGGATCGATCTTCGCCTTCTGGGGCTGGGACACCTGCCTGACCGTCAACGAGGAGTCGAAGGGTTCGGCGAAGACGCCCGGACGAGCCGCCCTGCTGACGGTGCTGTCCATCCTGCTGACCTACCTCATCGTCGCCACCGCAACCCAGATGTACGCCGGCGTCGGCAGCGACGGACTCGGGCTCGGCAACGAGGAGATCTCCGACAACGTCTTCGGCGCGCTCGCCGAGCCCGTCCTGGGGAGCCCCTGGGACTTGTTCCTGTACCTGGCCGTACTCGCCTCGAGCACGGCGAGCCTGATCACGACGTTCCTGCCCACCTCCCGAACCATCCTCGGCATGGCGACCTACAAGGCTCTCCCCGCGCGGTTCGCGTCGATCCACCCGAGGTACCTGACACCGTCGTATGCGACGGTCGTCGCGGGGGTGGTGGCGGGGGTGTTCTACTCGGCACTCACCTTCCTGAGCGAGAACGTGCTCACCGACACGATCTACTCGCTGGGCATCATGATCTGCTTCTACTACGGGCTGACCGCGTTCGCCTGTATCTGGTTCTTCCGCAACGAACTGTTCGCGAGCGCGTCGAGCTTCGTGTTCAAGCTGCTCTTCCCGTTGCTCGGCGGGCTTGGCCTGTTCGGGGTCCTGGCCGTCACGCTCAAAGACAGCGCTTCACCCGATTATGGCAGCGGGGCAAGCATTTTCGGTGTCGGCCTGGTTCTGGTGCTCGGCCTCGGCCTGATCCTGTTCGGGATCGTGCTGATGCTCGTCTGGCGCGCGGTTCAACCGGCCTTCTTCCGCGGTGAAACCTTACGCAAGGACACTCCGGTCCTGGTTGACTAGACAGCGGCGCCGAGGCTCACGGGTGGCAGACGCCCGCCTCGCCCTTGGGGGTCGGCGGGGCGTCGATCGACGGGTTCTGGTCGAAGAAACCGGATGGCTTGAGCCAGAACGAGACCGTGTCCACGGCCATGATGGGCCACTCCTCCATCCGGGTGATGTGGTGGATGCCGAAGACGTACCACAACACCACGTCGGTGTTCTCCAGTGGCGCATCGTCTTTGATCCACTCGCTCATCCCGGCGTCGACCTCGGACTGGGTCGGATAATCCCCGGCCGGCCACCGCTCGTCGGCGCTGTTCTTGGTAACCCACAGGGTGTGCCCGATGACGGGTGCGCGAAGGTACTGCGGTGTCGCCGCGTCCATCATGACCGGGAAGCTCGCGCCGGGTACCAGCTTGTAGGACACCGGCGTGCCGTGCTTGTTGTTCTTGTTGGGGTTGACCACCTTCCACGACCGCTGAGTCGCCCAATCGAAGTCGCGCGCGGATTCGGACTCCGACGTGATCGGCGTGGAACGGGTCACCAGCGCCAAGCCGTAGGGGTTCTCCGCCGACACCGGCGGGACCACCGAATCGACCTCCATCACGGTGTTCTGGTCACCGTCGACGTCGAGGTCGAGGCGGGCCACCAGGAAGTGCTGGTGGAACGGGGCGTAGGTGTTCTTGTCGACGACGGTGCCGTACGGCGGTGGCTCCTCACCCTCGGGGAACGGTGTCGTGACCATGATTCCGGTGGCCCGGATCTCGCACTCGATGTTCCCGTCCTGGTAGAAGCGCCAGTAGACGAGGTACTCGTAGTTGGCCACCGTCGCGTGGCACGAGATGACCATCCGGCGCTGCCTGCGGACCTCCGCACCGGTCTTGTGGTCGACGTGCTTCCACAGCACCGCGTTGTCCTCCTCGTGCAGGCAGATCGCGTTCTTGACGGTGTACGGCTCGCCCTTGGTGTCGGGCAGTGTGACATCGACGTACACGATCTCGCCCAGACAGTCGCAGCCCAGCTCCAGCGAGGTGGTCATGAAACCCAGCCCCCACTCACCGATGTCGTACGCGGTGCGGCGGTAGTGGTCGAAGGTCGGGTCACGGTAGGGAACGACCATCTCGGCCAACGACATTCGATAGGCGACCTCACGTTTGGTGCCGCGGTCGTCGAACGCCACCTGGTAGAGGACGGGTCCCTCGCGGTAGTTGAAGCCGAGCCTCATGGTCCAGTTCTGCCACTTGAGTTCGGTGCCCTCGAGGGTGAAGGACGTGCCCTGGGGCTGGGTGATGTGCAGCGGTTTGAGGTCGGTGCGCACCTGGGTGCCCCGAACCGAGGGAATGTACTCGGAGTCCACCTCGGGATGGCCGTAGTCATGGTGCTTCTCGATCTCGAGCAGCTCGAGCGTGTTGACGTCGACCAGCAATTTCAGGCCGGAGACCGGATGTCCGTACGGGTTGCCCTCGGGGGTTTCACGGGCCCAGAGGTCGCACCAGCCGAGGCGGCGATGCTTGTGCTCCTCCGGCATCAGCGCCTTACCGTAGGTCCACACGTCGATGAGGATCAGGCTCATGTCGGTGAACCCGCGCTCGGCGAGCGCGGCGATGACCTCGGGGTGGACGCGCATCGCCTCGTCGACATCATGGAACTCGTCGACGGTGAAATTCGGTGTGACGCAGGGGATGTACTCGAAGGACACAACCGTGTCGTCGGTCAGGTCGACCGTGGCCTCGTAGGTCTTGTTCTCGGTGCGGTCCAGGACCACCGCGAACGACGTCCGCCTCACCGGTTGCCCGGGTCGCCACGCCTTCACGTCGGCCTTGGGTGGCTCCTTCAACTCGATCGAGGTGAAGCGAAATCCGTCCCCCACGTGCCCTGCGCTTCGCAGGAGCGCGGCCGTCTGCCGGAATTCCTCCGCGGTCAACGGTTCCAGCGGATGCTCAGCCATTGCTACCTCCTCGGTTATCAGGTCTAGTCAATCGTTTTCCGGCCAGTTTGTGTTCGTCATGGGACAATTCGCCGGAGGCAAATGTGAATGACCGACCGAGCTTGATAACCAGAGTGTTCGGATCCCGAGGACTGAAGGGGATCTCGGAGATCCGCACGTTCTTCCGGACGAACGAACAGCCGATCTTCTTCATCGGCCCGACGGCGTTCAACCTGCTCGGAATCGACCGCTGGGTCCGCGGCGTCGAGTACGTCGTCTATTACGACTCGTGGGACTCCGCCCATCCGCGGGTCTTCACCCCGTCCAGCAAGCCGTATGTGGAGTTCGAGAGCAGCGAGGAGATCAACAATTACCTGCTGCGCGACGCCGAGGTGCAGAAGTTCATGGAGGCACGTTGCGCGGCGCGCGGCCTCCGACCGATGGTCGCGATGGTGTTCTTCGACGAGGAGACCGAGGAGATCTGTCGCGAATTCGACTACAACCTGATCCTGCCGCCGGACTCGCTGCGCCGCCATCTCGACTCCAAGATCGTCACCACGAAACTGGGCGAGGAGGCCGGCGCGCCGTCGGTGCCCAACGTGCTGGGGCGCGCCGACAGCTACGAGGAGCTCTCTGCACTGGCGACCGACGCCGGCCTGGGCTCCGACCTGGTGGTGCAGACACCGTACGGCGACTCCGGCAAGACCACGTTCTTCATCACCTCCGAGGCCGAGTGGGACCGCGACAGCGAGAACATCGTCGGCGAGGACCTGAAGATCATGAAGCGGATCAACAACCACGCCGTCGCGGTGGAAGCGGTCAACACCAAGCACGGCACGGTGGTCGGGCCGTTCATGACCGACCTCACCGGCTATCCCGAACTCACGCCGTACCGCGGCGGCTGGTGCGGCAACGACCTTTTCCCCGAAGCACTTTCAGAGATTCACCGCGCCATCGCGATCCGCCACGTCCAGCGATTGGGTGACCGGCTGCGCCAAGAGGGTTATAAGGGCTTCTTCGAGGTCGATGTCCTTGTCGACCTCGACTCCGACGAGGTGTACCTGGGCGAGCTGAACCCGCGCATCTCCGGGGCCTCGTCGATCACCAACGTCACCGCCGGCGCCTACTCCGACATCCCATTGTTCCTGTTCCACCTGCTGGAGTTCATGGACGTCGACTACGTCGTCGACGTCGAGGAGATCAACGAGCGGTGGCGCGAACTCGCCGCGGTCGACGTGTGGGCCCAGCTCATCATGAAGGAGCCGAACGACGCCGTAGAACGCCTCCTTGCCGCTCCGGCGACGGGTCGCTACCGGTTGGCGGAGGACGGCAGCCTGAACTTCGTCGGCGTCACCAACGACTGGCACGACGTCACGCACGAGGACGAGTGCTTCTTCCTTCGCGTGTACGGACCCGGGGACTACCGGTTCAAGGGTGCGGACCTGGGGATCCTGGTGACCAAGGGCCGGATGCAGACGGACGATGGACTGACGCAGCGCTGCCGCAGCTACATCGACGGGATCCGCTCGATGTATGTGAGCGAGCCGCTGCCCGAACCCCCGAGTGTGACACCCATCGGCTGGGTGAAGTAGCCGCTCGCCTCAGCTGTGCCCGCGCTCGCGGCCCTCGACGATGCCGACCGGTCCGGTTTTGCGGCGCCGGTGCTTCGGGACACGCTCAGTCAGCCCGGCCGCGTGCTGCCCCGCGGCCACGAACCCGCGGATGGTGTCGAGCAGGTAAACCGGATTCTGGGCGGCCGGCCACGTCGAGAACTTCACCGACACGGTGCGCGTCGCCCGGTCCACCAGCACCATCTGTCCGTGGATGCCCAGACACAGGTGCAGATCCCCGAGCACCCCGGGCGTGAACCAGAACTGGTTGCGGTACCAGCCGCCGGTGAGGAACGGCTCCGAGTCCGAGGACACGAACGCCGCCCGGAGATCCGGGTCGATGGTGCGGGCCTGGGTCAGCCACTGCTTGGGCACCACGGATTTCCCCCCGACGACCCCGTCGTCGAGCAGCAGCTGCCCGAACCGCGCCAGATCCCGGGCATGCGCCGACATTCCGCCGTCGTGTATCGCGGAACCGACTGCGTCGCAGGTGATGTCGGCGTCGAACTCGGCGCCCATCGGCTGCCAGATCAACGTCGAGATCAGCTCGGCCATCCGCGTGCCCGCGGCGCGTTCGCACACCCAGCCCAGCATGTCGGTGTCGGCCGAGCGGTACACAAACGGCCCACCGTGCGCGGTGCCGACCGCCAGTGTGGCCAGATAGGCGTACATCCCCCGGAGCTCGTCGGTGTCGGTGCCCGGCCGCCACCCCATGTAGCGCTCCATGACCCGGACCTCGGCCTGCGGGTCGGTGTACTCCTCGCTGAACACGACTCCGGTACGCATGTCGAGCAGATCGCGCACCGTCGCGCCGCCGTAGCCGGAGCCGGCGACCTCGGGCGCATAGGTGCTCACCTGCTCGTCGGGGTCGAGCAGCCCCTGATCGGCCAGGATTCCGGTGACACAGCCGACGACCGACTTCGTCACCGACATCATCAGGTGCGGGGTCTGCGCCGTCATCCCGTTGCCGTAGCTCTCCAGCACGATGCGGCCGTCGTGCACGATCACCACGGCGTCGGTCCAGGTTTCGGCCAGCACCTCGGCCAGCGTCGATGTCCGGCCCTCCAGGCGGTGCACGGTGACGGCCTCGGGCGCCAGGGGGTTGTCGGCGGTCGCCAGTGCGGCCACCGGACCCGACCCGCGCGGGATGCGGTGGGTGGGGATCACCTCGCGCAGGTGCTGAAACGCCCAACGGTTGTACGGCGCATCCTGCCAGTTCGCCAACGTCACCAGCGCTGCCTGATCCGGGGGAAAACCGGACATCAGTGGCACATCCGACATGGCCACGACCCTACCGGTGCCCCACCGGCCTCGTCGCCGCAGCTACGGCAAAACCCCGTCCACATCGTCAAGACCATCTTGACGGATTTTCAAACGTCAAGATAGTCTTGACGCATGAGCGCACTTCTGACCGAACTCGCGTCCCCGCTTCTCCCCTCTCCTGGTGCTCATTGGCAGGAGTGGCTCGACTACGGCCTGCACTGGGCCTCGGTGGACAAGCGACACTCGATGGTGGAATCGGCTGCGGCCATCGCGAGAGGCTCAGCGGCCGGACCTGCCAGTGAGACCAGTCGCATCCTGACCCTCCACGCCTACCGGGAGACCAGGCCAGGCCCCCGTTGGCAGGCGCTTTACGCGGCGACCTGGCCGGCCTACCGGCGCTGGTATGCCCGGGAAGGGCTGGCCGCCCGACCCTCTCTGGACGAATGCCGGCGCGCGCTTACCCGACACCTCCCTGAGCTGATACCTACCTGGGAAAGGCTCTGTCACCTGACCGGTGATGACCCGGTCGCGGCCCGCATGCTGTCGATGTGGGGGCTTCCGGCTTTCAGCGTCGGTTGTTCCCAGGTTGTGATCCCTGGCGAGCAGCCGATCTTGATCCGAAATTACGACTACGACCAGGCGCTCTTTGAAGGCGTCATCGCGTCCACCAACTACTCGGGACAGCGCCGGGTGCTGGGAACGAGCGACATGCTCTGGGGTCTGCTGGACGGGATGAACGAGGACGGGCTGGCTGTCTCGCTGACCTTCGGTGGCCGACCGGGCGGCGGTGAGGGCTTCGGGATTCCCATCGTGTTGCGCTATGTGTTGGAGTCCTGTGCCACCGTCGAACAAGGAGTCAGCGTTCTTCGGCGGATTCCCGTTGCGCAGTCCTACAACGTGGCGTTGGTCGACACCACTGGCAGTCACGCTACGGTTTTCGTCGCCCCGGAGCAGCCTGCCATCGTGAGCCGACTCGAGGCCACGACCAACCACCGGCTCGATCACGTCGAATACCCCGCCACCGCCGCTCGATTCAACAGCGTTGGGCGACTCACGCTATTGGACCAGCTGCGAGCCGACCGTACATCGGGCGAGCACCTCGTCGCGGCGATGCTGCAGCCACCGTTGTGCAACGACGAATTCGACATCGGCTTCGGCACTCTCTACACCGCCAACTATCAGCCCGCAGCCGGAACCGCCACGTGGCATTGGCCCGAGACGTCATGGACGCGAACCTTCAACGACCCTGACGGTGTACGCACGGTGGCACTGGTCCCATGACCCAGCTCTGACCTTTGACACCAGATCCCGGCCATACTGACTCCGTGAGTCGAGAACCAACCGACATTGCGGCCGAAGCCCGCACCCTGCTGGATGCACTTGCCAACAGCACCGACCCGATCGCCTTCGAAACCTTGCTCGGTCTCAGTCGCTACGTCGGCGAATGCCTGGGAACCTCAGCCCGCACCCTGGCTGAAGCCCAGTCCTGGAGCAGCGTTGCTGGTCTCGCCGGCACCACGAAACAGGCCGCCTGGGAGAGATGGCACCATTGACTCCTCCCCGCCGCAGCCAGCCGAGTCAGGCGGCGGAGGTGACGCGGTAGACGTCATAGACGCCTTCGACGTTGCGCACCACATTGAGCACGTGGCCGAGGTGCTTGGGGTCGCCCATTTCGAAGGTGAACCGGCTGATCGCCACGCGGTCGTTGGACGTCGTGACCGATGCCGACAAGATGTTGACCTTCTCGTCGGCCAGCACCCGGGTGACATCGGAGAGCAGCCGGTGGCGGTCGAGGGCCTCCACCTGGATCGCGACCAGGAACACCGACGACGGGGACGGCGCCCACTGCACGTCGATGATCCGTTCCGATTGCTGTTCCAGCGAATTGGCGTTCGTGCAGTCCGTGCGGTGCACGCTGACTCCCCCGCCGCGCGTCACGAAACCCATGATGATGTCACCGGGTACCGGGGTGCAGCACTTGGCGAGCTTCGTCAGCACACCCGGCGCCCCGGGCACCGCGACACCCACGTCGTCGGTGCTGCGCTGGCGCATCGGCATGGTCGCAGGAGTCGACCGCTCCGCGAGTTCGTCGGCGGCCTCGTCGTCGCCCCCGAGTTGCGCGACCAACCGCTGCACGACGTGTCGGGCCGACACATGGCCTTCGCCGACGGCGGTGTAGAGCGCGGAGACGTCGACGTAGCGCAGCTCCCGCGCCAGCGCCCCCATGGAATCACCGGTCATCAAGCGCTGCAACGGAAGTCCGCCGCGACGCACCTCTCGAGCGATCGCGTCCTTGCCTGCCTCCAGAGCTTACTCGCGACGCTCCTGTGGGCTCGGACTTCAAGCAACGAGTGGTACAGCAAATGATTGCTCGCCGCATCCGGACGGATGATTCCGGTGGCTGAACAGCGCCGTATCGGTTTTCATTGGCATCTGCGGCGCGTGATGGCGGCCCACAATCTGTGGAAGTCCACTGAGCTGCGGCCATTACTGTGCTCGAGAGGAATCAATCTCTCCGATGCGCAGGTCTACCGCCTCGTCACCGGTGAACCCCAACGTATTCCGTCGCGTACCTTCGCCGCGCTCTGCGACATCTTCGACTGCTCGCCCAACGATCTGTTCGAGCCCTACGTCGAGATGCAGGCCGCCGCCTCGGCGAACGCGCCACGCCCACGGGACTTGGGAATAGCGCCCGGCAACCCCGTCGCCAAACGGATTCGAATCGTCCAGGACGACGATGGCCCGCCCCCGCAAACCTGAGGACCCACAACGCTGGCCGATCGGATGCACCCGATGCCGCGGGCACTACGAACTGGTGGCTACCTGGCCGGACGGATCGATCTGCGGATACTGCTACCAGGCCGCCAAACGAACCATCGGGATCTGCGCGTGCGGCCACCAAGGCGTGCTGCCCGGCCTCATCGAGGACCGGCCCGCATGCCGGCGCTGTAGCGGCGTCAGGCTCAATGTCGACTGCATCAGCTGCGGCGACGAGGCCGAACTCTACAGCGGCGGCCAATGCCAACGGTGCGGGCTCCGTGCCACCGCCCAGCGGTTGCTCACCAACCCCGACGCCGGCGTGATCGCCCCGCAGCTGCAACTAATCGTCGATGCACTCGCTGAGATGGACCGCCCCAACAGCGGTCTCACCTGGATCCGCCAAACCCACGTCCAGCACGTGCTGCGCGAGCTGGCCCGCCACCCAACCCTCACCCATAATGTGCTTGACCAACTGCCGCCAGGCCGCACGACTAACTACGTGCGCAGCCTTCTCGTCGAGCACGGCGCCCTTACGTCACGTGACGAGAGGCTGGCGAGGTTCCAATCCTGGGTGGTCACAGCCCAACAACGCATCACCACCGACGAACACCGAAAACTTGTCGCCAGGTTCATCCGATGGAACCTCGAGAAACGGCTCCGCTCGATGAACCCAGTCTCCGACTCGGCGTTCCTGCGTGCCAAACAGGCCGTCACCGTCACGATCGAGTTCTGCAACTGGCTGACCGCCGAGCACGGCATCACCGTTGAGCAGCTGACCCAGGCCCACATCGATCTGTGGCAATCGACCGGTCCCACCACCCGTGGGCACATCATCCGTTTCATCAGGTGGGCCATCAAGGCCAGGCTCATTCCTTCCGATCTCGAAGTGACACCGCACCGCCGAGGAGGCGCCCGGCGGATGCCGGTCGAACAACAGAACGCCGTCATCGAGAAGGTCGCTCACCAGCAGACTCTTCATCCCCGCGACCGCTTGGCCGCCATCCTGATGATCGTCTTCGCCCAACGCGCAGAAGACATCGCCGCTCTCACCTCTCACCTGGGACCAAGTCACGATCAGCGCCGACACGGTGACCATCAATCTGGCTGGCTTGCCGATCGATCTCCCGCCACCCCTCGATGAACCCGTTCGCGCGCTGGCCGCAAGCAACCACAACAACCAAACCGCGGCACATCCCAACTCGCCCTGGGCATTTCGCGGCTACCGCCCCGGCATGCACGTCACGCCAACGCATCTCCGCAACCACCTACGGCCCGTTCTCGCCACCCTCGAGGCTCGGTTAGGCACCCTCAATGAACTCACGCAAACCACACCGATCGCCATCCTGGCCGAAACCCTGGGCTACAGCCCTCAGACGTTGGAAGCTCATGCGCGAGCGGCCGCATCAACTTACGCGCGGTACGTTGCAACCCGGCTTGACGACGACGAGTGTATGGAATGAGCGACGGCGTGAGCGTGCCAGCCAATGCCCTACTCGGGCCCGGTGTTATGCGTGTGAATCGCCGCGATCGACTGGCGGACCACACCGCAATTCAGTCGGTGCGCTTAGCCAAAATCTCACGCAGAGCAGGCAGGGCCCGACGGTCCTTCGGCCGGTCAGCCGCCGCCTTGGACCGGACGACGTCGCTCAGCGACGCGACATGCACAGTGACGTTGTACAGCTGAGCGGCCGTCGCGTCGCGACGCAGGTCCGAGTAGCCGTGTGTACCGGAGGGCTGGAAGGCGACGTCGAGATCGCCAGCATCAGTTTGCAGATTCCACGTCTGCGCCGCGGCCAATCCTTCGGCATCGCACGCAAAGGGCAGGCCTTCAGGAACGGTCTCGGTGCGAATCCTCGCGTTGAGCTCGCGCAACGCGGCCGCAAGCCGGTCGAGGTTAGGGCGGTCATTCTGGGGAGTGATGTCGGCATCTTCCGTCGGGAACGGCGACCCGTGGAACACGGCCGCCAGACCGCCGATCAGCACATAGACCACCTCATGGCGGTGCAGCACCTCGAACAAACGCGCGAGATCGAGTTCCATGATCAGGCGCTACCCACCGCGCGAATCTTCCTGAGCTGCTTGGTGACCCGGGCATGACGGTCAAGGCGCGCTTGGCCAGTCATGTCAGCCAAACGCGCGGCTTGGGCGACATCGCTATCGTCGCGAACCACGACATTCATGTCGAGATCGAGTCCGCACAGCCGGACAAGCCGGATCACATCGTCGAGGCTGACCGCCGTGCGGCCGGACTCCCACCGTGCGATCGCGGGCTGGGCGGTGTCTGCACGCGAAGCGAGTTCCTGCTGCGTCAGGCCGGCGCGGCGACGCGCTTCGCGGATGAGATCTCCACCGTACGAACCCATGAACCCAATATAACAGATTTGTTATACAGCTGCCAGGGTGAATCGCTGGATCGCTACCACATCGTCGACCGGATCTGGGAAATCGACACCGACCACGACCTGATGATCACGAGGCAGATCCATCGCAACAACGCCGTGACCCTCCGGTGGCAGGAGCGGTGTCAGCAACTCTCAACTCACACCATTCGCGGGCGGCGAAGACCGGTTGAGGCAGACCACTCACCTGAGGCTGCCAGCCTGGTGAGCCATTAGGACTGCGCCGTGAACTCGCACCTCCTGAACACGCACTGCTACCAGTTAACCATTGCGAGTTGCACTGTGCTACAAAGTATTTCATTGCCGACCGCGACGACCAGTGCCTCTATTGATCCATATGGGCTCTTCTCATTCCTTCTTCGCCCACAGCGCTTCGTCTCACCCTTCCTGCCGCCAGACTTCAGACAGCTTTGCAGCGTAGCTGCGGCCACCCGGTGGTGGGCATCGCCAGTCTGGCGTCAGCAGCACAACGCCGCCAATTCGTCACGGTGACGTTTCTGCAGCCTGCTGCGGATACCTTAAACATGCTGTCCTACAGCAGGTTCCAACGCCATTTCATGGATAAGTCATCATTATCCATGAAATGGGCCAATGGCCTTCTGGCACAGGGGCCTAACGGCGCGTGGTCCTGAGTCCACCAGCGCGCTTGAATCGACACCTACGGTGCGGCGTGAACCCCGAGCGAAACTGCTACGCGTTGCTGCGGGCCGGTACCGACCTGGAGGGGCCGCATGCCGTGCATTCGGAGGTGCCTCCACCGGACGTCTGCAGTATGCACCTGGTTGATCGAAGCGACCCAGCGGCGCGCGCAGGCGTCAGTCGAGGAGGGCGACGTCGAGTAGCACTGGTTGATCTTCGCCGGGTGTGGTCTGGCCTGTGCTGCGACCAGTGGCGACGTCCTTCGAATGCAGTGTGACGGTTCTGTGCCACCGCAGGCGGTTGACCTGGCCCAAACGCATCACCGGGATCTGCGCCTGCGGGCATCAATGCGGACTGCAAGGCATCATCGACGACCAGCCCGCGTGCCGGCGCTGCAGCGGCGTGACTCGAACTGACCCAGGCCCGAACCACCTACAACGCCGCCGAGTAGCCGCTCTACCTTCATGTCGCGACAGAAGTGCGACACCAGACCTGAGATCGGATCATCGCGTCGGGTGTCACTCAATTACCGATCCAGCTCGCACCTCATCGGGACGCGCCGGCGCCAGTTAATAGTGCCGATTCTACTGTGCCACAGAATGATTGAGAAACTCACCGAGGGTACTCGCTGGCCCGATGGAACGTCGGTGAGGGACGAGGCCGTCCTCGCACACGACTGGGCAGACGATGGTCACTATCGCGGCAGCAGAATTCATCGTGCGGCTGGTAGTCTTTCGCTTGGGCGTGCAGGACCGCCCGATGTCCGCTCGAAGGGGCTCAGCCTCCCTGCCGGTGATATTTAGTTGATAACCGACCTCTTCTCTGCCCGATCTTGCGGACACCGGGCGCATGAGAGGAGGCCGTCATGGCCAGCACCCTGCCCGATAATCCCTCGATCGACCGGCTTCGTAGCGACGCACGCAGACTTCAGCGCGGAGTGGACGCGAACGATCCAGATGTGCTGGAGACCGTCCGCCAGCACCATCCACGTCCTGATTTGGCCCTCACCAGCGCCCCGAGCCGGTTCGCGCTGCACGACGCACAGCTGACTGTGGCCCGTAGCTATGGCTTCACCGGCTGGCCGACACTGGTGCACTACCTCCAGATCGCCGCCGACCTCAGCGTCGATCCGAGCAACATCGACGAGAACACGCTCGACCCCGCCGACCGATTCTGCACGTGGTCGTCATTGCGCTACGACGACACCGACGCGCCGCCACGTTGGCAAGCCGCGGCACAGCTTCTCGATGCCGATCCCAACCTGGTGGATCAGCACGGGTGGGCCGCCGCCTGCGCCGCCGACGCCAACGCACTGTCGCGCCACCTCGCCAGTCAACCCGGTTTCGCGACCACCCGAGGTGGGCTTTCGGCTGGGTGCCGCTCCTCTACTTGTGCTATTCACGGGTTCCCCTGGAACGGAGCCAAGACGGGTTGCTCACGGCAGCCACCATGCTGCTCGAAGCCGGTGCAGACCCGAATGCGGGGTACCTGTGGCGCGGGATGTCGACGCCGTTCACCGCGTTGACCGGAGTGTTCGGTGAAGGCGAGCAAGGACCACGTCGCCAACCGCGACACTCCTTCGCTCCTGCGCTCGCCACTTTGTTGCTGAACTCGGGCGCGCACCCCGTCGACCAGCAGACGCTCTACAACCGGATGTTTCGTCCCGACGACACACACCTGGAGCTGCTGTTAGCGCACGGACTGGCCGACGCCGGACCCAGCCCTTGGGAACGGCGTCTGGGCGAGGCCATGGAGACCCGCGAACAGATGTGGCAGCGCCAAGTCGAATGGGCGGCCGAACACGGGTTCGCCGATCGGCTCGATCTGCTCGCCCGCCACGGCATCGACATCACCCAGGCCAAGCTTGTCGTGCCGGCCGAAAGCGATGATCCGAACGCCCGCGACGAGGAAGGCGCCACGTCACTGCACCACGCGGCCTTCGA
>NZ_DASQEU010000138.1:0-46709 GCF_035633495.1 Mycobacterium sp. | reverse complement strand
CGACGGGTGCGGTCCTGCTGCGGATCGGTCAAAACCTTTTCGGCCGAGCCGGATTCGACGATCAGGCCACCATCGAGGAAGCACACCCGATCGGCGACTTCTCGGGCGAACGCCATTTCGTGGGTGGCCATCACGATGGTGCGGCCCGCGCCCGCCAACTCGCCGACGAGGGTCAGCACCTCGCCGACCAATTCTGGGTCCAACGCGCTGGTGATCTCGTCGAGCAGCAGAAGTCGGGGGTCGTAGGCCAGTGCCCGGGCGATGGCCACCCGCTGCTGCTGACCGCCGGACAGCTTGTCCGGGTAGGCGTCGGCGTGCTCGGCCAGACCGACCCGGGTCAGCAGTTCGCGGCCGCGCTCCTGGGCGTCACGGCGCGTCGACCCGTGCACCACCCGGGGAGCCAGCGCCACGTTCGCCAGCGCGGTCAGGTGGGGAAACAGGTTGAAGGACTGGAACACCATGCCCATGGCCTGGCGGGCTTCGTCGGCGTCGATGCGCGGGTCGCTGATGTCGCGGCCGTCGAGCAGGATCTGGCCGTCGTCGATGTCCTCGAGCAGGTCGATGCACCGCAGCAGCGTCGACTTTCCCGATCCGGACGCCCCGATCAGCACGACGACCTGATGCTCGTCGACGTCGAGGTCGACGCCGTCGAGCACGGGTCGATCGTGATAGGCCTTCGTGAGGCCCCGCACCGACAGCACCGGATCCGTCACAGCGCGCCCTGTCGGGTCGCCACCCGTTTGGCCGCCCAGTCGGCCAACCGCGCGGACGGCACCGCCAGCGCCACGAACAGCAGACCCGCCACGACGTACGGCGTGAAGTTGTAGGTGGTGGCGACCTGGATCTGGGCGGCGCGGACCGCGTCGACGGCGCCGAGCACCGAGATCAAGCCGCAGTCCTTCTGAAGTGCCACGAAGTCGTTGAGCAGTGCGGGTGTCACCCGGCGCGTCGCCTGCGGCAGCACCACCAGTCGCATGGTCCGCCGATAGTTGAGCCCAAGGGATTTGGCGGCCGCCAACTGCGACGGGTGGACCGATTCGATGCCCGCCCGGAACACCTCGGCTACGTAGGCGGAGTAGATCAACACCAGTGCCAGACCGCCGAGCAGTACCGGGTTCGTCGGCAGTCCCGACAGTCGCAAACCCGGCAGGCCGAAGCCGACCAGGTACAGACAGATCAGCAGCGGCAGGCCGCGGAACAGGTCGACGTATCCGGTTGCCAACGCCCGCACCGGAAACCACACGGGGCCGCGAAGGGTCCGCACCGCCGCCAGGCCGAGACCGAAGATCAGGATCAGCACCTGGCAGACGACCAGGACCCGGACGTTGAGCCACAAGCCCTCCAGCAGCGCCGGCAAGCTGTCCCAGCCGACGCGCAGGTTGAAGAACGAGTCGCGGACTCGCGGCCAGCCCGGTGACGACGTCACCGCGAACAGCAGCACCGCGGCGAAGACCACGGTCGACACCAGGGCGACCAGGATGGACCGTCGGGCTCGTGACTGCCGGTAGGCCACCCGGTCAAGGGCGGCCGTGGTCATGAGAGGACCGGTGCGTTGCCTGCGCCGGTGAGCCACACCTTCTGCAGCTTGAACAGCTCGCCGTCATTGCCGAGCTCGTCGACGGCTTTGGACACGCAAGCCGTTAGCGGGCTGCCCTTGTCCAGCACGATCCCGAACTGCTCGGCCTTCTCGGTGCCTGCGGGCAACTGGCCGACGGTGACGCCGTCGGTGAGTTCGCTCTGTACTTGGAAGGCGGTCGGCAGGTCCAGCACCAGCGCGTCGATCTGACCGTTCGACAACGCGGCCTTGGCGTCGTCGTTGTTGTTGAACACCGCGACACCCGGGTCGATGGCTTGGGCGGCCGTGTAGCTGGTGGTGCCGACCTGGGCGCCGAGCTTGAGACCCTTGAGCCCGTCGAGGGTCTTCACCTGCGCCGCCGGTGAGGACTTCACCGCGACGACGGCCTGCGTCACGTTGAAGTACGGCGAGGAGAAGTCCACGGCCTGCTTGCGTTCGTCGGTGATGGAGAACTCATTCAGGTTGGCGTCGAACGTCTTTGGGCCCGGCGCGATCGCCGCGTTGAACGGCACCCGCACCCACTTCACGTCCTGGGTGGCGTACCCGAGCTTGTCGGCGACGGCGTACGCGACTGCCGATTCGAAGCCCTTGCCATTGGCGGGGTCGTCGTCGACGAACCACGGCGGGTACGCCGGCTGGTCGGTGCCGAAGGTGATGGACCCCTTCGTCAAGGTGGTCAGGGAGTCCTTGGTGCACGGCACGGCCGCGCCGGCGGCCGATGACGTGCTGGTCGCCGTGTCGTCAGCAGGGGCACAGGCCGTGGCGGCCGCCAGACCGATGAGAGCCAGCATGGACACCAGACCCGAGAGATTGCGCATGGGCGGCATCATCGCGCACCTGGTCATTGCGCGCCATCCTTCTGATCATCACGACCGCTTCAGTCAGTGTCTCGGGGATGCGCGATTGTTGGGATCGGTAGCCGTGGGGGCACCGTCTACTTGCCTCAACGACGACGCCACCGAGGCGACGCCCCACGAAAGGCACGACAGCATGAACATCGTCCCCACCGCCGTCGAGGAACAGGTCAACCGCGTCGACCGCCAGCGCAGCCGGATCATCGGCATCAGCAGTGCCGTCCTCGCGGCGTGGTGCGCCTACCGCCTGATCTGGCTGGTGTACCTCGCGTCGACGTTCGGCGGGTTCGTCGGCTCCCTGGTCTTCTCGTTCGTGCTGTGGGGTGTGATCGGTGTCGTCGCAGCGGTCGCGGCCGTCGCCTTCCTCGTCCGCGCCAAGCAACCCTGAGTCACGACGTGAAGCTGCCCGCGGCCGGCTACCTACCGGACCTTGACGACGACCTTGCCCTTGGCGGTGCGGTCCTCCAGGGAGGCGATGGCCTCGGCGGCTCGCTCGAGGGGATAGACCACGGGTTCGGGCGCCGACACCGCGCCGGAGGCGAGCAACGGCTCGAGTTCGGCCCACTGCTCGGCCAGATACCCAGGGTGGGTGGCGGCCCAGGCGCCCCAGCCGACGCCGACGGCGTCGACGTTGTTGAGCAGCAGCCGGTTCACCTTGACCGTCGGGATCTCACCGCCGGTGAAGCCGATCACCAGCAGTCGGCCGCCGGGAGCGAGGGACCGCAGTGAATCGGTGAACCGATCACCGCCGACCGGATCCACCACGATGTCTACGCCCCGCCCTCCGGTGAGTTCCTTCACGGCATCCTTGAAGCCGTCCGCGAGCACCACGTCCGTGGCGCCGGCGGCGCGGGCCACGTCGGCCTTGTCCTCGGTGCTGACGACGGCGATCTTGCGCGCCGCACCCCACGCCGAGGCAAGGCGCAGCGTCGAGGTGCCGATGCCGCCGGCCGCGCCGTGCACCAGCACCGACTCGCCTGCCACCAAGCGGCCGCGGGTACGTAGCGCACAGTGCACCGTCAGATCGTTGAACAGCAGCCCGGCGCCGGCCTCGAAGGACACCGCGTCGGGCAGCTTGAACACCCGATCTGCCGGTAGCGCAACGACTTCCGCCATCGCGCCGGAGAGCATCGTGAGCGCGGCCACCCGGTCGCCCGCGGTCACGTGAGCACCAGGGGGAGCGCTGCGCACCACGCCGGCGATCTCGGCGCCCGGCACGTAGGGAAGCTCCGGCCTGTGCTGATAGAGCCCGCGCGTCTGAAGGGCATCGGGAAACGCGACACCGGCGGCGTACACGTCGATGAGGACGTCGTCGCCGGGGATCGGTTCGTCGATCTCGACGAGTTCCGCAGCCTCCGGACCGTCGAGCCTGGGTATCTGAATGGCGCGCATCGTGACCATTTAACAGCGCGGTGCGAGGACGCCAGTACGACGGTCCGCCGCACCGACCGCGTCGATGGTTACAATTCGGCAGCCAATGGCAAGGGTGCCGCGGCGGATCGGAGCGCACATGGCGACGAGTCTGAGGCGGCTGGCACTGCTGGACGCGATGCCGCCGGGCCGCTCGGTCGACGTCCGCTCGGTGGACGGTACGAAGATTCACACCGAGGTGTTCGGTCCCGAGGACGGATACCCCATCGTGCTGGCGCACGGGATCACGTGCGCCATTCGGGTGTGGGCCCATCAGATTGCCGACTTGGCAAGCGACTACCGCGTCATCGCCTATGACCATCGGGGCCACGGCCGAAGTGCAGTGCCGCAGCGCCGCGGGAACTACAGCTTGGACTTCCTGGCCGCGGACCTCGATGCGGTGCTGGATGCCACGCTGGCCCCGGGCGAGCGCGCCGTGATCGCCGGTCATTCGATGGGCGGCATCGCGATCTCGTCGTGGTCGCAGCGCTACTCGCATCGGGTTCGGCAGTGTGCCGACGCCGTCGCGTTGATGAACACGACGACCGGTGATCTGCTGCGCCACGTCAACTTCCTTCCCGTCCCGCGTCCGTTGGTGGGCGGCCGGGTGCGAACGGCTGGGCTGTTGCTGAAGAGGTTCGGGTCCGCGCCGCTGGTGCCCGGCTCGGTGCAGCAGAGCCGACGCTTCGTCGCCGCGCTGGCGGTGGGCCGTGACGCCGACCCGGCGATCGCCGACTTCGTCTTCGACCTGTTCACCGAAACCCCGGCGGCGGGCCGTGGCGGCTGGGCCAGGGTGCTCGTCGATTCGCTTGGCCCGACACACATCTCGCTGCGAAACCTGACCGTGCCAACGCTGGTCATCGGCAGTCGTCATGACCGTCTGCTGCCCATCGGCGCGTCCCGCCGAATCGCCGCGGACGCACCGAATCTGACGTCCCTGGTCGAACTGCCCGGCGGCCACTGCGGCCCCCTGGAACACCCCGACGAGGTCAACCAGCACCTGCGGGCGCTCGTCGAATCAGTTCGGGCGCAACGGTGGATCAGCTCGTAGGAGTCAGGTACCCGGCGACCTCGGCGGCCGCACGGTGGCCCGACCGAACTGCCCCGTCGAGGAACCCCGTCCATTCGTCTGCGGTCTCGGTGCCCGCCCAGAAGATGCCACCCACCGGCTCGCGCAACCACTGCCCGTAGGTCGTCCACGAACCAGGTGGCACCGCGGCGGTCGGACCTCCCGGCGCGAAGGGCTCTGCGCCCCAGCGGTGGTCGACGTAGTCGATCGGGTGCAGTGCCCGGTCGCCGAAGAGGTCTGCGAAGCACTTCAGGGCGCAGGCGCGGCGGGCATCCGGCGCAAGCGGGTCAAACGTGGGCGCGTCGGTGAAGCCGAGTAGGACTCCCGGTCCGTCGTCACCGGGACTGACGTCGAACGTGATGAACACCGGACCGTCGTCGGACAGCGCCTCGCCCGATCGCCCGTCGGCGCGCCAGAACGGCGTCGCGTACGCGGCGTAGGCCTTGCTGAGTTTGCCCTGCGGCCAGTGCCTCGCCAGGTCGGCGTGGCCGACGGGCAGTCCCGGGTCGAAGGCGATGATCGCGCGGTGCTCGGGCGGGACGGCGACGACCACTGCGCGCGCCGTCAGGGCCTCGGTGGCGGTGTGCACGGTGACGCGGTCTGCGCCGTGCGCGATGCGTTCCACGACGTGGTCGAGACGCACCCGGTCGCCGAGATCCTCGGCCATGCGCAACGCGATCTGCTGGGTTCCCGCGGGGAAGCGGTCCTGTTGCGCGCCGCCCTCGACGTCGAGCATCGGGCCGATGCCGCCTGCGGCCTTGACGTAGCGCACCGCGTGCAGCAGCGACACCTCGTCGGGCTCGCAGCCCCAGGTCACCCGCGCCATGATCGCCATCAGATCCCTGGTGCTCCTGCCCGCGTGGACCGACCGCAGCCAGCCCTCCAGGGTCTGCTGGTCCAGGCGGTGAGCCGTCGGCGCCGTCCACGGTTTGCCCAGCGGGACCTGCCTGCCGAGGCGTTCGAACCGCCACTGGATGCGCGAGACGTCGAGCAGTTCGAGGATCGACAGCTTGGGGATGGTGCTGCGGTAGGACTCGACCCGGCCGCGCCAGCGGATCAGGTTCTTGCCTTCGTGGTAGGTCGGTACGGTCGGGCAGCCGAGTTCGGCGGCGAGCTCGAGCACCTCGGTCTGTGTCGGCCCGACGAACGTACCGCCGAAGTCGACGGGCACACCGGCGATCGTGGTGGTGTGGGACCGGCCGCCGACGCGGTCACGGCCCTCGAGAACGACGACGTCGTACCCCAGCCCGGTCAGACTGCGCGCGGCCGTCAACCCGGCGAACCCGGCGCCCACGATCACGACGTCCGGGCCGACTGGGGTGGTCACTTGACTAGGCTCTCACGGGTGAAGGTCATGACGGCATTGTTCGGACCCACGGATGCGATCGAGCGGGCCCGGGCGCTGCGCGAGGCGGGTGCCACCGGGGTGTTCACCTTCGAGGGGCCGCACGACGTCTTCGCGCCGCTGACGTTGGCATCGACGGTCGGCGGGCTGGACCTCATGACCAATGTGGCGATCGCGTTCCCGCGCAACCCGATTCACCTCGCGCATCAGGCGATCGACCATCAGTTGCTCGCCGACGGGCGGTTCATCCTCGGACTGGGCACGCAGATTCGCACGCAGATCGAGAAGCGGTTCGGCGCCGACTTCGACAAGCCGGTCGCCAGGATGACCGAGCTGATCGGTGCGCTCCGAGCGATCTTCGAGGCGTGGACCACCGGTGAGCGGCTGAGCTTCCAGGGCGAGTTCTACCGCCACACCCTGATGACGCCGAACTTCACCCCGAAGTCCATCCCGCACGGGCCGCCCCCGATCTACGTCGGCGCGCTCGGACCTCGCCTCACCCGCGCCATGGCCGAGGCCGCCGACGGACTGCTCGTCATGCCGTTCGGCTCGAAGCGCTTTCTCCACGACGTCACGATGCCGAAGGTCGACGAGGGGCTGGCGGCCTCGGGACGCAGTCGCGCCGACTTCGCCGTCGTCCCCGAGATCATCGTGTCGGTCAGCGACGAGGACCCGCACCACACCGCGACCCGTCAGCTACTCGCCTTCTACGGGTCGACGCCCGCCTATCGTCCGGTGCTCGAGGCCCATGGTTGGGGCGACCTGCAGCCGGACCTGCACGCGCTGTCCAAGCAGGGGCGTTGGCAGGAGATGGGCGGGCTGATCGACGACGAAGTGCTGCACACCATCGCCGCTTGCGGCACGCCGAAGGAGATCGCCGCTCACATCCGCGACCGCGTGGCGGGCGTCAGTGATCAGGTGTGCGTGTATCAGCCGGCACCCATCCAGGTGGATTCATTGGCGGGGATCGTGGACGCACTGCAGGGTTGACCCCCTATCGTGTGGTGGTACGGAGCAGGACCAAGGGAGGTTCGCGATGGACGGCCAGGCGGAATACTCGGACGTGCTGATCATCGGCGCGGGTATCTCGGGTATCGGGGCGGCGTACCGCATCCACGAGAAGAACCCCAAGCTCAGCTACACCATTCTCGAGCGGCGCGAGCGCATCGGCGGCACGTGGGACCTGTTCCGCTACCCGGGCATCCGCTCGGACAGTGACATCTTCACCCTCAGCCTGCCCTTCGAGCCGTGGACCCGGCCCGAGAACGTGGCCGACGGCGGCGACATCCGCGACTACCTCACCGATGCGGCGCGCCATCATGGCATCGACCGGCACATCCGGTTCGACACGCACGTCATCTCGGCCGAGTGGGACTCCTCCACCGACACCTGGAAGCTGCGCACCGCGACGCCCGACGGCTCGGCGAAGCTGTACCGGGGGCGCTTCTTGTTCTTCGGCACCGGCTACTACGACTACGACCGGCCGTACTCGCCGGAGTTCCCCGGCATGGAGGACTTCGCCGGCGACGTGGTGCACCCGCAGTTCTGGCCGGAGTCGCTGGACTACTCCGGCAAACGGATCGTGGTGATCGGCAGTGGCGCCACGGCCATCAGCCTGGTTCCCGCGTTGGCGAAGACGGCCTCGCGCGTCATCATGCTTCAGCGTTCGCCGACGTACATGATGTCGATGGCCCGGATCGACCCGATGGTGCAGGCGATCCGGAAGGTGCTGCCGCGCAAGCTATCCCACGCCGTGGTCCGACTGCGGAACGCAGCCTTCTCGGTGCTGTCGTACTTCATGTTCCGCAAGGCCCCGAAGTTCGGACGGTGGCTGATCAGGAACCGTACCGTCTCGGCCCTGCCGGAGGGCTACGACGTCGACCTGCACTTCAAACCGCGCTACGACCCGTGGGACCAGCGAATGTGTCTGGTCCTCGACCGGGATCTGTTCGACCACATCAGCGACGGCCGCGCCGAGGTGGTGACCGATCGCATCGACCACGTCGACGCCACCGGCATCGTGCTGAAGTCCGGCAACCGGCTGGACGCCGACGTCATCGTCACGGCCACCGGCCTGCAGTTGCAGGCACTGGGCGGCATCACCATCGTCGTCGACGGCACCGAGATCAAGCCCACCGATCGCTTCGTCTACAAGGAATACCTCCTCGAGGACGTCCCGAACATGGCGTGGTGCATCGGCTACACCAACGCGTCGTGGACACTGCGTGCCGACATGACGGCGCGCGCGGTGGCGAAGTTGTTGGCGTACATGGACTCTCACGGATATACGCACGCCTACCCGCACCTAGGCGATGTGCCGATGCAGGAGAAGCCGACGTTCGACCTGAAGGCCGGCTATGTCCAGCGCACCCCGCATGCACTGCCCAAGTCCGGTATCCACCGACCGTGGAACGTCCGGCACAACTACGTGCTCGACCTGATCGACCACCGCTTCGATCGCATCGAGGAGTCGATGGTCTTCGGCCGTGCCCCGGCGTCGGCCGCCAAGAAGAGCGAGCAGAGCGAGCCGGCGCAGACCGCCTAGCCCCCTTCCCGCTCCCTTCCGCGACACATAATCGTTGGCGGCGACACGCCGAGAGAGGGCGCCGCGGGTTATGCCTCGCGACGTTTGGCGTGGCGCCCAAGCCTCGATTCCTGCCAGCCGTCGATCAATTTCTGCCACCGGAATTAAACCCTTGACCTGCCCCGTTACATCACTCAGACCGGCCGGAGAATCGGCCCGAGAAAGAGGGATGATCATGAAGAAGTTCGGATTCGCCAGCATGGCCAGCATCGCCGCCACCGGTTTCGCCGCCGCACTGTTCGGCCTGGCCGCCCCCGCCAGCGCGGACGTCGACCACCACCAGTGGATCAACGACATCCAGCAGCGCGCCACCGTCGGCACGGTCACTTCGACCATCGGCAACGGCCGCTGACGCAAGCACTACGAAAGGGGCACCCGGAAACGGGTGCCCCTTCTTCGTGTGTGAGTCCTGCCTAGTCCGCGACCGTCAACCAGTCCTTGAAGCCCGACGGGTCGTGACGGCCCAGTGCGCCATGCTCGAACAGACCCCAGCCCTCGACGGGCGCGCCGTTGCCCTCGGTGCACACCGCGCGGCCGACGTGGTCGATGACGCCGAAACCGGCCCGCCCGACGATCGCGGGGTCGGTCATGTCGTAGGTGAGGCGTTCGGTGAACTTGTCGCCCTTCCACACGCCGTGGATCCACCCCGAGTCGCCACCGTAGCCGCCGCCGACGTGAATCGGCACCGGCAGTTTGGATTCCACGTCGAAGTGCACCGGTGAACCATCGAGTGCGGTGGCGTCGATGCCGGCGCCGGTCGGGATCCGCGTTCCCGAGTTGTAGTGGATCTTGATCCGCGGCCACCCCAGCTGCTCGACGCGCCCGTCCTTCCAGATGCGCGTGCAGTCGTTGAGCGAGCGGAAGCCGGTGGGTTCCTCCTGGATGATGATGACGATCGAGAAGTCGTCGAACGCCATCGGCACGTAGAGCCACCACATGCCCTCGAACGGCGGATCTGCCGGGCGCCCAGCGGGTTCGGCTTCGCCGATGGGCCGGATGCCCCAGGACCGGTCGCGGCTGCCGATCCATGTTGACGGGTCGACGGGGATCTCCTCGCCGTCGATCGCGAGATGCCCGCTCCACGAACCCAATTGTGCGAACCGCTGCGCGTCGAGCGTCACCCGGTTGCCCGCCCGCAGCAGGTGTCGCTGTTCCTGGACGACGTCGAACAACCCGTTCCAGGTGAGGTCGGCTGCGATGCCCTCGGTCTCCTCGAGCACGATGCGCAACCGGTGCAGCGGCTCGTGGACCTCGACGCGGTATCCCAGCACGTGCTGGTTGAGCCGATCCTGGTCGATCGCGTCGGACAGGTGCACCGCGGTCTGTTCGTCGCGGCGCCTGACCAGCATGAACGCGTCCTTCACCCCGAGGTTCGGGTAGTACCCCATGCCGGTGATGAGGAAGATGTCACCGCTGCGGTCGTGGGCGTTGAAGTAGGACCGGTCGTAGAAGTTGCGGTCCGACGATCCCGGCTGTGCGATCGGCTGCGGGATCTGGTGTACCGGAAACTCATCCATGGGGCCAAGCATCAGTTGTCCTCTCCGAGAAGTCTTTTCAGCAGCGATGCGTGGTAGAACAGCGATTCGACGTCGTCGGGCTTCTCGATCTCCCCGAAGCGCACCCGTCGGGCACTGGTCCGCATGAACACGCAGCACCAGATCACCCCGGAGTACACGTAGAACCATTTCAGGTCGCCCAGCGTTGCGCCGGTCAATTCCTCGTAGGTCGAGCGCACGTCCTCCTCGCGCATCACGTCGGGCAGCCCGGGCAGGCCCGCGAGTCCAGCGAGTTCCTGGAAGACCATGTGTGCAAACACGATCCACGCGACGTCGAGTTCGCGCGGTCCGACCGTCGCCATCTCCCAGTCGAGCACCGCGACGGGACGAAAGTCCTCGTAGAGCACGTTGCCGATGCGCGAGTCGCCCCATGCCAGCACGGGCGGTGTCGCGGCGACGTCGGTCGGGAAGTTGTCCTCCAGCCACGCCAAGGCGGTTTCGACGAGTGATGAGCGGCCGATGTCGGGCACGGCGAACTCGTACCAGTCCTTGAGCCAGCCGAAGTGTCTGCGCAACGGGGTGTCACCGGGCGGGTCGATCTCGGACAGGAATCCGAAGGTTTCGACGGCATCGGGGATCGAGTGCAGCTTGGCCAGGACGTCGACCGTGGCGTCCTGCAGCTCGCGTCGCTTCTCGGCGGGCGCGTCGGCGAACCAGTTGCCGCCGAACGTGTACGGCATGACGTCGGGTGGCACGATGCCGTCGACGTGATCCATCAGGAAGAACGGCGTACCGAGCACGTCTCCCGAATTCTCCATCCAGCGGACGCGGGGAACCGGCACGTCGGTCAGCTCGCCCACGAGCCGGATGACGTCGAACTGGTGGTCCAGCCGGTACGTCGGAAACACCGGGACGTCCTCGGTGCTCGGAGCCACGCGGGCCACCCACTTCTGCTCCGTCGGCTGGCCGTCCTGCGCCCACTTCCCGGTCAGGATGATGGTCTCCGACGACATCCCGTTCGCGTCGATGCTGCTCTCGACGGTCACGTCGGGCGTCGTGCCTCCCGGCATGACGGTCGAAAGCCATTGCGCCATCACAGACGGCAGGGTGGCGACGTCGCGAGACGAGTGTTGGAGGCGGCTGACGTCTTCGACAGCCGGTTCGTTGGTCACGGTTTACCCCTTCGAGCAATTACGATACGGTGAGTAGCGTTATGAAAGCAGACGTGAGTGACGTTGTCGAGACCCCAGGCGTCGGACGCCCACGCGACCCGCGTATCGACGTTGCCATATTGGAGGCGACCGCGGATCTGCTCGTCGAAATCGGGTACGTGAATCTCACCATGGCGGCCGTCGCCGAGCGCGCGGGCACCACGAAGACGGCGTTGTACCGGCGGTGGTCGAGCAAGGCCGAACTGGTCCACGAGGCCGCGTTCCCCGTAGCGCCCACCGCGTTGACGACCCCCGAGGGCGACATCGTCGGCGACGTGCGGGCCATGGTCGCCGCCGCCCGCGACGTCTTCACCACCCCCGTGGTGCGGGCCGCCTTACCTGGGCTGATCGCCGACATGGCGGCCGACGCCGAACTCAACGCACGCGTCATGAGCCGCTTCGTGGGACTCTTCGGCGTTGTTCGGGAACGCCTGGTGCACGCCGTCGCCCGCGGGGAGGTGCACGCGGACGTCGACCCCGAGCGGCTCATCGAGATCATCGGTGGTGCAACGCTTCTTCGGCTGCTGCTCGATCCCAGTGGGCAGCAGGACGACGCCTGGGTCGAGCAGACCGCCGCCATCATCAGTCACGGTGTCAAGGCCTGAGCGGCTACCGTTGAACCCATGTACGTGCAGCTGACCCTGAACGACGAGGACGGGGTGCCCGAGGTGTACTCCACCCCGCCCTGGACCGACGATGCGGATGGCCGGGCCGAGACTGCCAGAGTCGTCGTCGACCCCGTCGGCAGACCCGACGGTGACCGGGCCGGAGTCCTGCTGACCATGACCATCGGCGAGGCGTTGGTCCTCGGTCGGCGCATCACGGAGATCGCCGAACGGGCCGCGGAGGGGCAGTTCAGCCAGCGCGGCACCCAGTGGCGCAAGGAGGTGCAGGACCGCAAACGGCGCGAGGCGTGGAACGTCCTGATGGCCGGGTCGGACGACGACTCGCCGGCGGATTCCTAACCCTGGGCAGGCGGCGCGAAGAACTCCAGGGCCGATCCGTCGGGGTCGCGGAAGCTCAGACCCGAGCCGTACGGTGCGTCGACGATCCCACCGTGAGCGATGCCCAGCTCGTCCAGGCGATCCACCCAATCCTGCAGCTCCGCGCGGGAACCGCAGGCGAACGCCACGTGGTCGAGGCCGACGCGAAACTCGCTGAACGGCTCCTCCGGCGCGGGCTGCGTGTGCTGGTGTATGCCGAGCAGCGTGTCGTTGGGGAGGGCGTACACGACGTGGCGGTAGCCGGCGTTGGTGTCCTCGTCGATCACCGGGTCGACACCGATGAGCTGGCGGTACCAGGGTGCGCTGACGGAAAGATCCCTCACGGTGAGCGCGACGTGGGTCAGGGCAGGAAAGGCGGGCATGTGAACGTCCTTGTTCGTGGGATCAGTCGCAGTGGACACGTTGTGGCTTGCCGGGCGGTTCAAACCTACGAGCGATCAGGAACAATGGTACCGATTTGCGACTTGTTGTCGCGCATGACGTCGAGGCGCCGCTGCTCCAGGCCAGCCAGGTCGTGTTCCTGAGCGCCCGCGATCGCGTCCTCGGCGGCCAGTGCGGGGTCGACGACGGCGGACGCGCCGCGAACGTAGATCTCCTTGAGCCCCAACATCGTCGGCTTGGGCACCCCGGCGATCTGGGCGGCCAGTTCGATGGCCCGGGACAGCAGTCCGTCGTGCGGAACGACCTCCGTCACCAGGCCGATGCGTTCGGCGCGGACCGCATCCACCACCTCGCCGGTCATCGACATGCGGCGGGCCATCGCGTCACCGACCACCCGGGGGAGCCGTGCGGTCATGCCACCACCCGGCAGGATGCCCACGCGCGCATGGGTATCGGCGAACACGGCCCAGTCGGAGGCGACCAGGAAGTCGCATCCCAGCGCCAGTTCGAGGCCACCGGTGAAGGTCGACCCGTTGACGGCGCCGACGATCGGTGTGCGCATCTCGGCGACCGCCGTGATGCAACTCTGCGTCTTGAACTCATCGAAGTACTTGAGGCCGTCGCGCGCCGCCTCCTTGAGGTCGATGCCCGCGCAGAAGGCGGGGTCGGCACCGGTGAGGACGACGGCACGCACCGACGCGTCCCCGTCCGCGGACTTCAAGGCTGCGTACAAGGCTCTGATCAGCCCGCGGTTCAACGCATTACGTGCATGTGGACGGTTCATCCTCAGCACGCGGATCGCACCGTGATCGGTGCGGACCACCAACTCGTCGTCAGGCATGGGCGAACGCTAACGCACGAACTGGTTCGCGGTGTTCGCCAAGTCGAGGATCGGCTGCGGCAGGGCGCCGAGAACCAGGGTGATCGCCGCGCTCAACGTGACGGTTGCGGTGCTCAGCGCACTCGGCACCACTACTGTCGGCGCGTCTTCGGGCGGATCGGTGAAGAACATCAGCACGATCACGCGCACGTAGAAGTACGCCGCCACCGCGCTGGCGCAGACGCCGACGATCACCAGTGGCGCGGCACCACCTTCGGCCGCCGCCTTGAAGACCGCGAACTTGCTGACGAAGCCACTGGTCAACGGGATTCCCGCGAACGCGAGGAGGAACAGCGAGAACACCACGCCCACCAGTGGGTGGCTCCGTCCGAGTCCCGCCCACCTCGACATGTCGGTTTCCTCGTCGCCTGCCGCGTTGCGCACGACGCTGACGACGGCGAAGGCGCCAAGGGTGCTGAATCCGTAGGCGAAGAGATAGAACAACGTCGCGGCGACGCCGCTGTCGTTCAGCGCGATCACGCCGGTGAGGATGAAGCCGGCGTGGGCGATCGACGAATAGGCCAACATCCGCTTGACGTCGCTCTGCGACACCGCCGTCACCGTGCCGACCACCATCGTGAGAATCGCGACGCCCCACATCAGCGGCCGCCAGTCGTCCTTGAAGTCGGGCAGTGCGACGTAGAAGATGCGCAGCATGGCGCCGAACGCGGCGATCTTGGTGGCCGCCGCCATGAAGGCCGTCACCGGGGTCGGAGCGCCCTGGTACACGTCTGGGATCCACGAATGGAAGGGCACCGCACCAACTTTGAACAGCAGCCCGACCGACAACAGGCCGATGCCGACGAGGGCTAGTGTCGTGTCATCCGGGTTCGAAGCCGCCTGGTCGCGGATGCCGCTGAGGCTCAGCCCGCCGGAGTAGCCGTACAGCAGCGCGATGCCGTACAGGAAGAACGCCGACGAGAACGCGCCGAGGAGGAAGTACTTGAGCGCAGCCTCCTGGGAGAGCAGTCGCCGTCGCCGCGCCAGCCCGCACATCAGGTACAGCGGCAGCGAGAACACCTCGAGCGCGATGAACATCGTCAGCAGGTCGTCGGAGGCTCCGAACAGCATCATCCCGCCGAGGGCGAACATGGTCAGCGGGAAGATCTCCGTCTGCGCGATGCCGGCCTTAGTCGCGAGCTTCTCGGCGACACTGCCCGGGACGGCCGACGCCATCGGGGTGAAGGCGTCGAGGCCACTGGCTCCGGCGTGCGCGTCGACCTCGGAGGCGATGCGGCGCTCGGCGATCAGCAGCGTGCCGAGGATGCCTACCAGCAGCAGGGTGCCCTGCAGGAACAGAGCGGGCTTGTCGACGGCGACGGCGCCCACCACGGCGACCTGGCCACTCGACGAACCGAGACCGATCCACTGGATCGTGACCGCCGCCAGCGCGGCGACCTGACCTCCGACGGCCAACGTCGACTGAACCCGGTAACGCACCGCGCGGGGCAGGAACGCCTCGACGAGCACACCGAGGACGGCGACGCCCAGCACGATCAACATCGGTGAGAGCAGGCCGTATTCGACCGAGGGTGGGGTGAGTGTCATTTCGCGGGTCCTTGCGCGACACGGGGTGGCGGGTCCTGTTGACCGATCGTGGTCAGCGTGTGGCCGACGGCCGGGTCGATGACGTCCAGGACGGGTTTCGGATAGACCCCCAGCACCAGCAGGATCGCGATCAGCGGTGCCACCACGACGAGTTCTCTCGGGACGAGGTCGCGCAGCTTCTCGTTGTCGGGGGCGAGGGGTCCGGTCATCATGCGCTGGTACATCCAGAGGATGTAGATCGCCGACAGCACCAGCGCGGACGCCGCGAAGACGGCCATGGCGGGATACGTGGTGAAGGTGCCGAGCAGCACCAGGAATTCACTGATGAACGGCGCAAGGCCCGGTAGTGACAAGGTCGCCAACCCGGCGACGAGGAACGTACCCGCGAGAACGGGCGCCACCTTCTGCACCCCGCCGAAGGCGGCGATGGCGCGGCTTCCCCTGCGCGACACCAGGAATCCCGCGACGAGGAACAGCGCCGCGGTCGAGATGCCGTGGTTGACCATGTAGAGCGTCGATCCGGACTGGCCCTGGCTGGTCATCACGAAGATGCCGAGGATGATGAAGCCGAAGTGGGAGATCGACGTGTAGGAGATCAACCGCATCACGTCGGTCTGGCCGATCGCGACGATCGCGCCGTAGACGATGCCGATGACCGCCAGCGTGATGATCAACGGCCGGAACGTCATCGACGCGTCCGGGAACAGCTGCAGGCAGTACCGCAGCATCCCGAAAGTGCCGACCTTGTCGACGACGGCCATCATCAGCACCGCCGTCGCGGGGGTGGCCTCGACCGCTGCATCGGGTAGCCAGCGGTGGAACGGCCACAGCGGTGCCTTGACCGCGAAGGCGAACATGAAGCCCAGGAACAACGCGTTCAGCACGGCGGGATCGATGTTCAGTGATCCGTCGGCGACGGCGGCCACGATCGCCCGGAAGTCGAAGGTGCCGCCCGCGAAGGCGTCACCATTGGCCGTCGCCACGTACAACCCGATGACCGCGGCCAGCATGATCAGACCGCCGAACAGGTTGTACAGCAGGAACTTCACCGCTGCCTTGGACCTGTTCGCGCCGCCGAAGCCTCCGATGAGGAAGTACATCGGAATGAGCATCGCCTCGAAGAACACGTAGAACAGCAGCACGTCGAGAGCCGTCAGCGAAATGAGCACCATGCCCTCGACGGCCAAGGTCAATGCCATGTACGTGTGCGCGGACCTGGCCTGATCGCTGGCGTCGTGCCAGCCGGCGACGATCAGCAGGGGTACCAGGACCGCGGTCAGGACCAGCAAGGCCAGCGCGATGCCGTCGAGGCCGAGGATGTAGCCCGTACCAAAGGACGGGATCCAGGCGCGATCCTCGACGAACTGGTACTGCGGGCCCGCCGGGTCGAACGTCACGGCGAGCAGCACCGCGATCGCCAGCACCACCAGCGACAGCGCGAGCGCCGCGTACTTCGCGAGATGCCCTGCCGCCGAGGGCAGCAGGATCACGACCCCCGCGCCGACCATCGGGACGGCCCAGAGCACCGTCAGCCACGGCATGCCGGTCACCAGACCCTCATCGCCAGGATCGCGGCGATGACCAGCGCAGCGCCGCCGAGCATGGCGAGGGCATACGAGCGGGCGAACCCGGTCTGCAACTGCCTCAGTCGTTCCGAGGCGCCGCCCACGAGTGAGCCGAGGACGCGGGACACGTCGTCGATGCCGTCGTCGTCGATCTCGACGAGGCCTCGGGTGAGCACCTGGCCGGGGCGCATCAGGGCGTCCTCGTTGAAGGCGTCGCCGTAGAGGTCCCTGCGGGCGGCGACGGTCAGCGCGGACACGTCCTCCGGCGCCGTCTCCGGGATCGCGCGCGTGGCGTACCTGCGGTAGGCGATTCCGACGCCCACCGCGACGACGGCCAGCGTGATGGTGGTCATCAGCCAGACCGGCACGGCGTGCGCGGCCCCCTCGTGGGCACCGACTACGGGCTCGAGCCAGTGCTCCAACGTGCCGCCGATGGCGAGCAGTCCACCAGCGCCGACGGATCCGACGGCGAGCACGATCATCGGCCACGTCATGCTGCCCGGCGACTCGTGGGGGTGACTGTCGGCCTTCCACCGCTTCTCCCCGAAGAACGTCATCAGCATCACCCTCGTCATGTAGAACGCGGTGATGCCCGCGCCGAGCAGGGCCGCGCCGCCGAGCAGCAGGCCCTTGACTCCTCCTGCGGCGAAGGCGGTTTCGATGATCGCGTCCTTTGAGAAGAAGCCAGCGAACGGAGGCACCCCGATGATCGCCAGGTAACCGAGGCCGAACGTCACGAACGTGATCGGCATGAACGTGCGCAACCCGCCGAATCGGCGCATGTCGGTCTCGTCGTCCATGCCATGCATCACCGAGCCGGCCCCGAGGAACAATCCCGCCTTGAAGAAGCCGTGGGTCAGCAGATGCATGATCGCGATGGCGTAGCCGGCCGGGCCGAGGCCGGCGGCGAGCACCATGTAGCCGATCTGGCTCATCGTCGAGGCGGCGAGGGCCTTCTTGATGTCGTCCTTCGCGCAACCGATGACGGCGCCGAAGAGTAAGGTCACCGCCCCGACGATCACCACGCCGAGGCGGGCGTCGGGAGCGAGGTCGTAGACCGGTCCGGAGCGCACGATCAGGTAGACGCCCGCCGTGACCATGGTCGCCGCGTGGATGAGCGCCGACACCGGCGTCGGGCCCTCCATCGCGTCGCCGAGCCACGACTGCAGCGGTACCTGCGCGGACTTGCCGCACGCGGCAAGCAGGAGCAGCAGCCCGATCGCGGTGAGCGTGCCCTGACTCATCTGGTCGGCCGCCCCGAAGACGCCCTCGTACGAGATGGTTCCGACTTCTCCGAACATCACCATCAGAGCCAGCGCGAGGCCGATGTCACCGACCCGGTTGACGACGAAAGCCTTCTTCGCCGCGGCCGCGGCCGACGGCTTGTACGACCAGAAGCCGATCAACAGGTACGACGCCAGGCCGACGCCCTCCCAGCCCATGTAGAGGCCGAGGTAGTTGTCGGCCAGCACGAGCAGCAGCATGGCCGCCACGAACAGGTTGAGGTAGCCGAAGAAGCGCCTGCGCTCGGGGTCGTGGGCCATGTAGCCGACCGAGTAGACGTGGATCAGCGAACCCACGCCGGTGATGAGCAGTACGAAACATATTGAGA
This sequence comes from Mycobacterium sp., assembly GCF_035633495.1. Taxonomy (GTDB): domain Bacteria; phylum Actinomycetota; class Actinomycetes; order Mycobacteriales; family Mycobacteriaceae; genus Mycobacterium. Next base: position 28,174 of record NZ_DASQEU010000138.1, on the reverse strand, counting down.
GCTGGTCGAGTTGGAGGCCGAAGTCGACCCGCAGCTGCCCGACGGGCACCCAGGTGAAGAGGTGTTCGTGGAGTCCGCGGTCCTCGGCCGGTTCGTTCACCAGGCCGACGAACAGCACTGCGCCGACGACGAAGGACGCCAGCACCGTGGCGCAGCCCAGCAGATGACCCCAGGCGTTGGTGGCCTTTCCGCCCAGCAGCAGGATCGCCGCACCGACGAGTGGAAGCGCTATCAGCAGCCATACGGGAAGTGTCATGGGCCTAGTGCTTCAGCAGGTTCGCGCCGTCGACCGAGGCGGACTGCCTGGCGCGGAAGATGGTCATGATGATCGCCAGGCCGACCACGACCTCGCAGGCGGCGACCACCATGGTGAAGAACGCCACCACCTGACCGTCGAGGTGGCCGTGCATGCGGGAGAACGTGACGAAGGCCAGGTTGGCGGCATTGAGCATCAGCTCGACGCACATGAACATCACGATCGCGTTGCGCCGCAACAGCACTCCCGTCGCGCCGATGGTGAACAGCAGCGCGGACAGATACAGGTAGTTCTCGGGGTTCACCGCGGTACCCCGTTCTTCGTGGGAGCCATGGTGCGGGGAGGCAGGATGCCACTCACCGAGGTCTCGGCGTCGGAGCCGTCGGGTAGTCGCGCCGCTACGTCGACCGCATTGTGCCGGGCATAGACACCAGGATTCGGCATCGGGGTGGCGTGCCCGCCGGGTGCGAACCGCTCGGTGGCGAGCTCACGCTGGGTCTTGCGACGGTCGACGCGTTCGCGGTGGGTCAGCACCATCGCGCCGAGGGTGGCCGTGATGAGCAGTGCGCTGGTCAGCTCGAAGACCCAGAGGTAGCGGACGAAGATCAGCGCGGCCAACCCTTCGACGTTGCCGCCCGCATTGGCCTGCGCGAGCCCGGTGAAACCGGCGACGGAGACGTTGCCGACGCCGGCGATGAGCAGTATGCCGAAGGCCCCGCCCGCCCCGATCGCTGCGACGCGTTGTCCGCGAATGGTTTCCACCAGTGAGTCGGCGGAGTCCACGCCGATCAGCATCAGGACGAACAGGAAGAGCATCATGACCGCGCCGGTGTAGACGACGACCTGCACGACGCCGAGGAACAGCGCGTCCTGGGCGATGTAGAGCACCGCGAGGATGATCATCGTCAACGCCAGGAAGATCGCCGAGTACACGGCCTTGGGTGCGGCGACGACGGCGATGGCCCCCAGTACCGCGAGGGTGCCCAGCACCCAGAACGTCACCGCCTCCATCGTCGACGTGCGGTAGACGGTCTCGGCGGCGAGGAGCCCCAGGTCCGCCGTCACCCGAGGCCGTCCGACCTGACGTTGCCCCGGTAGTAGTCCTCATCGGTGCTGCCAGTTGCCATGGAGTGCGGCGGGGCGGTCATGTCGGGCTGCAGCGGCGCCAACAACTTGTCCTTGCCGTAGATCAGGTCGGCGCGGTTGTCGTCGGCCATCTCGTAGTCGTTGGTCATGGTCAGCGCCCGCGTTGGGCAGGCTTCGATGCACAGACCGCAGCCGATGCACCGCAGATAGTTGATCTGATAGACCCGCCCGTAGCGTTCACCGGGCGAGAAGCGTTCGGCCTCGGTGTTGTCGGCGCCTTCGACGAAGATCGCGTCGGCTGGGCACGCCCATGCGCAGAGTTCGCAGCCGATGCACTTCTCCAGGCCGTCGTCATACCTGTTGAGCTGGTGGCGGCCGTGATATCGCTGGGCCGTCGGCCCGGGTTTCTCCGGATACTCCTCGGTGATCGGCTTCTTGAACATCGTCTTGAACGTCACGCCGAAGCCGGCGAGTGCATCGATGAGGTGCGGCCGCTTAGGCATCGGCGGGCTCCTTCGCAGGAATGGGGGGTACCGGGAATGCGCCCGGTGCGGTCGAGGGCGGGTCGGCGAGGCGCTGCGGGCGGGTCCGTTTGTGCCGCAACGTCCGCCAGAGATAGACCAGCAACAGCACACCGACGAACGCGCTGGTGGAGACGAGGACCGCGGCGAGACCGTCGTAGCCATGGATGCGCAAGGTCCGGACGACGGCGACGGTCATGATCCAACCTAGCGAGATGGGGATGAGGATCTTCCAGCCGAGGTTCATGAACTGGTCGTAGCGTAGACGCGGCAGGGTGCCGCGCAGCCAGATGAACATGAACAGGAACGTCCAGACCTTGGCGACGAACCACAGCAGCGGCCACCAACCGGAGTTCGCACCGTCGATCATGTTGAACGGCCACGGCGCCTGCCAGCCGCCGAGGAACAGCGTGGTGGCCAGGGCGGCGACGGTGGTCATGTTGACGTACTCGGCAAGCATGAACATCGCGAACTTGAGCGACGAGTACTCGGTGTGGAATCCGCCGACCAGTTCGCCCTCCGCCTCCGGCAGGTCGAAGGGCGCGCGGTTGGTTTCGCCGACCATCGAGGTCACGTAGATCACGAACGACGGCAGCAGCAGGAACACGTACCAGAGGCCCTGCTGCTTTGCGACGATCTCGGAGGTGGACATCGTGCCCGAGTACAGGAAGACCGCGGCGAAGCACAGCGCCATGGCGATCTCGTAGGAGATCACCTGCGCACTCGAGCGCAACCCGCCGAGCAGGGGGTAGGTGGATCCGGAAGCCCAGCCCGCCAACACGATTCCGTACACGCCGATGGAGGTGACTGCCAGCACGTACAGCACGGCGACGGACAGGTCGGTCAGTTGCAGCGGGGTCTGATGGCCGAAGACGCTCACCATGCCACCCAACGGGATGACCGCGAAGGCCATGAATGCGGGGATGACGGCGATGACCGGGGCGGCGAGGTAGATCGGCTTGTCGACGCCCGCGGGGATGAGCCCTTCCTTGAGTGCGAGCTTGACGCCGTCCACCAGGCTCTGGAGCAGACCGAAGGGCCCAACCCGGTTGGGGCCGTAGCGCATCTGCATCCGGCCGAGGACCTTGCGCTCGATCAGGATCGCGACCAGCACGGTGAGCAGGAGGAACACGAACACGCCGAGCGCCTTCGCGAGGACCAGCCACCACGGGTCGTTGCCGAAGGAGGTGAGGTCGGGATACGTCACGCCTGATCACCTCCTGCCGTGATGGCGACCACGGCGCCCGGTGCGGCGCCGAGTGCGGTGTTCACCTGTGAGCCCGCGGAATTGAGCGGCATCCACACCACCCGGTCCGGCATCTCGGTGATCTCCAGGGGAAGGCTGACGGCGCCCTGGGGGGTGGCGACGGTGAGCAGTTGTCCATCCTCGGCGCCGATCTCGGCGGCGGTCGACGGGGATAGCCGCGCGACGGTGGGCCGAGCCGTCCCGGCCAGGTGTGGCTCGCCGTCCTGAAGGCGGCCCGCGTCCAGCAGCATCCGCCAGCCCGCCAGCACGGCACGGCCCGACGCGGGGCTTTCCGGCCCGGGGACGGGCACGTTCGGAGCGGCGGTCGGGGCGCCCTGCCAGGTGCCGAGCCGCTGGAGTTCCAACCGAGCGGCGGGTGCGTCGCGCAGTCCGAGGTCGACGCCGACCTCCTCGGCCAGTGCGGCGAGCACACGCGAGTCAGACGTGGCGTTGGGCGGCAACGCCGGCTCGAAGGACCGTTGCCGCCCTTCCCAGTTGACGAACGTGCCCGACTTCTCGGTGACGGGGGCTACGGGGAACACGACGTCGGCGCGCTCGGTGACGGCGCTGTGGCGCAGTTCGAGGCTGACGACGAACGGCGCCGCATTCAGGGCCGCGAGGCAAGCCCTCGGGTCGGGCAGGTCGTCGACTTCGACGCCACCGACGAGCAGGGCGCCCAACGAGCCGTCCACGGCGGCGGCGATGATGCCCGACGTGTCCCGGCCTGCGTCGCTGGGCAGTTCGTCGACGTTCCATGCTGTGGCGACCTCGGCTCGGGCGTCGGGGTCCGACAGCGGCCTGCCACCTGGCAGAAGGTGCGGCGCCGCACCGGCTTCCAAGGCGCCTCGCTCACCGGCGCGCCGAGGAATCCAGCCGACTCGGGCGCCGGTCCGTTCGACGAGTCGAAGCACCGCGGAGTAAGCGCCTGCCGAATTCGCGAGTCGTTCGCCGACAAGGACGATCGTCCCCGCGTCCACGCCATCGCCGAGCGCGTCGAGGGCGGCGGCTTCGTCGCCGGGCGTGGTGGCGATGAGAGTGCCGCCCATCTTCTGCAACCCCCGGGTGGCGAACGTCGCGATCGAGCTGACCTTGAGTCCGCGCTTGCGGAACGCCTTGCGCAGGCGCAGGTAGACGATCGGGGATTCCTCTTCGGGTTCCAATCCGACGAGGAGCACCGCGGTCGCGGCCTCGACGTCGGCGTACGTGACGGTCATCGGTCGCCCCGCGACGGCCGACGCGAGGAACCGTGCCTCCTCGTCGGAGTGCGCACGGCTTCGGAAGTCGATGTCGTTGGTACCCAGCACGATCCTGGCGAACTTGGCGTACGCGTAGGCATCTTCGAGTGTCAACCGCCCGCCGACCAGTACCCCGGTGCGCCCGCCCGCCGCGGTCAGCCCACGGATCGCGACCGCGACGGCTTCCGACCACGACGCCGGACGTTGGCTACCGTCGGCGTCGCGCACCAACGGGGTGGCGATGCGGTCGCCCTGGGTCGCGTAGGTGAACGCCCAGCGCCCCTTGTCGCAGTTCCATTCCTCGTTGACCTCGGGGTCGTCACCGGCCAAGCGGCGCAGCACTTTCCCGCGACGGTGATCCGTGCGTTGCGCGCATCCCGACGCGCAGTGCTCGCACACGCTCGGAGAGGACACCAGGTCGAACGGCCGGGCGCGGAACCGGTAGGCGGTGCCCGTCAACGCACCGACCGGGCAGATCTGCACGGTGTTGCCCGAGAAGTAGGAGTCGAACGGTTCATCGGCGGCGATGCCCACCTGCTGCAAGGCGCCACGTTCGAGCAGTTCGATGAACGGGTCGCCGGCGATCTGGTTGGAGAACCGCGTGCACCGCGCGCAGAGCACGCACCGCTCACGGTCGAGCAGCACCTGCGAGGACAGGTTGATGGGCTTGGGGAAGGTGCGCTTGACGTCTGTGAAGCGAGTATCGGCCTGCCCGTTGGACATCGCCTGGTTCTGCAGCGGGCATTCGCCGCCCTTGTCGCAGACCGGGCAGTCCAGCGGGTGGTTGATCAGCAGCAGTTCCATGACGCCGCGCTGCGCCTTGTCGGCCGACTCGGAGGTCAGTTGGGTGCGCACCACCATGTCCGGGGTGACGGTGATGGTGCACGACGCCATCGGCTTGCGCTGTCCCTCGACCTCGACGAGGCACTGCCTGCAGGCCCCGACGGGTTCGAGTAGGGGGTGATCGCAGAACCGCGGGATCTGGATGCCCATCAACTCGGCCGCGCGAATCACCAACGTGCCCTTGGGGACACTGATCTGGTGGTCGTCGATGGTGAGCGCCACCATCTCGACGTCCGGCTGACTGGTCGTCGGTCTCGCCTTGTTCTCCGCGGTGGTCACGCCCCCACCCTTCCCCGGCGAGCAGACGCTAACGTGTCTGTTGCGTCGGCGTGTCGGGTACTTTTGCGACTGCTCGCGACATGAGTCATACGCCCGCTCCCTCCGGTGCAGCCAGCATCGAGGCACGAGGATCGAACGGGCATCCGCCCTCCAGGTGCGCCAGGTATTCGTCGCGGAAGTACTTGATCGACGAGATGATCGGACTGGCCGCACCGTCGCCGAGCGCACAGAACGACTTGCCGAAGATCGCGTCGGCGATGTCGAGCAACTTGTCCACGTCCTCCCGTCGACCGGTGCCGTTCTCGAGGCGCTCGTAGATCTGCGCCAACCAGTACGTGCCCTCGCGGCACGGCGTGCACTTGCCGCAGGACTCGTGCGCGTAGAACTGCGTCCATCGGCGGACCGCCCGCACCACACACGTCGTCTCGTCGAAGATCTGCAACGCCTTGGTGCCCAGCATCGAGCCGACGCCGGCCATGCCCTCGTAATCCAGTGGGACGTCGAGGTGTTCGGAGGTCAGCAGGGGAGTCGACGACCCCCCGGGCGTCCAGAACTTCAGCTCGTGGCCGGCCCGCACCCCACCCGCGTAGCCGAGCAGTTCGCGCAGGGTGATGCCCAGCGGGGCCTCGTACTGCCCGGGAGTGGTGACGTGTCCAGACAACGAGTAGAGCGTGAAGCCAGGGGACTTGTCGGACCCCATCGACTTGAACCAGTCCACCCCGCCGCGCACGACGGCGGGCACGCTGGCGATGGATTCGACGTTGTTGACCACCGTCGGGCAGGCGTACAGACCGGCGACGGCGGGGAACGGCGGGCGTAGGCGCGGCTGGCCGCGTCTGCCCTCCAGCGAGTCCAGCAGTGCAGTCTCCTCGCCGCAGATGTAGGCGCCCGCTCCCGCATGCACCACTAGGTCGAGGTCGAACCCGGACCCGAGGATGTCAGTGCCGAGGAATCCCGCCGCATAAGCCTCGGCAACGGCGGTCTGCATCCGACGCAGCACCGGCACGACTTCACCGCGCACGTAGATGAACGCGTGACGCGCCCGGATTGCGTAGGCGGCGATGATCGCACCCTCCACCAGCACGTGCGGGGTGGCCATCATGAGCGGAATGTCCTTGCAGGTGCCGGGTTCCGACTCGTCGGCGTTGATCACCAGATAGTGCGGCTTGGCCCCGGCGCCCTCGGTGCCCTGCGGGATGAACGACCACTTCTGGCCGGTGGGGAAGCCCGCCCCGCCGCGACCGCGTAATCCGGACTCCTTCACCAAGCCGATCACCGCGTCGGCTTCCATGTTCAAGGCCGTGCGAAGCGCGCGATAACCAGCGTGGCGCTGGTAGGACTCGATGGTCCAGGAGGACGGTTCGTCCCAGTATCTGCTCAAGACCGGTGTCAGGGTCATGGCTGCGCCCCGTTCTTCGGCGGCAGGTCGGCCGACGGAGCAGGCGCCGGCTGGTCGCGAGCCGTTTGCTCGGTGATCTCGTCGTCATCCGGCCCCTCTGCGGTGGCGCCCGATTCGGAGACCGCGGGCGCCGTCATGCCCCGCTCGTGAGCGATCCGCAAGCCGGCCAGCGTGGCGTCGCCGGCGGTGGCGCCGTCGTTGGCGCCCGGCCGCGGATCGGCGAAACCGGCGAGGATTCTCGCCGTCTCGCGGAAGGAGCACGGGGGAGCGCCGCGGGTAGCCGTCACGGGCACGCCGCTGCGAAGGTCATCGACGAGATCCCTTGCCGACGAGGGTGTCTGATGGTCGAAGAACTCCCAGTTGACCATGATCACCGGTGCGTAGTCACATGCGGCGTTGCACTCGATGTGCTCGAGGGTGACCTTCCCGTCATCGGTGGTCTGCCCGGCATGGACGTCCAGGTGGTCTTCGAGAACCTCGAGGATGGCATCACCGCCCATCACCGCACACAGCGTGTTGGTGCAGACGCCGACCAGGTACTCACCGGTGGGCGTGCGGCGGTACATCGAGTAGAACGTGGCCACCGCCGTCACTTCTGCGGGGCTGAGGTCCAATTGTGCTGCGCAGAAGGCTATTCCAGCAGACGTGAGGTAACCGTCCTCGGCTTGCACCAGGTGCAGCAACGGGAGCAGGGCCGATCGCGCGACCGGGTAGCGTGCGATGACCTGTACGGCATCACTGGCCAACCGCTGGGTGACGTCGGCCGGATAGGAATGCGGGCCACTCGAGATCGGCGGTCCTGGCTCGTCGGGCCGCGGGCCCAACCGAAGGTCTACGACGCTCACCTGTCCACGCCTCCCATCACCGGATCGATCGAGGCGACCGCGGCGATGGCGTCGGCCACCATGCCCCCTTCGCACATCGCGGCCACCGCCTGCAGATTGGTGAACGACGGGTCGCGATAGTGCACGCGGTAGGGCCGGGTGCCGCCGTCGGACACCATGTGGACGCCGAGCTCACCCCGCGGTGACTCGACGGCGACGTAGACCTGCCCCGCGGGGACGCGGATGCCCTCGGTGACCAACTTGAAGTGGTGGATCAGGGCCTCCATCGAGCCGCCCATGATCTTGGCGATGTGTTCGGGTGAGTTGCCCAGCCCGTCGGGCCCGACCTTGAGGTCGGCGGGCCAGGCCAGCTTCTTGTCGGTGATCATCACCGGGCCCGGCTTGAGTTTGTCCAGACACTGTTCGACGATCTTCAGCGACTCCCGCATCTCCCGGACCCGGATCATGTAGCGGCCGTACGCATCGCATTCGTCGGTGGTGATGACGTCGAAGTCGTAGTTCTCGTAGCCGCAGTAGGGCTGGGCGCGGCGCAGGTCGTGGGGCAGGCCGGTGGAGCGCAGGCAGGGGCCGGTGATTCCCAACGCCATGCAGCCGGTCAGGTCGAGGTAGCCGATGCCCTGGGTGCGGGCCTTCCAGATGTAGTTCTCGTTGAGCAGATTTTCCATGTCCCGCAACCGCTTCGGCAGCAGCTGCAGCAGCTCCTCGAGCTGGGGCACCGCCTCGTCGGGCAGGTCGGCGGCCAGACCGCCGGGCCGGATGTAGGCGTGGTTCATCCGAAGGCCGGTGATGGTCTCGAACACCGACAGCACCAGCTCGCGTTCGCGGAACCCGAAGAACATGGCCGACATCGAGCCGAGTTCCATGCCACCGGTCGCCAACGCCACCAGGTGGCTCGAGATGCGGTTGAGCTCCATGAGCATGACCCTGATGACGCTGGCACGTTCGGGGATGTCGTCGGTGACGTCGAGCAGTTTCTCGACGCCGAGGCAGTATGCCGTCTCGTTGAAGAACGGTGACAGATAGTCCATCCGGGTCACGAACGTGACGCCCTGCGTCCAGTTGCGGAACTCGAGATTCTTCTCGATCCCGGTATGCAGGTAGCCGATCCCGCACCGGATCTCGGTGATCGTCTCGCCCTCGATCTCGAGGATGAGTCGTAGGACGCCGTGGGTCGACGGGTGCTGCGGACCCATGTTGACGACGATGCGTTCGCCGGCGACGGCACTGTCGCGGGCGGCGTTGACGACCTCGTGCCAGTCTTCACCGCCCACCGTGACAAGGATCTCTTCGGGCGGGTTGTCGGGTTTGGTCATCAGTTGTAGGACCTCCGCTGGTCGGGCGGTTGAATCTCGGCGCCGAGGTATTCCACGGGGATGCCGCCCAACGGGTAGTCCTTGCGTTGTGGATGTCCCACCCAGTCGTCGGGCATCTCGATGCGGGTGAGCGACGGGTGTCCGTCGAAGACGATGCCGAAGAAGTCGTACGTCTCGCGTTCGTGCCAGTCGGTGGTGGGATACACCGAGAACAGCGACGGCACATGCGGATCGGCGTCGGGTGCGGCGACCTCGACGCGGATTCTGCGGTTGTGGGTGATGGACATCAGCGGGTAGACGGCGTGCAGTTCGCGTCCGACATCGCCGGGGTAGTGCACACCAGAGACGCCGAGGCACAGCTCGAACCTCAGCGCGGCGTCGTCGCGCAGTGCCTGAGCGACGGCCACCAGGTGTTCACGCCGTACCTCGAGGGTCAGCTCGTCGCGGAACACCACCACGCGCTCCATGGCGGCGCCGAACGTGTCCTCGCCCAGCGCTGCCGCCAGATCGTCTACGACGTCGTCGAAGTAGCCGCCGTAGGGCCGCGGCGAGCTGCCCGGCAGTGCCACGTCGCGCACCAGCCTGCCATAGCCCGACGTGTCACCGGTGCCCTCGACGCCGAACATGCCCCGACGCTGGCCGATCACCTCCGACTCAGCCCCGAGTCGCTGCGCTCCTGCCCCCCGATCCGACTCATCGCCGTTGCCGTTGGTTGCCGTCATGGGTGCAGCAACCCCTTGAGCTCGATCGTCGGCCGGGTCGCGAGGGCGGCCTCCTCCGCCGCCGCGATGGCCTCGGCGCGGTTGACGCCCAGGGGCATCTGCTGAATCTTGTCGTGCAGCATCAGGATTGCGTTGAGAAGCATCTCGGGTCGCGGTGGGCAGCCTGGCAGATAGATGTCGACCGGCACGATGTGGTCGACACCCTGCACGATGGCGTAGTTGTTGAACATTCCGCCCGACGAGGCGCACACCCCCATGGCGAGAACCCACTTGGGTTCGGCCATCTGGTCGTACACCTGACGCAACACCGGCGCCATCTTCTGGCTCACGCGACCCGCGACGATCATCAGATCAGCCTGGCGGGGAGTCGCCGAGAACCGTTCCATGCCGAACCGTGCGATGTCGAACCGCGGTCCCGCCGTGGCCATCATCTCGATGGCACAACAGGCCAGCCCGAACGTTGCGGGCCACAGCGAACCCTTGCGGACGTAGCCGGCGACCTTCTCCAACGTCGAGAGGAGGATGCCGCCTGGTAGTTGTTCTTCGAGTCCCATGATTCAGCTCAATCCCAACTGAGTCCGCCGCGCCGCCACACGTATGCGTAGGCGACGAACACCGTGAGCATGAACAACAGCATCTCGACGACGGCGAACAGTCCGAGGGAGTCGAACGCGACGGCCCAGGGGTAGAGGAAGACGATCTCGATGTCGAAGACGATGAACAACATCGCGGTGAGGTAGTACTTCACCGGGAACCGTTGTCCGGTCTGCAGGTCGCCGGGAGATCCCGGTGCGACGGGTTCGATGCCGCACTCGTAGGCCTCGAGCTTGGCCCGGTTGTAGCGTCGCGGCCCGATCAGGACGGCGATGCCGACCGATCCGACCGCGAACGCAGCCGCGATCCCGCCGAGAACCAGAATGGGCAGGTAGGCGTTCATACAGCTGTGTTGCTCCCTCATTGGGCCGTCGATGTGAGCTACGACATAGCTTAGTCTCGTTAACGGTCGGCTCGGCGCATTTTGGATAGGATCCGGCGAAGCAACTGCGTACCGATGTCTTGCGACAAGATCAATGCGAGAAGTGAATGGTGCCAGCGTGTTTCGTGCTGGCTACTGCGCGATCGAGCGCAGTAGCGACGCGACGGCCTCTCCCAGTCGGATCGGGTCGATCGGATGGGACACGGCCGCTTCTGCCCGCGACCACGAGGCCAGCCATGCGTCATCCGGGCGGCCCGTCAGCACCAGGATGGGCGGGCAGTGCGCCACCTCGTCCTTGAGTTGCTTAGCCAGCCCCATCCCGCCCATGGGGGTCGCCTCACCGTCCAGGATCGCGAGGTCGATGCCGCCCTTGTCCAGGTTGTCGACGACTACCGGCGCGGTGGCCACGTCCAGATACTCCAACTCCGGGAGATCGGGGTGAACCCGCTTGCCCAGCGCACTGCGCACTTGATCGCGAGTGCGCGCGTTGTCGCTGTAGACCAGGATCTTCAGGGTCGACTCGGGCACATGGGCGATGCTACGACCAGTGCCCATCGCACGGTGTGAATACGGCGTTGGCGACGAGTTCGGTCGTCATCGCGCCAGGAGGGCAGCCATGTCGGCGGGGTCGAAGTACTCGTCGATCCTGACGATCAGCCCGCCGGTGTCGATCTTGATGACGATGCAGACCCGCAGGGTGATCGACGCACCGTTGTTTCCCTCGGCGCGCAGCACGTGCTGCTGGACGAACCCGCCGTCGAAGAACTGACGGTCCAGGATCTCGTAGGTGCGCTTCGTGGTGGTCCCGATGAACCACCTGATCACCTTCAGTGCGCGGACGCGGTCGTTGTCCGCCTCGTCGCCGCTGTGCCACACCGTGACCTCTCTTGCCCACAGGTTCGCGACGGCGTCGTCGTCACCGCGCTCGATCGCGCTGAAGAGTCGGTCCGCCACGTCCAGGCTCAGATCCACGTTCACGTTCGTTCTGCTTCGGGGTTGACCTCAAGTTCGGTTCAGGTAGAAGACTGGGCCGCATGACCACACCGGCACGTGCACGATTCAACGACGCCTACCAAAGCGGCACTCCGCCTTGGGTTATCGGCGAACCTCAGCCTGCGATCGTCGAACTCGAGCAGACCGGGATGATTTGCGGCCCAGTGCTCGGCGTCGACTTCGCGCCGAACGCGGTCGACGAGGCCCGGGAGAACGCCGCGGCGCAGGGCGTCGACGCGCGCTTCGAGGTCGCCGACGCGATGGATCTCGGCGTCGAACGAGCGCGCTACGTCGCGAGCCTGCACCGCGCCATCCGGCCGGGCGGCGTGTTGCATCTGCTTGCCCTCTCGGACGCTGGTCGCGGCTTCGGACCATCGGTGAGCGAAAGGGTGATACGGGAGGCGTTCTCCGACGGCTGGCAACTCGAGGCACTCGACACCGCGACGTATCGCGGGATCGTCGGGCAGGCGCACGCCGAGAGCCTCGGGCTGGCCGTGGGCACGGTTGTCGACGAGCCCGCCTGGTTGGCGCGGGTCCGACGAAGCTGAGCGCCTACCCCTTCTCATAGCCCGGATGCGAGACGGTGAGCCGGTGCAGCACGAGGTCGCGCAATGCCGACGCGACCTCGGCACCGCGGTCGTCGAGGTCGCCAGCACGAATCGCCGCCGCCAACGCCCGTTCGTCGCCGAAGCCGAGCAGATCCGGTGCGGCGATGTCGTCGAGCAGTTCGCGCTCGACGGTACGCAGCACGTTGGCGGCGACGCGCGCGTGGAAGTTGACGGCTCCCGTCGTGCCGTCCTTGACGTCGGACTCCAAGAACTCGGCGACCGCGGCCACCAGTTCGGCGGCGGTGGGCCTGCCGTGCAGGTCGGTCACGGTGCCTCCAACAAGGTGAGCAGGTCGAATTCGGTCTCACAGACGCGACGCCCGATGGCGGCGAGTTCGACGGATCGCGTCTGCCCCGACAGGTGCCGTTCGGCCTGGTACCGGCAGATCACGCCCCAATGCAGCGTCGACAGCACCAGCCACCATCGCATTGCCGCGCGATCGAGCGTTGCGCCCGAGGCGTCTTCGTAGGCGAGGAGGAAGTCGTCGATGCTGCCGAGGCCACCCGCTCCGAGCGATTCCGGCGCACCGAAGCGCCAGGCCCGGATGCAGAACCACGCCAGGTCCTCGTAGACCTCGCCGGCATGGGTGAGCTCCCAGTCCAGCACCGCCGCCAGCCGAGCCGGATGTTCGCTGGTGTCGATGATGAGGTTTCCCATCCGAAAGTCACCGTGCACCAACACGTTCGGCGACGCGGGCGGCCGGTGCGCGGCCAGCCACCGAAATGCCCACTCGAACGTCGCCGTGGTATCACCCATCTCGTCGAGCTGGGCGTGCCATTCGTCGATCTGGTCGGACGCCTCGAGCCCGATACCCCTCGGGTCGGCGCGATGGATGGCCGCCAGCGCCCGTGCGCACTGCCGGACCAGATCGGACCGTGAGTCGTCGTCCAGCGCTCGTTCAATTCGGCGGACGATGGTCTCGCCGCCGATGAAGTCGCAGACCAGATACGGATTCCCCAGTGCGGCAGAGGAATCGTCGGCGACCAGCACGCGTGGCACCGGTGCGCCCGCCGCCGCCGCCCGACCCAACGCCGCCGCCTCCAGCTCCATGCCGGCGTGGATCTCGTCCGGTGGACCGATGCGGAGAATCAGCTCCCGCGAGCCGGCGTCGGTGATCGCCGTGAACGCCCACGTGGCACGGCTCGCGCCCCCGGTCAGCACACGCAGGTCGTCCACCCGTATCGCCCCGAGCGGCGGCTGTAGTACCTTCGCCAGCGCGGGCGCCAACTCCTCGGGGGTCACGGCACCGACCGGCCGAACTTGAACATCCGCTGGGCCACGCGTCGGATCTGAATCTCCTCCGCGCCCTCGGTGATCCGGTACCGGCGGTGGTGCCGGTAGATGTGTTCGAAGGGCTCGTGGCGGCTGTACCCGAGGCCGCCGTGGACCTGCATCGCCCGGTCGGCGGCCTCGCACACCAGTCGGTTGGCGCGGTAGTTCGCCATCGACACCTTGTCCGACACCTCCATGTGGTGGTTGCGGTCAAGGTGCCAGGCGGCGTAGTAGACCAGCAGTCGCACCATCTGCGCTTCGGTCTGCAGCTCGACGAGTGGCCACTGGACGGCCTGGTTCACCGACAGCGGCTTGCCGAACACCACCCGCTCGGAGGCGTAGGCCGCGGCCCGGTCGATGCAGTACTGCGCGGCGCCGAGACTGCTGGCCGCCTGTCGGATCCTGTTCTCGTGCAGGAAGGTCTGTCCGACTTCGAGGCCGTGATCCACTTCGCCGAGTACCGCATCGGTGGGCACCCGGACGCCCTTCAGTTCCACCTCGCCGTGGTCGGTGGGCATGTTGAACGTCCACCAGTAGAACGGCACGCTGAAACCGGGGCTGTCGCAAGGGACGAGGAACGCCGTGATGCCACGGGCCTGACCCGCTTCGCCGGACGTGCGTGCGAAGACCAGGTCGTGGGTGGCGCGGTGCACGCCCGTATTCCACCGTTTGGTCCCGTTGATCACCCAGCCGTCGCCGTCGGCCACGGCGGTGGTCTCCAGCCAGGTGGCATCGGAACCGTGGTCCGGTTCGGACAGCCCGAACGCCATCGAGCGCTCGCCCGTGAGAAGGGCCTCGCCCCACTCCTTCTTCTGCTGATCGGTGCCGAACCGGTCCATCATGATGACCTGCGGGAAGTTGCCGACGATCGACGACTCGTCCTGCAGGTCGTTGTGCAGGCCGAGGCCCCTGTGCGCCAGGTGTTCCCGAATCACGGCCATGTCGAGATTGGAGCCGTCGCGCCCGCCGAATCGGGACGGCAGCCCGTACCGCAACCAACCCGCCGCGTCGGCTCTGCGCCGCATCTCGTCGAGCAGATCCTCCCAGGCCCGCTGCGGAATGCCGCCGTTCTCCCAGTCCGTGCGGGCGTACTCCCGGCGACGGTCGAAGTACTGCATGTGTTCGGCTTCCAGCGGCTTGATCTCCACCTCGATGAAGGCGTCCATCTCCGCCAGCAGACCTGGAAGGTGTTCGGGCAGTGCGAAATCCACGATGATCTCTCCTAGTAGCCGTAAAGGGTCTTTTTCCAGATCGTCGAGAGTGTGGCGATGGCGTCGGCGTCGCTGATCTGCAGGTTGAGCCCCGACGGGCGCAGGTATACCGCGGTGAAGTTCTCGAACAGCAGCGCGATCGCCGCCCCGGTGTGCTCGGCGTCGAGGTCGGCGGCGTACCCCTGCTCCCCGGCGCGGCGCACCGATGCGGCGACGATGTCCATGCCGAAGCGGCGGAACTCGTTCTGCACGTCGGCGAACCTCGGCTTGGTGTCGGCGAGTTGGTTCACGGCGATCATGATGCCGATGTTCTGCTTGAACATGTTCCAGTATCCGGTCACCACCGCGGTGAAGAACGTGCTGTCGTCGGCTGATTTCGGTAGGTGCACCGCCAGCCCCGAGGGCATCACCACGTCGTGCAGGAAGGACTCCGCCAAGCCGGCCAGCAGGTCTTCCTTGTCGTCGTAGTAGCGGTAGAACACCGCGGTCGACTTTCCTGCTGCAGACGTGATGTCAGCCAACGTCGTTCCGTGAAAACCACGCTCGGCGAACAGCTTCCGAGCGGCGAGTTCGATGGCCTCACGCGTCTGGCGGCCCTTGGCGGTGAGTGGGTCCGGTGGCATCGTCAGCCCAGGATGCGATCGCCGGCGCGCAGCAGCGCACTGGGTAGGTCGTGACCGACGACCGTCCGCGCGACGTCTGCCGCGCGGATCGCTGCCTGCAGGTCGACGTCGACCCCGATGCCGCTGTCGCGCAACAGGTAGACGAGGTCCTCGGTGGCGATGTTGCCGCTGGCACCCGGCGCGAACGGGCAGCCGCCGAGCCCGCCGACCGACGAGTCCAGCCTGCGGACTCCCGCGACGACGGCGGCGTAGGCGCTGGCCAGTCCGGCACCACGGGTGTCGTGGAAGTGGGCGCCGAGCGGAATGTCGCCGATGACCGGGCGAAGGAGCTCGATCAGGGCAGTCACGCGTCGTGGCGTGGTGGTGCCGATGGTGTCGGCGATCGCGATCCGGTCGGCGCCGATCTCGACGGCCGCGGTGGCGATGTCCAGTACCCGCCCGGGGTCCGTCGGCCCGTCGAACGGGCAGTCCCATGCGGTGGCGATGATCACCTCGACGGTCGCGTCGTTCTCGTGCGCGATGCGGGCGATGTCGGCGATCAGTTCGGTGGACTCGGCCGTCGAGCGCCCCACGTTGGCGTGACTGTGCGCGTCGGCCGCCGACACCACGTATTCGATCGAGCTCATCCCCGCGGCGATGGCCCGACTCGCTCCACCAGGTCCGGCGACCAGTGCGGAGAACTCGACCCCATGGGATTCGCGGAGACGGGGCAACTCGGCGGCCAGTGCTGCGGCGTCGGCGAGCGCGGGCACTTTCGACGGCGAGACGAAGGCGGTCGCCTCGACTTCGCGCACACCGGTGGCGACGACCGCTTCCAGTAGTTCGATCTTGGCGGACAACGGGATCGGGTCCTCGATCTGCAAGCCGTCGCGCAGGCAAACCTCGCGGATGGTCACATGGTCAGGCATCACAGCACGCCCTCCGCCCGCAGCGCCGCGAGCTCTTCTGCCGACCTGCCCAGCAGCTCGCCGTAGACCTCGTCGTTGTGTTGTCCGGGGCGGGCCGAGCCGGCATAGCGGATCGTGCCCGGCGACTCCGAGAGCACCGGCACCACGCCGGGGCCTCTCACGTTGCGCTCGACCCGCTCATCCCAGTGGTCGGCGATCATGCCCCTGGCCAACAACTGTGGATCGGTGACGACCTCGGCGACGGTGTTGATGGGCCCGCTGATGACGCCTGCCGCGCTGAGCGTGGCGATGATGTCGGCGGGTTGGCGTTGCGCCGCCCACGCGGCGATGATCTCGTCGATCTCGTCCTGGTTGCGGCCGCGGGCAACGTGATTGACGAAGCGTTCGTCGGTCGCGAGTTCCGGCTGGCCCATGGCACCGCAGAGTCGGCGGAAGACGGTGTCCTGGTTGGCTGCTATCACCACCCAGCTGCCGTCAGCGGTCGGGTAGATGTTGGACGGCGCGATGCCCTCGAGCCGGGTGCCCGACGGTCCACGGACCACGCCGCCGACGTCGTAGTCGGGAATGGTGGATTCCTGGATCGCCAAACACGATTCGGTGAGCGCCGCGTCGACGATCTGGCCCTCGCCGGTCACCGTGCGACGGTACAGCGCCGCGAGCGCGCCCTGCACGGCGAACATGCCCGCCAGGCTGTCACCCAGCGACAGCGCGAGTCGTGGGGGAGGCCCGCCGGGAAAGCCGTTCATGTGCCGCAGCCCGCTCGCGGCCTCGGCCACCGAGGCGTAGCCGGCCTTGTGGGCGTCGGGCCCGGTCTGACCGTAGCCGGAGACCCGGACCAGGACGATGCCCCGATTGCGTTCCCGCAGAACGTCGTAGCCCAGATTCCACTTCTCCAGTGTGCCGGGCCGGAAGTTCTCCACGATCATGTCGGACTGCTCGACGAGGTCGAGGAACAGTTCGCGGCCCTTGGCCTCGCGCAGGTTGAGCGTGGCGGCCTTCTTGTTGCGCGCATGCACCGTCCAGAAGAAGTGGTGCCCGTCGAGTTCGGCCTGTCCCCAGGTGCGCAGGGGGTCGGGTGCGCCCGGCGGCTCGATCTTGATGACCTCGGCCCCCATGTCGCCGAGCAGGCGCCCGGCGAACGGTCCCGAGATCAGCGTGCCGACCTCGATGACGCGGATGCCGTCGAGCGGGCCGGTGACACTCACTCGGGCTCCGACGAGAAGCCTTGCCGGTGAAGCCAATCGGTGACGATGCCGACCGCTTCGCGCAGGGCGCCGCGTTGGTCGGGGCCCGCGTAGTAGTGGTTGGCGCCGGCGATCTCGTGCATCTCCTTGTCGGGATGCCCGATGGCCTCGAAGAGCCTTCGGGTGTGGCTCGGTGTGCACGCGTCGTCGGCGAGGTTGCCGATCACCAGCGTGGGCACGGCGATGTCGGGTCCGCAGTCCACGGCGTCACCGTTGGCGTCGTCGTAGCTCCACTGTGAGAGCCAGCTGCGCAGGGTGCAGAACCGCGCCAGTCCGACCGGGCTGGAGTTCACCACCTGAGGATCGCCCAGATAGCAGGTGCCCGGGGTGCGATCGTTGGGATCGACGGTCGGATCCAGCCAGCGCGGGTCTGCCATGGTGCCGTGCACCACGAACGCGAACTCGTCCTCTCGGCGTCCGGCGGCTTTCAGCTCGGCCAGCTTCTCCCTGACCCACTTGGTGATTCGTCGGTTCCTGGCGACCTGGGCCTTCCGGTAGCGGTCCAGGAACTCTGCGGTATACGGCGGCTGGTTGGGGTTGTCGGGGTTGTACAGGTCGAGTTCCGGATCGCGCTTGGACGGGTCCGACTCGTCGAGGATCGAGGCGTCCAGCCACTCGGTCATGGTGCCGTGGCGGCTGATGTGGGCCGCCAACAGCAGGATGCCGTCGGCCGGAATCAGGCCCAGCTTGGTCAGGTCCGGACCATCGCCGGACGGGCTGGCCGTGATCGTCGGATGCTGGGCCTGCTGCTGGTAGAACACCGACAGCGAGCCGCCACCGCTCCAGCCGGCCAGTACCACCTTGGTGTAGCCCAGCCGGTGCTTGGCGTCCTTGATGCACTCGCCGAGGTCCTCGACGACCTTCTCCATCAACAGGGCCGAGTCGGTACCGCGGAATCTGCTGTTGCAGTAGATGACGTGGTGCCCGGCGCGGGCCAGGCCGTTGATCATCGGCAGGTAGGCACCGCCGCCGATCGGGTGCATGAAGACCAGCACGGTATCTGATGTCGCCGCCGGGGCGGCTCCGGCGGCCGACGGCGCTTGGGCCTTCGGCTTGAGCAGGTAGCTCTCCAGTACGACCAGTTCGGCAACGCCGCCGTACACGTCGCGAACACTCGAGGTGTTCTGGTAGGCAACGAGATACGGAATCCGGTCGTACTCGTGCTTGACCGGGGCGTCGACGTTGCCCATCAGTGCTGCCCCAGATCGTTGGCGTGCACCTCGGCGGACGGCACCAGTCGACGGCGGGTGTCGATCGCGATCACCGACCAGTCGACCCGGTCGTAGTCGTCGAACTTGCGCCTGGCCCGTTCCCGCGCCTTCTCCGGCGCGCCATGGTGAAGCCCTTGCGGCGCATGGGAAACCAGCCCGGGCGGCATCGGAATGCCGTACAGGGAGCCGCCGTGGAAGAAGGCGATCTCGTCGTAGTCGACGTTGCGGTGATACCAGGGCGTCCGCTCGGTGCCTGCCACGCCCTCGGCGGGCTTGGGCAGGAAGTTCATCACGTAGACGCCGGTGGCCTGCATGAACATGTGCACGGTCGGTGGCAGGTGCACGCTGTCGGAGGTCACGACGTTGTAGTCGGCGATGTTGAACGCGAAGGGGAAGTTGTCGCCCTGCCAGCCCTCGACGTCGAGCGGATTGTGTTGGTAATACAACGTTGTCGGGCCACCGTCGTGGACGAGGCGGACTTCGTACTCGTCGCGGCCGTCGTCGTCGATCGCCTGGGGCTCGGGGATGACGGCCTGCGACGGGTCGAACGGGAAGTGCCTGCCCAGTTGCCCTGGCGGCGGCACCCTGAACTCCTCGGTGGCCTGGATCATCAACAAAGTCGACTCGCCGTCCGGCACCTGGCGGAACGTGCACGCCTTGGGGAGGTAGATCCAGTCGCCCTCGCGGTAGCGCAGCGGGCCGAACTCCGTCTCGAGCAGCCCGGAACCCTTGTGTACGAACGAAAGTAGGTCACCGTCTACGTAACGCACGAAGTAGGGCATCGGCTCGGTGCGTCGTGACAGCAGCACCAGGCAGTCGGCGTTGGAGAACATCAGCAAGGGGCCACCGTCGGCGTCGGTGGCGTCGGTGGGCTTCAGTTCGCTGGACAGCACGTCGACGGGGCGCAGCGGTCCGACCGACCGATATGCGGTGGGGTCGTGGCGCCGGTAGACGCTGGCGGTCCGTCCGGTGAACCCGGCGCGGCCCAGTTCGTCGTCCTTGAGTCCGTCGAGGTCGGCGTGCAGGCGCCGCGGCGTCCTGCCCTTGCGCAGGTGAACGAATGATTCCATGGCGGGCTCCATCACGTCGTCGGGACAAAGATAAAAATGAAGTCAGTTTCACTTTAAAGCTGCGCGGGGTTGCCGGTCAATGGCCGTGGCTCCGTCAGCCGCGGGTCAGACCATCGCCGTCCGAGGGATCTTCATGCCCAGCGCCAGTGCACCCGCCAGCTCACGGCTGGTGTCGTAGTCGAAGACGACGTGGCCCGAGATCACGTCGACGTCGCGTTTGAAGCGCTGCAGCGGACTGCCGAGGAAGTGGGCGCTGGCTCCGGATGCCTCCGTCAAGGTGGCGATCACGGCGCGAGACTCGTGCACGATGTGCGCGGCGGCCATCCGTGCGTCGCCCCGCACGGGCTTGGGCGCCGGATCGCCCGCGTTGACGATGTCCTCGATCGCGCCCACGGTGTCGGCCAGCAGACCTCGCAGGGCGCGCAGCCGTACCGTTGCCTCCCCGAGGTGGGCCTGCGCGATGGGCTTGTCCTTCTGCATGACGCCTTCGTAGGCCAGCACCCGCTCCGCCAGGCGCTCGGCGTAGATCTGGGTGACGCGCTCGGCACTGCCCAGCGCGCGCATGGCGGCCAGCAGTGCCTAGGCGGGGACCATCGGCCAGCGGTAGGTCGGCGCATCGTGCAGGCTCGCGCCCGGCGCCGTGCCGCCGTTGATGTCGGTCACCCGCACCAGCCCGGTGCTGGGGCATGAACGTCTCGGTGACCACCACGTCGTTGGAGCCGGTCGCCCGCATCCCGTCGGTGTGCCACACGTCTTCGATCGCGAAGTCGTCCGCGGGCAGCAGGGCCAGGGCGGGGTAGATGCCGTCGTCCGGACCGCAGAGGGCGCCGACGATCAGCCAGTTGCCCGCCATCACCCCGGTGGCCCACGACCACTGCCGTCGCGAGCGCCTCCTCCTGGGCCTGCTCGCCGAACAGCGCCAGCATCCAGTTGTGCAGTGTGTAGAAGCCGATCGTCCACGCGCTGGAGAAGTGCAACCGTGGGCCATCCGGCGCACGGGTCCGCGAAGCTACCATACTAAATAGTACGGAGACGGCGATCAATGCGCGAGCATCAGGTCCAGGAAGTGTTCGCGCCGTGCTGCGTGCCGGGTGTCCGGCGTCGGTCCGGAGAGGTGCAGGAAACCGATGCCCGCGGCGAACGTGGCGTTGGCCCGCACGTCGGCCTCGTCGACGTCGAAGCCGTCGTCGACGAAAGCCTGGCGAACGGCGCGCAGCAGCCGTCGATCCGCGGCGCGCACACTCTCGGCAACGGCGTCGTCCGAGCGGGCCCATTCGCGCATCGCCCGTTCCAGCGTCCAGTGCCGCGGGCTGACGAGAGACGAGATCATCTGCGACAGCCTTTCCCGAGGCGCCAGATCGCCCATGTCGTCGAATGCGCGGCGATCCTCGTCCCGCAGTCGTCCCCACGATTCGACCAGTGCGGCGCGGTAGCTCGGCATGCCGTCGAAGTGCCAGTAGAAGCTGCCCTTCGTGACGCCGAGGCGATCGCACAGCCGATCGATCTTGAGCGACTTGATGCCTTCCTCGGCGAGGAGCGCGTACCCGGCCTGAATCCAGTCGTCAAGGCCGAGTCGGTTGCTGGAGGGGCCACGAGGAACGGCCACGGGCAGCAGCCTACGGCGCGATTGGCCGACCGGCAGGCGGCGGCTTGACCTGGAACGACGGGTGCCGGGGTGGCTGGTGATGCTAGCAACATGTTTTACTGCGTGTCGACAAGTTAATTCTTAGGTCCGCCTGCTAGCGCGGCGCGGGCGCGGTTGGCGGTGATCCCGCTGCCGCTTGGGCGATCTCGCATCGCAGGAGTCGACGGCTTACCCGTAACAGAAACTGGATGGATTAGTAGATGTTGTTTGACGGAATTCTCGGGCGCTGGGCGCGCCGACTGCTGATGGCGACCATGGCGGTTCTCTTGCTGCCGGGCATGATCGGCGCGGTAGGGGGCAGTGCGACCGCAGGGGCGTTCTCACGCCCTGGTCTCCCAGTCGAGTACCTGATGGTTCCGTCGCCCTCGATGGGGCGCGACATCAAGGTGCAGTTCCAAACCGGCGGCCCCAACTCGCCCGCCGTCTACCTGCTCGACGGCCTGCGCGCGCAGGATGACTTCAACGGCTGGGACATCAACACCCAGGCGTTCGAGTGGTACCTGGACTCGGGCCTCTCGATCGTCATGCCCGTCGGTGGTCAGTCCAGCTTCTACTCCAACTGGTACAAGCCCGCGTGTGGCAAGTCCGGTTGCTTGACCTACAATTGGGAAACGTTCCTGACCTCGGAGCTGCCCAACTACTTGGCGGCCAACAACAGCGTGAAGTCCACGGGCAGTGCTGCGGTCGGCCTGTCGATGGCCGGCAGTGCCTCGCTCGTTCTGTCGGCGCACCACCCCGGCCAGTTCATCTACGCCGGCTCCATGTCGGGCTTCCTCAACCCGTCCGAGGGCCAGTGGCCCGGCCTGATCAACCTGTCCATGGGTGACGCGGGCGGTTACAAGGCGAACGACATGTGGGGTCCCGCAGAGACCGATCCGGCCTGGCAGTACAACGACCCGATGGTGCAGATTCCGACGATCGTCGCCAACGGCACGCGCATCTGGGTCTACTGCGGCAACGGCACCCCCAGTGAGCTGGGCGGCAACAACCTGCCCGCCAAGTTCATCGAGGGCCTGACCATCCGAACGAACCGCACGTTCCAGGACAACTACATTGCGGCCGGCGGCAATAACGGCGTGTTCAACTTCCCGAACAACGGCACGCACGACTGGCCCTACTGGGGTTCGCAGCTGCGGCAGATGAAGCCCGACCTCATCACCCACCTGCTCTGATCGTGACGGGCGGCGGGCGGGTTCAGAACCCGCCCGCCACCTTCACGACTGCGCGACCGGAGAACTTCCCGGCCCGCACCCGGTCGACGACCTCGACGACGTCCTTCACGTCCACGTCGTGGGTGATCTGCGAGAGTCGTTGCGGCTTCAGGGATCCGCCGAGGAGTCCCCAGAGTTCGCGGCGCGGACCGATGCGCATCATCACCGAGTCCATGCCCAGCAGTGCCACGCCCCGCAGGATGAACGGCATCACCGTCGTGTTCAGTGCCGGACCGCCGGTCAGTCCGCTGGCGGCCACCGCGCCGCCGTACGACATCGTGCTGAGCACGTCGGCCAATGTGGCGCCGCCGACGCAGTCCACCGCACCCGCCCAGCGCGTCTTGCCGAGCGCCCGCGGCTTCGCATCCGGGTCGGCGGGCAGTCGGGGGATCACCTCGGCGGCACCGAGCGCCTTCAATCTCTCCGTCGCGTCCGCCTTCCCGGTCGACGCGATCACCTCGTAGCCCGCCGCCGACAGCAGGTCGACGCTCACCGAGCCGACGCCACCGGTCGCCCCCGTGACCACGACGGGCCCGTCATCGGGGTTGACGCCCCAGGCGATCAGCGCCTGCACGCTCATCGCGGCGGTGAACCCGGCCGTGCCGATCGCGGCACCCTCGTACGGGCTCAGCGAGGCGAGAGCGACGACTTCGTCGGCAGGCACCCGCGCATACTCGGCGTAGCCGCCGTGCCGCCCGGTGCCGATCTCGTAGCCGTGGGCGAGCACCGCATCGCCGACCTCGAACTCGTCCGACGACGATTCCACCACCTCACCGGTCAGGTCGATGCCGGGCACGATTGGGTAGTCACGCACCACACCGCCCTTCGGCGTGAGCGCCAGCGCGTCCTTGAAGTTGACGCTGGAGTACGCCACCCGGATCGTCACCTCACCGGGCGGCAGATCCGATTCCGCGAGCGTCTCGACCGCCGCCTCGATGCGATCTCCGTCTTGCCGCGCGACCAATGCCTGAAAGTCATCCATGGGTCCGACGTTATCGTGCCGGTCGCGAGAGGTCAGCTACTTCAGCTCAGCCGAGGACAGCCCGAGTAGTCGACGTGCGACGACCAGCTGCTGGATCTGCTGGGTGCCCTCGAAGATGTCGAGGATCTTCGAGTCCCGCGCCCACTTCTCGAGCAGCGTGTCTTCGGAATAGCCTGTGGTGCCAGCTAATTCGACAGCCTTGAGGGTGATGTCGCTGGCCACCCGGGCGGCCTTCGCCTTGCCCATCGAGGCTTCCTTCGAGTTCGGGATCTTGTTGTCGGCCTGCCACGCCGAACGCAGGGTCAGCAGATAGCCCGACTCCCACTCGGCCTCCATGCGCAGGAACTCCGCCGCGGCCGCGCTCTGGGCGTGGGCCGGCTTGTCGTAGGAGATCTCCACGCCCGCGTCGGTGAGGATGGCGCGCAACTGCTCCAGCGACGCACGCGCGACGCCGACCGCCATCGCCGCCACGATGGGTCGGGTGTTGTCGAACGTCTCCATGACACCGGCAAAACCCTTGTCCACCAGGATGTCCGGGTTGCCGAGGAGATTCTCCTTCGGGATGCGGGCGTTGTCGAAGCGAATGGCGGCGGTGTCCGACGCCTTGATGCCGAGCTTGTGTTCGAGGCGCTCGACCGTCACGCCCGGATGTTCGCGCGGCACGATGAACGACTTGATCGCGGCGCGCCCCTTCGTTTTGTCCAGCGTCGCCCACACCACGATGTGGCTGGCCCGCGAGCCGGCGGTGACGTAGATCTTCTCGCCGTTGATGACGTATTCGTCACCGTCGAGCTTGGCCGTCGTCGTCACTGCCGCCGAGTCCGAGCCGAAGCCCGGCTCGGTGATCGCCATCGCGGCCCAGACCTTGCCCAGGCGCTCGAGCTGCTCGTCGGTGGCGACACCGGAGAGCGCGGCGTTGCCGAGCCCCTGGAAGGGCACCGACAGCAGCAGGGCGACGTCGCCCCAGCTGATCTCGAGCGCGTTCACCAACGCGGACATGTTGGCGCCGTTGACTGTTACCTTCTTGCCGCCTTCAGCCTCTACGACACCGCGAAACGCCTCGGCGCCTGCAAAGGAGATGGTGTTGGCTGCCGTGAGGCCGTCGAAGAGGTCGGCGAGGGTGTCCAGCTCGACCGGGTAGGCGTGCTCGGCGAGGTCGTACTTGCGGGAGATCGGACGCAGCATCTCGGCGGCGCCGTCGTGCGCCATGTCGATGACGGCCTGCAGCTTGCGCGGCATTTCCAGATTGATTGCCATGACTGGGTTTTCCGTTCCTGGTTTCTTGGATTCAGCCGTTAGATGACGACGACACCCTCGGCAACGCCGAGCGCGCGCAGATCGCGGTACCAGCGTTCGACCGGGTGTTCCTTCGTAAAGCCGTGACCGCCGAGCAGCTGGACACCATCGAGGCCGATCTGCATGCCCTTGTCGGTGGCGAGCCGCTTGGCCAGTGCGGCCTCGCGGGCGAACGGCAAGCCCTGCTCGGCTCGGGACGCGCCACGCCAGGTGACCAGCCGCAGCCCGTCGAGCTCGATGGCGATGTTGGCGCACATGAAGGCGACGGACTGCCTGCGGGCGACGGGCTCCCCGAACGCCTCGCGTTCCTTCACGTAGGGGACGACGTAGTCGAGCACGGCATGTGACGTGCCGACTGCCATTGCGGCCCAACCCAATCGGGCGAGCGCGATGGCTTCTGAGTAGTCTTGGGACGCCTCGCCGTCCGCGATCCCGTCCTCGCCGAGCCGGTTGTGCAGCGGCACCGCGACGTTGTTCAGCTCGACCCGGCCGAGTGCCGCCGCGCGGATTCCCATGCTGGGGTCGGCCTTGACGGTGAGTCCCTCGGATCCGGACTCGACGATGAACAGCGTGGGCTTGCCGTTGAGCTGCGCGCCGATGACGAACAACTCGGCATTGGCGGCCGCGGGCACCAGGGACTTGACGCCGGTGAGCCGGTAACCGCTCGGGGTGCGAACGGCGACGGTCTTCAGCGCCGTCGGATCGAACAGGGCGTGGGGCTCGGCGATCGCGACGCATGCCTGCGGCACGTTCTCGCCCGCGAACTCGGGCAGGTAAGTCGCCTGCTGATCGGCGCTGCCCCAGTGGGTCAACGCCGACGCGACGCCGCCGGGCGCGAGGATGGGCAGGGCCAGCCCCATGTCGCCGTACGCGAGAGCCTCGGCGACGAGGGCGTTGGTGATCGTGCTGCGGTGCGCCGCGATGCCGTGGAAGTCCTCGGGGATGTTGATCGCGGTGACACCGATCTCGGTGGCCTTGGCGACCAGATCCACGGGGTAGGTGGCGGCGGAGTCGGCGTCGTGGGCGGCGGGGCGCAGCAGTTCCTCGGCGAACTCCGCGACGGTCTCGACGATCATCTTCTGTTCGTCGTCCGGCGTCAGGTCGAAGTAGTCCGCACCGGCGGGCTTGAGCCGGGTGGGCGGCTTGCCGATGCCCTGCACGCGCTTGAACTGGCGGGTCGATGCGCCCAGCGCCGAGAACGCCGTCTTGACGCCGTAGCGCAGGCCGCGGTTGAGGGGGTCCCGCAGGCCGTGTCTGTCCAGGAATTCCTGGCCGAGCAGCGGGGTGATCAGCGCCAACCCGACGGCGGTCGGGGAGCGCTTGTGCTTCTTCAGACCCACTGCACTTTCGGACTTGGAGCGCTTCGGGCGCTGCTTGGAGCCGTTCGATGACGGCAGAGTGTTGGTCATGTCGGCAGCCTCGCGTCGTTGGGGCAGTGCCCCATGACCGTATCTTACTCTCGAGTAAGGTAACGGGAATCTGTTACCAACATCACGCCATGGGGCGAGGCCTGTCCGCCCATGCCGTTCGGCGGGTCGAGGGGAACTGTCACGGGGACGAACGGCAGGGTGATCCGCGGGTCTGCCACTGCGGTCGGAGCGACGAGTGCGGCCCCCAATCCGGTCAAGGCGGCAGCGGCGAGGATCGTGGACTTCTTCATCCCGATGACGCTAGGGGCTTCGAGGTTCCGATGAATCGGGGATTCCCCTATTCTTCGACCCCGACTATTGCGGAATCGTGAGCCTGCCGAGTACTTCGTCGTGGAGCAAGCCGTTCGTAGCGACGGCGCTGCCGCCGTGTGGGCCAGGTGAGCCCTCCATGTTCGTGAACCGGCCGCCGGCCTCACGGACGAGGATGTCCAACGGTGCCAGATCCCAGAGCTTGACCTCGGGTTCGGCGACGATGTCGACCGCGCCCTCGGCCAGCAGACAGTAGGACCAGAAGTCGCCATACCCGCGCACCCGCCACACGGCGTCGGTGAGCTCGAGGAAGCGCCCACGACGCTCCTCCCAGCCGGCGGCGAAGTCGGAGAACGACAGGCTGGCCGAGTCGAGCGCCGCCACGCCCGACACGGAGATCCGCCGGCTGGCCCCGTTGAACGACGCGAATGCCCCGTCGCCCGAGCTGGCCCACCACCGCCGCGCCAGCGCGGGCGCGCTCACCACGCCGACCGTGGGAATCCCGTCCTCCAACAGTGCGATGAGCGTCGACCAGACGGGCACCCCCCGGACGAAGTTCTTGGTGCCGTCGATCGGATCGAGCACCCACTGCCGCCCCGCGAAAACCGCGGTACCGCCGAACTCTTCGCCTAGCACCGCGTCGTCGGGACGATTGGCGGCGAGCAGGCCGCGGAGCAACTCCTCCGCCGACTCGTCGGCGTCGGTCACCGGTGTCAGGTCGGGTTTCGTCTCGATGCGGAGGTCCAGCGCGCCGAAACGGGCCAACGTCAACTCGTCGGCCTCATCGGCCATTTGAAGCGCAAGACTGATGTCACCCGAGACTGTGCTCATGGCTCGACTCCCACTCGCTCCGGTCCTCGCTCGTCCCTCGCTGCGATCCTCACTCGGGATCGTCTTCGGATGCTCATGGCTGCAGTCCTACCATGGGCGGTGTGTGGGAAATCGCCGTGCTCTTGCTGTTGGTTGGTGGCATCGTGCTGTTGTTGGCACCGAGGATGATGGGGAGGCGCGGTCCCGGTGGCCCTGGCGGACAACTCGCCCACGGCACCCTGCTCATCACCGGGGTCAGCTCGGGGCCGGACTCCGACGGGTCGCAGTACGTGACCATCACGGGCGTCATCAACGGCCCGACCGTCCGTGAGCACGAGATCTATACCCGCATGATGATGAACGTCGGTACTTCGCCGACCATGGGCCAGCTGATACCCATCGTGTACTCCCCGAAGAACCCCGACAAGTGGGGTTTCGCGCCGACGCAGGCACCCGAGACGCCAGGGTCGGCCACCGAACTCGGCTAGGCGGCGAACTTCGCGAGCTCGATGCCGATGTGGACTTCGATCTCGCTGAGGTCGATTCTGGTCGGGCCAGGAAGCGGCGGCGCCGTGGAGAGATGCCGGGCCCCGGTGGGGGTGGTGAATTCGGCTGTGTGGCAGCCAGTTTCATCACTGGTCGCCGTCACGGTCCAACCGGGGGCTTCCTTGACGTAGTTGCAGCGCTCAC
>NZ_DASQEU010000137.1:0-44020 GCF_035633495.1 Mycobacterium sp. | reverse complement strand
GCCGCTGCCGCTCATCCAGATGAGCACGCAGCACCGTGTACCGACCCGAGATCGACTCCGCCACATCCACGCTCGACGACATACCACAACCGTAGAGGCCATGGATGCGAAAACCTAATCTATTGTGTCGCGGATCCTTAGCGTGACGCCATCGGTCACCCCGCGGCCTCGATGTCGGAGATCAGACCGGTCAGCCCGTCGACGGTGCCGACGTAGCGCAGCGTCCCGTCGTCCACGGCAGCCAGATCACGCACCGAGCTGAAGTCCGGTGCCACCGCCACCGTGATGTCGAGGATCACCTCGACGTCACGCCGATCGGATCTGATTCGCGCGCGGCCGCGCTGGGCCCGCTGCAGGTCGGGCTCCGCCAGCCGGACGGTGGTTTCGCCACCAGCCGTCAGCTCACTCCAGTCGTCTTCGGACCCGTCCAGCACGAATAGCCGCACCGTCGCGACGGTAGGCCCGCCGACGCCCCCCTGCGATGGTTGCAATCACACGGAATCCATTGGAATGGCGCGCGGCGGCGATGAGTGAAGGGCACCGGCTTAGTAGTTTGTACACGTGACAACGGACCCTCGGCCGGACATTCCCGCGCAGTACCTGTTGTCGCGGTCGGCACCGGAACCGCGGACGCTGATCGACATCCTGCACGAGACCGCCGAACGTCAGCCCGATGCTCCCGCCCTCGACGACGGCGACGTACAGCTGACCTACGCGGAGCTGATCGCCGACATCGAGGAGAGCGTGGCGTGGCTGGCCGCCCGCGGTATCGGTCGCGGCGACCGCATCGGCATCCGGATGCCGTCGGGCAGCTACGCGCTCTACGTCGCCATCCTTTCGGCACTGGCCGCCGGCGCCGCCTACGTGCCCGTCGACGCCGACGACCCGCAGGAGCGCGCCGATCTGGTGTTCGGCGAGGCCGGGGTGGTGGCGATCATCACCGAACAGGGTCTGGTCCGCGGTCCCGGCTCGTCCCGCGGCTGGCGCGCCGGGGACCCGATGATCCGCGACGACGCCTGGATCATCTTCACGTCCGGCTCCACCGGAACGCCCAAGGGTGTCGCGGTGACACACCGCAACGCCGCCGCATTCGTCGACGCCGAGGCCCGCGTCTTCATGCGAGACAATCCGATCGGGCCAGGTGACCGCGTCCTTGCGGGACTGTCCGTGGCGTTCGACGCATCGTGCGAGGAGATGTGGCTGGCGTGGCGGTACGGCGCGTGCCTGGTGCCCGCCCCGCGCTCGCTGGTGCGCAGTGGCATGGATCTGGGTCCGTGGCTGGTGTCGCGTGACATCACGGTCGTCTCGACGGTGCCGACGCTGGCGGCGCTGTGGCCCGCCGAGGCGCTCGAGGCGGTGCGGCTGCTGATCTTCGGCGGCGAAGCGTGCCCTCCCGAACTCGCCGAGCGGCTCGCCGTCGAGGGCCGCGAGGTATGGAACACCTACGGTCCCACCGAGGCGACCGTGGTCGCGTGCCTGGCCAAACTTCAGGGGAGGGCGCCGGTCAGCATCGGCCTGCCGCTGCCGGGCTGGGACCTCGCCGTCGTCGACAAGGACGGCAATCCGGTGGCGATGGGCGAGATCGGCGAGCTGGTGATCGGTGGCGTCGGCCTGGCCCGCTATCTGGATCCCGAGAAGGACGCCGAGAAGTACGCGCCGATGCCGACCCTGGAGTGGTCGCGCGCCTACCGCAGCGGTGACCTCGTTCGCCTGGAGTCCGACGGCCTCTACTTCCAGGGCCGCGCCGACGACCAGGTGAAGGTCGGCGGCAGGCGCATCGAGCTCGGCGAGGTCGACTCGGCGCTGGTGCACCTGCCCGGCGTCAGCGGCGGCGCAGCGGCCGTGCGGCGGACGGCGAGTGGCACTCCCCTGCTGGTCGGCTACATCGCGAGCGCCGACCCCGACTTCGACGTGGCGGCCGCCCGTGTGGCGCTGGCCGAGTCGTTGCCCGCCGCGCTGGTGCCCAGGCTCGTGCTCCTCGACGAGCTGCCGACCAGAACGTCGGGCAAGGTCGACCGCAACGCGCTTCCCTGGCCGGTCGCCGACGACGCGGGAGACGGCCCCGATCTGGGCGGCACCACCGGCTGGCTGGCCGGCCTCTGGCGGGACGTGCTCGCCGCCCGGGTGGGCGGGCCCGAGGAGGACTTCTTCGCACTCGGCGGCGGCTCGCTGTCCGCGGCGCAGTTGGTGGCTGCGCTTCGGGCGCGCTACCCGGAGGTGACGGTCGCGGATCTGTACGACCATCCCCGGCTGGGTTCGCTCGCGGGATACCTCGACGAACTCGATCCGCCGGCCGCCGTGGAGACCCGGGTCGTCACACCGGTCTCCCGGCTGACGGAGCTGGCGCAGGTCGCGGCGTCCGTGCCACTGGCCACGTTGACGGGCATGCAGTGGGTGGTGTGGCTGGCACTGCTGAACAACGTGGTCGCCGAGGTGAGGCCGTCGTCCTGGGCCGTGCCCGTGAACTGGTGGCTCCTGCTGGCCGGGTTCATCGTCTTCGTCACGCCGCTGGGCCGCATGGCGATCGCGGTGATCGGCGCGCGGATCCTCATCGGCAGCTTGGCACCCGGCACCTACCGCCGCGGCGGGACCGTCCACTTGCGGGTGTGGCTCGCCGAGCGCCTCGGCGAGGCCAGCGGCGCCGAAAACCTAGCGGGCGCACCGTGGTTGGTGTACTACGCCCGCGCGCTCGGCAACCAGGTGGGCAAGGGCGTCGACCTGCACTCGTCCCCGCCCGTCACGGGAATGCTCACGTTGGGCCATCGCTGCTCCATCGAGCCCGAGGTGGACCTCACGGGGCACTGGATCGACGGTGACCTCTTCCACGTCGGCGAGATCACGATCGGCAACGACGCCACCGTCGGCGCCCGGACCACGCTGTTCCCGGGCGCCGTGATCGGTAAGAACGCCGACGTCGCGCCCGGCTCCGGGGTGATCGGCAAGGTCAAGGCCGGTCAGTACTGGAAGGGCTCGCCCGCCGTGAAGTCTGGCAAGGCGCGCCATCCGTGGCCCAGCGAACGGCCGCCCCGCGCCCCCGTCTGGGTGGCGATGTTCGGCGTGACGTCCATCCTGCTCGGCGCCGTACCGCTGCTGGCCCTCGGTGCGGGCCTTGCCGTGGTGGGCTGGGCGATCCGCGACACCGCGTCGCTGACCGACGCAATCCTGCCCGCGCTCGCGTGGACACCCGTCGCCACCCTGGTCGCGCTGGTGGTCTACGCGTGGGCGACGGTGATCGGCGTCCGGGCGATGGCACTGGGCCTGCGCGAGGGCTATCACCCCGTGCGCAGCAGGATCGGCTGGCAGCTGTGGGCCACCGAACGGCTGATGGACGCCGCCCGCAATTACCTGTTCCCGATCTACGCCAGCCTGCTGACGCCGTCGTGGCTGCGGCTGCTCGGCGCGCGGATCGGCCGGGGCACCGAGATCTCGACCGCGCTGCTCACGCCGAAGTTCACCGTCGTCGAGGACGGCGCCTTCCTGGCCGACGACACCATGGTCGCGTCGTACGAACTCGGCGGCGGCTGGATTCACGTCGCGACGGCGACCATCGGCAAACGGGCGTTCCTCGGCAACTCCGGAATCACCCAACCGGGCAGACGGGTGCCCGACGACGGGCTCGTCGCGGTGCTCAGCGCGACACCGCACAAGGCCAAGCCGGGATCGTCGTGGCTGGGCAGCCCGCCGATCCGCCTGCGTCGACAGCCGACGGCCGCCGACGTGCTGCGCACCTTCCACCCGTCACGCAAGCTGAAGATCATGCGCGGCATGGTCGAGACGTGCCGGCTGCTGCCCGTGATCGTCACGTTCGCCATCGGCGTTGCCGTGCTCGGCGGCCTGCAGGCCCTCGCCATCGAATTCGGTTGGCTCTGGACGTCACTCGCGGGCGGACTCGTCCTGCTGGTGGCGGGTGTCACTGCGGGCACCATCGCCGTGATCGCCAAGTGGCTGGTGGTCGGGCGCATCGAAGCCGTCGAGCATCCACTGTGGTCGTCGTTCGTCTGGCGCAACGAGGTGTCCGACACCTTCGTCGAGACCGTGGCCGCACCGTGGTTCGCGCGGGCGGCAAGCGGAACGCTGGTGATGAACCTGTGGCTGCGTGCGCTGGGCGCGTCGATCGGTCGCGGCGTCTGGTGCGAGACGTACTGGCTGCCGGAGGCGGACCTCGTCACCGTCGGCCGGGGTGCGACGGTGAGCCGCGGCTGCGTGGTGCAGACCCATCTCTTCCACGACCGCATCATGCGGCTGGACACCGTCACCCTCGAGGAAGGTGCGACCCTCGGGCCGCACTGTGTGGCGCTGCCCGCCGCCAAGATCGGGGCGGGCGCCACGGTGGGGCCCGCCTCGCTGGTGATGCGGGGCGACGAGGTGCCTGCGTCGTCACGATGGCAGGGCAACCCGATCGCGCCGTGGGGAGTCAAGCGCAAGAAGCGAGGCGGCTCGGCTCCAAAGGCCGGAAAGAACTCTGGAGCAAGCGCCGCGTGACGCGTTTCAAGCGACCGGCGAAGGGCACCCCGCCCGTCATCGACCCCTACCTTCCCGGCAACGGCAACTTCGGCTACCGGGTATCGCGGTACGAGCTCGACATCGAATACAAGGTCAACATCAACCGGCTCGCCGGATCGGCCACCATCACCGCGGTGACGCTCGCGTCGCTGAAGACCTTCAGCCTCGACCTGTCCGACGCGCTCTCCGTGTCGAAGGTCTCGGTCAACGGCCACCGGCCCGCGCACTTCAGTCGCACCCGCGGAAAGCTGAACGTCACGCTGTCCTCGGCCGTGGCCGCCGGTGCCGCGTTGTCGATCACCGTGCGCTACGCGGGCAACCCGAAACCCATCCGATCCCTCTGGGGTGACGTCGGATTCGAGGAGCTGACCTGTGGCGCACTGGTCGCGGGCCAGCCCAACGGTGCCGCGTCCTGGTTCCCGTGTGACGACCATCCGAGCAGCAAGGCGAGCTACCGCGTCGCCATCGCATGCGAGAACCCGTACTACGCGGTGGCCAACGGCAAGCTGGAGTCCCGCCGCACCAGGGCAGCCATGACCACCTGGACCTACGAGCAGCCCGAACCCACCTCGACGTACCTCGTCACACTGCAGATCGGCCAGTACGAGCAACAGCGACTCGCCAAACAACCGGTGCTGATGAATGCCGTTCTGCCGCAACGGTTGCGGCAGAACTTCGAGCACGACTTCGGGCGTCAGCCCCAGATGATGAAACTCTTCGTCAAGTTGTTCGGCGCGTACCCGCTCTCGAACGGCTACACCGTCGTGGTGACCGACGACGATCTCGAGATTCCCCTTGAGGCACAAGGTATCTCGATCTTCGGCGCCAATCACTGCGACGGCTCCCGCAGCGCGGAGAGACTGATCGCGCACGAGCTCGCACACCAGTGGTTCGGCAACTCGGTCACCGCGCGGCGGTGGCGCGACATCTGGCTGCACGAGGGCTTCGCCTGCTATGCCGAGTGGCTGTGGTCCGAGGATTCCGGCGGCCGGACCGCCGACGAGCACGCCCGCTACTACCATCAGCGGCTGCGGAACTCACCGCAGAATCTGCTGCTGTCCGACCCGGGGCCGCGCGACATGTTCGACGACCGGGTCTACAAGCGCGGCGCGCTCACCCTGCACGTGCTGCGCGGCGCGATCGGCGACCAGAACTTCTTCAAGCTGCTGAAGGACTGGACGAAGCGGCATCGGCACGCCACGGCCGTCACCGACGACTTCACCGGGCTCGCCGCCAACTACGCCGACGAATCACTGCGGCCGCTGTGGCAGGCGTGGCTGTACTCGACGGGCGTGCCCGACCTGTGACCGACGGCGCGGCCGTCCCCTCCCAAGGACCCGTCACCAGGAGCAGCGTCATCAGGGTCGGCGCAGCGACCGTCATCAGCGCGCTGTGCGGGTACGCGGTGCTCTATCTCGCCGCGCGTGACCTGGAACCAGCCGGCTTCTCGGTGTTCGCGGTGTTCTGGGGCGCGTTCGGACTGCTCGCGGGAGCGGCCAACGGCCTGTTGCAGGAGTCCACGCGCGAGGTGCGACAGGCCAGGCAGACGCCGCAGTCCGACGGCCCGCACATTCATCCGATGTGGGTGGCCGTCCTGGTCGGCGTCGTCGCCGCGGCGGTCGTCGCGGGGAGTGCGCCGCCGTGGTCCGGTCACGTCTTCGTCGACGCGCGGTGGCTCAGCGTCGCCCTGCTCAGCGTGGGGATCGCCGGATTCTGCATGCACGCGACGCTGCTCGGGGTGCTGGCCGGGGTGAACGGCTGGAGCCAGTACGGATCGCTGATCGTGGGGGACGCGATCGGACGGGTGGCGGTCGCGACTGCGACCTTCCTCGTCGGCTGGGGACTGGTCGGCTACCTGTGGGCCACCGTGGCCGGTTCCATCGCGTGGCTGGTCCTGCTCCTGGCCTCACCGACGACGCGGGCGGCGGCGCGACTGCTCACGCCCGGCACGATGTTCACCTTCCTGCGCGGCGCCTCCCACTCGATCGCGGCAGCGGGGGCCAGCGCAATCCTCATCATGGGCTTTCCCGTGCTGCTCAAGGCGACGTCAGCCGACCTCGGCGCGGCGGGCGGCGTAGTCATCCTCGCCGTCACGCTGACCCGCGCACCGCTGCTGGTGCCGTTGACGGCGATGCAGGGCAATCTCATCGCGCACTTCGTCGACCAGCGCGAGCGGCGCCTGCGGTCTCTGGTGGCGCCAGTGGCGGTGTTGGCGGTTCTCGGCGCCGGGGCGGTCCTCGTCGCCGGACTGCTGGGGCCGTGGCTGCTGCGCACCGCGTTCGGGCCCGACTACGAGGCGGGCGGCGCGCTGCTGGCCTGGTTTACCACCGCGGCCGTCGCGATCGCGCTGCTGACGTTGACCGGCGCCGCGACGGTCGCCGCGGCCATGCACCGGGCCTATGCCGCGGGGTGGATCAGCGCGACGCTGGCGTCGACTCTCCTGCTTCTCCTGCCGTGGGCGTTGGAGACCCGCACCGTCGTGGCACTGCTCTGTGGTCCGCTGGTGGGAATCGCCGTACACGTGGTCGCGCTTGCCAGAGTCCCAGCACCGTGACCGTGTAGTTTTGTCGCATCGACATGCGAGGCAACCGCTACGACGACGTGTGGATCGTGATCCCCGCCTTCAATGAGGCGACCGTCATCTCCGACGTCGTCGCCGACGTTCGTTCCGTCTTCGACAACGTGGTGTGCGTCGACGACGGTAGCCGCGACGACACCGCCGAGCAGGCGTGGCAGGCAGGCGCCCACGTCGTGCGCCACCCCGTCAACCTAGGCCAGGGTGCGGCGATCCAGACTGGTGTCGAGTACGCCCGCAGCCGACCGGGCGCCGCCGTCTTCGCGACGTTCGACGCCGACGGCCAGCATCGCGTCGCGGACGTGATGCGGATGATCGACCGCCTCACCAAGGAAGACCTCGACATCGTGGTGGGCACGCGGTTCGCCGACAGTGCACCGGTCGACATGCCGATGCTGCGGCGGGTGCTGTTCCCGTTGATCGCCAAGCTGAGCCCCACCAGCCGCAAGCTCGGGCTCACCGACGCCCACAACGGGCTGCGGGTGTTCAACCGCACCGTCGCCGACGGGCTGAACCTGACGATGAACGGCATGGCGCACGCCAGCGAGATCGTCTCCGACATCGTCGAGAACGGTTGGCGGGTGGCAGAAGAACCCGTCGAGATCCTCTACACCGATTACTCGATGTCGAAGGGCCAGCCCCTGGTGAACGGCGTCAACATCGTCTTCGACGGGCTGCTGCGAAGGAGGATTCGCCGATGAACTGGATCCAGGTTCTGCTGATCGTGGCCATCGTCACGCTGCTGGTGTACTTGCTGCGGTCCCGGCGCAGCGCGCTGTCCCGGGCGTGGGTGAAGGTGGGCTACGTGGTGTTCGTCCTCCTCGCGATCTATGCGATCGTGCGGCCGGACGACACGACGGTGGTGGCGAACTGGCTGGGCGTCGACCGCGGTACCGACCTGCTTGAGTACGCGCTGATCATCGCGTTCCTCTTTACGACGATCAGCACGTACATGCGCTTCAAGGACCTCGAACTCAAGTACGCGCAGCTGGCGCGGGCGGTCGCCCTCGGGGGTGCGCGGACGCCCGACCCTCACTAACAACCGGCGATTTCGGCGCGCTAACCGTCGCGTGGCGAACTGTAAGCGATGTCCTGAAAGTTCACACGTCGCGTGGCGAACGTTGACGCGCCCAAGTCGCATCAAGTGCGGAAGAAGTCGACCGTTCGCGCGATGCCGTCGACGAGCGGCACCATCGGAGCCCAACCGAGAACGTCCTTGGCCCGACCGTTGTCAAGGCGCGACCGCCGCACATCACCGAGGCGGGGCGGATGGAGCTCCGGCTCGTCGGGCGCACCGGCTGCGGCCGCGATGGCCGTGTGGAGTCGACGCGTGGAGGTCTCCACCCCGGTGCCCGTGTTGAAGCGCTGCCCGCTGCCCGCCTCGCCACCGGCCCTGACGAACGCGTCGACGACATCGTCGACGAACACGTAATCGCGGGTGTCGGACCCGTCACCGAAGATCTTGGTCGGCTTGCCCGACAGCAGGGCCTTGGCGAAGATCGCGACGACGCCGGCCTCACCGTGGGGGTCCTGACGTGGCCCGTAGACGTTCGCGGGTGCGATGTGCGAGCAGTCCAGGTCGTACAGGTTGCGGAACATGTTGAGGTACACCTCGCCGCACACCTTGCTCGCGGCGTAGGGCGACGACGGGTCGACGGGCACGTCCTCGTTGGTCGGGTAGACCGGCGGGACGCCGTAGATGGAACCACCGGAACTGGTGTGAACGATCTTGCGGACCCCCGACTTGCGCGCCGCCTCGGCGAGACGCACCGTGCCGACGACGTTGACGCTGGAGTCGAACTGCGGGTCGGTCACGGAGCGACTCACCGAGATCTGCGCTGCCAGGTGGAAGATCACCTCCGGCCTGGTGTCGGAGATCAGGCCCAGCAGGTCGGCGTCGACGATGTCGGCCCTGGCGAACTGATAGGTGTCGTGCCGTTCCGCGCCGACGATGTTGGCGCTGTTCCCCGAGCTGAGGTCGTCGACGCCGATGACGGTGTGACCGTCCGCCAGCAGTCGATCTACCAGCGTCGATCCGATGAAACCCGCCGCCCCCGTGACCAGTGTCCGCACTGGGTCACCATACCGACGCCCACGACGGTTCCGTAAGGTCTGCAGCAGTGAAACTCCGGTGGCCAGCTCTCCAGCGACCTGGGGACCGTTGGGTCATCCGCACCGCCGCCATGCTGATCTTGCTGCAGCTCGTCGTCCGGGCAGTGCTGGCGTTTCTGGGCTACTTCTACTGGGACGACCTGATCCTGATCGCCCGCGCGGGCACCCACAACCTGCTGTCGCCGGCGTATCTGTTCGCCGATCACGACGGCCACGTCATGCCCGCCGCCTTCCTCGTCGCCGGCGGCATCGCCAAGCTCGCACCGTTCAACTGGATCGGCCCGGCCGTCAGCCTGGTGGTGCTGCAACTCGTCGCATCGCTGGCGATGCTGCGCGCACTGCACGTGATCCTCGGGTGGCGGCCCGTGCTGCTGATTCCCCTGACCTTCGCGCTCCTCACCCCGCTGGGGCTACCCGCCTTCGCCTGGTGGGCGGCGGCCCTGAACGCGCTGCCGGTGATCGCGGCCATGGCATGGGTGTGCGCCGACGCGATTCTGTTGATCCGCACCGGCAATCAGCGCTATGCGCTCACCGGGACGGTGGTGTTCTTCGTCGGGCTGCTGTTCTTCGAGAAGGCCGCGGTCATCCCCTTCGTCGCCTTCGCGGTCACGGCGCTACTCGCCTACGTCCTCGGCGATCGGGCCGCTGTGAAGACCGTGTGGCACGGCGGTTTTCGGTTGTGGACCGCGTCGGGGGCGCTGACGGCCGCGTCGATCGTGCTCTATCTCGTCGTCGTCGACCAGCGGCGCTGGACGCTCGACCTTCCCATGACCGGGGATCTGCTGGTGCGGTCGGTGACACACGGCATCGTGCCCGCTCTAATCGGCGGCCCGTGGGACTGGGAGCGCTGGGCGCCGTCGTCGCCGTGGGCGTTGCCGCAGTGGCCGGTGATGGTGGTGGGCTGGCTGGTTCTGGTGGCGGTGATCGCGGTGTCGGTGGCACGCAAGGAACACGCACGCCTGCTGTGGCTGGTGGCAGCGGGATACGTCGTGGCCTGTCAGCTGCCGATCTACCTCATGCGGTCGTCGCGGTTCACCGCCATCGAGCTGGCTCAGACGCTGCGCTATCTGCCTGACCTGGCCGTGGTGCTGGCGCTGCTGGCGGCCATCGGGTTCTGCGCGCCGAACCGGGTGGCGTCGGCCCGGCTGGACGCCTCGCGCGCCCGGGCCGGCGTCGTCGTCTCGTGCGCGGTGCTCTTCGTGGCCAGCTGTGCCTACTCGACCGCCACGTTCACCACCAGCTGGCGCAACAATCCGACGAGGGCCTACGTCGACAACGCGCTGACGAGCCTCGCCGCGGCGAACTCAGCCACCACCGCGCCCCTGCTCGATCAAGAGGTCGACCCGCTGATCCTGCAACGCTTCGCGTGGCCCGACAACCTCTTCAGCCACGTTTTCGCGTTGGTGCGGGACCGCCCCGAATTCAGTACCAGCACAACGAATCTGCGTACGTTCGACCGCAAGGGTCACCTGGTCGACGCGCAGGTGACCTGGGTGCGGCACACCATGGCCGGACCGAAGCCGCAGTGCGGCTACCTCGTCCAACCCGACGCCCCGGTTCGGATGCCGCTCGACGGCCCGATGCTGCCGACGGAGTGGACGGCCGAGATCAACTACCTGGCCAACAGCGACGGTTCGATGACCTTCGCGCTGTCCAACGGCGACCCGACCAGGGTGCCGGTGCACCCCGGACTCAACCGCGTCTTCGTGCGCCTGTCCGGAGCCGGGGACGCGGTCCTGGCCAGCGCCAATACGTCCGCGCTGTCGGTGTGCCTGGCGTCCGGCCCCGTCGGATACGTGGCACCGCCCTAAGATGGTAAGCATAACTAACTTACGTGACGAGGGTCTGCAGGTCTTCCGCGAGTTGCTGCCGGGCGTCCTTCCCGACGGGGAGGTCGACTTCGGCACCGACGGCTTCGCACCCGAACTGATGGACATCGGCGTCGAGAACGTCTTCGGCAGGCTGTGGACGCGTGACGGCCTCAGCCGCCGCGACCGCAGTCTCGTCACACTGGGGATCCTCATCGCGCTGCGGGCGTCCGACGAACTCGTCGCCCACTTCCGGATCGCCCGCACCAACGGCCTCACCGACGACGAGTTGGCGGAAGTCGTCTACCAGGCCACGGGATACGCCGGCTTCCCCGCGGCCAACACCGCCAAAGCTGCCGCCATGGAGGCGTTCGCGGAGTGAGGGAGGGGAACTGGGGCCGCCTCCGGGAATCGAACCCGGGACCTTCTCATTACGAGTGAGACGCTCTACCGACTGAGCTAAGGCGGCACGCCCGGCCCGATCAGCACTTGCGCGAAGAACCTTCGGTCTGGGGCGGGACGAGTCTACGTGAGCCGGTGCCCGGTACCCAATTCGCTCAGCGTCCGCCGCCGACCGTCAGCCTCGCAGCGCCTGCCCGACGGTGGCCACCAGGGCGTCCACCGCGAACTTCGGCTTGACGTTCGCCGCCAACGCCTCGCGACATCCGAGCACCGCCTCGATGCAGCGGAGCAGCCGATCGGGCGGGACGTGCGCCGCCATCGCCGCCACCTTGTCCGCCATGTCCGGATGGTTGGCTTGAATGGCGCCCGCACCCGACGACACCAGCAGCGCGTCGCGGAAGTACGTCGCCAAGTCGATCAGGGCACGGTCCAACGCATCGCGCGAAGCCCGCGTCTGCCGCGACTTCTGGCGCTTCTCAAGATCTTTCAGCGCTCCGGTCGCACCTCGCAGCGCACCGGCGGCGCCCCTGCCCGTGCCACCCGCACCGAGGGCCGTTCGCAGCTCCTCGGTCTCGGCCTCGTTCCGGTCGCCCGTGAGAGCCTTCGCCTCGTCCTCCGCGGTGGCCACCAACTCTTCGGCGGCCGCGTACGCCCGCGACGGAGTCGCCGCGTCACGGGCCAGCCCCAGCGCACGTTCCCTGCGGTGCCTGGCCTGCTCGTCGGTGGCCAACCGGCGCGCCCGCCCGACGTGGCCGCCGCTCACCGAGGCCGCCCACCTGGCGTCCTTCTCTCCCATGCCGTCGTTGTCGATCAGCACCTTGGCGATCGCGTCGAGCGGCGGCGTCACCAGAGCCACGTGGCGGCAGCGCGACCGCAGCGTGATCGCGATGTCCTCCGGGTCGACCGACGGCGCGCACAGCAGGAACACCGTCGACGCGGGCGGCTCCTCCACCACCTTGAGAAGCGCGTTCGCAGCACCTTCGGTGAGCCGGTCGGCGTCCTCGACGACGACGACCTGCCATCGCCCGGTGCCGGGCCGCCGCGACGCGATCTGGACTATGTCGCGCATCTCCTTGACGCTGATCGAGAGGCCCTCGGGAATGATCCGCCGTACGTCGGCGTGGGTGCCCGCCATGGTGGTGGTGCAGGCACGGCACTCTCCGCACCCGGGCATGCCCTCGGACGTGCACTGCAGGGCCGCCGCGAAGCACACGGCGGCGATGGACCGGCCCGAACCCGGAGGCCCGGTGATCAGCCATGCATGCGTCATCCGGCGGCCCATGGCGCCCGCAGCCAGCGGGTTGTGAGCCGAATCACCGCGGGCTGCCTGCGCCGCAGCCGACAACTCGGCTTCGACGGCGTCCTGCCCCACAAGACGCGAGAAAACACCGCTCATCGAGAGCCAACACTAGTGCTCCACGCCGACACACGGCCGAAGACAGCGTCGAACAGGGCCCGTATCGGCCCCCTGGGACCGATACGGTTGTCCCATGACCGCGCTGGCACCACCGATCGGGCGAATCACCGCATTCGTCCGGTGGGTGGCGCGCACGCCGTGGCCGGTCTTCACCCTCGGCATTCTGCAGGCCGACATCATCGGCGCGCTGTTCGTGCTGGGCTTCCTGCGGTTCGGGTTGCCGTCCGAGGACCGCATCCAGCTCCAAGACCTGCCCGCGTTCAACCTGGCCGTCTTTCTGGGCTACCTGTTCATCTCCTTCACGGTCGCGGCCTGGCTGACGCTGCGACTGCTACTCCCGGTGATCCGCTGGCAGCGCCGCGACAGCCTGCTCGCGGGTAGCGACCCGGCCGTGACGGCACTGGCCCGCGTGCGGGCCCTGAGGATGCCCTACTACCGGTCCGTGATCAGCGTCTCGAACTGGTGCCTGGGTTCCATCGTCTTCATCGCCGCCAGTTGGCCGGTGGCCAGCCGTTCGGCACCCGTCGTCGCGGTCGCTACGGCCCTGGGCGCAACCGCGACCGCGATCATCGGGTACCTGCAGTCCGAGCGTGTGCTGCGGCCCGTCGCCGTCGCCGCGCTGCGGGGTGGTGTCCCGGAGAACTTCCGGGCGCCCGGCGTGATCCAGCGGCAGGTGCTCACCTGGGTGCTGTCCACGGGCGTGCCCATCCTGGCCATCGTGTTGGCCCTGGTGGCCAGCAAGTTCGAGATCCTGACCGCACCCGCAGAGCGGCTCAACACCCCGATCCTGTTGCTGGCCATCGCCGCACTGGTCATCGGACTGGCGGGCACCGTGCTGGTGGCGATGTCGATCGCGGACCCCCTGCGCCAATTGCGCTGGGCCCTGGGCGAAGTGCAGCGCGGCAACTACAACGCCCACATGCAGATCTACGACGCCAGCGAGCTCGGTCTGCTCCAGGCGGGCTTCAACGACATGGTGCGCGATCTGGCCGAACGGCAACGGCTTCGGGACCTGTTCGGCCGTTACGTCGGCGAGGACGTGGCCCGCCGTGCGCTGGAGCGCGGGACGGAACTCGGCGGCCAGGAACGCGACGTGGCCGTGCTGTTCGTCGACCTCGTCGGCTCCACTCAGCTGGCGTCCACCAAGCCGGCGTCCGAGGTCGTCAGCTTGCTCAACGAGTTCTTCCGCGTCATCGTCGACACCGTCGCCCGGCACGGTGGCTTCGTGAACAAGTTCCAAGGCGACGCGGCGCTGGCGATCTTCGGCGCGCCCATCGAGCACCCCGACGCCTCGGGTGCCGCGCTCGCTGCGTCGCGTGAACTGCACGACGACCTCATTGAGGTGTTGGGCCAGACCGACTTCGGCATCGGGGTGTCCGCAGGTCGCGCGATCGCAGGCCATATCGGCGCCCAGGCCCGCTTCGAATACACGGTCATCGGTGACCCCGTCAACGAGGCGGCCAGGCTCACCGAGTTGGCCAAGCTCGAACAGGGTCACGTGCTGGCGTCGGCCATCGCCGTCAGTGGTGCGCTGGATGCGGAGGCACTGTGTTGGGATGTCGGCGAGATCGTCGAACTGCGCGGCCGATCGGCGCCGACCCAACTGGCCCGGCCCGTCAACCTCGTTGAGCCGTCAGAGCTTCCAAGCAACGTCGCCAGCCAATAGGATGCTCTGGTGATCGATCGTAGTGCGTTGGAAGATCGAATCATTAGGTCTTTCAACCGATTTCCCGAACAGCCCGCCACCTCATCACTCAGTGCACTTCGAAAACGGCTCGTCGGAGAGGTGTTCGGTGACGCCGATGACGTGGCGGCGACGCTCGACCCTGCCTTCGAAGTCGTGATCAACACCGCACTGCGGGTGCCACTCGACGCCTAAACCACTAGCTCTTCTTCGCCGCCTTCTTCGCGGGGGCCTTCTTGGCGGCCTTCTTCGCAGGCGCCTTCGCGGGGGCCTTCTTCTTCACCGGGCCCCGCGCGCGACGATCGGCCAGCAGCTCCGAGGCCCGCGAATCGGTGATCGACATGACGTCGTCGCCCTTGCGCAGACTGGCGTTGGTCTCGCCGTCGGTCACGTACGGGCCGAAGCGACCGTCCTTGATCACCATCGGCTTCTCCGACACCGGGTCGTTGCCCAGCTCGCGCAGCGGCGGCGTCGCGGCGCCCTGCCTGCCTCGCCGCTTGGGCTCGGCGTAGATCTTCAGCGCCTCGTCGAGGGTGATGGTGAACATCTGGTCTTCAGTCGCCAACGATCGAGAATCGTTGCCGCGCTTCAGGTACGGGCCGTAGCGACCGTTCTGCGCGGTGATCTCCTCGCCGGCGGGGTCGGTGCCCACGACGCGGGGCAACGAGAGCAGCTTCAACGCGTCCTCGAGCTGCACCGTCTCCAGGTCCATCGACTGCAGCAGCGAACCCGTGCGCGGCTTGGGACCGGTCGGCGGCTTCTTGCCCTGCTTCGCGGGCGCACCGTCGTCGGGCTCCTCGGGTGGCGCGGGCAACACCTCGGTGACGTACGGACCGTACCGGCCGTCCTTGGCGACGACCTCGTGGCCGGTCACCGGGTCCACGCCGAGCGAACGGCCTTCCTGCGGTGTGGAGAACAGCTTTTCGGCGAGCTCGATGGTGAGCTCGTCGGGCGTCAGCTCATCCTTCAGGTTGGCTCGCTGCGGTGTCGGTTCACCGTCGTCGCCGGTGATCATCCGCTCCAGGTACGGGCCGTTGCGACCGACCCGGACGTTGACCGCCCGCCCCTGGTCGTCGTCGAACAGCTTGATGGAGTTGACTTCTCGCGCGTCGATTTCTTCGAGGTTGCCGCCGACGAGCTTCTTGAGCCCCCCGGAGCGGGCGATGGAGCCCTCGACGCCGTGCTCGCCGCCGAAGTAGAAGTTGTTGAGCCAGTTGGTCCTTCGCTCGTTGCCCGAGGCGATCTCGTCGAGTTCGTCCTCCATGGCGGCGGTGAAGTCGTAGTCGACCAGTCGACCGAAGTGCTGCTCGAGCAGACCGGTCACCGCGAACGCCACCCAGGACGGGACCAGCGCGCTGCCCTTCTTGTGGACGTACCCGCGGTCCTGGATGGTCTTGATGATCGACGAGTACGTCGAGGGTCGACCGATGCCGAGCTCTTCGAGGGACTTGATCAGCGACGCTTCGGTGAAGCGGGCCGGCGGGCTGGTGTTGTGCCCGTCGGCGGTCAGATCGGCCGCGT
Organism: Mycobacterium sp.; assembly: GCF_035633495.1. Classification (GTDB taxonomy): domain Bacteria; phylum Actinomycetota; class Actinomycetes; order Mycobacteriales; family Mycobacteriaceae; genus Mycobacterium. Next base: position 27,998 of record NZ_DASQEU010000137.1, on the reverse strand, counting down.
CGACGCGCTGGCCCTGGGTCAGGTTCGGCAGGCGGCTCTCCGCGTCGTCGGCCTCACCGCCGGCCAGTTCGTCGAGGCTCTCGACGTAGGCCTTCAGGAAGCCCGGGAACGTGATGGTGCGGCCGCTGGCGTTGAACACGACCTGCTCGCCCGAACTGGCGGCGCCGGCGATGCGCAGTGACAGCGTCGTGCCGCGAGCGTCGGCCATCTGGGAGGCCACCGTGCGCTGCCAGACCAGCTCGTAGAGCCGGAACTCGTCGTTGTCGAGCCGACTGTGCAGCTGGCCCGGCGTCTGGAACACGTCGCCCGACGGCCTGATGGCCTCGTGGGCCTCCTGCGCGTTCTTGACCTTGCGGGTGTACTGGCGAGCCGTCGGATGGACGTACTCCTCGCCGTAGAGCTGTTTGGCCTGGTTGCGGGCCGCGTTGATCGCCGTCTCCGACAGGGTCGTCGAGTCGGTGCGCATATAGGTGATGTAGCCGTTCTCGTACAGCCGCTGAGCGATGCTCATCGTGCGCTCCGACGAGAACCGCAGCTTGCGACCGGCCTCCTGCTGCAGCGTGGAGGTCATGAACGGCGGATAAGGGCGGCGGGTGTAGGGCTTCTGCTCGACGGACGCCACGCTGAGCTGGGCACCCCGCAGCCCGCTCGCCAGTGCCGACGCCGACGCCTCGTGCAGAACCAGCACCTCGTCGGGCTTGCGGACCGCTCCGAGCGAGTCGAAGTCCCGCCCGCTGGCGACACGCTTGCCGTCGACGGTGTTCAGCTTGGCCGTGAACTTCGGCGGCGACGCCTGCGCGTCCGAGACGCTGGCGTCGACCTCCGCGGTGACGTCCCAGTAGCCGGCACTACGGAACGCCATGCGCTCGCGCTCCCGCTGCACGATGATCCGGGTCGCCACCGACTGGACGCGGCCCGCCGACAGCTTCGGCGCGACCTTCTTCCACAGCACGGGGCTGACCTCGTAGCCGTACAGACGATCCAGGATGCGGCGGGTCTCCTGCGCGTCGACCAGATCGATGTCCAAGTCGCGGGGGTCCTCGGCGGCCGCCCGAATCGCCGCCTCGGTGATCTCGTGGAAGACCATCCGCTTGACGGGGATGCTGGGTTTGAGCGTCTCGAGCAGGTGCCAGGCGATCGCCTCGCCCTCGCGGTCACCGTCCGTCGCCAGATACAGCTCGTCGACGTCCTTGAGTAGGCCCTTGAGCTCGGTGACCGTGCTCTTCTTCTCGGGGCTGATGATGTAGAGCGGTTCGAAGTCGGCGTCGACGTTGACCCCGAGCCGAGCCCAGGGTTCCGACTTGTACTTCGCGGGGACGTCGGCGGCGGCCCGCGGCAGGTCGCGGATGTGTCCTCGCGACGATTCGACGATGTAGCTGGGTCCGAGGTATCCGGCGATTTTGCGCGCCTTGGTGGGCGACTCGACTATGACGAGTCGCCTGATCCTGCCGTTGCCGCTGCCACTGTCCTGGTCAGCCAACTGTGTTTACGCTCCACTTCTACGCTGCCAGTGAACGCGGGACCACTGAATCAGCGGCCCCACCAGCCCACGGCAACTGACAATTTCGCACTCCGGGCGAGCCTACGCAAACTGGCTTCATTCTCCGAGGGCATCAGGTACGGGGCCAATGCTGGAACGCATCGGTGCCGTCCGGAGGTTCCCCCACGTTCTCTACCAGGCGCGATAGCCGCCTACGACCGCTGATCCGCAGTGCCGGGTGCGTCCCGCGAGTGCCGATCAACGTCGGTGCGATTCCCACCCTCATCATCGCCGAGGCGAGTGTGGAATGCGTATCCGGCGCGTGCGGATCCAATCCCAGCAGATAACGGTCGGCCTCCGGGGTGCCGGCGGCCAACGTCCACGCCCGCAGCTCGCGCGGACCGGGCAACCACTGCGGAGGCACAGTCTTGACGGCACCGCGCGTCCAGTTCGCCGCGATCGCCGACAGACGCCGGTCGGGCGCCGTCCGGACCAAGGGGCTGTTCTCGTCGGTGCGCCCGATCTCCGGCTGCAGGCCGGCCTCGGCGATCATCTCGGCCAGCGCCTCCGCACGCCACAGTTGATCGACCACCACCGACAGGCGCGCGGCCCGGTCGTCGCCCTGGCCGACGAGCACGATCTGTCCCGGCGCAGCCAGTATCCCGGTGAGGTCGGCGACCGCAGGCGGCACCGCCTCTGCCGAGAAGAAGGACAGCTGGCTCACGATTCCGACACTAGGCCAGCGAGGCATCCCCGCTGCGGCACCGTGCCGGATGCGCGACCGACCAGTTCCGCCCGCGACCGGGCATAGTCGGTCAGGTATGGGACCCTCGCGGCGGCCGGCCAGATTCGACGAGGTGGTCTGCCTAGAATTCGGGAGGAGGGAAGGTGTCCGAGGGAGTGGTCGACGCGGTTTCAGGCGGGAACTCCGACTTCGGCCGCGAACTGCTCGCCTGTGCCGTCGACGGCACCAGACCCGACGAGCATCCGCTGCGGCACGTCTCCGACCTCGCTCCCCGCCGGGCCCGCCCGCAGCCCTGGCCGCAGTGGGCCGATCCCGACGTCGTGCACGCCTTCGTGGACCGCGGCATCACGGAGCCGTGGACCCATCAAGCAGCCGCAGCCGACCTCGCCCACTCCGGTCGCCACGTGGTGCTCAGCACGGGGACCGCGTCGGGCAAGTCACTCGCCTACCAGCTGCCGATCCTCACGACGCTCGCGGCGGATCCGCGAGCGCGGGCGCTGTACCTCGCGCCGACGAAGGCCCTCGGCCATGATCAGCTGCGGGCCGCCCAGTCGCTGACGAACGCGATCGACCGACTCGCCGACGTCGCACCCAGCCCATACGACGGCGACAGTACGACCGACGCGCGACGGTATGCGCGCGAACGCTCGCGGTGGATCTTCTCCAACCCCGACATGATCCATCTGTCCCTGTTGCGCAACCACGCCCGCTGGGCAGTCTTCCTCCGCAACCTGAAGTACGTCGTGGTGGACGAATGCCATTACTACCGAGGGATATTCGGCTCGAACGTGGCGATGGTGCTACGACGCCTGGTGCGCTTGTGCGAGCGCTACTCGCCCGGCGACGGTGCAGGCCCCACCGTGATCTTCGCGAGTGCGACGACGTCGTTGCCCGCGGCCACCGCATCGGAGCTGCTGGGCCACACCGTGGCCGAGGTCACGGACGACGGCTCACCGCAGGGCGGCAGGACGGTGGCCCTGTGGGAACCGGCCCTGCGCGGCGACATCACCGGCGAAAACGGAGCCCCGGTAAGGCGATCCGCCGGATCGGAGGCGGCGCAGGTGATGGCCGACCTGATCGCCGAGGGCGCGCGCACGCTGACGTTCGTCCGGTCGCGACGTGGGGCCGAGCTCACCGCTCTCGGCGCAAGGGCGCGACTGGAGGACGTCGCGCCCGATCTGGCCGGCCTGGTGGCGTCCTACCGGGCCGGCTACCTCGCCGAGGACCGGCGGGCATTGGAGCGAGCCCTGACCGACGGTGAGTTGCGCGGGCTCGCCACCACGAACGCGCTCGAACTGGGGGTCGACATCGCCGGCCTAGACGCGGTGGTGCTGGCCGGGTTCCCCGGCACCGTCACCTCGTTCTGGCAGCAGGCGGGGCGTGCGGGGCGGCGCGGGCAGAGCGCCCTGATCGTGCTGATCGCCCGGGACGATCCGTTGGACACCTTCCTGGTGCATCACCCCGCCGCGTTGCTCGACAAGCCGATCGAACGCGTAGTGATCGATCCCTCCAATCCCTATGTCCTTGGCCCGCAGCTACTTTGCGCAGCGACCGAGCTGCCCCTCACCGAGGCCGAGGTACGCACGTGGGACGCCGAGGCGGTCGCCGATGCCCTCGTCGACGATGGCCTCCTGAGACGACGACCTGCCGGGTACTTCCCCGCGCCAGGGTTGGATCCACATCCCGCCGTCGACATCCGGGGTTCATCGGGTGGGCAGATCGCGATCGTGGAGACCGGAACGGGTCGCATGCTGGGCAGCACGGGAGCGGGTCAGGCGCCGTCATCGGTGCATCCCGGCGCGGTCTACCTGCACCAGGGTGAGAGCTACGTCGTCGATTCGCTCGACTTCGAGGACGGCATCGCCTTCGTTCGCGCCGACGATCCCGGGTACTCGACGTCGGCCAGGGAGCTCACCGACGTCACCGTGACCGGTTTCGGTGAGCGTCGCACCCTGGGACCCGTCACCGTGGGACTGGTACCGGTATCGGTCAGCCACACCGTGATCGGCTATCTGCGTAGACGAATGAACGGCGAGGTCATCGACTTCGTGGACCTCGACATGCCCACCCAGGCGCTCGACACCATGGCCGTCATGTGCACCATCGAGCCGGAGGCGTTGCAGCGCAGCGGTATTGCCGACACGCGAGTCCCCGGATCGCTACACGCAGCAGAGCACGCGGCGATCGGACTGCTCCCCTTGGTGGCCAGCTGCGATCGCGGTGACATCGGTGGAGTATCGATGGCGGTGGGCCCGGAGACGGGGACGCCGACGATCTTCGTCTACGACGGCCATCCCGGTGGAGCCGGCTTCGCCGACCGCGGGTATCGCCAGATCAGCACCTGGTGGGACGCGACGGCCTCGGCGATCGAGGCATGCGAGTGCCCCCGGGGTTGCCCCTCGTGCGTGCAATCACCCAAGTGCGGGAACGGAAACGATCCACTCGACAAGGCTGGCGCCGTGACGGTGCTCCGACTGATGCTCGGCGAGTTGGCGAAGGGGGCGCCGTGAACCGCCCCGTGGCGACGGCCCACCCCTCGACGGACGTCTGCCACGGCACGGCAACGGACGCCAGTGAATGCACGCCGAACACCTCGACGACTGCGAGCAACGGCCGGACAACGCGATCCGTTCTCAGTCCCGGCAACCCAGGCGCAAGCAAAAAATACCCCTTGGCAAGGGGTAACGCAATAGTGGTGCACGTCTCGAATGCCCGCCCGACGCTGCGAGCACGCGGCTGACCACGGATTTCGTCGTCGGACGCTCCGGCTAAGGCCGTGCGGCACCCGACGGTAAGATGCCGCCATGACGCACGACTGGCTCCTCGTGGAGACACTTGGTAGCGAGCCTGCCGTCGTTGCGCAAGGGCAGAACACCAAGAACATGGTGCCCATCAGCGCCTTCTTGCGTCGAAACCCCAACCTGATGGCCATTCAGACGGCGATCAACGAGACGGTGCACGCAGGCAAGGCGCTGAGCAGTCTGACGCCCAAGAGCGATCGGGTGATTCGCACCGAGGTGGTGCAGATGACCGACGGTCGGATCCACGGCGTCCACGTCTGGATCGGACCGCCGGACGAGGAACCGCCGGACAGGATGCTGCCCGGCCCGTTGAAGTGGGATCTGTCGAATGGGATCGCCACGGACACCCCGGAGTCGCTGACGAACAGTGGCCTCGATCCCACCGTCGAGGCAACGCAGGGGCGTGCGTTCGCCGAGGACCTGCCCACGCGGAACCTGAACCCGAGCGAGGCGCGGGTGCTTGCGGTGGCGATCAAGCCGGAGGCCGGCCGAACCTTCTGCAGCACCTGGGACATCACCGACTACAAGGGCAAACCGATCACCGTCGGCTTCGCGGCACGGGTACTGGAGGAAGCCGACGACACCGGGCGTGACAGGTTGATCTGTCGGGCCATGAACTGGCGCGGCGCACGCGACGAGTCCGCGGAGCCCCCCAACGATCTCGGGCAACGAATCCTCAACGGCCTGGCTCAGCCCGGTGTCCACCGTGCGCTGGTCGACTTGAAGACGTGGAAGCTCTTGAAGTGGCTCGACGAGCCGTGCCCGTTCTACGACTGGCGCGCCCAGGAGGACGGCGAACCCATCGTCCATCCCGACGACGAGGTCCACCTCGCCGAGATGGCCACTGCCTTCGATTCCGGCACGGCTTCCCACGTGCTGCGGTTGCGGGCACTCGACGGTGGGTGGACGCCCATCCACGTCACGGCACACCGTGTCGAGATCGACGACGACACGTTGGCCGGGCTGCTGTCCCTGCGGTTGCCAACCGAGGACGAACTGAATCTCCCGCCGCGCAAGATCACTCGTCGCGCCAAGCCTCGCGCGGAGAAGTCCGCTCGCACCTAGTCAGGCCGGCCCGGCGCGGGCGGCTGCCCTCGCCAAGTGGACGCCCCAGCGCCCGAGAGCGACGGGGATCTCGACCGTCACCACGACGTCGAGATCCTCGACCGTGCAGGACGCCATCGTCGCCGACATCGCCGCGGCGAGCGACGCGGCCGACTGACATGCAGTCGCCGGCCCGGACGTCAGGTGGCCCGCCGCCGAGAGCGCGGCCAGATCTGCTGCCGCTTGCGCTCGATGTCTGGCGATCACCGCCGAGCCCACTACTGCCCCGCCGACGGTCAACGCCATCAGCACCGCCATCACCGCGGCCGCCACCACGCTGGCCGAACCGCGTTCAGAGTCCGGGTTCCACGGACGCCACCGACTCGGCTGCAATGGTGATGCCCGGCAACAACATTGACCGCGAACTGACCCGTGCGACGACGAACCCACCGTCGCGGCGCAGGACCAGGTCCGCACTCGCGGGCCCACCCCTGCGCACCACGTCCGAGGCGGCGCCCTCGTCACCGCGGGCCGCCAACCGCGCGGCCTCACGCGACGAGTCGACGCACCGCACCTGCATCCCCATCGCGGCGAGCCCACCCACGCACAGCACCAGCACGACCGCCAGTGCCGCGACGGCGAACGCCGCTTCCACGGTGACGCCACCCGCGTCTCCGCCGAGACCTAGACGTTCGTGTTCAACGCCCGCGTGATGATGTTGGTCAGCGCACTCACGATCGAATCGCCGGTGACCACCGTGTACAGGATCGCCCCGAACGCCGCCGCGGCGATCGTGCCGATGGCGTACTCGACGGTCGACATGCCGGATTCGTCCACCACGAGCACGAAGATCCGTGCCTGAATCCGCTGAAAGACCCCGTACCTCGAGCCCATTGTCATCGCTTCTCCCCATTCTTCCTCCCACGACCCGCGGTCCCTCCGCGCGTCACGTCCTCAGTCACCACACTCCGGACTGCAGCACGTCGCCTGCCAGGCCGACCACCACCGGGATAATCCCCAGGCACACGAACGCAGGCAGGTAACAGACACCTAGCGGACCCGCGATGAGGACCGAAGCCCGCTCGGCGGCCGCCCGCGCCGAGTCGGCGACGTCCAGTCGAGACTGGTCGGCCAGTTCGGATACCGCCTGCGCCAGCGCGGTTCCCGAGGACGCGGACCGTCGCGCGAGCCTGCACAGCGCATCCACGTGCTCGTCTCCCGTCCCGCCCGCAGTCGACCAGGCCATGGCTGCATCGGCCCCCAAGGCCAGCAGATCCGCCGCACGCCGAAGGACGACGGCCAACGACGGTGGTGCGAACGGTGCCGTCGCCCGCGCGGCGCCTGCCACGGCCATGCCGGACGACAGGCACGCTGCGTACACGTCCAGGCTCGACGCCACGGCGAGCGGATCGTCCGAACCTCCGACCATTCTTGCCGGAGGCAGGACGGCCCTGCGATCCCGCACCGCGGTGCGCGCACGACCGCCGGTGAGGAGCATCGCCATCGCCAGAAGCACGGCTGCCAGGCTCATCTGAGTACCCGGTCGGTGATGCGATCGGACCACCACAGCCCGGCGCACGCGAGTGTCACGCCGGTCAGCAGCAGCCAGCCGCCGGCACCGCCGGAGAGGAGGAAGCGAAGTGGCTCCGCGCCGATGAGGTGACCCAGTCCGACGCCGAGGAAGGGCAAGCCAGCCAGTATCGCGGCGGTGGCCCGCGCGCCGGCCATTCCGGCGGCCACGCTGGAGGCGAATCGTTCGCGCGCGACGATGTCGCGCTGCGCCGCGCGGACGAGCGCGACGATCGCCAAACCGTGCGTCTGGGCCAGCAGCCAGCTGGCGGACAGCCGCTCCCAGTATCCCGGCACGGTCGAATGCACGGCCGCCGAACGCAGTCCGGCGGCCACGTCGGCGCCCAGCCGTGCTCGAGCCGCAACCGCCCGCAGTGACTCCGCAACGGTGCCTTCGACCTCGGCGGCGGCGGACTCGAAGGCGACGACGGGATGCGCCCCCACCCGCAATTCCCCCACCAGCACGGTCAGCGCGCCTTGCAACGCCGCGGACTCCTCGGCGCGCCGGGCCCTGCGGCGGGAACCGCTGCGGCGCAGGAAGATCGTTGCCGCGACCATTGCGCCGGCGGAGGTTGCGGTCACCGGCACGAGCACGGCGATCGCGACCGTACCCGCGACCGAACCCACGAGCATGGTTGCGCGTCGCATCCGTCTGGGCGACCGACGCGGGCCGAACCGGTGTCGTGGCTGCCCGGGTGCCACCATCAGCGCCAGGGCAAGAGCCAACGCCGCGACCGTCACGGCCGCCGCCGCACCGACAGCAAGCCCGCCAGCCGCTCCATGCCCGTGTCGAATCCGCGATCGGCGTGCCACGCGCTGACCGCCGACACCATTCCGTCGTCTCCACGGCGCAGGACGGCGATCTCCTCGAGGCGCCGCACTGCCGCACTGTCCCTGCCGACGTGTAGCACGACGCTGACGGCGGCGGCGAGCTGACTGTGCAGTGCGGAGCGTCCGAGCCCGCCGACGGACGCGAGAGCCTCGAGCCGCGCGGGCACCTCGGCCGGACTGTTGGCGTGGACGGTGCCCGAGCCTCCGTCGTGGCCGGTGTTGAGTGCCGCGAGGAGGTCGACCACTTCGCCGCCACGCACCTCACCGACCACGATGCGGTCGGGACGCATCCGCAAGGCCTGCCGGACGAGGTCGCGCACCGTCACCTCGCCGACGCCCTCGACGTTGGCGTACCGGGCAACCAGGTTGACCAGATGTGGATGCCGCGGGGCGAGTTCGGGGGCGTCCTCCACGCAGACGATCCGCTCGTCGGCCGCGACGGCGCCCAACATCGCCGACAACAAGGTCGTCTTGCCTGCGCCGGTTCCACCCGAGACGAGGAAGGCCACCCGGGCGGCGATCACGTCGCCCACGACGGCTACGGCCTCCGAGGCGATCGCGCCCGCGTCGACGAGGGCCGCGAGATCCTGTGTGGCGGGCCGCAATACCCGCAGCGACAGACAGGTACCTGCCGGCGTGATGGGTGGAAGTACGGCGTGCAGCCGAACGGTGAATCCGCCTGCGCCAACGCCCATCAGCTGGCCGTCGACCCACGGCTGCGCCTCGTCCAGTCGGCGCCCGGCGGCCAGCGCCAGGCGCTGGGCCAACCTGCGCACCGCGGCCTCGTCGGCGAAGCGGATGGCGGTGCGGCGCAGGCCGCGGCCGTCGTCCACCCAGACCGAATCGGGTGCCGACACCAGAACGTCGGTCGTTCCCTCGGCAGACAGCAGCGGTTCGAGGATTCCGGCGCCGGTCAGCTCGGTCTGGAGCAGACGGAGGTTGCTCAGCACATCAGTGTCGCCGAGCACGCCCGAGGACTCCGCGCGGATCGCTTCAGCGACCACGCTCGGTCGCAGCGGGCCCGTCTCCGTCGCCAGCCGCTCCCTGACCCGCTCGATCAGCGAGGCACTCATGCGACCATCTGATCGTCGGTCGTGCCTGCTTGCCGATGCAGCACCTCGAGCACGCGTCGGGCGCCGGCCATCATCGGCGATCGGCGCCGCGGCCTCATTCCGTCGTGCTCGAGCTCGGCCGCGAGGCCCGGCTGTGGCCGCATCGCTGCGAGCAGGGGCAGCCCCGTGATGCGAGCCACGTCCGATGAGCGGAGCCCGCCGGGCGCCGGTCCCCTCACGACCAGGCCCACGTTCGGGTTCGCCTCGCCGATCCACTGCGCCACCGATGCTGCGGCAGCGCATGACCTCACGTCCGCGGGGGTGACCAGTACGACGAGGTCCGCCGCGTCGAGGGCGGCACCGACGGCGGAGGTGGGGCGACGGGGAAGATCGCAGATGATCGTGGCACCCCCGCGGCAGCCACCGTCGATCACCGCGGCCAGCGCAACGGCGTCTATCTCGTGACCCGTTTGACCCGCCGACAACACGGCGATGCCGTGGCGCGAGGGCAGTGCCGCGCACAGCGCCGGGTAGCCGACCCTGCCGCCGCCGAGCGCGAGGTCCGGCCAGCGCAACCCGGCGTCGTGTTCACTCCCGAGGGTCAGGTCGATTCCGCCGCTCCACGGGTCGACGTCCACCAGCAGGGCCCGCGGTGCACTATGGGCGAGCGCCGTTGCGAACACCGTGGCGCCGGCTCCGCCGCATCCGCCGATGACCGCCAACACCGCCCCTCGTCGACCGTCGTCCCTCGTCGATTCGGCCGCATCGGACAGTTCCGACACCAGCGCACCCTCGTCGGCGGGCAACGACAGGACACGTTGCGCCCCGACAGAAATCGCGAGCTGCCAATGCTGGGGGATGGGCTCGGCGCGACCGATGACAAGAACGCGGTCGCGTCGCGGTAAGCCCAGTTCGGCGCAACGGCGAGCGCCGGCAGCATCGAGGACGATCGCCGACGCCGCCATCCACACCTTGCGACTGGACGGCTCGCCGACGTGAAGCACCCGAACCCCTGCCGCGGCGGCTACGCGGTCGACGTCCGTGCGCAGTGCCGGATCGACGACCAGAGACAGAATGCCGTTGTTCGCGCTCATGCCCCCACTGTGTGGCCGCGGTCCGACGCTCCGCCATGCCCCGGGGTCAGAATGTGCATGGACACGCGACTGTGGACAAAGCCGACGGTAAGCGCAACCGCGCAAACATAGAGGGAGACATCCGGCCACCTTAGGGGCCAGTTGACACTCTTGCCGCTAAAAAGGGACGACCCCCGCCAGGGGGGAGGAGGCGGAGGTCGTCGTGTATCAGCCCCGGGGGGTCGGGCTGATGCACACCCGGCATAAGCCGAGTAATGCTCACTATACACACGAAAATGTGGAGCAGCGCAAGTCATCGCGACTCTAAGATTTGCCATGAAATCGCATTGTGACCTGGAAAGTTACAGCGAGGGACATGTGGCTCAAGCTGCCACTTCGTGCAGTTCGACGGCTCGCCCGATACGCCCGCCGCATATGCTGGAAACCGTGACCGCTTCCGGCGCCGCCTCGGCGGACCCGACAGATCCGCGATCCACGCCCGCCACGGACCCACCGGTCCGTACCGCAGCGTTCTTTGATCTTGACAAAACGGTCCTCGCCAAGTCAAGCACCCTCGCTTTCAGCAAACCCTTCTTCGATCAGGGGCTGATCAACCGCAAGGCGGTTCTGAAGTCCACCTATGCGCAGTTCCTCTTCCTGATGTCGGGCGCCGACCACGAACAGATGGATCGCATGCGCTCATATCTCACCACCATGTGCACGGGATGGGACGTTGAGCAGGTGAAGTCGGTCGTCGCAGAGACGCTGCACGACATCGTCGATCCGCTGGTCTTCGCCGAAGCTGCCATTCTCATCGCCGACCACAAGCTGTGCGGCCGAGACGTCGTCGTGGTCTCCGCATCCGGTGAGGAGATCGTCGCGCCGATCGCCCGCGCGTTGGGGGCGACCCATGCGATGGCCACCCGAATGGTCGTCGAGGACGGGAAGTACACCGGTGAGGTGGCCTTCTACTGCTACGGGGAGGGCAAGGTCGAGGCCATTCAGGAGCTCGCCGCCCGCGAAGGCTATGCCCTCGACCACTGCTACGCGTACTCCGACTCCATCACCGACCTTCCGATGCTCGAGTCGGTCGGTCACCCCACCGTGGTAAACCCCGACCGGGCGCTGCGCAGGGAGGCGACGGGCCGCGACTGGCCCGTGGTGACGTTCTCCCGACCCGTATCCCTGAGGGACCGCATCAGCGCTCCGTCGAGCGCCGCCGTCGCGACGTCGGTCGCCGTCGGCGTCAGCGCGCTGGCAGCTGGCGCGCTGAGCTACTCGTTGCTGCGCCGCTTCCTGTTCTGACGGGCGCAACGCGTTCGTGGACACGGTTGCTGACGCCCTCGAATAACGATCTGGCGACGCGGCGGAATTGACCCTTGATGTGACCGCAGTCACGGAGTAGAAAGGAGTCACGGAAGCCGGGCGAGGCCAAGGCCGAATCAGAAGAGAAGGTTCGTCCTCCCGAGTCAGGCATCCCAGCACGGAACCTGCGAACCCACGCGGAGCACAAGCCGCGATAATGGCAGAAGTGTTGCGGGCCTGCGCCATTGCGAATAGCGGATGCCAAGCAACGACCCCTTGGGTGGGGTCAGCAGCCGTAGCGCATCGCAAGAACGCCGAGGCCACCCACGCATCCCACCGAGCACGCTTGGTAACCAGAGCTCCGTGCTAGCGGGCGACGAGCCGAATCACATTCGGAACGTCGCCCGCTTCATTTTTGCTGATCGTCACCTGCCTGCCGCCTCGGCGATGGACAGCGCCTCCCGCGCACCTGCCTTCAACGCGCGACTGCTGTTGACCAGCCACGCCGCGAGCCCCTCCCGCGTCCCCGACTCGAACCCTCGCGCTGCCGCGCGGTAATCGCCGGGCTTCTGCATCCAGAACGACTCCGGCACGCCGAGACCGTGTGTATCCAGGCCACTGGCGATGGTGGCCAACCGCGACACGCCGCGGGCCACCACACCGTCCGCGACGCCGAAGGGCGCGAGCACGAGCAACTCGCCGTGCACCACTGCGGCGAGCACCGGAGCGGGTACACGCGTGCCCGTCACGACGTCGGCGAGCATTTCGAGACGACGCCCCACCCCGGCGTCTGCGCGCGGCCGACCGAGCCGGTCGTCGTCGGTCAGGTCCGCAGCGGCCAAGGCATGAAGCCGGGCGATCGCCTGCAGCGGCGCGCGCTGCCACACCCCCACCAATGCGGTCGCTCCACCCTCGAGCGCCTCGGCGACGCGTAGCGCTCCCGCCAGTACCGGGTCGGGCTCCTCGTCCGCGCCGATCACCAGCGACCCGCCGTCCAGAACCGACGACGCGCGGGCAGCGCGCATGGCCGCCTCGGCCGCCGTCGAGGGCCACCCCCGCCGGTTCGTCTTGTGCCGATGGGCCAGGGCCAGCGCCTCGCGTGCCTCTTCGCCGGCGTCGGCCACCCCCGGCAATTCCGCCAACGGAGCGAGGGGATCGGGAGCGGCCACGAGGACACGCTAACGCCTCGCGACGGCGATTCGGCGCGGGGTGCGACGACCGTTGGACCCGCCCATACGCTCGTTCGTCGCGCGACGGGCACCTTCTGCAGCCGCTGGTGTGAGTCAACACCGTCGACCACGCTTCTGGTGACTACGCTCACATCCATGCCCGAGATCGACACCGAGGTTCCGTCCTCCTATCCGCCCCCCGCCGCGTTCGCCGAGGACGCGAATGCCACGGCCGCGATGTACGACGAAGCCGAACGGGACCGCCTGGCGTTCTGGGGCGCCCAGGCCGCCCGGCTGTCGTGGGAGACGCCGTTCACAGACGTTCTGGACTGGTCGGAGGCGCCCTTCGCCAAGTGGTTCGTGGGCGGGCGACTAAACGTGGCCTACAACTGCGTCGACCGGCACGTCGAGGCAGGCAACGGAGATCGGGTCGCCATCCACTGGGTCGGTGAACCCGTCGACGACGAACGCACCATCACCTATGCGGAACTGAAGGACGAGGTGTCCAAGGCCGCCAACGCTCTGACGGAGCTGGGGCTGGTCGCCGGGGACCGGGTCGCCATCTACATGCCGATGGTGCCCGAGGCGATCGTGGCCATGTTGGCCTGCGCCCGGCTCGGCGCCATGCATTCGGTGGTGTTCGCCGGCTACTCGGCGTCGGCGCTGAAGGCCCGCATCGAGGACGCCGAGGCCAAGCTCGTCATCACCACCGACGGGCAGTACCGCCGCGGCCAGGCCGCCTCGCTCAAGGAGGCGGTCGACGATGCCGTCGCTGGGCAGCCGAGCGTCGAGCACGTTCTGGTGGTCCGGCGCACCGGGATCGACGTCCAGTGGACCGACGGCCGCGACCTGTGGTGGCACGACGTCGTCGACCCGGCCTCACCCGAGCACACGCCCGAGGCATTCGACGCTGAACATCCGCTGTTCCTGCTGTACACCTCGGGAACGACGGGCAAGCCCAAGGGCATCATGCACACCACCGGCGGCTATCTCACGCAGTCGTCGTACACCCACCACAACGTCTTCGACGTCAAACCGGAGACCGACGTGTTCTGGTGCACCGCCGACATCGGCTGGATCACCGGGCACACCTACATCGTCTACGGGCCCCTGTCGAACGGCGTGACACAGGTGGTCTACGAGGGCACGCCGGCGTCGCCCGACGAACACCGTCACTTCCAGGTCATCGAGAAGTACGGCGTCACGATCTACTACACGGCGCCGACCCTGGTCCGCACCTTCATGAAGTGGGGCAGGCAACTCCCCGCCGAGCACGACCTGTCCAGTCTGCGACTGCTCGGCTCGGTGGGCGAGCCGATCAACCCGGAGGCGTGGCGCTGGTACCGCATGGCTTTCGGTTCGGACGAGACGCCGATCGTCGACACCTGGTGGCAGACCGAGACGGGGTCGGCGATGATCTCGCCGTTGCCCGGCGTGACGACGTGCAAGCCGGGTTCGGCCATGCGACCGCTGCCGGGGATCTCCGCCAAGATCGTCGACGACGACGGCAACCAGCTCGAGCCCGGCACCGACCACGGCGAACAAGCCAACGGCTACCTGGTCCTGGACAAGCCCTGGCCGTCGATGCTGCGCGGTATCTGGGGCGACCCCGAGCGTTTCAAGGAGACCTACTGGTCGCGGTTCGCCGAGCAGGGCTGGTACTTCGCCGGTGACGGCGCCCGCTACGGCAAGGACGGCGAGATCTGGCTCCTCGGCCGCATCGACGACGTGATGAACATCTCCGGGCACCGCATCTCCACTGCCGAAGTGGAATCCGCGCTCGTTGGGCACTCGGGGGTCGCCGAGGCCGCGGTCGTCGGAGCGACCGACTCCCACACCGGCCAGGCCATCTGCGCGTTCGTCATCCTCAAGGCCCACCACGCCGACACTCCTCAGGAACAGATGATCGACGAGCTCCGCAGCCAGGTCGCCACCGAGATCTCCCCCATCGCGCGACCCCGCGAGATCCACGTCGTCCCGGAACTGCCCAAGACCCGCAGCGGCAAGATCATGCGTCGTCTCCTGCGCGACGTCGCCGAAGGCCGCGAACTGGGCGACACCTCTACCCTCCTCGACCCCGGCGTGTTCGAAGCCATCCGCGCCAGTAAATAGTCGGTGAGCACGGCCGCGGGGGGAAGTGACGGGGACGAAAGTCCACGTCCGCGGCCCGCTGAGTTGGACTATCGTGGCTGCTATGTGCGGCATCGACGCACGTCGCGAGGAGCGTGATCGACCGTGGGGACATCCAGGACGTTGGGCAGCGGGGCTTCGGCCCTCGTCCCGTCGGCCAAGGTGCGCGCGGTTCACGAACTCTTCGTCGCCGGTGACGTCGATGCCACGTACCTGGACTCGATCCCGTTGCGGCGGGTCGTCGCCGAGAGCTGGCAGCGCAGCCTGGACAGGGGCGTGGACCCCGACCGCGGCGGGGCCCGGTCCTCCGAACTGGCTCAGAGCGTTGCCCGAATGCGGGCGGCGCACCCCTTGGCCTCGGCACTCCCGGTAATCCGGAGGCTGCTCGTCGAGGATGCGACGTCCTCCGGCGTCATGGTCGCCATCAGCGCGGCGGACGGCACCCTGCTCTGGGTGGAAGGCGACTCCTCGGCCTGCCGCAAGGCCGAAGCGATGAACTTCGTGCCGGGCGCCGACTGGAGTGAACGCAGTGCGGGCACCAACGCGCCGGGCACCGCGCTTGCCCTGAACGCCGAAGTGCAGATTCACGGCAGCGAGCACTTCTCCCGAATAGTCCAGCCGTGGAGCTGCACGGCGGTCCCGGTGCACGACCCCGCGACCGGAGCGCTGATCGGCGCGATCGACCTCACGGGCGGAGCCGAAGTGTCGTCGTCACAGACGCTGGCACTTGTCCGCGCGACCGTCGTCGCCGTCGAGAACCACCTGGCCCTCCTGCGTCTCACCGAATCTCCGCGCACCACCCCACGCGTCGTCGTACCCCCTCGCCTGACGGTGCTCGGCGCCGATCGCGCCCAGTGGGAGATCACCGACGAACGCGGGCACCTGCACCGCACCGCGCTCACCGGGAGACACGCAGACATCCTGGTCCTCTTGAGCAGACACCCCGAAGGCCTGAGCGCCGATCACCTGGCCATGCTGTTGGACGACAAGCACCTCGACGTCGTCACCGTTCGCGCGGAGATGTCCCGGTTGCGCAAGGTAGTCGGAGCCGAGTTGCTCTCCTCGCGGCCCTACCGGCTCACGGCGCCCATTTCGAGCGATCTCGCCGACGTGTTCGACGCCCTTTCCGCGGGTGACGTGGCGTCGGCCCTCGACGGGTACGCCGGTCCGGTGCTAGGTCAGTCGGTGTCCCCGTCCATCGGTCGGCTGCGCACCGAACTGAGCATGAGCCTGCGCGGCGCGGTGCTGGCGACCGGAAGTCTCGCGCTGCTCCGGCGCTGGCTCCACCTCCCCGAGGGCCGCGACGATCGCGACGGCTGGCGCCTGCTGCACGACAGTGCGCGCGTCAAGCCCGTCGTTCGGGCTCAAGCCAGTGGCCACCTCGCCGGCCTCGACTTCGAACTCGGCTGAAACCTGAGCAGGGTCGCGGCGCAGCGCCGCTGACCTGCTCAAACAATGATTCCAAAAGCGAGTTGTCAACGGCCATAAGCCATTCCACGATGAACTCATGGACTTTCACGACTACGCCGAGTTCGTCCCCGCGACCTACGCAGCCAACATGACCGCGCCGACCAGCACATGGTGGCAGTGGCGCGGCAGGCGCGTCCACATCGCCCGCGCCATCGTGCCTGACGCCGCCGTGCGGGTCATGGTGATCCACGGTGGCGGCGGCTACAGCGGCGCACTCTGGCCCGTCGCGGCCGTGGCGGCCGGCGAAGGCGTCGACGTCCTCGCCCCCGACCTGCCGCTGTACGGCGACACGGAGGCGGCCGATCCGTCCGCGGTCCGCTACGACGACTGGGTCGACCTGTTGCGCGACCTCGTCCGCCTCGAGCGCGCCTCCGACCCGCGCCCACTGGTCCTGTTCGGCGCCAGCATGGGCGGCCTGCTGGCCTACGAGGTCGCGGCGCGCACCGGACTCGTCGCCGCGGTGGTGGCCACCTGTCTTCTCGACATGTCGGACCCGGAAGCCCGTGCGGGCGCCACCCGATTCGCGTGGATGGGCAGGCCCGCGCCGGCGCTGCTGCGCACGATCGAACCCGTCCTCGGCGGCATCCGGCTGCCCATCCGCTGGTTGGCCGACATGGCGAACATGAGTTCCGATCCGCGGCTTTCCCGCCTGTGCGCCTCCGACCCACGTGGCGGCGGCGTCAGGGTTCCGCTCGGATTTCTGTCCAGCTGGATGAACTTCCGTCACACCGCGCCGGAGGACTTCGACGCCGCCCCAGTCACGCTCGTCGCACCCGCGGCCGACAAATGGACTCGACCGGAGTTGAGTATTCGCTTCCTGCAGCGTATTTCAGCACCCACCACTCTCATCATGCTGGACAACTGCGGACACTTCCCGATCGAAGAGCCCGGTCTCACCCGGCTGCGTGAGGCGATGCGCGCCACTGTCACCGAGGTGGCGGCGCAAGCTGATTGACCATGTGCACCAGCGACTCGACGTCGAAGGAATTAAGGGTCATCACGCGGTGCAGCTGCGCGTCGATCGTGTGCACCAGCGTCTGCGCCGTCAGCTCGACGTCGTCGCCGCCGCGGTCGCAGCGCTTCAGATGGAACGCGACCTCGTCGCAGATCCGGTCCTCGAACGCCCGCAACTCGTCGAGCTGCTTCGAGCTCTGCGGCACCATCCGGTGCAGTAGCGCGTGCAGCCGTGGCCGGTCGCTGTGCAGATCCACGAGAGCCTCGAGCATCGCCCGCATCGTCGCGTCGAACGGGGCGCCGTCGTCGCGCAGCTGCGCGAACACCAGGGTCAGCCGGCGGTCGGCGTCGCGCACGTGCCGATCGGCGATGGCGTGCAGCAGCGCCTGCTTGTCCGGGAAGTACTGATACAGCGTGCCGATCGACGTGCCGGCCCGCTCGGCGATCCGGTTCGTGGTGGCAGCCAGGCCCTCACGGGAGAACACCTGCGCGGCCGCTTCCACCAGCGTGTTCACTGTTTCGCGGGAGCGCTGCTGGCGGGGTGTGCGGCGTGGTTCGGAGATACCGGGATTCTCCCCATAGTCTGCCCAACGATGCAACTGTGGTGCAACGGTCAGCCGCGTAGTTTCAGTGATGACCGACACACTTCGTTGGCCCCGATGCAGAAGAGGAAGTCCATGACTGTTTACGCGCGGCCCGGTGCCGAAGGCTCGCTGATGACCTTCGAGTCCCGCTATGACAACTACATCGGCGGCGAGTGGGTAGCCCCCACCGCAGGCCGGTACTTCGAGAACCCCACGCCGGTGACCGGCAAGACGTTCTGCGAGGTCGCCCGATCCGATGAGTCCGACGTCGAGAAGGCCCTCGACGCCGCCCACGCCGCCGCGCCCGCGTGGGGCAAGACGTCACCCGCGGAGCGTTCGGTCATCCTGAACAAGATCGCCGACCGCATCGAGGAGAACCTCGAGTCGATCGCCCTTGCCGAGTCGTGGGACAACGGCAAGCCGATCCGCGAGACCCTCAACGCCGACATCCCGTTGGCCGTCGACCACTTCCGCTACTTCGCCGGAGCCATCCGCGCGCAGGAGGGGTCGCTGTCGCAGATCGACGACGACACCGTCGCCTACCACTTCCACGAGCCGTTGGGCGTCGTCGGACAGATCATCCCGTGGAACTTTCCGATACTGATGGCGGTGTGGAAACTCGCCCCCGCACTGGCCGCCGGCAACGCCGTGGTGCTCAAGCCCGCCGAGCAGACCCCGGCGTCGATCCTCTACCTGATGTCGGTGATCGGGGATCTGCTGCCCGCCGGAGTCATCAACGTGGTCAACGGCTTTGGCGTCGAGACGGGCAAACCGCTGGCTTCGAGCAATCGCATCGCCAAGATCGCCTTCACCGGCGAGACCACGACCGGGCGCCTGATCATGCAGTACGCGTCGCAGAACCTGATCCCGGTCACCCTGGAACTCGGCGGAAAGAGTCCCAACATCTTCTTTTCCGACGTGATGGCGAACGTCGACGACTACCAGGACAAGGCACTCGAGGGCTTCACGATGTTCGCCCTCAACCAGGGCGAGGTCTGCACGTGCCCGTCGCGCAGCCTGATCCAGGCCGACATCTACGACGAGTTCCTGGCGCTGGCCGCGATCCGCACCAAGGCCGTCCGCCAGGGTGATCCGCTGGACACCGAGACGATGATCGGCGCCCAGGCCTCCAACGATCAGCTCGAAAAGATCCTGTCCTACATCGAGATCGGGAAGGACGAGGGCGCCAAGGTCATCACGGGCGGCGAACGCGCCGAGCTCGGCGGCGACCTGTCCGGCGGGTATTACGTTGCACCAACGATCTTCACCGGCCACAACAAGATGCGGATCTTCCAGGAGGAGATCTTCGGCCCCGTCGTCGCGGTCACCTCGTTCACCGACTACGACGACGCGATGGCGATCGCCAACGACACGCTCTACGGCCTGGGCGCCGGGGTGTGGAGCCGCGACGGCAACACCGCGTACCGAGCCGGCCGCGACATCAAGGCCGGTCGGGTGTGGACCAACTGCTACCACGCCTACCCCGCGCACGCCGCGTTCGGCGGTTACAAGCAGTCCGGCATCGGCCGCGAGAACCACAAGATGATGCTCGACCACTACCAGCAGACCAAGAACCTGCTGGTGTCCTACAGCAACAAGGCCCAGGGCTTCTTCTAGCCGCCCCGACCCCCGGCCGAACGTGGATTACCCCCACGCCCTTTCGACAAAGGCGTGGGGGTAATCCACGTTCGGCGAAAGCTGGTCAGTGGGCGCGCATCGCCCGGATGGCGGGCGCCGTGGAGGCGGCGAGAAGCGTCGCCATGTCGGGCGGGTAGCAGACGTCGACGACCGCCGACGGCGGGAAGCGATACGGTCGGCCGTGCACCAACCCTGCGAGTTGCTTTCGGAGGCGCGACATCTCGGCCCGCACGGTCACCACCCTGGACCGGTCACCGTACAGATCGTCGGCGAGCTCAGGCGCAGAACGTCCGTCGCGGTGAGTGGCGAGGACGAGCAGGATCTCGGCGTGCCGCGGCGAGATGTCATGCCTCCAGCAGCCGAACTGGCCGACCATCTCGAGTGACGGCGCACCCGAGTCGCGAACGTCGAGCGTCACGCGGGAGATACCGGGTGCGGCGTCCTCGTCGGTCGGCCGTACCAGCCAGCCGCCGGGCAGCAGCTCGATCTCGCACATGCCGAGCGGCGGTACCCAGGTCCGCCCCGGAGCGGTCTCGTCGGGCAGCAGAATCCTGTTGTGCAGCGGCAGCGAGTCGACCGCGGCCACCCAGCCGTCGTGATCGACCGCGAGCGCCGGCGCCCCGATGCGGGCCAGGATGGGCGCCGCCACCGACCGCAGTCGATTCAGCGTGCGGTCGTGTTGCTCGCGCAGCCGCGACTCGGCGAGCCTGGCGACCACGTCCACCAGCGCCACCGTCGTCGGGTGCACCGTGGCCGCAGGTCCCGAGACGTCGACCACGCCGATGACCTGACCCGTCCTGGGATCCTTGATCGGCGCCCCGGCACACGTCCACGGGTGATGGCTGCGCTGGTAGTGCTCGGCGGAGAACACCTGCACGGCACGACTGGAGGCCAGCGCCGTCCCGATGGCATTCGTGCCGACCGCGTTCTCACCCCAGTGCGCGCCCTCGATGAAGCCCAGCCGATCGGCGTGGTTGAGTACCGACGCCGAACCGCTGCGCCAGAGCACCCGCCCCCGCGCATCTGCCACGACGAGGATGTTGTCCCCGTCGGCGATCAGAGACTCCAGGTTCCGCGAGACCTCGTCCAGCACCGCCAGCAAGCCCGACGACCGCCGCAGCATCTCGAGTCCGGCCAGCTCGACGACGGGAGCCGAGAGCCGGTCGGGGTCGATGCCGTTGGCCCTCATCCGCTGCCAGGAGTCCTCGATCACCGACCGGGGGCGGGCAGGCGCACGCGTGCCCGCCATCCTCGCGTCGTAGACGGCCGACATCAGCCGCGCATAGTGGCGCGGATCCTCGCCGACCGCGACGGCCGGTTCGGGAGCGGACAGATCTTGCATCGTCACCGATTGTGCTCCCGATCACATTCGAACGCCATGGCCCACCTCAGCGGTACACCAGCCCACCGTCGATCAACCCGGACTGGCCCGTCATGTAGTCCGCGTCGGGGCCGGCCAGGTAGGAGACGAAGCCCGCGACGTCGTCGGGCGTCTCGGCGCGGCCGAGCGCTATGCCGCCCACGAACTTGTCGTAGGTCTCGCCTTCGGCGGCGCCGGTCAACGTAGCGAACCGCTTGTCGATCTCCACCCACATGTCGGTGCCGACCACGCCGGGGCAGTACGCGTTGACGGTGATGCCGTCGGCGGCGTGTTCCTTTGCCGCAGCCTGGGTCAACGCGCGCACGGCGAACTTCGTGGCGCTGTACACGCCGAGCATCGCGAACCCGTCGTGGCCCGCGATCGACGAGGCGTTGATGATCTTGCCCGGCCTGCCGAGCTCCTTGAGCTTGGCCACCGCGGCCTGGATGCCCCACAGCACGCCGTCGACGTTCACGGCCCAGATCTTGGCGACGTCCTCCGGTGTGGTGTCGACCAGCGGTGCGACGAGGGCGATGCCTGCGTTGTTCACCATGACGTCGAAGCCGCCCAGCGTGGACGCCGCGTGGTCGACGGCGGCGAACACCTGCTCGCGGTCGCTGACGTCGGCAACGAAAGTGGTTGCCTTCGAGCCGATCTCGATGATGTCCTCGGCGACGGCGGTGATGCCGTCGGGCCCGAGGTCGACCAGCGCGATGTCGGCGCCGTCGCGAGCCAGCCGCAGGGCGATGCCGCGGCCGATGCCGCGGCCGCCGCCGGTGACCAAGGCGACCTTGCCAGCCAGCGGTCCGCTCATCACGCCATCCCCGCGATCGTCGGGTCGACCAGGACCTTCATCTTCTTGCCTGCGTGCAGCGCGTCGAAGCCCTCGTTGATCACGTCGTCCAGGGCGATCGCCGTCACCCAGCCGGTCGTGTCGTAGGTGCCCTTGGACATCAGGTCGATCACCGCCGCGAAGTCGGCCGCGGTGTAACATAGCGACCCCTGGATGCGGGACTCGTTCATCACCAGATTGAGAAGCGGTGTGATCAAGGGTTTCTCGTAGATGGCGACGCTCACCATCGGCCGTCGCGCCCCGACGCAGGCCAGCGCCGTCTCGACGGCGGGTGCCACCCCCGCGGCGTCGAACACCGCGTCGGCACCCGCGCCGTCGGTG
The DNA here is from genome assembly GCF_035633495.1 of Mycobacterium sp. Lineage (GTDB taxonomy): Bacteria > Actinomycetota > Actinomycetes > Mycobacteriales > Mycobacteriaceae > Mycobacterium. The sequence continues at coordinate 5,619 of NZ_DASQEU010000137.1, read as the reverse complement.
TGGTCCGCGATGAAGACGGGGACGTCGATCGCCGTCGGATCCAGGGTCCGCGCGCCGAGCGCTTCGATGGACTCTCGCCGGGTGGCCGACGGTTCCACGACGAAGACGTCCTCAACGCCCTTGCCGCGCAACGCGAACCACAGCCCGATGCCGATCGGTCCCGCACCGAACACCATCGAGGTGCCGTCGGTGGTGGGCTCGCCGAGGGTGGCCGCGTGATACGCCACCGACATCGGTTCGACGAGGGCGCCGAGTTCGAGGGAGACGTTGTCGGGCAGGCGATGCAGCATGTCGGTCGGCACGACGGTGTACTCGGCCATGCCGCCGTCGGACATCAGCCCGTGGAAGCCGATCTGCTGGCAGATGTTGTAGTTCCCCGCCCGGCACGGCCCGCAGTGCCCGCACCGGTACAGCGGCATGATGGCCACCCGGTCACCTACAGCCCAGTCGGTGACGCCCGGCCCGACCTCGGCGATGACGCCGGAGAATTCGTGTCCCAGGGTCAACGGCATCTGCTGACCGGTGAGCGGATGCGGTTCGGTCGGCACGAAGATCGGCCCCGCGTAGTACTCGTGAAGGTCGGTACCGCAGATGCCGTTGAAGCCCACCTTGACCTTCACGGTGTCGGGCCTGACCTCCGGTTCCGGGACGTCGGCGATCTCGAGATTGTTCGGCCCGTAGTACACAGCTGCTCTCATGGGCCATGTCTATGTGACCGGAGCCACACCCCGAAAGAGTTGCAGTCCGTTGCATCCCCCAGCATCCCTCCGCGATTTCGGCGCGCAAACGTTCGCTGACCGATATGTGAGCGCAACCGCGCACGCCGAAACCGCGGTGGGGGTCAGCCGGCCGACACCGAGAGGCCGCTGCTGTGCAGGTCGCTGCACGCCTCGATGACACGTTCGGTCATCCCGGCCTCCGCCTTCTTCAGGTAGCTGCGCGGGTCGTAGACCTTCTTGCTGCCGACCTCGCCGTCGATCTTCAGCACACCGTCGTAGTTGGCGAACATGTGCCCGGCGAGCGGACGGGTGAAGGCGTACTGGGTATCGGTGTCGACGTTCATCTTCACCACGCCGTAGTTCAGCGAGTCCTCGATCTCCGACTTCAGCGAGCCGGAGCCACCATGGAAGACGAAGTCGAACGGCTTGCTGCCCGCCGCCAGACCCAGCTTGGCCGTCGCCACCTCCTGGCCCTCCTTGAGAACCTCTGGCTTCAGCTTGACGTTGCCCGGCTTGTAGACGCCGTGCACGTTGCCGAAGGTCGCGGCGAGCAGGTACTTGCCGTGCTCGCCGGCGCCGAGGGCGTCGATCGTCTTCTCGAAGTCGGCAGCCGTCGTGTAGAGCTTGTCGTTGATCTCGGCCTCGACACCGTCCTCCTCGCCTCCGACGACGCCGATCTCCACCTCGAGGATGATCTTGGCCTCGGCCGCCAGCTTCAGCAGTTCCTTGGCGATCTCGAGGTTCTCGTCGATCGGTACCGCCGACCCGTCCCACATGTGCGACTGGAACAGCGGGTTCTGTCCCTTGGCGACGCGCTCGGCCGAGATGGCCAGCAGCGGCCGGACGTAGGTGTCGAGCTTGTCCTTGGGGCAGTGGTCGGTGTGCAGCGCGACGGTGACGTCGTACTTGGCGGCGATCACGTGGGCGAACTCGGCGAGCGCCACCGCGCCGGTGACCATCTCCTTGATGCCGAGGCCGGACGCGAACTCCGCTCCGCCAGTGGAGAACTGGATGATGCCGTCGCTGCCCGCGTCCGCGAAGCCCTTGATCGCGGCGTTCACCGACTCCGAACCGACGCAGTTGATGGCCGGGAACGCGAAGGAGTGCTCCTTGGCACGGCCCAGCATCTCGGCGTAGACCTCGGGCGTGGCGATGGGCATGGGAGTTCCTCTCGGTGCAATGCAGATCGGCTTTGCAGGCAGTATCTCAAGAAGCGCGCACACTTGTCCTGGGGGCTGAGATTCTGCGTCAACTTCCATGGCGATCAGCCGCCGCCTGCCCAGCGGCCCCGAAGCACGGGGAAACACCCGGTTTCTTTCCGAGGGCCGCCCATGGCGTTGCGGACATTGCCAACGGAAGGAACCCAGCATGTTCGAGAAAGCCATGCGGAGGGCGGTACTCACCGCGTGGACGTCGGCGTTGGGAGCCGCCGCAGTGCTCCTGTACGCCGCGCCCGCACAGGCGGCGCCGTGCGACCAGTTCGGTCTCGGAGGGAACATGATTGCCGTGAAGACCTCCGGGTGGAAGGTAGTCATCCCCGGGTCCGGTACTTTCGCAAGCGGACGGGCCACCGCAGTGGATCCCCGGGGGCAGTCGAAGCAGGGCAACGCCAGCGGCAGCATCTCGGGTCGCCACGTGGACTTCACGATCACCTACGACAACGGCCAGTTCCAGCGATACGTCGGCGATGTCGACACCGATCCCAATGACCCGTAGCCGCCAAACTCGACGGCCCTCAACGCGCTAGACCACGAGCACCATTCGGTAGCGCGCCTTGCCGGTGTCCATGGCTTCGTACGCCTCGGCGGCCTGTGCCAGAGGACGCTCCTCGACGACTGCGCGCGCCCCGGTCTGCAACGCGAAGTGCATCGTCTCCTCGACGTCACGCGCGGTGCCGGAGGGGTGACCGGACACCGAGAGTCCCGCGGTGATGAGGTCGAGCGGGCTGATCGGCAAGTTGTCGGGGGTGACGCCGATGATGACCAGTTCACCCTGCGGCCCGAGTCCGCCGACCGTCGCGGCCATCGCGTCGGAATTGGCCGCCGTGGCCAACACCACCGCGGCGCCGCCGAGGTCCTGGAGTGCCGCCGCGACGTCGGACTGAGTCGAGTCGACGTAGTGGTGCGCACCGAGCTTCTTCGCGTCGTCGGCCTTGCCCGAGCCGCGCGCGATGGCCACCGTCTCGAAACCCATCGCCCTGGCGAACTGCACGCCCAGATGCCCGAGTCCGCCGACGCCGAGCACTGCGACGAGGTCGCCGGCCTTCGCCTTCGTGCTGCGGAGTCCGTTGAACGTGGTCACGCCCGCACAACCCAGCGGCGCCGCCTCGACGAATGACAGGCCATCGGGGATGCGGGCCAACGCCGTCGCAGGGACGGTGACCGACTCGGCATAGCCACCCGGGTAGTGCCAACTCGGCACCTGCAGGCGCTCGCACTGCATGAAGTAACCCTTGCGACATGGCACGCAACGGTTGCAGTTCCCGCCGAACCAGCCGACCTCCACCCGGTCGCCAATCGCAAAGTCCTCCACGCCGTCGCCGATCTCGGCGATGGTGCCCGCGATCTCGTGGCCTGGAGTGACCGGCCAGGTCAGCCCCGGAAATCCGCCGTTGACGATGGCGTGATCGGTGCCGCACACCCCCGCTGCGGCGACGGCGATCCGGACGTGATCCCGCGGCGGCGAGGTGGTTTCGACGTCGACGAGTGTCAGCGGCTGGCTCGCGGACGCCACCTGGACGGCCCTGTGGGTGGTCATGCCTACAGCGTAACGAGGCGAGCCCGTCCCCTGCCTGCGATTGATGCACCCGTACCCGCGGTGAGCGCGGTCGGGGGTGCACAAATCGCTGTGGCCGGGGTGCGACTCCGCGTGTTCGGAGCGTCTCGTCGCGCAGACGTGTGAGCGGACCGGGATCCCGGTCCAGCGTCTGATGGCCGCGGTTGACACCCGGCACTAGCCAACCGTAGGGAAACACCCGATTACTCTGCCGGCGAATACTCTTAGCGTGATGTCACCGGACATCATCAGGGGGACGTGCCATGCAGAGGCGAACCGGCATGCCACACGGTGCCACCACCGTTCTCGGCGTCGTGCTCCTGGTGTCCACCGCCTGCGGCGGTAGCGTTGTCACGCAAGGAAATTCACGTCCCACAACTCCGACGGGCAGCACGTCTTCGGCGAGCGCAGCGTCCGCGACGGGCGGCCTCTTCCGTACCGGCCAGCCCTGGACGACCGACGTCTCCGGCACCGAAAAGTCCGAGCGCAGCGACGCCATCATCGCCGAACTGAAAAATCTCGGCGGCTGGGGAAACGACAACGTCCTGCAGACCGATTTCGCCATCCCGATCTTCTTCGCCGACGCCAACACCCCGCGCAGCCAGGTCGTCGGCCTCGAGGACTACTGCTTCGGCGGCGGTCCCGACTGCGACGACGTTCCGGCGCAGATGCCGGTCCCGGCGGACGCCAACATCGAGGGGTCGGACGACCTCAGCTGCGACATCGCCGAACAAGACTGCCACCTACTCGTCGCGGAACGCGACGAGAACAAGCTGTACGAGGTCTACCAGGCCAACAAGGTAGGTGACGACATCACCGCCACGGGCTTTTTCGTCTGGGATCTCGGCAAGACCTATCCGGAGACGCTGCGTGGCGACCAGTGCACCAGTGCCGACGCCGCCGGGTTCCCGATCGCCGGACTCACCCCCACCGCCGACGAGGTCGCCGCAGGCGAAGTCAACCATGCCCTGCGGTTCATCCTGCCCAATGACCGGATGAAGGCCGACGTGTACGTCCGCCCCGCAACGCATGCCGGTGGGCCGGAGAGCACCGACCCCGACGCGCCGCCCTACGGCGTCCGTTTCCGCCTCAAGGCCGACTTCGACGACTCCGCCTACAACGATTCACAGAAGGTCATCCTGCAGGCGCTCAAGGAGCACGGAATGTTCCTCTCCGACGGCGGCGAGATCGCGCTCACCTTCGCCGACGACCGAACCAGCACCGCCAAATGGGCCGACCTGGGCATCGACCCACAGTCCTTCAGCTCGATCACCCCCGACGCGTTCGAAGTGGTCGAGCTAGGCGACGAGGTCGACGTCACCTACGAGTGCGTCCGCAATCCGTGACCGCCAATCATTCGGGGATCTGAGGGCCGATCTTGCGAGCCAGCTCGACGGCGGCGTCGTTGGCCGCGCCACCACCGAGCATGCTCAGGACCGCCACCTGAACGGTGTTGGAGCGGCCGCCCGCAGCGAACTCGACCGACCCCGGGCCCAAGAATCGCATGCCGTCCGGACCCGGCGTCGTCAGGTCGGGTGTCCCGGGCTCGGGGGCCGGCAGTGTGCCGTTGGAGGCGGTGCCCGGACTGCCGATCTCGATGCTCACCGATTCGAGGTTCTCGCGGTTCTCCCAGACGCAGCCGTAGTTCGTCGACTGCCCCGCCACGGTCGCGCCCAACAGCGCGGAGACGTCCGCCGACGACAGAAGCGAACACACGTCGATCGGTGCGGCGGTCTCCTCGCCGGCGGTCGCCATCGACGAGGCAGACGACTCGGCAGCGCTGAGGCCAGATCCGCCACCCTTGTCTGACGACCCGCAGCCCACCAGGGCGACACCGACCGTAAAGCAGATGAGCACGGGAGCGACTCCGCGGACCTGGAAGCGGCGCGCCGGTAGTTGGATTTCAGTCATGACTCGACGGTATTTCGAGCACCTCGAACATGAATCGGGTGTTTCCCTTCGATGTGGAGCGCGACGGTCTGCCGCCGCAGTTTCCGGGTTCGACAGGGCACGCCGGTATCTTGTTGTGCCATGACCACCACCACCCTGGCGCTGATGCCGGACTTCCTGGACCCGCTGACGCTCATCGGGTACTTCGGCACGTGGGCACTGGTGGGTCTTCTGG
>NZ_DASQEU010000136.1:0-11592 GCF_035633495.1 Mycobacterium sp. | reverse complement strand
CGCCGCCGCCCGCGCGCTCGACCCCGACGCCATTCGCCTCGCCGTCGCCGCCTCCGTCCGCCACGTCGACACCGACTACGACGACCTGCTCATGTCCGGCGTCGATCGCGACGACGCCCGACACCGGGTGCGCGACCGCGTGCATAACATCCTCAACGCCTGGCGCGACGGCGCCACTGTCCTCGACAACTGATCTCGCTGGCCCCCTCCGTTGAGACTGCTTCCAGGGCGGAGAAGTGCGAGTAGACCGCGCCGCCAACGCAGTATGAACACGCGCTCACCGCGGCTCAAGCGCTGCAGCCAAGTCGCGGAACCCGGTCCGCCCGCGACTTCTTCTTCGACATCTGTTGACACCTCAACGCCGCCCTGTGCCGCATAGTCCGTCCAAGCTGGGAACTAACTGGTACTCTGTTCCCTATGGAGGCTACCGTCGACTCGGTGGGGCGCGTCGTCGTCCCAAAGGTGCTCCGCGATGCCCTTGGCCTACGCGCCGGCTCCACGGTGGACATCTCGCCTTACGGCGCCGGTCTGCAACTCCTCCCCACCGGTCGGACCGCCCGCCTCGTTCACGAAGCAGGTGTGTTGGTGGCAACCGGAGACACGCAGATCGACGACGACGACGTCTTCGGACTCATGGATGCCGGCCGGCGTTGACCGGCGTGATCGCCGTTGACACCAGCGTCGCGGTACCGCTGGTGGTGAGCACCCACGGTGCCCACCATGCAGTGGTCGAGTGGTGGAACGGACACCCGGTGGCTCTCAGCGGCCACGCGTTGATCGAAACCTATTCGGTGCTGACCCGACTCCCTGGCGATGTCCGGTTGACCGCAGCGGATGCGGCCAAATTGCTCACTGAACGCTTCGCAGCCCCGCTGCTCCTCACGGCCGCCGACGCTGCTCGCTTGCCGAAGTTACTCGCGGCCCACGGTATCGCGGGCGGTGCCGTGTACGACGCGATCATCGGGATGGCGGCTCTACGGAACGGCTGCGTTCTGGCCACCCGCGACGCCAGAGCCACCGGCACCTACCAGGCAATCGGCGCCAGGATCGAAGTAGTCAACTGACCGACGTCATCGCGCTGCGGGCTCTGGAACTTTTCTGGTGCAGTAAGGCAGGGTTTGCATGGGAGAGGTAGGCCCGACGAGTTCAGCGGCAAACGCCACCGGGTACGTGCTGGTGATCTTCGGCATCACCGAGATCCGGCGAAGAAGATGCCGTTCCGGTCGCTGTCAGGATCGCGATGATCGCCGACGAATCCACGATCAAGTCGGTAGACCTTCGTCGTCGAAAAGAAGTTCGGCAGGGTCGACCCGCTTGGTCGCCGGGGTCATCCTGCGCGCGGTCCTATGGCCTATGTCAACGAGTCGGGCCACGAGGTCGTCCTACTGCAGTCACGCCAATCGCTCGTTGACCGCAACCGCCACCGCCTGAGACTCGGATAGGCCCGTCAGCGTGGCGAGCCGTTTGACGGCTCCGTGAACCGATGGATCCTCGATGTTGAACGCCATGTGGGTACCTCTCTACCTGCGCGATCGTACGTCGGCCCGATGACACTCGGCGTCTTGTCCCAACACGCTCGCCAGCCGTGCCCCCCGCCGCATAGGGTGATCACCGTGGCCGATGCGCTCGATCCGATACAGACCTTTGCCGACATCCTGGCCGAGCACGGCCCCTTGCCGGAGGACGACGTCGTCCGACGGCTTCAGGCGGCCGGGGTGGCAGACCCCGAGGACGTACTCGACGAGCTGATCGACGAAAGCGGTTGTGCAGCAAGCCAGCTGACCGACGAACGGTGGGTCTGGCTGCCGACGCTGCTCGACGGGCGGGTGTTCACCCACCGGCTCAGCGCAAGCGAGCTGGCCCACGACATGCTCACGGTGACCCCGGATCTGGACCCGGTCACCACGCTGTGCGAGAGCGAACGGTGCGGGCGGTTCGCCGACGGATCCCCCGCGCGCGTCGCACTGCCGATGTTCGACATCGAGTTGCTCGACGAGCGGGAGATTCCGCTGGATCTGGTCGATCCGTTGGGTGCCTTGCTTCTGACGTCGGGCACGTTGGCCTCGGTCGGCGCGGTCGAGGGCGGCCTGGTCGGGGTGCGTCTGACACCGGAGGGGTTGGCGATCGAACCGGTCACCACGATCGCCGATGCTGCGGTCGGCGCGCAGTTCGCGGCGATGCTCGACGCCGACGAGCCTGCGTTCTTCGACGCGGTGGTGTGGACGGCATGCGTCGACGATCCGGCGCTGTTCACCCAGCCGCTGGCCCCATTGCGCGAGATCGCCGACGCCGCCGGCCTTCCGTACGACCAGGAGTGGCTTGCTCCCGCCGGATTCGACTTCGACGTGTGGCGCTTCGATCTTGGCTGCGCACGGCTCGCGCGGCGATACGAGCTCGACCCCGACGACGCATTCGCGCTGTACACCCTGCTCGAGCTGAGCGATCGCATGTCGCTGCTGATCGAGACCGCCGATTCCGAAGAGCCGCTAGACGATTCATCGCCCACGGCTGACCAGGAGTCGGACGTGGACGAGGGTCCCAGCCTGGCCGAGCTGACCGGTGAGCTCGGTGCCGTTCTCGCCGACCCGATGTTGGCCGAGATCCTGATGACCGAGACGCTCGACAGAGGCCGCATCGGAGCGGCGGCGCTGGGCCTGTTCGCCGAGACGCTGGAGCCCAAGGTGCCACGCGCGGCGCGGGTGGCGTGTCGCTGGCTGCGCGCGGTCGCACTGGAACGAACCGGCTCGGTCGAGGAGGCCGAACAAGCCCTGCTGGCCGCCGAGTCCATGGACACCGACTGGGCGCCGGCGCTGTTCGATCTGGCGCGCTTCGCGGCCGATCGCGGTGACGCCGAGCGCGGGCTGTCGCTGTTGCGCCGCGCCGGCGCCGGACCGGACGATCCGATGGTCAGGCTCCTGGAGCAACACCGGGCGACGCCGCGCACGGACCTGGGCCGCAACGACGCGTGCTGGTGCGGATCGGGACGCAAGTACAAGAAATGCCACCTCGGGCGCGAACAATTGCCACTGTCTGAGCGGGTCGGTTGGCTGTATACCAAAGCTGCCCAGCACGTCGTCGTGAATGGCTGGACGGACCTGCTGGCCGAGGTCGAGCTGGAACGGCTTCGCTACGTCGACGACGACGACGAAGCGGATGCCGATCCACTGCCGTTGGACGCGGTGCTGTTCGAGGGCGGGGCGTTCGAGAACTTTCTCGACGTGCGCGGTGCACTGCTGCCCGAGGACGAGCGGGCACTGGCCGAGCAATGGCTGCTCACGGACCGGTCGGTGTTCGAGGTCGACGAGGTGCAACGCGGCCACAGCGTGACCGTACGCGACGTGCGCACCGGCGACAGGCACGTCGTACGTGAGCGCACCGCCAGCGGTTTCCTGAAGCCCGGACAGCTGATCTGTACGCGAGTTTTGCCCGCCGGGGACACCATGCAGTTCTTCGGCGGGCTGGAGCCGGTGGCGCTGCATGAGCGTGACGCGCTGATCGCCCTGCTCGATGCCGAACCCGATCCGGTGGAACTGGTGGCGTACCTGAGCCGACGGTTCGCACCGCCGACGCTGGTCAACACCGAGGGTGATCCGCTCGCGATCTGCGAGGCCACCGTGCGGGTCGGCGACCCGCACTCCATCGAGGCGGCGCTCGACGAGACCTACGAGCGGCTCGACGGTGAGGAGCCACCACGCTGGCTGGAACACATTGTTGTGCAAGGCATGCCGCGCATCCGGGCCACTTTGGTGCTCGACGGTGACACCCTGCGGGTGGAGACCAACAGCGAGAATCGGATGGACTCGGTGTTGGCCACCCTGGCTCGCGTGGATCTTGCGATGACGGTGCTCGACGACACCCGTCAACCGATGCGCGACACCCGTGAGGCCGCCGCGTTGGCCAAGCAGCTGCCCAGTGGAGGCGGCACGGCACTCGACCCGGACGACCCCGAGGTCGCCGCATTCCTCGGCGAGGTCATCCGGAACTACGAGACCAGCTGGCTCGACGAGTCCATCCCCGCACTCGACGGCCACACGCCGCGTCAGGCCGCCGACGACCCCACCCGACGGGCCGACCTGATCAAGCTGCTCGACACCTTCCCGGCCGGTGAGGCCGCACGCGGCGGCATGGACGCGGACCGGCTGCGCGCAGCACTGGGGCTTTAGCACTGCACGGCAGAAGATGACCCTGCGCCACGATGAGGCCCGATAGGTTGATCGCAAGCTTTGCTTGATCCCGATCTGCTTTGGGGGCGATGACATGTCTGAGGTCCACAGCGCGCCGGCCAGCATCGGAGTGCTGACCAGTGGAGGAGACTCCCCGGGGATGAACGCGGCGGTGCGCGCGGTCATCTACACCGCTGTGCGCCACGGCGTCGACGTCTACGCGATTCACGAGGGATACCACGGCCTGGTGACAGGTGGCGACCTGATCAAGCGGATGGAACCCGAGGACGCCAACGGCATTCTGCATCGAGGCGGTACCGCGATAGGTACCGCCCGATCCCAGGAATTCAGAACGCGTGACGGCCGCAGAACCGCCGCCCGGAACATGGTCGAGCGTGGCATCGACGCACTCGTGGTGATCGGTGGCGACGGAAGTCTGACGGGTGCCGATCTGTTTCGCCGGGAATGGCCCGACCTGCTCGCCGAACTGGTTGACGCCGGCGAGATCTCCCCGGATGCCGCCGACGGACACCCCCTTCTGCGTCTGGTTGGTCTGGTCGGCTCCATCGACAACGACGTGTCGGGCACCGACATGACGATCGGCGCCGACACTGCGCTACACCGGATCGTCGAGGCGATGGATGCGCTGCGCAGCACCGCGTCCAGCCATCAGCGCACTTTCGTCGTCGAGGTGATGGGACGGCAGTGCGGCTACCTCGCACTGATGGCCTCCCTGGCCACCGCGGCGAACTGGCTTCTGATCCCCGAGCAACCGCCTGCCGAGGACTGGGCGATGCAGATGTGCAGGGACATCAAGGCGGGCCGAGACATCGGCCGTCGGCAGAGCGTGGTTCTCGTCGCCGAGGGCGCCCAGGACACTCACGGAAATCCGATCACTGCCGACCACATCAGATCGACGCTGGAGCAGGAACTCGGCGAGGACACCAGGATCACGATCCTCGGCCACGTGCAACGCGGCGGCGCGCCGAGTGCATTCGACCGCTACCTTGCCACGCTCCTTGGCCATGCCGCGGTCGAACGCCTCCTGACCGACGAGGTGGATGCGTCCCCGCAGCTGATCGGGCTGCGGGGAAACCGGGTGGTCACGACACCGTTGATGGACTGTATCGCGCAAACTCAGGCCATCGCCGAGCGCATCAAGGCAAAGGACTTCGACGGGGCAATGCTGTTGCGCGGCGGCAGCTTCGGGCAGTCCTACAAGATCCTGCAGACCATTCAGCAGGCCGCGGCACGGCCGACACGGGCGGGCAGGAGACGCTTCCGGCTCGCGATCGTGCACGCCGGCGGTCCGGCGCCGGGGATGAACAACGCAGTGCGCGCCTTCGTCCGACTGGGCCTGGACCGCGGCTACACGGTGCTGGCCGTTCAGAACGGATTCCGCGGGCTTCGCGACGGCGACGTCCACGAGATGGGCTGGATGGACGTCAGCGGCTGGGTGTCCGACGGAGGCGCCGAGATCGGCACGAACCGGTATCTACCCAGTGGCGACGCGATCGCGCAGATCGCCGAACAGGTTGCCGCTCATCGGATCGACGGCTTGGTGATGGCGGGCGGGTGGGCCGGCTACCAGGCCGCCCACGAACTGCACCGGCACCGGCACCAGTACGGCGCCCTCGACATCCCGATCGTGTGCATGCCGATGACGATCAACAACGACGTCCCGGCAACCGAACTGAGCATCGGCAGCGACACAGCGCTCAACAGCATCGTCGCCGATGTCGACAAGATCAGACAATCCGCGGTGGCCACCCGCCGGGTCTTCGTGGTCGAGGTGATGGGTCGGGACTGCGGCTACCTGGCCTTGCTCAGCGGGTTGGCCTCCGGTGCCGAGCGGATCTACCTGCCCGAGGAGGGCATCACGCTGGACTCGCTGACCGCCGACATCCGTATCCTCTCGGAGGGCTTCCGTTCCGGGAAACGGCTGGGCCTGATCATCCGCAGCGAACGCGCCGACCCCGTGTACACCACCGGATTCATCACCTCGCTGTTCGAGAAGGAGGGCGGCAACCTCTTCGACGCCCGGCAGGCGATCCTCGGCCACATCCAGGAGGGTGGTGACCCCTCGCCGTTTGATCGGATCCACGCGACGAGCCTGACCGCCCGCTGCATCGAGTTCCTCTCGGAGCAACTCGAATCGGGTAGCCGGGCCAGCGCAATGCTCGGATTCCAGTCCGGGCGAATGCAATTCACCGACCTGACCTCCTACCCGACGCTGATCGACCACGACGCTCAGCGGCCGCTGGAACAGCGCTGGATGGACCGCCGCGGTCTCTCGGAAATCATGCGGGGGTAGTCTGGCTAGCCGTCTGTCGGTACTTCAAGCGGCGCTGGTGGGATGGCGAGGTGGCATGAATAGTCTCTCGCTGCAACGGATGTCGGCATCCGGGCGCGCTCGTTACCTAGTTCGGCCGCGATCATGGTCTGGCGCCCCGAGCCATAGTAGGGCCACTGTGGTGGCGGACCGGACGATCCGATGGTCGCGCTTCTGGAGCAACACCGGGCGACGCCGCGCTCGGACCTGGGCCGCAACGACGCGTGCTGGTGCGGGTCGGGCCGCAAGTACACGAAGTGCCACCTCGGGCGCGAAGAGTTGCCACTGGCCGAGCGGGCCGACTGGCTGTACACCAAAGCTGCCCAGCACACCGTCCTGAGTGGCTGGAGGGACCTGCTGGCCGAGGTCGGGCTCGAACGCACCCGCCACCTCGACGACGATGACGAAGCGGATGCCGCCAGGCTGGCCGACCCACTGCTGGTGGACGCGGTGCTGTTCGAGGGCGGGGCGTTCGCGGATTTTCTCGCGGTGCGCGGTTCGCTGCTGCCCGAGGACGAGCGGGTGCTGGCCGAGCAGTGGCTGCTCACGGAGCGGTCGGTATTCGAGGTCGACGAGGTGCACCGCGGCCACAGCGTGACCGTACGCGACGTGCGGACCGGCGACAGGCACGCGTGCGGGAGCGCACCGCCAGCGGTCTATTGAAGCCCGGACAGCTGATCTGTACGCGAGTTTTGCCCGCCGGTGACACCATGCAGTTCTTCGGTGGGCTGGAGTCGGTGGCGTTGCACGAGCGCGACGAGCTGATCGCCATGCTCGATGCCGAACTCGACCCGGTGGAACTGGTGGCGCAGCTGAGCCGACGGTTCGCACCGCCGACGTTGGTCAACACCGACGGTGACCCGCTGGCGATCTGCGAGGCCACCGTGCGGTCGGCGACCCGGACCGGGTCGAAGCCGCGCTCGACGAGACCTACGACCGGCTCGACGGTGAGGAACCGCCACGCTGGCTGGAACACGTTCTCGCCCAGGGTATGCCGCGCATCCGGGCCACTCTGGTCCTCGACGGTGACACCCTGCGGGTGGAGAGACCAACAGCGAGAGGCGGATGGACGCAGTGCTGGCCACCCTGACTCGCGTGGATCCCGCGATGACGGTGCTCGACGACACCCGTCAACCGATACGCGTCACTCGTGAGGCCGCCGAGTTGGCCAAGCAGCTGCCCGGCGGTGGTGGCGTCGCGCTCGACCCGGACGACCCCGAGGTGGCCGCGTTCCTCGAGGAGGTCATCCGCACCTTCGAGACCAACTGGCTCGACGAGTCAATCCCCGCACTCGATGGCCACACCCCGCGTCAGGCCGTCGACGACCCCACCCGTCGGGCCGGCCTGATCAAGCTGCTCGACACTTCCCCGCCGGTGAGGCCGCCCGCGGCGGCATGGACGCCGACCGACTATGCGCCGCGCTGGGGCTGTAGTAGTTCGGGGGCGTGACGCAGGGTTGTGCAGAATCCCTGTGAGTCAGGCATTTTCGTCGATCACCCGCCGAGCTAGGCCCAGGATGTCACCAATCGTGGCAACAGCTTCCGCAGCACCATTTTTCGGGTGACGGGCAGCACCCGCCCGCTTGCGACCACGGTGGGATGTTCCTGTGATCTGCAGGCATGCCGTAGAACGTCGCGCGGGTGCGGCGCTCGCCGCACTTCGGGCACGGCGGATGCATCGCGAACTTGAAGGCGACGAAGCTCGTGTAGCCCTCGTCGTCCATGCGATTGCGGCAGCGGCGGCATAGCACCGCCGGCCAGTCGCCAGCCTCCGTCCTCGCCGATTCGGGCTGCAGCTCTACGTATGGATCGGTGGTGTGGACGAACAACTGGTCGCGAGCGTCCGGGCGGGTGAGGCCGATCCGCTGCCCGCAGCCGTCGCATTGCCCATCGAAGCGCAGCAGGGTCCGCGCGGCCGCCATCGAGTTGTGGCCGAAACGACTCTCCGGGGCGCACCCGTAGCGGCGTTCGTCCAGCGCCAGCTCCAGCTTGACGGCGTCGTCTCCATCGAAGTGCCAGCCATCGGCGGCCCACGACTCGAGGTCGAGCAACCTCGCCAAAGTCGATAACTCCACCAGGTTCGGCTGTCGAAGCGGTCGCTCGAAGTCTGCGGTCCGCGGGTGATCGGTGGTCTCGACGCGCGCCAGGTCGGCCAGCATCGAGGGGGGATCCGTGTTCAGGACGCACGCGACGGTGTCGCCCGCTTGGGCTTGTGTTGTTCCGTAGCGCCACGGCCGATAGGGCGACCGCGGCTCCAACAGCGTGATCACCGCGTCCGTCCAATCGGTCGATTGGGCGATGTGCATTCGATGACTCGTACCTTGCTTCATTGTTCAATTGTCCCAGGCGGGTATGACAATTCGTCGTCCGCGCGGTTTGCTATTAGCGACCCGGGGAAGCCCAACTCACGCCGGTTCTCGCTGGATGACAGATGCTTGCCATGCGATCTGCAAGTGGCGGTTCGAGTACTCCCCCGGCCGGAACATCGCCGCAGTCGAGGGCGGAGTCGGGTATGCATGCTCGCCGAACACTTGGCCCAAGGTTCCGGCGCACGTGCTGCACAGGCGTCGACAGATCTAACTGATCGTCGCCGGTGTCCATCGCGTCGCCACCTTGGGCACGGTGCACGCTCGGACGCGCTGTACACATCGGTCACCGTGGCTCGAACAAGTTCGCTCACGGCATCGATTCGTGTCCGGATAATGCGGGTATGCAATCAAACCGCCGAGATCCGACATCGCAGGCTCGCCGTGGCTGACGACCCGCTTCTGCTAGGGCAGCGCGTGGTGGCGATCTTGGAGACGGGCCTGCGTACGGCGACGTACAAGCTGGCGACACTGATGGCATTGATCGAACACTCCATCGAGAACTTACCGACGCAGCCAACCGATCCGCTCGAGGTACCGATCGCGGATCTGGCACATCGCGTACTCGGAATCTACTGGCAGCAGGTGCGACCGTTCGACGGGCGGGAGCTGTGCCAGTCGACTCAGCCGCGAGCGCGAATCCTCCTTGCGGCGCACGACTTGCGAGAGGCCTCGAGCCGCGCCGGCTCTATCGACGTCGCTCGGTTGCGCGCACCGGCGGCATATGAACGGGCGATCGACGAAATCACGTTGTGCCTCGCGCAGCAGCCACTCCACCGACTGCAGAAGCTGCCCGGTTCGACGACGAGCGACCCATTTCTGTATGGCGACTCGTTTCTCCACGATCAGGTCTCGCGCTCGACGCTGCGGGCGCACGGCGATGCGATCGTGCTGAATTCCGGTGTCGCCTATGGCCTGGCACGACTGGCTGGGCTACTGAAACCGGCGTTGGAGATCATGTGGGTCGACGACGTACGACGGATGAACAAGTTCCTCGACGCCGAAGTGCCGGATGTGGCAGGGCATCTCTTCGGACGGTCGCGCGCAGCGCTGGTAGCAGTGCGTGAGCCGTTCAAGGAGGCTTTCGGGCCGCACTGCTTCTACTGCGGGACACACCTGCCGATCAACAACCCAATCGACCATGTGTTGCCCTGGTCGTTGGTCGGCATCGACGGGCTGGCCAACCTTGTCCTCTCCTGTGCTCGGTGCAACGGCGACAAGAGCGGGGCCCTGCCTGCGGTATCCATCGTCGATCGGGTGCTCGATGGTGAACGAGGCAGCGCCCTTGAGGAGATTGCCTCGACTTTGCAGTGGCCGTCTCAGCGCGAGCGTGTGGTCGCAGCGGCGCGAGGCATCTATCGCGGACAGCCCGCGGGGGTGCCGACATGGTCGTCGTACAAGCGCATCGAGCGGTTGGACATCGGCTTTCCGCCGGCGTGGATGCGCGGCTGAGTTGCGGCGGACGGCATCCATGGCCGCACGACGTCGGTGGCCCTCAACGCGGCGACTTGGACGACGGACTCGCGGTCGTATCGGCGGGGACCGCGACGAAGCCCTCCGACGGCTTCGGGCTAGATGGGCCGATACGGTGGCGAATCAGCCAGCACCGCTTAGGGAGACGCCCATAGAGGCGCTGGCTCGACCGATACGCGCTGACCGTCTATCCGACAAATGGATCAATTGCTCTCTAGCGCAAGCCTGCCGCATTGCAAGGTCCTCCGGGCACGGGCAAGACGTGTCGGGCAGCTCACATGATCCACGCGTTGGTCATGTCCGGCCAGCGGGTTGGGATCACCGCATTCAGCCACCGGGCGATCGAGAACCTGCTTTTGAAGGTCGTCGAGGTATTCGAGGAGAAGGGTGACCACGGCCAGCTCCGGGGTGTGCGAAAACGCGCCTGCGTCGGCGCGAAAGCTGAAGGGCTTCCGAAAGGGCGACGCGTCGATAGCCGCGAAATCGGAGTTCAATGTGGTCGCGGGTACGGCATGGCATTTCTCCAACGAACAGATGCGCGACGCGCCGGTCGATGTGTTGCTCGTCGACGAGGCGGGTCAGCTCGCCCTTGCCTGATCTGCAAATGTGGCTCTCCGGAGCGAGTGTTCACCCGCCACCGGCAACCCACGTCCCTGTTGCAGCCCGAGGCCTTCGGCCTCAGATCGCCTCCATACCGTCTAACACGACAGGTACAGCGGTTCACGTCTGTTGAAGTGTCTGTGGAGAACCGCCCGAGACGCCGGTCTGACAACTCGTCGCCGTCCCACACCTGCCGCAGGTGTGGCATCGACCGGTCGTCAGTCACCACAGCTATCGTTACGCTGTGCCGTCGCCAGCGGAGACTCGAAGGAAGAACAGCTACGGTGTGCGCCTTGTCCGCGGCCCGTTACTCAAGCTGCCACCGCACCCAGAGCACATCGACGATGAAAGCGCCTTCGTCGAGTTCGCAAAGTCCGTAGGCAAGAAGACCGAGGCACTCTTGGCCGCCGATTGACTCGTTGCGTCACCCTGGCCAAGGCGATACAGGACTAACCGGAAAGCGGTTCTCCCCCATCGGGCCGTGGCAGGACCTACCGTGAATGCATGCCAGAACAGCACGCCGCGGTCGAACTCGCGCATCCACCGCAAGCCATGCTCCGCGTACTCAATCCGACGCTCCGACTGGCGCTGCGCGCTCCCCTTATCGGCCCAGCGCTCAAGGACTTCATGGTCGTCAGCTTCACCGGTCGCAAGACCGG
>NZ_DASQEU010000135.1:0-13453 GCF_035633495.1 Mycobacterium sp. | reverse complement strand
AACTTCGCGGCTCAGGTGATCGAGCTGGCGTACGTCCGCGACCGCATCGACAGGGGCTTCGGCGACCAGAGGGTGCACGCCCTGCTGAACGAGGAGACATATGGCGTATATGCCGCGCGGGCCGCCGCCCCGGTGTTGCAGACCGTCGCGGGCTATCGCGCACCCGGTTCCTAGTGCGCGATCCGGCTCCTGTGCTCGTCCCAGTAGCGGTCGCGCAGATGGCGCTTGTACAGCTTGCCGGTGGGCAGCCGCGGCAACTCGGCCTCGAAATCGATTGAGCGCGGCACCTTCTGGCGGGACAGGTGCTCACCGCAAAAGGCCAGTAATTCGTCCGCCAGTTCGGGTCCCGGCTGCACGCCGGGCATGGGCTGCACGACCGCTTTCACCTCTTCGCCAAGGTCCTTGTTCGGCACCCCGAAGACCGCGGCGTCGGCCACCTTCGGGTGCGTAACCAGCAGGTTCTCGCACTCCTGCGGGTAGATGTTTACTCCGCCGGAGATGATCATGAATGTGGCCCGGTCGGTGAGGTAGAGGTAGCCGTCGTCGTCGAGATACCCGACGTCGCCGACCGTCGTCATCGTCCCGTCGGGCGAGTGGGATTCCGCGGTCTTGAACGGGTCGTTGAAGTAGGAGAACTCGCTGACGGTCTTGAACCACAGCGTTCCGGGTTCGCCCTTGGGCAGCGGCTGCAGGTTCTCGTCGAGCACATGCACGTCGCCGGCGATCACTTCACCGACGGTGCCGCGGTGGCGCAACCACTGCTCCGAGTCGCAGATTGCGAAACCCAGCAGTTCGGTGGCGGTGTAGTACTCGAGCAGGATCGGCCCCCACCAGGCGATCATCTGTTCCTTGACCTGCACCGGGCACGGCGCGGCGGCGTGAATCGCCACCTCCAGCGACGACACGTCGTATTTGGCGCGCACCACGGCGGGCAGTTTGAGCATGCGCCAGAACATCGTCGGCACCAGCTGGCTATGCGTCGGCCGATACCGCTCAACAAGTTGGAGGTACCATTCCGGATCGAAGCGCTCCATGATGACGGCTGTACCGCCCATGCGGATTGTGAAGCTGACGGCGCCGTTGGGCGCGGAATGGTACAGCGGCGCTGGCGACAGGTAGGTCATCCCCTCCCGGAACCGCCACAACTTCGTGACGAAATCGAAGACCGGCAGCTGCTCTGCCGGGTGTGTTTCCGGCAACGACCGCAGAATCCCCTTGGGCCTGCCGGTGGTTCCCGACGAATAGAGCATCGAGGTGCCCAGCGATTCATCGGGAATCGGCGTCTCGGGCAGGCCTTTGGTGGCATCGTCCAGATTGAGCACCGCGGCGCCGTCGCCAGGGCCGTCGACGATCAACGCGACCTCGACGTTCGGGCACTGCTTGAGCGCCTCGGTCGCGACGGCGCGTTTCTCCTCGGAGAAGATCAGCAGTCTCGCCTCGCTGTTGTTCACGATGTAGGCGATCTCGTCAGGCGTCAGGAACGAATTGATGCACGTGAAGTACAGGCCCGAACGTTCCCCGGCTGCACAGCATTCGACGTAGCGCGCGTTGTTCTCCATCAGGATCGCGTAGTGGTCCAGGCGCTGCAGCCCGAAGCTGCGCAGCAGATGAGCCAGCCGGTTCGACCGGGCCTCGAGTTCGGCGTAGGTCACCACCTCACCCGACTGCGCCATGATGAAGGCGGGCTGGTCCGCCCTGGTCTGAACTCGTGCGCCGGTGTACATATAGACCCCCCGTAGCCCCAGCGTCCTCACAGCCGATTGGCAACTTGTTGAGACGCTACGCCGCGACGATTTCGGTGGCTAGTGTGCGGCCGCGTCCCAACTGCGTCCGTAGCCGACCGAGACCTCCAGCGGAACGTCGAGCGGATAGGCGCCGCCCATCTTGTCGCGGACGAGCGTCTCGAGTGCGTCGCGCTCGCCCTCTGCGACCTCGAAGAGCAGTTCATCGTGGACCTGCAAGAGCATGCGGGACTCGAGACCCGCCTCCTTGATCGCCGAATCGGCATTGATCATCGCGACCTTGATGATGTCGGCGGCGCTGCCCTGGATCGGCGCATTGAGCGCCGCCCGCTCGGCGGCTTCGCGGACGTTGCGGTTGCTGCTGTCGAGTTCGGGCAAGTACCGGCGCCGGCCTAGCACGGTCGACGTGTAGCCGTCCTTGCGGGCCTGATCGACCACCGACTGAAGATAGTCCCGCACCCCGCCGAATCGGGAGAAGTAGGCCTCCATCTGCACTTTGGCCTCTTCGGTGGAGATCTTCAGCTGCGCGGCAAGACCGTAGGCACTCAGTCCGTACGCCAACCCGTAGGACATGGCCTTGACCCGGCGGCGCAACTCGGCCGTGACCTCGTCGATCGGCACGCCGAACGCCCTGGAGGCGACGAACGAATGCAGGTCCTCCCCGGTGTTGAACGCCTCGATGAGCCCCTCGTCACCGGACAGGTGGGCCATGATCCGCATCTCGATCTGGCTGTAGTCCGCCGTCATCAGCTCGGTGAAACCCTCGCCGACCACGAAGCCCTCGCGGATCTGTCGACCGGCCTCGGTGCGGATCGGGATGTTCTGCAGGTTCGGCTCCGTCGACGACAGCCGTCCCGTCGCCGCGATGGTCTGATTGAACGTGGTGTGGATGCGTCCGTCGGAGCCCACCGCGTTGAGTAACCCGTCGACGGTGACCTTCAGCCTGGTGGCGTCGCGGTGGGCGAGCAGATGCTGCAGGAATGGGTGACCGGTCTTGTCGAACAACGTCTGCAACGCGTCGGCATCGGTGGTGTAGCCGGTCTTGGTGCGCTTGGTCTTCGGCATCTCCAGTTCGTCGAACAGCACCACCTGCAGCTGCTTCGGCGAACCGAGGTTGATCTGCTTGCCGATCACGGCGTACGCCGCCTCGGCCGCGTCGCGAATGAGGTTCGCGAACTGGCTCTGCAGCTGGCCGAGCAGGTCGAGGTCGACGCCAATCCCCGTCGTCTCCAACTGTGCGAGCACCCGCTGCACCGGCAGCTCCATCTGCCCCAGCAGTGCCGAGGAGTCGATCCTCTCCAGTTCTTCGTCGAGCGCGTCCGCGAGGTCGGCGACCGCCGACGCCCTCAATAGCAGCGTCTGAACCGCCTGATCGTCGACGCCTTCGTCGTCGTCGAGAAGCGAAAGCTGTTGCTGCTCGGGATTTTCTGCCCGCAGTTCGCGCTTCAGGTACCGCACCGCGAGGTCGTCGAGCGCGAAGCTGCGCTGACCCGGCCGCACCAGATATGCGGCCAGCGCGGTGTCGGAGGTGACCCCCGACAGGTTCCAGCCCCGACCGGTGAGGTCGTGCATCGCGAGCTTGGCCTCGTGCAGCGCCTTCGGCGCCCCGGGGTCAGCCAGGAAGGCCGCCAGTGCCGCCTCGTCATCGGGGTCCAGCGAGGACGTGTCGAAGTAGCAGCCCTCGCCGTCGGCCGAGACGATCGCGATCGCAGTCGCGTCGGAGTCGAATGCCAGATGGGTGCCCACCACGGCGAGACCGAATCTCCGGCCGGTGCCGTGCTCAGCCAGCCACGGGGCGAGTTGGCCGCGCTCCAGCACGCCGCCACGCACGTCGAAGCCCTGCTCCACCTCGGGGTCGGCCGACGCGAGCGTCTCGAACAACCGGTCGCGAAGGACGCGAAACTCCAGGTCGTCGAACAGTCGATGAATCTGATCACGGTCCCACGGCATCATCCGCAACGTGTCCGGCGTCTGAGCCAACGGCACGTCCTTGACCAACTCGGTCAGGTCGCGATTGAGAATGACGTGGGAGAGGTTGGCGCGCAACGACTCTCCGACCTTGCCCTTGACTATGTCGACCTGGTCGACGAGCGCCTGCAGCGATCCGTATTCGATGATCCACTTGGACGCCGTCTTCTCCCCCACGCCGGGGATGCCGGGGAGATTGTCGCTGGGGTCGCCGCGCAGCGCCGCGAAGTCCGGGTACTGGGCCGGCGTCAGCCCGTACTTCTCGACGACGGCGTCCGGGGTGAAGCGCGTCAACTCGGACACTCCCTTGCGCGGGTACAGCACCGTGACATCGGGGCTGACGAGCTGCAGCGCATCGCGGTCACCCGTGACGATCAAGACCCGGTAGCCCTCGGACTCGGCCTGGGTGGCCAATGTCGCGATGATGTCGTCGGCCTCGAACCCCGCCTCGGCGAGCGCGGTAATGCCCAGTGCGACAAGGACTTCCTTGGTGATGTCGATCTGGCCACGGAACTCGTCGGGGGTGGCCGACCGGCCCGCCTTGTACTCCGGATACTTCTCGGCCCGGAAGGTCTGTCGGGATACGTCGAAGGCCGCGGCGATGTGCGTGGGCTGCTCGTCGCGAAGCAGGTTGATCAGCATGGCCGTGAAGCCGTACACCGCGTTGGTGGTCAAACCGCCCTGGGTCTTGAAGTTCTCCGCAGGCAACGCGTAGAAGGCGCGAAACGCCAGCGAGTTGCCGTCCAAAAGCATCAATGTGGGCTTGGTGTCGGTCTTGGCAGGGCTCACGCCCTCACTCTATTCACCCCGACGACACGCACGAGACGCCGTGCCATCGGTACGAAGACCGCGGCGGCGGGATTCATCGGGCCGTCGACCGCCACGCCAGCACCAGGCGCCCCCGCATCTCGGGCGTGATCGCCAACGCGTGCAGTCCCGGTCGGGTCCGCGACACCGAACTCGGCACGATGGCGACGCCGAGATCGGATTCTGCTCGACGTCGCTCAGTAGCCGAGGTACTTGCGGAACTGCTGGCCGACGGCCATCGACTGTCCCATCCGCTGCACCCAACCGTCGAGCGCCGCCTTCGTGTCCGTCGGGTCCCACCCGCGCTCTTGCGCGACGGCGATCATCCCGGCCTCGTCGGTGACGCCGCGGGCCTGCGCATCACGGGCGAGCTCGCCGTAGTCCTGGAGCGAGATGCCATTGATGGGCTGCCAGATCGGATCATCCGCGGCCACGGAGCGGGTCGACGGTCCGCCCATCACGGCCGGATCGATCGGTCCGGCGCCCTGGACGTGCACCGCGCCTGCGCCCTGTTGTTGTCCGGCCTGCTGCTGAGCCCATGCCTGCTGGGCTGCGTCCTTGGCCTTGCTGAAGAGTCCCATCGATGGCCCCGATCTTCCCGATCTCCAGACGGTCGTGTCTGGGCCGGACGCTACTCCCGCGGCCCTACTCGCGGTAGGAAATGGACGACGTCGTCACGGTGAATACGAGACGTCCGCACGCTAAAACTGCAACACGTTTCAGTTTGATGGTCGACATCGATTACGCTAGCCGCGTGCCAGGATCCACGGACGCCCAAGCGCAACTACCGGCCATCGACGGGTGGTTCGCCACCGACGACGCCGGTGTTGCCCATCTGATCGCCGGCAAGTGCACGCAGTGCAGCACGTACGTGTTCCCGCCGCGGGAGAACAACTGCCCCAACCCGGCCTGTGATGGCGAGCAGCTCGACCAGGTGCCGATGTCGCGGCGCGGGACGCTGTGGTCCTACACCGAGAACCAGTACGCGCCACCACCGCCGTACCCATCTAAGGATCCCTTCGAGCCGTTCGCCGTGGCCGCGGTCGAACTGGCCGAGGAGGGAATCATCGTGCTGGGCAAGGTCGTCGAGGGCACGCTGGCCGCCGACCTGAAAGTCGGCATGGAGATGGAGCTGACCACCATGGCGCTCTACACCGACGACGACGGCTTCGTCCGCACCGTCCACGCCTGGAGGATCGCCTCGTGAACGCTCCGGACACATCCCCCGAGTCGCTTCGCTCCAGCCCGCCGGAACCGTTGTACATCCTTGGCGCTGGCATGCACCCCTGGGGCAAGTGGGGCCGCGACTTCACCGAGTACGGCGTCGTGGCCGCCCGCGCCGCGCTCGCCGAGGCCGGCCTGGACTGGCGCCAGATCCAATTCGTCGCCGGCGCGGACACCATCCGCAACGGCTACCCCGGCTTCGTCGCCGGCGGCACCTTCGCCCAAAAGCTCGGGTGGAACGGCGTTCCCGTAAGTTCGAGCTACGCCGCGTGCGCCTCGGGCTCCCAAGCCCTGCAGTCCGCCCGCGCCCAGATCCTCGCCGGGTTCTGCGACGTCGCACTGGTGATCGGCGCCGACACCACCCCCAAGGGCTTCTTCGCCCCCGTCGGCGGCGAACGACGCAACGACCCCGACTGGCAGCGCTTCCACCTCATCGGTGCCACCAACCCCGTCTACTTCGCACTGCTCGCACGCCGGCGCATGGACCTCTACGGCGCCACCCTCGAGGACTTCGCCCAGGTCAAGGTCAAGAACGCCGGACATGGTCTGGCCAACCCCAACGCCCGCTTCCGCAAGGACGTCACCACCGACGACGTGCTGGCCTCCCCCGTGGTGTCCGATCCGCTGCGCCTGCTCGACATCTGCGCCACCTCCGACGGCGCCGCCGCCCTGATCGTGGCCAGCAAGTCCTTCGCCGAGAAGCACCTGGGCTCCCTGGCGGGCGTGCCGTCGGTGCGGGCGGTGTCCACCGTGACCCCGCGCTACCCGCAGCACCTGCCCGAATTGCCGGACATCGCCACCGATTCCACTGCGGTGGTGCCCGCGCCCGATCGCGTGTTCAAGGATCAGATCCTCGACGCCGCCTACACCGAAGCCGGCGTCGGACCTGAAGACCTAAGCCTGGCCGAGGTGTACGACCTGTCGACCGCGCTCGAGCTGGACTGGTACGAGCACCTCGGGCTGTGCGCCAAGGGCGAGGCCGAGAATCTGCTGCGCAGCGGTGCCACCACCATCGGGGGCCGCATCCCAGTCAACCCGTCCGGCGGCCTGGCGTGCTTCGGTGAGGCCATCCCCGCGCAGGCCATCGCTCAGGTCTGCGAACTGCACTGGCAACTCAAGGGTCAAGCCACCGGGCGTCAGGTCGAGGGCGCCACCGTCGGGGTCACCGCCAACCAGGGCCTGTTCGGCCACGGCTCGTCGGTCATCGTCGCGCGCTGACGCAGTCGCGAGCGTGCGTGTTTGCGGCCGACACGCCGGCAAAAGACAAGAGAATGCGCACGCTCGTTCGTCACTTCGCGCCGCGACATAGCTACCGCGAGCGTGCGAAAACTCCGACATCCGATCGGCGTGTCGCCCGCAGACACGCACGCTCGCGCGAGGGGGGGTTTGAGCAGGGGTAAAGGCGGGAGATGGTTAGGCGACACCGAGGTAGGCCGCGCGAATGCTGTCGTCTGCCAACAGGTCTCGGGCGTTTCCTGCCCGGGTGACCGAGCCCGTCTCCAGGATGTAGGCGCGGTCGGACCGGCTCAGCGCCTGCTGAGCGTTCTGCTCGACCAATAGCACCGTGGTGCCCTGCTTGTTGATCTCGGAGATGATCTTGAAGATCTGCGAGATCACCATCGGCGCCAGACCCATCGACGGTTCGTCGAGAAGGAGCACCTTGGGCCGTGCCATCAACGCCCGACCGATGGCCAGCATCTGCTGCTCGCCGCCCGACAGCGTGCCGCCGACCTGATTACGACGCTCGGCGAGCCGGGGGAACGTCTCCAACACCCAGTCGAACCGCTCACGGTGCTCGGCCTTGCTCGGGAACTTGCGCCCGTAGCAACCCATTTCGAGGTTCTCCGCCACGGTCATTCCCGGGAAGACACCGCGCCCCTCCGGCGCCTGGATGAGACCGTCGGTGACCCGACGGTGCGCCTTGACCCTCGTGATGTCCTGGCCGTCGAACCAGACCGAACCCGACGTCAAAGGCCGCAGGCCGGAAATGGCGCGCATGATCGTAGTCTTGCCCGCGCCGTTGGAACCCAGCAGGGTAACGAGTTCGCCCTCGTGCACCGTCAACGAAATACCGTGCAGGGCTTTGATTCTGCCGTAGTGCACGACGGCGTCGCGAACCTCGAGCAGGACGGGCCGCGGATCGTCCTCCGCGGTCTCGGTGGCCTCAGTCGAGCTCGTCATCGGGCACTCCCAGGTAGGCGGCGATGACCTTCGGGTCATCGCGGATCTCGGCAGGCAGGCCATCGGCGATCTTGCGCCCGAACTCGAGCACCACGATCCGGTCTGTGACGCCCATGACCAGTCGCATGTCGTGCTCGATGAGCAGCACGGTGTAGCCGTCGTCCCGGATCGCCTGAATCAGCTCGATCAGAGCCGACTTCTCACTCGGGTTGAACCCGGCGGCGGGCTCGTCGAGGCACAGCAGTTTCGGTTCGGTCGCCAACGCGCGGGCGATCTCCAGCCGACGCTGATCGCCGTAGGGCAGGTTCTTGGCCTTTTCATCGGCGCGCTGCGAGATGCCGACGAACTGCAGCAGGGCGGCGGCCTTCTCGATCGCCGACTTCTCCTCGCGACGATGTCTCGAGGTCCGGATCAGGGCCCCGGGCACCGACGTCTTGTGCCGGGCATCGGTGCCGACGACCACGTTCTCCAGCGCCGTCATCTCACCCCACAGCCGGATGTTCTGGAACGTTCTGGCGATGCCGCGCCGAGTGATCTGATGCCGCTTGATCTTTCCCAGCGGTTTGCCATCGAAGGTGACCGATCCCGATGTGGGGCGGTACACCCCGGTGATCGCGTTGAAGCACGTGGTCTTGCCCGCGCCGTTGGGGCCGATCAGCCCGAGGATTTCGCCGCGTTTGATGTCGAACGTCACCGCATCGAGGGCGGTGAGCCCGCCGAACTTCACGGTGAGGTCCTTGGTCGCCAGTAGGGTTTCGCCCTCGGCCGCGTCGACTTCGCGTTGCAGAGACGCGAGTTCCTCGTCGATGACTGGTTCTTCACTCATGCGCGATCCCGCTTCGCTTCTCGCTCGTCATGCCGCCGCCTTCGAATCATCGGCCTTGCGCAACAGCTTGCGCGCAGACGAGGCATAAGCGAGGAGCTGCTGCCGCACGGGGAACAGGCCCTGTGGCCGGAAGATCATCAGCACCACCAGGGCGAGCCCGAAGAACAGGTACTTCAGGTCGCCGAGGTTGACGCCGAACAGTTCCACGCCGAGGAGCCGGTTGGGCAGGTAGACGATGATGAAGGCGCCGAAGATGACGCCCAACTTGTTGCCCTGCCCACCGAGCACGACGGCGACCAGGAACAGCATCGAGTTGATGATGTTGAAGTTCGTGGGAGCGACGTATTGCACCTGACCGGCGTACAGCGCTCCGGAGAGGCCGCCGATCCCGGCACCGATCACGAAGGCCCACAGCTTGAAGCGGAACGTATCGACGCCCATCACCTCCGCGGCGTCCTCGTCCTCCCTGATGGCCACCCAGGCGCGGCCGACCCGGCTGCGCTCCAGATTGCCGACCAGAAGCAGGATGCCGATCATGAGCAGCAGACCGAGCCAGAACCACCAGGTGCCGTAATTGGCATCGCCCGTCGAATTTCCGCTCGAGAAGACGCCATTGGGCAGACGCTCGCTTTCCCCCACCCGCGGATAGGCGATCTGGTTCAGACCGCGCGACCCGTTGGTGATGTCGGAGAGATTGTCGGCGAGCAGACGGATGATCTCACCGAATCCGAGCGTCACGATCGCGAGATAGTCACCACGCAGGCGCAAGGTCGGCGTGCCGAGAATCAACCCCGCGAGGGCCGTGACCGCCATCGCGATCGGCACGCAGGACAGCCACGCCCAGTCCTTGCTGAAGAACCCGGTGGCGCCCATCTTGTTCCACGGACTGTCGGGACTGGTGAGCAGCGCGACCGTGTAGGCCCCGACGGCGTAGAAGCCGACGTAGCCGAGGTCGAGCAGACCGGCCTGACCGACGACGACGTTGAGCCCGATGGCGATGATCGCGATCATCGCGAACTGAGCCATCACACCGCCGAGGCTGATTCCGGTCGTGGCGATCCACGGCGGGGGAAACAGCGGCAGCAGTGCCAGCAGGCCGAAGCCGATGACGCCGAAGATCCACTTCTGTGGCCTGCTGAGTCCGTCCCACCATTGCCGCAGGCCGTCGCCCGGGGCCAGTAGTCGCTGCGCCCGCGTCGTGCCCTTGCGGGTTTCCGGTCCCGCCTGATGACTCATGCGCGCGCCTTCCCGAGGCTCTCACCGAGTATGCCGGTCGGACGGATGAGCAGGACGAGGACCAGCAGCACGAAGGCCACCACGTCACGCCATTGGGTGCCGAAGACCGCCTGGCCGTAGTTCTCCATCACGCCGAGGATCAGACCGCCCAGCAGCGCACCGCGCAGGTTTCCGATGCCGCCGAGAACCGCCGCCGAGAACGCCTTGATGCCGAGCAGGAATCCGCCGGAGTAGATGATGCCCTGCGGCACCTTCAGCGTGTAGAGCAACGCCGCCGCGCCAGCCAGCAGACCACCGATGAGGAAGGTGGTAATGATGATGCGCTCGCGAGAGACGCCCATCAGGGTCGCGGTGGTCGAGTCCTGCGCGACCGCGCGGATGCCGCGGCCGAACTTGGTGCGGTTGATCGCGATGTCGGTCAGCAGGGCGAGCACCAACGCGGCGACGATGATCACCAACGTCACGTTGGAGACCGTCGCTCCGAACATGGTGAACTGAGTCTTGGGCTGCACCAAGATGATCGGCTGCTGAGCGTTGGACCCGCCGTAACCCTTGATGATGCGCGGCAGGATGAAGTGCACGAACTCCTGCAGCACGAACGACATGCCAATGGCGGTGATCAAGAACGTCAGGGGCCGCGCATTTCGGCGACGTAGCGGCCGGTAGGCGATGAACTCCAAACCGACTGCAGCCGAACCCGATACCAGCATCGCGAAGACCATCGCGATCGCCAGATACAAAATCGTCAGCGCGACGCCCTTGTTGTAGGCGTTACCGCTCGGCGTGAACCCCAGGATGATGTCCAGGCAGAAGTAGGTGCCGAACATGCCGAGCATGAAAATCTCGGAGTGGGCGAAGTTGATCAATCGCAGAACGCCGAACACCAGCGTGTAGCCGACGGCCACCAGTGCATAGATGGCGCCCCACGACAGACCGTCGATCGTCAACTGCCAGAAGCCGTTCAGTAGGCCATCAACGTTGAAGTTGATGTTGGCGGCCTGGCAGGAGACCTGGTCGATGCAGTCGTGCATCATCCGGCGGCGGCTCCTCGGTGGATAACGGATACGAGGCGCGCCCGGGCCCTTCGGCCTCGGACGCGCCTCGTATCAACGACTACTGAACCTTGAAGATCCAGATCAGGTTGGTGGTCAGCTCACCACTGGGCGACCACTGATAATCGCGTGCCACGCCTTGACCGTTGTAGTTCTTGACGTAGTCCAGCAGCGCCGGTCGGGTGATGGCACCCGAGTCGATGCCCTTCAGCATGATCGTGCCGAGGTCGTAGCCCTCGGTGCTGTAGGTGCCGGGCTCCTGGCCGAACTTCTTGGTGTACTCGTCGGCGAACGTTCCGGTGGCCGGACCGCACGGGCAGGACAGGATCGCGCCCTTGGACGACCCGCCTGCCTGCTTGACGAACTCCGGGTCCTTGGTGCCGTCGGCACTGACGAAGGTCGCCTCGACTCCGCCGTCCTTCAGCTGCTGGACGAACGGCGCCGCCTCGGAGTAGTAGCCGCTGTAGAAGACGGCATCCGGGCTGACTCCCTTGATCTGCGTGACGGCCGCGGAGAAGTCCTTGTCACCCTTCTTGACCTGAATGTTGCAGGCCGAATCGGCTACGGGCCCGAGGGTTTCGCGCACCGGAACGGCCAGTCCGAGGCCGTAGTCGGTGCTGTCGTCGACGACGCAGATCTTCTTGTAGCCCAGCGTGTTCTTCATGTAGTTGGCCACCGACGGGCCCTGCACGCCGTCATTGGCCAGGCCGCGGAAGAAGGTCTTCCAGCCGTTCTCGCTCAGCGTCGGGTTGGTCGCCGATGCCGTAGCGGCGACGAGCCCGGCCTGATCGAACACCGTGCCGGTGGCCTTGGTCTCTCCGGAGAAGGCCGGCCCGACCAGCCCGATCGTGTACTGGTCGTCGACGATCTGGGGGGCGACACCCGTGGCCTTCTGGGGATCACCCTCGGTATCGAACGGCTTCAGCTGCACCTGGCAGCCGGGGTTCGCGGCGTTGTGCTTGTCGATCGCCAGCTGCACACCGTTCTTGATGTTGATGCCGAGCGCGGCGTCGGGGCCGTTGAGGGCGCCCGCCATTGCGATGGACACCGGCGGGCAGGTCGCCTTTCCGTCACCGGTGGGATCCGCGGGCGTCACACCCCCGGCCGCCTTGACCTCGGCGCCGTTCTCGTCGATCTGTACCTGCTCGACGATCTTCAGGTCAGTCTGCGACGTGCTCTCCTCCGGTGTGGACTGGTTGCAGCCAGCCATCCCGAGCACGAGCAAGCCCGCGCTCCCGAGAGCAAATGCATTACGTGCCATGCGACCGCGCACGTTTCACCTCCGTGTCAACTTTGTCAGTGGCACCGACGACGCAGGTCGCGTCGTCCGGGGCGCCGATGCTTCGGGTTGAACATAGCCAACACATCGCAACGGTGCGTGATGTTGAGGAACGCGGGACTGAGTGTCGCCTGTGTGATCGGGCGAAACGGCGCGTCAAGAAACGCAGTTGTTACGTCTCTGGCGTGTCCAATGTCTCCAGAACCACTTCGGCGACTCGCCTCATCGTGGTGCGGCGATCCATCGCCGCGCGTTGAATCCACTTAAACGCCTCTGGCTCCGACATCTTCTGCTTGGCCTGGAGCAAACCCTTTGCGCGTTCGACGAGTTTGCGCGTCTCGAGCCGGTCCGACAGCGTCGCAACTTCCTGTTCCAGCGCACTGATCTCGCCGAATCGGCTGACCGCCAACTCGATCGCCGGAATGAGATCGGTAATCGAGAACGGCTTCACCAGATACGCCATGGCGCCGGCATCGCGCGCACGTTCAACCAGTTCGCGCTGCGAGAACGCGGTCAATATCAAGATCGGCGCGATGCGCTTCGTCGCGATCTCCTCGGCAGCGTCGATGCCGTCGCGCCGTGGCATCTTGACGTCCATGATCACGAGGTCGGGCCGGAGGCTCTCGGCGAGTTCCACCGCCTCCTGGCCGTCACCGGCCTCGCCCACCACCTCATAGCCTTCCTCGCGGAGCATCTCGGCGAGATCCATTCGGATGAGTGCTTCGTCCTCGGCGATGAGGACACGGTGCGGCTTGGCAGCGTCCGTCGGTGACCCGGTCATGAGCACATTGTCCAGTGAGTACCGCAGAACAGCGACCGCGGGGCCGTGACTGCTCTTCGGGCCGATCCTCTATGGTGGGAGACCGCACCGCGAACGCCCTCGTATCCCAATTGGCAGAGGAAACGGATTCAAAACCCGTGCAGTGTGAGTTCGAGTCTCACCGAGGGCACCAGGATCTGGTAGAGACTTTTTCCGGTACTGCTAGCCAGGCTGGCCCTGGCCCCGTGCCCACAAATTGCCCACACTCTCGGCCACCGATGCCAGGTCGGAGTCAAACAAGTCGGCGTAGACATCCAGGGTCGTGGCGGCACTTGCGTGGCCCAGCATCCGCTTCACCACCTTGGGATTCGCCCCGGC
>NZ_DASQEU010000134.1:0-43850 GCF_035633495.1 Mycobacterium sp. | reverse complement strand
GGCCGCACCGAGACCACCACACACCCCTGGTCTTCATCGAACTCGACCGCTTCTACGACCGTCTTTTCGACACCGAGAATCCGGCCCCATATCCTGTTGTTGCGCACGCCGTTTGTCCATATCTGTAGCGGACTTGCCCTTCACAAGCCAGAACGCTACGGGGACAACGGCGTGCGCCTCGCTACAGTCCCTCAACCACCCACAGATCAGTCAGTAGAGCCCTATGTCCGGAGTCCTGAACACAAAACAACGAATCCCCAGCCCAACTGGAGATTCGCTCATCTCTACCGCCGTAACTTCGGGCTCGGTGGGCGGGTGTGTCCACGTCGAGTGCGGGTCGGGGTCGGAGGTTGAGTTTGTCTTGAATGTCTTCGAGGTCGGCTTCAGACCCGACCCGGGCGGCCAGTTCGGGGTGGATCCGCCGCCATTGGGCCATTTCGCTGCCGCGGTCCCAGGTGATGCTGCGCCGCAGATGCTCGGTAGTTCAACCATGGCTTCGATCATCGCGGTGGCAACGGTGGCTGCGGCGCGATCGCCGGACAGGTGCAGCAGCACGGTGAAACGGGTGCTGCGTTCGACCGGGGTGCCGATCGCGCTGTTGTGGGGTCCGATGATCAGATCGAGTTCGCCCTGACAACCGACGATCGGATCGCATCGAGTTGCTGACGGACTAATTGCGAAGGGAAGGGTTTATTGGTGACTGCAACTATCGGTGCGTGGAACGCATAATGGCTCGGCATTGCGACTTCATTGCCTGTTCAGAAATTGGTGTGGACAAATGTGGCGCCGCCCGTCGGCCATACGGATAACATGCTGCAGGCAGTGCCACGTTTTGCGGAACGAACCGCAGGATGACGAAACCCGATTCGCTGCGTTCTGTGCTGCAAATTAATGCACGGAACTCGAGCTGCGATATTCGCACTTACATTTCCCATAGCCGCAATATTTCCTGATCAAGGTGCGACGATTCGCACATGGATCGGCCGGACACACTCATCGAGCTTCATCGCGAAAGAGTTCAGGTTCAGGCGGCTGCCATTTACAACGGCGGCCACTACGAGCAGCCGGTCATCATCACCGACCCGGTCAGGGTGAATGGCACCGCAACGCTCAACTTAACGCTGAGCCGGGTATGGTTCCTATTCGATTCTCACGCCCGGTTGTGGCAGGAAGAGCTCGGTGGACTATCGCGGGATCCGCTACGTCACTTCGCATTCGACCTCTCCCTGAGTGATTCGAAGATCGTAATCCAGTCGATCGCCGGCATTCCGTTGGTTCCGTTGCCGCCCGGCACCGTCACGGTTCCCAACGGTCCACGAGGCGGCGAATCGAAGCAGATCGCGTACAACGAGATCCCGCTCTTCGGACGCCTCACCCTTCATGACCAACTCGAGCGGCGTCAGATCGGTCCTGGCACGGACACGATCTCGCTCGACTTCCACCGCCAGGACGCGCCGGTGCTCGTCGCGGATCCGCCTGTCGACGAATTCGTCTCGCATTTGTTTGGGCGCAACGCTGAACACCGGGCAAGCGGTGCGACCGCTTTCCCGGATCAAGACCCGCGACTGACATGGGACATGGACTACGCCGAGGTGTTTTGGACAACACATTCGTTGGCAGGTGAACTCCTCGTCGCCCAGGCCAGGTTGAAGTGTCCGACGGTATCCGACGCAGAAGCGCGTATCGCGGTGCTCGATTCCATTGCGGCCAAGATCGCCGACGCGGTCGGCGGCATCACGGCAACCTTGGGAGCCGGCGGAGTCGTCGACCTCCTACCCACGCCGATGGCTGTCGATCCAGCGTCGGATGACGACAGCACCACGAAGGAGATCGACGCGGTGGTGCAACGCTTCCAGGCCGCCGGAGCCACCGGGGAGTCAATGGTCGTGCAGGTGCGCAGAGTACGCGACCTGCCGATTGGCGAGGAACTGCCTCGATCGGTGCTAGCCGAGAATCCCGTCGAACAGACGGTATTGGCAACATCCGGCTTCGGCATCCTGCGCGGTGTGCGCGAAACGATCATGCACAGTTTTTGCCTCGCCGAGAGCGACTTCACGGATGCACCCTGCAAGCTGGACGGGTCCAAGAGCGTGAACATCGGCGGGGAGAACCGCAACCTCGACGCCTTCGAGGGGCACATCGAGCCGGCGACCGACACCGAGCCGGGTCGTCTGATCGTCGAGGGCGCGGTCAGCGATTCGACGACGTTGTATGACTTCGACGCCACCTTCACCATCACCTACGAGTTCGACCTCGATGACATTCCGCGCGAGGTCGCTTCCGGCGAGATCGGAACCTCGACGGGGGAGACCAAGGCCCAACTAGACGCGAGCGTTCGGGAGGCCGGCGAGGCGAGATGCCGAGGCGACATCAGCGCGACGGAGTACGAGGCAGAGGTCAAACGCGTCAGCGAGCTGGTGAAGGAACTGCCGCGAACCGTTGGCGTCCGGCCGACGCTGCGCCCCGCGGAGCCGGACGTCCACCCCGACTTCAGTCTGACGGCGGCCGGCTACGCCCTGGCGGCTCTGGGCGTCATTCTCCTCGTCATAGCCGTGTCACTGCCGGTGACGGCTCCCGCTGCGGCCGCGGGCGGAATAGCTGCGCTGTCCGCCGAGGCAGTAATCGGGCTGCTGATTCTGGCCATCGTCGAGTACGTGGTCATCTTGATCACCATCGACTGGGTTGGCACTGGAATCGTCAGCAGCGAAGTGGAGGACGCCCTTGGCGACCGACCAGGAGGCACCCTGCTGCCGACGGTCGGCGTGCCGATCGAGGCGACGTTGACAACCCATCTTGCCGTCTTCTTCCGGCAACTGCCGCCACGACTCGGCATCAGCTGCGTCAAGAAGGACACCGTCGAGGACATCGACGAGATCATCCAACTCGTCGGGGGCCGGTGGCCGACCGACGGCAAGCCCTGGCGCATCTCCGACAACGACGGTGCGCTGTTGATCGACGAGGGCAAGTTGGAACTGTTCATCGACGCAGGCGCCGGCGTCGAACAACCCATTCACGTCTCGACGAGTTCCCGGGGGCGACGCTTCCTGCGCACGAATCCGAACGAGGGACCCGTCGACAATCTCGGCAAGCTGTCGGACTGTTCGACGCCCTGAACCCCCAAAGCGGCTTCAGAGCTACCGCGAGCCCTACCGGCGAAGGCAGTCAGTGCGGCGGCCCGCGGGCTGATCACGTGCGGCAGTTGCGCGAATTGGGCTGGCGCACCATGCGAAGGCGCAGTCTCGACTGCAGGACGCGGTGGGACGGGCCGTCAGGTTTCCCACCCAATCTGATCACCGCAACCAAGCCCGCTCAGCCGGCAACCCTCTGAATCCGGGACCAGCGGTATCGGCTAGCCTGACCTTCACTCAACACGCGTCGAACAACAGGAGTGTGCCAATGGAGGGCTTCGCCGGGAAAGTCGCCGTCGTCACGGGAGCCGGATCCGGGATCGGGCAGGCACTGGCCGTCGAACTGGCACGCTCGGGTGCGAAGGTCGCCATCAGCGACGTCGACACCGAAGGACTCGCCGACACCGAGGCGCGCCTGAAGGCCATCGGCGCGCCGGTCAAGGCCGATCGACTGGACGTCACCGAGCGCGAGGCGTTCGAGCTCTACGCCGACGCGGTCAAGGCTCACTTCGGCAAGGTCAACCAGATCTACAACAACGCGGGCATCGCGTACACGGGTGACATCGAGGTCAGCTCCTACAAGGACATCGAACGTGTGATGGACGTCGACTTCTGGGGCGTCGTCAATGGCACCAAGGCGTTCCTCCCGCACCTCATCGAGTCCGGCGATGGCCACGTCGTCAACATCTCCAGCGTGTTCGGACTGTTCTCCGTCCCGGGCCAGGCCGCCTACAACGCGGCCAAGTTCGCGGTGCGCGGGTTCACCGAGGCCCTCCGGCAGGAGATGGCGGCGGCCAAGCGCCCGATCAAGGTCACGACGGTGCACCCTGGCGGCATCAAGACCGCGATCGCGCGCAACATGACCGCGGCGGAGGGCATCGACAAGACTGAGCTGGCCCAGACGTTCGACAAGAAGCTGGCCAACACGTCCCCCGAGAAGGCGGCGAAGATCATTCTCGAGGCCGTCCGCAAGAACAAGGCCCGCGTGCTCGTCGGACCCGACGCGAAGGCCCTCGATCTCATCGTCCGGATCACCGGATCGGGTTACCAGCGGCTGTTCTCGTCGGTCATCGCACGGGCGATGCCGGGAACGCGCTGAGTTTCAGCCCGCGCGAGCGTGCGTGGACTCCCGTTTTCCAACGGCGTGTCGCCCGCAGACACGCACGCTCGCGGCAAGGGGGGTGCGGCAAGTGGGGGTGCGGCAAGTGGGTTATTTGCCGAGCGGGTGAGCCGCCAGCCACTCGTCGGCCACGGCGCCGGGGTCGGTCCCCGAGGCCACCTTGCCGAGCATGTCGGCCAGTGACCCGGTGTCCAGTTCGCCCGCGATCTCGTTGAGCGCCAACATCTCACGCTCGTTCAACTCGTTGCGGCGGTACAGCGGCACGGCGTTCTCCGCACGGATGGCCGAGGTCCGATCACTGAGTACGACGACGTCGTCGGGCGTCTCGGGGACGGCGGTCGACGTCCACGCCGCATCCACCCGGCCCGACCGCAGTGCGCCCACCAGCGTCGCGGCGTCCGGGAATTCGACGGCCGCGGGAAGTCGGCACGTCGCGACGGCCGCCGGTGAGCGCTCGCCGACGACCTTGCCCACCGTCAGCCCGGGGCAGTGCTGCACCAGCGCCGCCACGTCGCGCCGGCCCCACTTCTGGGCCGTCGCCTCCGTCACGGCCAGCGCTGGCTTGTCCTCCGCGGACTGCGCGTAGTCACCCGCACCGATGCCCTCCGGCAACGCCGAGATCATCGACCGATAGACCTGCTCGGCCGCGCGAGCCGTCGCGTCGGGATCGAAGCGGACGAGCAGTCGCCCCGTGAACCCGGGCACCACCTCAACGTCGCCGATATCGAGGTCGGCCAGCGGATCGGGGCTCTGCTCGACGTGCGCAGGACTCCCGTAGGACCGCAGCGCCGCCGCGTACACGTGGGCCAGCAGCGTCGACTCGGCGTCCGGACCGGCGCCGACGGCGATGGACGGCGCCGGGGGCGCACCACCGCAGCCGGACATCAGCAGGACGGCAAGGAGCACCGCCAGCCGCCGGAGGGCCACTGCGCGGCTCAGAGCTTCGACGCCGCCGCCACCGCCGCAGCCACGGCCGGGGCCACCCGCGGGTCGAGCGCGCTCGGCACGATGTGGTCGATGGCCAGTTCGTCACCGACGACGGAGAAGATCGCCTCGGCGGCGGCTACCTTCATCGCCTCGGTGATACGGCGGGCACCCGCGTCGAGAGCGCCGCGGAACACCCCCGGAAACGCCAGCACGTTGTTGATCTGGTTGGGGAAGTCGCTGCGGCCGGTGGCCACGACGGCCGCGTACTTGCGCGCCGCGTCGGGGTGGATCTCGGGGTCGGGATTGGACAGCGCGAAGACGATGCCGCCCGGGGCCATCGTCGCGATGATCTCCTCGGGCACGACGCCCGCCGACAGTCCGAGGAACATGTCCGCGCCGTCGATCGCCTCGGCGGTGCCGCCCGTGCGGCCGCCCGGGTTGGTCTTCGCCGCCAGTTCGGCCTTGAACGGGTTGAGGTCGTCGCGGCCGGTGTGCACGATGCCCTTGCTGTCCAGCAGCGTGATGTCGCGAATGCCCGCGGCAACCAGGATGTTGGCGCAGGCGACGCCGGCGGCACCGGAGCCCGAGATGACGACCCGCAGCGTTTGCATGTCGCGATCGAGCACGGTGGTGGCGCCCCGCAGCGCAGCGAGCACGACGATCGCCGTACCGTGCTGGTCGTCGTGCATGACGGGGCAGTCCAGCGCCTCGATGACGCGGCGCTCGATCTCGAAGCAGCGCGGTGCCGAGATGTCCTCGAGGTTCACCGCGCCGAAGGTCGGGCGCAGCCGAATGATCGTCTCGACGATCTCGTCGGGATCGTTGGTGTCCAGCACGATCGGAATCGAGTCGAGGCCGCCGAAGGTCTTGAACAGGGCGCTCTTGCCCTCCATCACGGGAAGCGACGCCACGGGGCCGATGTCGCCGAGGCCGAGGACGGCGCTGCCGTCGCTGATGACCGCGACCAGACGGTTTGCCCAGGTGTACTTCGCCGCAAGGGTGTGGTCGGAGGCGATGGCCCGACTGACCTGCGCCACGCCCGGCGTGTAGGCGATCGACAGGGCGCGCTGGCTGTCCAGCGGCGACTTCAACGCGACCGAAAGCTTGCCCCCCTCGTGAGCGTCGAAGATTGCGGCGTCATCAATGACGACCTGGGGCGTGCGCACCGCTTCAGTCATCGCGCCAGGTTACTTCACGGAGAGGTCTCGCTTGGCCGGGTTCACCCTCGCGTGCCGAGCACTCCCAGGCTTTGGGCGTAGCATCTGCAACGGTCGTTTCGGGGCCAAAGGGGCTGCTCTGCCCGCTGAGGGGAGGTCGATGTGCCGTCATTCCGCGCCTTGCAGCCGTCGATGCTGCGGCCGGCGAACCGTCGCCTGCCCGGGCCGGATGCCCATTCGATCCACGTGCCCGTCGCCAGGGCGATGGTCGACTGCGGCGTCTACGCCGACGGCAAACGACTGCCTGGCAAGTACACCCACGCCGCCGCGCTGGCCAAGGTCCGCGAGCTCGAACTCGACGGCGTCTCGGCATTCGTCTGGATCGGCCTGCACGAACCCGACGAGCATCAGATGCAGGCCGTCGCCGACGTCTTCGGCCTGCACGAGTTGGCCGTCGAGGACGCGGTGCACGCTCATCAGCGACCGAAGCTGGAGCGCTACGACAACACCCTGTTCCTGGTGCTCAAGACGATCACCTACGTCGAGCACGAGTCGGTCGCCAAGCCCCGTGAAATCGTCGAGACCGGCGAGATCATGATCTTCGTCGGGCCGAACTTCGTGGTCACGGTTCGGCACGGCGATCATGGCGGGCTAGCCGGGGTGCGTCGCCGGATGGACAACGCGCCCGCCCACTGCGCGCTCGGCCCGTACGCCGTGATGCACGCGATCTCCGACCACGTCGTCGACTCCTACCTCGAGGTCACCGATCTCGTCGAGAACGACATCGACGCGATGGAGGAGAACGTGTTCTCCCCGAACAGCTCCACCGACATCGAGCACATTTACCTGCTCAAGCGGGAGGTCGTCGAGATGCGCCGGGCAGTCAGCCCGCTGACGTTGGCGCTGCAGCGGATCGGTTCAGACCACAACGACCTGATCTCAAAGGAGGTCCGGCGGTACATGCGTGACGTCCTGGACCACAACACGCAGGCTTCCGACCGGATCGCCAGCTACGACGAGGTGCTGAGCTCGCTGGTTCAGGCCGCGGTGGGCAAGGTGTCGATGCAGCAGAACATCGACATGCGCAAGATCTCGGCGTGGGTCGCCATCGCGGCGGTGCCGACGGCGCTGGCCGGCATCTACGGAATGAACTTCGACCACATGCCCGAACTGCATCAGGTGTGGGGTTACCCGGCGGTGCTGACGGTGATGGCGATGGTCTGTACGGCGCTGTACGTGACCTTCCGCCGCAACCATTGGTTGTAGTCACCGCGGCTGTTGCGACCGCCAAGCCCCGGGCGAACTGCCGTGACGGCGCCGAAACGCCCGACTGAAAGCCTCCTCGGATTCGTACCCCACGCGCCGAGAGACCGCAGCGACACTCAGATCGGTGGTGCGCAGCAAGTCGTCCGCGAGGTGCATTCGCCACTCGGCCAGGTACCTGATGGGCGAACGGCCGAGAACGTCGCGGAAGCGTTGGTCGAGAACTGATCTGGAAACCGTTGCGACGCCGGCGAGTTCGGCGACGGTCCACTTGCGTTCCGGCTCGGCGTGCAACGCCGCCATCGC
Organism: Mycobacterium sp.; assembly: GCF_035633495.1. Taxonomy (GTDB): domain Bacteria; phylum Actinomycetota; class Actinomycetes; order Mycobacteriales; family Mycobacteriaceae; genus Mycobacterium. Next base: position 35,949 of record NZ_DASQEU010000134.1, on the reverse strand, counting down.
CGGCGCCAGCACACGGTCGTGCAGCGCAGCGATCCAGCCATGTTCGGCCATCGGAGCCGTTGCGAGGTGAATGCGGAGCACTTCGGTGAGCAGTAGCTCGGGAAGTCGCGTCGACGCCGGCGGTGCAGGCAACGACTCCGTCGTGACGGCCAGCGCGTAGGTGATGCTCGAGGCGACCCAGCGCGCGGCGGGCCCCTCCGGCACGCGCACGACGAAGACCGGCGGAAACGCGCGCATGGCCGGGTCGAATAGCGGTTCGTCGCAATACATGTGGCCACAGACGATGTCGGTGCGACTGCCACCTGCACCGTGTTCGAGCACCGGCATGGAAAGCCAAGGCGGTCCGCTCATCAGGTTGAGTATCGGGACGACGGTGGCGTCCTCCTCCCCGCCCATCAGGTAGTCGCTTCCGTAGGGCAACACGATCACGTCGCCCGCATTCGCCCAGTGCCTTTCGCCGCCGGAAATCGAGATCCAGCATCGCCCCGCCGCGACGATGTGGAACAGGATCATGCTTCTCGCCCCGGGGCGCAGCGCCTGCGTGAGGTCCTTCAACGGCGACTCGAATGCCCAGTTCTCGGTGAACTCGGCGCGGAAGAAGATGGCGCCGTCCAGCCGAAGCTTCTCCAACGCGACGCGAAGTGGGCTAGGGGTCGGCGGTTCCAAGTCGGTCACGGAGCCGGGCCGACAGAACTCGGTGTTTCGGCAAGGAGCGGCGGTTGCCCGGTCATTGGCGGCGCCCCCTTCCTCCGTGAGGCTGATGGTGTCACACATCAAGTCCCCGTCAACGACGGAGCCAAGAGAAAGTCGCCAACTCACTGCCCGGGTGAACCGCATACGGACGCGAGCCGTATCACTCACCGGGTGGGTGAACTACCAAAACGAAAGGGCACGAACCCATGTCGAAGTATGTCATCGAGCGCACCATGCCAGGGGCGGGCAAACTGTCCGCAGACGAGCTCCGCGCGGCGTCGGCCATGTCGAACGAAGTCATCGCCGCGATGTCACCCCGGGTGACGTGGCAGCAGAGCTACGTGACCGACGACAAGATCTTCTGCGTCTACATCGCCGAGGACGTCGAGGCCGTCCGAGAACACGCGCGGCTAGCCGGCCTGCCCGCCGATGCGATACACGCGGTCGGTGCCGTCATCGATCCGTCCACCGGTCAAGCGTAGGCCGCTACCCACCGAAGACGTTGCGCGCGTTGCCCCGTCATCGGCTCTCGAGGACGTCGCGCCCTGATTCGCATTCCCCTTTCGAACACCACACGAGGAACACCATCATGTCCAGAAACGCCCGCATGTCCAGACGCTTGGCGATTGCCGCCGCGACGGGCGTCCTACTTTCGGGCCCCGTCGTCATCGGCTCGGTGCTGGTGCCCGCCACAGCAAGCGCCGCAGTGGATTCCGACGGTGACGGGCTCACCGACGAGTTCGAGCTGCGCGGCCTCACCGACCCGCAGAACCCCGACTCCGACCGCGACTTCCTCAACGACGGTGACGAGCTACATAAGTACTACACGGGTCCGACGAACCAGGCCCAACGCCAAGCCGTCGGCCCCCGCGCCGGCCCCCGCGCCGCCAGCAGAGAAGCCCAAGCCGGTCGACACCGACGGTGACGGACTGTCCGAGGACGACGAGAAGAACACCTACCGCACCGATCCCGACCGCAAGGACACCGATCACGACGGACGCGACGACGGCACCGAGGTCAAGAACGGGACCAACCCGCGCATTCCGATCATCTGAGCGAATCGTCCGCTTCGCACTCCATCAAGACGAAGGAACACCCATGTCGAACACATCCATGACGGCCACCGCTGCCGTCGCCGCGCTAGCCCTCGGCGTTGGCACCATCCTGGCAGCGTCGCCTGCCGAGGCGGAGCCTGCGTACCTGTCGATGTCGACCTCGATCCGCATGGCCGTGAGCGACTCGTCACGTTCTCCAGGCGGCAATTTCATGGAGCAGGTGATCTACGTCGACGGCCTGGTCTCGATGTCCCAGGCCGCCGCGCAGGACACGATCAACCACCACGACGACCTCTTCGCGCTGCGGTACTGGGGTGACGACACCAACGACGACGACCTGCTCCTCGGGCCCCTCACTCCCACCACCACCTTCGCCGCGCCCGACGGCCTGCACTTCGAACGCGCTACCGCGCTGACACATGCACAGCTGGACGAGGACAGCGGGACGTTGGAGAACATCGGCGACGCCGGCCACGACGAGATCTACGTCGGTGCACGCTTCCTCGACCGCAACGGCAGCACCATCTCGAAGGTGGAAAGCAACCGCATCAACGGCGACTTCTGACCGTCGACTCCCGCCGGTCAGGTTGGGCTGGCGGCCGGCCGCCGCGGATCGCGCACGTCGACGCCGTCTGTGCGCCAGGCTTCCCGCATTGCCTCGGCACCCTTGAGCCGCACCCAGGCCGCCTCGGTCGGGGTGATCGGCGTCGCCGACAACAGCGTGACCGGATCGTATGGCGCGGGAAGCACGACGTCGTCGATGTCGCTGGGCCCCAACAACATCGCAGTGAACGGCGCCGCCTCCCACAGTGGCGTCTCGAGATCGACGAGAGCGTCGGGCGCGAGCACCAGACCCTCGACCGCAGGCGCTGCCGCCACCACCGCGATCGACCGTGCCAGACCCGTCGGCGTCGGCCCCCGCAGCGGTACCACGACCTCCGCTCGCGGACCACTCACCGAGTCGACCACCATCGCGGTCGGATCGAGCATCGGATACCGCGAACATCCCAGCGACACATGGTGATGAGTGTCGTTCGCGTCGGGCCCGAAGCGCAGCACGTCGATCGACTCGGCACCGAGGAACGTCACGCTGGCGACGGACGGCTCACCGGTGGCGCCGATCCGGTCGAAGTACTCGCGCAGTCGTGCGCGGACCTCGCCCAGAACGTCCGTCACTCGGCGGGTGGGATCGACAGGTTGGCACCCGTGTCCGCGTCGAAGAGCGTCAGCTTGGAGGTGTCGAAGGCCAACTCGGCCGTCTGCCCCGCCAGCGCCTTCGACTCGGCCGGAACCCTTGCCACGAACTGGTTCTCACGCGCTCCGGACTCAACGGCCAACTCGGCGAGCTGAGCCGCCTGGGCGCCCTCGCCCTCGGTGTGAAAGTGAATGTACTTGTCCGAGCCGAGTGACTCGACCAGGTCCACCGACACGGGGAAGGTCAACGCCCGGATCCGGGCGTAGGTGTCGATCAGCGCCGCATCCTGGAGCCGCTCCGGCCGAACCCCGACGATCACGTTGGTGGGCTTGGGATGTCGGGCCAACATCTCGTGGACCTCGGTCATCAGCGTGATGTCGCCGAACGGCAGCCGCACGCCGACGTCGGTCAATGTGGCGGGAAAGAAGTTCATCGACGGCGATCCGATGAAGCCGGCGACGAACAGGTTGGCCGGACGGTGGTAGAGCTCGTCGGGCGTGCCGATCTGTTGCGCCACACCGGCCAGCATGACGACGACGCGGTCCCCGAGCGTCATGGCCTCGGTCTGATCGTGCGTGACGTAGACGGTCGTGGTGCCGAGACGGTTCTGCAGCCACGCGATCTCGGCCCTCATCTGTACGCGGAGTTTCGCGTCCAGGTTGGACAGGGGCTCATCCATCAGGAAGGCCTTGGGCTTGCGGACGATTGCCCTACCCATCGCGACGCGCTGGCGCTGGCCACCGGACAGTTGGGCCGGCCTGCGGTCCAAGAGCTCCGTCAGATCGAGGATCTTGGCCGTCTCGTCGACCTTCGTGGCGATGTCCGCCTTGCCCATCTTCGCCAAGGTGAGCGGGAAGGCGATGTTCTGCCGGACGGTCATGTGCGGATAGAGCGCGTACGACTGGAACACCATGGCGATGTCGCGGTCCTTGGCCGCCTTCTCGTTGACCCGGTCCCCGCCGATCCGCAATTCGCCCGAGCTGATGTCCTCGAGGCCAGCGATCATGTTCAGCGTGGTCGACTTACCGCAGCCCGACGGCCCGACGAGGATGACGAACTCACCGTCGGCGATGGTGATCGACAGATCCTTCACCGCCGCCGCGCCTCCTGCGTAACTCTTCGTTACGTGGTCCAACACGATTTCGGCCATGAACTACCCCTTCACCGCACCGGACGTCAGACCGGCAACGATCCGTCGTTGGAAGATTAGTACGAAGACGACGATCGGCACCGTGATCACCATCGCGCCCGCCGCGATCGATCCGGTCGGCTCTTCGAATTGCGAACTGCCCGTGAAGTTTGCGATGGCTACGGGCGCCGTGATGGCCCGCTGGGTCGCCGTCAGGGACAGCGCGAGCAGCAGGTCGTTCCACGCGAAGATGAACACCAGGATGGCCGCGGTGACGATGCCGGGCGCCGCCAGTGGAGCGATCACCTTGCGGAACGCCTGCCCCGGCGTCGCACCATCCATCTTGGCCGCCTTCTCCAAATCCCAGGGGATCTCCTTGAAGAACGCCGACATGGTGTAGATCGCCAGCGGCAGCGCGAACGTGATGTAGGGAATGATGAGGCCGGGCCAGGTGTCGAACAGGCCGATCCTGCGCTCGATGTTGAAAAGTGGCGTCACGAGCGAGATCTGGGGGAACATGGCGATCAGCAACGCGACGCCCACCAGCGTACGCTTGCCGGGGAATGCCAGCCTGGCGATCGCGTAGGCGGCCATCCCTCCGACGACGACGGCGATCACCGTGGTGATCAGGCCGATGCCGATCGAGTTGACCAACGCCGAGGTGAAGATGTTGCCCCGAAAGATCGCCTTGTAGTTGTCGAACGTCACCTGCGACGGAATCAGCTTGCCGTCCTTGACCGTTGACGTCGGCTTCAGAGACAGCGACAGAATCCACAGCACGGGGAACACGGCGTAGAGCACCACCAGCACGTTGACGACGGTCCAGCCCGTAGCGCGGCCAGGACTCACCCGCTCGCTCATCTAGCGACCCTCCTCGTCCGCACCGGGTGCCGATGCGCCGAAGATCTTGATGTAGATGAACGCGATCACGGCGACGGTCAGGAAGATCAGGACGCTGATCGCCGAACCCAGGCCGAGGTTGAAGGCCTTGAACAGGTTGTCATAGCCCAAGATCGACACCGACCCGGTGTCGTTCGCACCGCCCGTCAACACGTAGATGTTGTCGAAGATGCGGAACGCGTCCAGCGTGCGGAACAAGAGCGCCACCAGGATCGCCGGCTTGATGAGCGGCAGGATGATCTTCGTCAACCGCTTCCACGCGCCGGCACCGTCGATCTGGGCCGCGTTCAGCAGATCCTGCGGTACGAGCGCCAGCCCCGCCAGGAGGAGCAGGGCCATGAACGGCGTCGTCTTCCACACCTCGGCGAGCACCACGACGGCCAACGACGGGAGCTGCTCCGTCAGCGGCGCAGTGCCCACGGGTAGCAGGTTGGCCAGATAGCCGGTGCCAGGCGTCCAGGCGTAGTACCAGCTGTACGATGCCGCCACGGTGACGATGCCGTACGGGATCAGGATGGCCGTGCGCACGACGCCCTTGCCGAAGATCGTCCGGTGCATGACGAGCGCGAGCGCCATCCCCAGGACGAACTCGATGGCGACCGACACGACGGTGATGCCGAGCGTCACGACGAAGGCCGTCCACCAGTAGCGGTCACCGAGAATGGTCGCGTAGTTGTCGAACCAGATGAACTTGGTGTCGTCGGGCGCCGCGAGGTTGTAGCGCTGCAGGCTGAGCCACACGGCGTAGACGATCGGATACGCAGTCACCGCCAGCATCAGGAGCACGGCGGGGCTGATCAGCCAGAACGCCAGACGGCGCTCCGACTTTCGGTCGTCGGTGGCGTCCGCGGCCGGTGCGGTCACGGGATGAGACCCTTGCCGTCGATGGCCTTCTGCACCTGATCGGCAAGCACGTCGGCGGTGCGCTCCGGATCGATGGCCGTGATCGGAGCCAGCGTCGCCGAGATCCGGGTTGAGACCGCCTGGTAGACCGGCGTTGCCGGGCGCACGGCGGCGTTGGTGAGCTGCTCGCGGATGATCGCGTACTGCGGGTACTTCTGCTGGAACGCCGGGTCGTCGTACAGCGACGCTCGGACCGCGGGCAGGCCGCCCTCGACGGAGGTGTAGCGCTGATTCTCGACGCTGCGCAAACAACGGATGGCCTCGAACGCCTCGGCCCGGTGCTGGCTGTTCTTGCCCACCGCGAGGTTGAGGCCGCCGATCGTCACCCTCGCCTGCTCACCGGGGACGACGCCCGGATAGTTCGCGAAACCGAAGACTTCCTTGCTGGCGTCGTAGGCCGAATCGAACTGCTCGTCCGTGGGTTTGAACGTCCCCAGGTCGTCGATGCTGCCCTTGAGATCCTCGCGTTCGTTGAGTGGCAGATAGGGCACACCACCCTTGACGGCGTTCTCCAGCATGGACGGCAACACGAACGGCCAGTTGACCTCCAGCGCGGCTTTGCCTTGTTCGAGCGCCAGTCGCGCGGTGCCCTCGTCGGTTTGGGTGATCGACGGATCCGCGCCCGGTGCGGTGGCCACCGACTTGATGATCTGCAAGGCCTTCACCGTCGCGGCGCGGTGCTCGGCCGTGTCGGTCAGCGTGACCGTCTTGCCGTCATCGGAGAGCACTTGGCCACCCGCACTGACCAGCAACGTGTTGAACCACACCACCAGGCCTTCGTACTGCTTGGCCTGAAGGGCGATCCAGCTGGGCTTGCCCTCATCGTGCAACCGGGTCGCCTCGGTGACCATCGCATCCCAGGTCTCTGGTGGTTTCTCCATCAGATCAGCCCGGTACCAGAGCAATTGGGTGTTCGTGGTGATCGGTGCGGCGTACAACCGGTCCTGCCATTCGGCGGTCTTCAGCGGACCGGGAAGCGTGTTCTCCCGCGCGTCGGCCTCGGCTTCACCGGCCGGATCGTCGGACAGCGGCAATGCCCAACCGGCTTCGGCGAACTCGGCGGTCCACACCACGTCGAGCGCCATCACGTCGAGGGACTTGTCGTTTCCGGTGAGCCTGCGCGCAAGTTGCAGCCGTTGATCGTCGGCGCCCTTCGGCAGGCTGATCTGCTTGATGGTGAAGCGGCCGCCGAGTTGTTCGTTGCAACGCTTGGCTACCGCGGTGAAGGTGGCCATCTCGTTGGCCGGCGTGTAGTAGTTGATGACGGTGCCGTCATTCTGGTTACCGCATGCCGACACCATCGACGCCGTCGTCAGCCCAGCCAACGCCGCAGCGCATAGCCGCCCAACGCGCACCAACGCCTCCTGTCCGCGCGAGTTCCTCCCGCGGGGCAAACCGTAGAGCGAGTTATGCGTGATGTGCAACACTTCCGCGCCCGCGCGTCGAAATCGTGATGCTGCAGCAACCTTGGCGCGTCGCACCGAGCACTCGTGCGCAAACTCCCGGCGCGCACCGTAATGTCGGCTGCGAACCGCCCGGTACCGGTCGTCCGCTCTTAGATAGTCAAGCGCGCCAGTATGTCTCGGCCCTGCTCGGCGCTCTGCGGGTCGCACAGCACGTCGTAGCGTCCGGCAACCAGTTGCATCGTCGAGCTGAAATCTCTTGTGCCCCGAGCCATCGCGTACTGGAGTCCAGAGGTGATGAGGCCGAAGAACACGCCGGCCACCAGTCCGGCGATGAGCGCGCCCCACGGGCTCGGACCGAAGAACCCGAGGACGAGTCCGATGAACAGGCCCAGCCACGCGCCGGTCAGCGCGCCGCCTCCGAGCACCCGCGGCCACGTGAGCCGACCGGTGACCCGCTCGACCTGCATGAGGTCGACACCGACGATCGTCACCTGCTGCACGGGAAACTCTTGGTCCGACAGGTGATCGACGGCACGCTGCGCCCCGGCGTAGGTGGGGTACGAGCCGATGGGCCAACCCTTCGGCGGGGTCGGCAGCGCAGCGAAACCACCACGTCCGGGATTCTGTCGAGCCCGCCCTGGATTCTGAAGTGGGTTCGTCATCTTCTGGTCCCCGTCATGTCGTGTTCGAGTGGTGCCGCATCTTCATTGTCAACGCTCGACGTCCGCGATAGGTGCCGATTGCCCGACGAACGCTGGAAGAACTTGGCTGCGGTAGGTTGACCCCATGAGTCACCCGGGAAGCTTCCCCGGCGATCCGGCGGGTCAGCAGCCGAGCGGGCAGCCGTACCCGCCACCTGGCTTCTTCGAGTACCCGCCCGTCTATTACGGGACGCTCCCGCCTGCGGTCTACCCAGCGCCGCCAGCTGCATATTCGCCTCCGTCACAGATGCCTCAGGGCGCCTACCCGCCGCCTCCGCCGTACCTCCCCCACAACTCGTACCAGGCCCCGCATCCCAGTCCCTACGGCTACCCGTACGGCAATCCGTACCCGCCGGCGTACTGCGGTCAGCCGGCCACGAACGGCATGGCGATCGGTTCGCTGGTGAGCTCACTGGTCGGCATCCCGGCGTACTTCATGTGTCTGCCCTTCGTCGGTTCGATCGTCGGCGTCATCCTGGGGATCGTGGCGCTGAACCCGATTGGCAGCTGCCACCAGAGGGGCAGGGAGATGGCGATCGCCGGCATTGCGATCGGAGGCGTCTGCTTGATCGGTGGGCTGGTCGTCGTGCTGCTCTACTCGGCGACGTTCTTCTCGTACTGACGGGATCGGCAGATGTGCGTGAGCGCTAGGTTGGACACCATGACACCGCCCGACGGGACGGCAGAGCAGGCCGGCGCAACCGAGGCCGTCGAACTTCCCGCACCGGCGAGGCGGACGAACCGAACGGCCATCGCCTCGTTGGTGTCGTCGGTGGTCACTCTGTTCGGGCTCGGTTCGATCATCGGCATCGGACTCGGCGTCTACGCCCTCAACCAGGTTGCCGTGACAGGCGAGAACCGCGGCCTGGCACTCGCCGGAATCTTCGTCGGCGCCCTCACCCTGCTATTGAGCATGATCGGAATCGTGATGGGACTGAGCACGTTATGAGTACCGGATCCGACGAACCGGAGCACGGCCGCGAATATCCGCCATTGGAGGACTCCCCTCCGCGAGTCGATCCCCATGCGCCAGTGGACTATCCGTCCGACACGGTGGTGCCGCCGCCGAACTACGGCGCCGCAGCCGGATTCCAGCAACCCGATTTCCAGCAGCCCGGCTATCCGCCGCCGGGCTACCCACAACCCGGCTACCCCCAGATGGGTTACCCGCCGCCCGGCATGCCGGCGCCCGGTTATCCGCCGCAGTACGCGGGCGGATACGGCTACGCCTACGACCCCTACGCCCAGGTTCGGCCGCAAGGCACCAACGGCAAGGCCATCGGGGCGCTCGTCACCTCCCTCGCCGGACTGTTCTTCTGCGGTGTGCCCTCGATCGTCGGCCTGATCCTCGGCATCATCGCGATGCGCGAAACGAAGCGAACCGGCCAGGAGGGCCATGGCATGGCCTTGGCGGGAGTCATCGTCGGTGCGCTCGCCGTCGCGGGTTGGTTGCTCTACGCGGTCGTCATCATCTTCGCGATCGCCGTCACGTCCACCTCGCCGTACGGTTACTGATTCGGCGGCTCGAACGGGGCCGCGGTGCGGTCCATCCCGGCGGCCCGACCCTTGCCGGCGACGACCAGAGCCATCTTGCGACTCGCCTCGTCGATCATCTCGTCACCGAGCATCGCGGCGCCCCTGGCCCCACCGACTCGCGACGTGTGCCACTCGTAGGCTTCCAGGATCAGCTCGGCGTGGTCGTAGTCGTCCCGGCGGGGACTGAAGATCTCGTTGCCCGCCGCGATCTGATCGGGGTGCAGAACCCACTTGCCGTCGTATCCGAGCGCCGCTGCCCGGCCCGCCACCCGCCGGAACGCCTCGACGTCACGCACCTTCAGGAACGGACCGTCGATCGCATTGATGCCCTGCGCGCGCGCAGCCACCAGAATCCGCATGAACACGTGATGGTACGCGTCGCCTACGTCGTACCCCTCGGGTTGTTCGCCGACCACCAGGGTGCGCATGTTCAGGCTCGCCATCATGTCGGCGGGGCCGAGCACGAGGGCCTGCACCCGCGGTCCCCCCGCGATCGCGTCGACGTTGGTCAAACCCTGGGCGTTCTCGATCTGCGCCTCGATGCCGATCCGCCCCACCGGCAATCCGTGGGTGATCTCCAGTTGGGTCAGCAGGAGGTCGAGGGCCTGTACGTGAGCGACGTCGGTCACCTTCGGCAGCACCACGACGTCGAGATGGGCACCTGCGGCCGCGACTACGTCGATGACGTCGGCGTGCGTCCACGGTGTCGTCCAGTCGTTGACGCGCACCCCGCGCAGTTGTCCCGCCCAGCCTGCCTCCGCCAGACCGGCCGCCACCTGAACACGGGCTTGCGCCTTGGCATCTGGCGCTACCGAGTCCTCGAGATCCAAGAACACCTGATCGGCGGGCAGTCCCTTGGCCTTCTGGATCATCTTCGGGCTACTGCCAGGAACCGAAAGGCAGGTTCTACGGGGGCGATATCGATTCTCCACGAGATCACTCTCTACTCTTTGTTCCATGGTGGCGGTGAACAGGGTCTATGCGGCCCGACTCGCGGGGATGTTGGTACTCGGCCCCGACGGTGAGTCGATCGGCCGCGTCCGCGATGTGGTGATCAGCATCGGCATCGGCCGCCAACAACCGCGCGTCCTTGGGCTCGTCGTCGAATTGCTCACTCGCAGAAGAATTTTCGTAGGTCTGCTGCGAGTCACGGCGATCGAGCCCAATGCCGTCACGCTCACCACCGCCAACGTGTCACTGCGCCGCTTCGCGCAGCGGCCCGGCGAGGTTCTGGTCTTCGGCCAGGTGCTCGACACCCGCGTGCGCGTGCAGGATCCCGAACTCGAGCAGCTCGCCGACGTCGACCTCGTCGTGGTCGACCTCGCGATCGAGCAGATCCGCACCAGGGACTGGGTGGTGACCAGGGTGGCGGTGCGCAGCCACCGCAGGCTCGGCCGCCGTACGGCAGTCCACATCGTCGACTGGCAGAACGTGACCGGCCTCACCCATTCGGCGATGTCGTTGCCCGGCCAGGGTGTCGCCTACCTGCTGGCGCAGTTCGAGGGGCAGCGGCCCATCGTCGTCGCGGACGCCATCCGCGACCTGCCCGCCAAGCGTCGCTACGAGGTCGTCAACGCCCTCGACGACGAACGTCTCGCCGACGTGCTGCAGGAGCTTCCCGAAAGCGAACAGGCCGACCTGCTGGAGCGGCTGGACGCCGAGCGCGCCGCCGACGTTCTGGAGGCCATGGACCCCGACGACGCGGCCGACCTGCTCGGCGAGCTCGGCGCTTCGGCGGCCGAGGCGCTGTTGGCGCGCATGGATCCCGAGGACTCCGAGCCGGTGCGACGACTGCTGAAGCACTCCCCCGACACCGCGGGTGGCCTGATGACCCCGGAGCCCGTCGTGCTCGGTCCCGGCACCACCGTGGCCGAGGCGCTGGCCCGGGTGCGGGATCCCGACCTCACCCCGGCCCTTGCCTCGCTGGTATTCGTCGTGCGGCCGCCGACCGCTACTCCCACGGGTCGCTACCTGGGCTGCGTGCACCTGCAACGCCTGCTGCGGGAACCTCCGGCGGCCCTGGTCAGCGGGATCATCGACTCCGATCTGCCCAGCCTGGATCCCGAGACGACGCTGGCATCGGTGACGCGCTACTTCGCCGCCTACAACCTGGTGTGCGGGCCCGTGGTCGACGACGAGAAGCATCTGCTCGGCGCCGTCACCGTCGACGACGTGCTCGACCACTTGCTACCGCACGACTGGCGGGCACGGCCCGAGGATCCCGAGTTGCCCGACCCGGGTGAACTGACCGACGTCGCGATGCCGACGCCCGGAGGTCCGTCGTGAGCGACCTGTCGTCGCGGCAACGGCTGGACACCCCTCGTACGCGGCGCAGGCGGTTCACGCCGCGGGTGGACATCGAGGCGGTCGGTCAGGTCAGCGAGTCGATTGCGCGGTTCCTCGGCACGGGTCGCTACCTCGCCATGCAGACCATGTTGGTCATCGTGTGGATCGCGCTGAACCTGTTCGCCGTCAAGCTGCAGTGGGACCCATACCCATTCATCCTGCTCAATCTCGCGTTCTCCACGCAGGCGGCGTACGCCGCGCCCCTGATCCTGCTGGCGCAGAACCGTCAGGAGAACCGCGACCGGGTGTCACTGCAGGAGGACCGACGCCGGGCCGAGCAGACGAAGGCCGACACCGAGTACCTCGCGCGCGAACTCGCTGCGCTGCGCATCGCGGTCGGCGAGGTAGTCACGCGCGATTACCTCCGCCGCGAACTCGAGGAAGTGCGCGAACTCCTCGACGAATTGAGGTCGCAGAAGCCCAAGAAGCAGTCGGGTTCGAAGAGCCCACGCAACTGGGATGAACCCGTCTAGACCATTGCTGCAACACGCGCAACACGAATCGGTATGGTGACTTGATTCACAACGTTTGACGGTGTGTTTGCCAGCGCATCGTTTGGTCATCGCGGATCTAGGACGGTCGAGTGCACATAGGGGGCGAGTCCGCCTACGCAGCAATGCGACGTCAGGCGCGTCGCATCATGCGCACGCCAGCCTTCGGCGTCGCGGTAATCGCTCCGTTGGTCCTCGTGCTGGCGGTGGGCGCGTCCGCGCCGTCGCCGAGGCACGCCGTAGCCGATGACGGCATCACGCCACTGGCGGCGGTGGCACGAACCGGTGACGACGCCGGCGTCGTCGTCGTCGTCGCGGCCTCCAGACCGCCGACCCCGTTCCGCTTCGCCATGGCGACCCTGTCGGCTCCCCCGCCGCCGATCGTCGTGAGCTCGCCTGGCAACCTCCGCATTCCGGCGATCGCACTCAGCGCCTACCGCAACGCCGAACGCATGATGGCGTCGGCGTATCCGGGATGCGGGGTGAGCTGGAACCTGCTGGCGGGAATCGGCCGCATCGAGTCGCTACACGCCAACGGCGGCGCCACCGATCCTCGGGGCACGCCGGTCCAGGGCATCTTCGGTCCCGCGCTCGACGGCACTCTCGCGGGCAACGAGGTCATCGTGCAGAACGTCCAGGCGGGCCGGGTGACCTACGCGAGAGCGATGGGCCCGATGCAGTTCCTGCCGGGCACCTGGGCGCGGTATGCGTCCGACGCCAACGGAGACGGCAAGGCCGACATCCAGAATCTGTACGACGCCTCGCTGGGAGCTGCCCGGTACCTGTGCAGCGGCAACCTGAACCTGCGCGATCGGTCTCAGGTGCTGTCGGCGATCCTGCGCTACAACAACTCGATGGCCTACGCCCAGAACGTGCTCGGCTGGGCGGCCGCCTACGCCACGGGTGTGGCACCGATCGATCTGCCGCCGATCGGAGTCGCTCCGCCGATCGGTGACGCACACCTCGACTCCAACCCCGAGGGCCTCGGTCCGGGCATCGGGTTGCCTGCCAACGACCCCCTCGCCTCGCTGGCACTCGTGGACGTGAGCGGCGCCAACCGATTGGGCATCCCGCCTGGCCCCGGCGCGGGCGTTCCTCCTGCGCCGCAACAGAATTGCCAGGTCTTCTGCCTCACCCCGCAAGCTCCGGCACCCCAGCAGAACTGCCAGGTCTTCTGCCTGACCCCGCAGGCCGTGGCCGCGCCCCTTCCCGAGGCACCTCCCCTCCCGCAGTTCCCACCCCCGTTGTTCCCGCCGCCGGCTCCGCCACCGCCGTTGCCGTTCGACGCGCCGCCGCCACCGCCACCGGCGGGCCCGGTGCCCGGTCCAGCCAACTGACGGCTGCGCATACACTCGCGGATGATGTCTCCGCCACCAGTAAATGACTCCGAAGACCTGGAATCGGCCGTGCGATCGGCACTGTCCAAGGTCATCGACCCCGAACTCCGCCGGCCGATCACCGAGATCGGCATGGTCAAGGACGTCACCGTCGACGCCGACCACGCCGTCCACGTGGAGATCTACCTGACCACGTCGGCGTGCCCGAAGAAAACCGAGATCTCCGACCGCGTCAAGCAGGCCGTCGTCGACGTGCCGGGCACCGGCGCCGTCAAGGTCACCCTGGACGTCATGAACGACGAGCAGCGCACCGAGCTCCGCAAACTGTTGCGGGGTGACGCCCGGGAGCCGGTGATCCCCTTCGCGCAACCCGGATCGCTGACCCGCGTGTACGCGGTCGCCTCCGGCAAGGGTGGCGTCGGCAAGTCCAGCGTCACGGTCAACCTCGCGGCTGCGTTGGCCGCACGCGGACTGTCGGTCGGCGTGCTCGACGCCGACATCTACGGACACTCGGTGCCGCGCATGATGGGCACCGCGGACCGGCCCACCCAGGTCGAATCGATGATCCTGCCGCCGATCGCCCATGACGTGAAGGTCATCTCGATCGCGATGTTCACTCAGGGCAACACCCCCGTGGTGTGGCGCGGGCCGATGCTGCACCGGGCGCTTCAACAGTTCCTCGCCGACGTGTACTGGGGCGACCTCGACGTGCTGCTGCTCGACCTTCCCCCGGGTACCGGTGACATCGCCATCTCCGTGTCACAGCTGATTCCCGGCGCCGAGATCCTGGTGGTGACGACGCCTCAGGTGGCGGCCGCCGAGGTCGCCGAGCGCGCGGGCGCCATTGCCCTGCAGACGCGTCAGCGCATCGTCGGCGTTGTGGAGAACATGTCGGGCCTGACGCTTCCCGACGGCACCGTGATGAACCTGTTCGGGGAGGGCGGCGGCAAGCAGGTGGCCGAGAACCTCACGAGATCCATGGGCGCCGACGTGCCGCTGCTGGGCCAGGTTCCGTTGGACCCCGCACTGGTGGCGGCGGGCGACACGGGCGTGCCGCTGGTCATCAGTGCGCCGGACTCCGCAGCGGGCAGGGAGTTGCGCTCCATCGCCGATGCGCTCACGTCACGCAAGCGCAGCCTGGCGGGAATGTCGCTCGGCCTGAACCCGGTCGGCCGTTAGGTCGCGTCGCTGTCGAACGGCGTCGCCCCGGGCGAACGTGGTTCCGTCTCCGCCTGCGGCTGACTCGGCGCCTGCGGTGGTTGCGGTTGCGGCTGCCCCGGCGACACGGGCTTCTCCGGCTTGTCGAAGTTCCCGGTGAGGAACGAGTCGTCGCCGTCGAGCAGATGCTTGGTCAGGGCGGCTCGTGGCGTCATCCCCCGCAGCTTCTGCAACTCGCTCAGCGGTTGGCGCAGATCCTCGAACTCCGGGCCCAGATCCTGGCGTAGTTGACTGGTCGCGCCGCTCAGATACTCACGGACCTGGCGCAGGGTGCCGGTCGTCCATCGAATGGCGCCCGGAAGCCGCTCCGGGCCCAGGATCACCAGGCCGGCCACGACGAGCACCAACATCTCGCCCCAGCCGACGTTGCCGAACATCGGTTATGCGGCAGGGTTGTCGGAGCCGGGGTTCACCGTCAGCGTGACGGGCCGCCCGTCGCGGATCACCTCGATGGGCGCATCCTGACCGATCTTCAGCTGGCGCACCGCGACGACCATCTCATCGGCGTCGGCCACCGAACGGGTGCCCACCTTGACGACGACGTCGTTCTCCTTGACGCCCGCTCGGTCTGCAGGACCACCTGCCACGACGTTCTTGATCAAGGCACCGGAGGCCACGTCGTTGCTCACCGACACGGCATTGAGGCCGAGCGTCGGGTGCGACATCTTGCCGTCCTTGATCAGTCCCTCGACGACTTCCTTGACCTCGTTGACCGGGATGGCGAAGCCGAGACCACTTGCGCTGTCCGACAACGACTTTCCAGCCGTATTGATACCGACGATCTCAGAGTTCATGTTGATCAGAGGGCCACCTGAGTTGCCGTGGTTGATCGACGCGTCAGTCTGCACGCCGTCGATCACGGTGTCCGTGTCCGATCCGTCGCCGGACAGGGGGACGGGGCGGTGCAGTGCGCTGATGATGCCGTGGGTGACGGTGCTGCGCAGGCCCAGCGGGGCGCCCGCGGCGATCACCTCTTCACCCACCCGGAGCTTCTCGGAATCACCGAACCGGGCGACCACCAGATTGTCGACGTTGTCGACCTTCAGCACGGCGAGGTCGGTCTTCTGATCGCGACCCACCAGGTTGGCCGGGGCCTCGTGGCCGTCGTTGAACACCACCGAGATCTGGTAGTCGGCGGGGTTCTTCGCAGCGTCGGAGATGACGTGGTTGTTGGTCACGATGTAGCCGCGACCGTCGACGACGACGCCTGAGCCCTGCGAACCCTCGCCCTTGCTGGTGGCCTCGATCGTGACGACCGAATCGGCGACGGCGGACGCCACCTCGGCAAACCTGCTGGTCGGCTCCTCGGCACTGCCGTCGGTCTGCAACGTCACCTTCGACGTGGTGAAGGCGGGGACTATCTCGGCGGTCTTGTTGCCGATCACGCCGCCGATGCCACCGATGACCAGCGCGACGATCACGATGATCCCCAACGCGGCCCAGGAGACGCGGCCGCCGAACAGCACGTCGCGGACCCCGAGCTTGCCCATCGGAACCTCGTTGGCCGCGGCGGGCGCCGGCTTGGGCTGTGCGGGCACACCGAGCGTGGGGGCGGCCGACGGGTCGCGCCACGGGTCGGCGGGCTCCTCGGGGAAGTCGCGGTCGTGTTCGGCCTTCAGTGCGCCCGCGTCGGCCGGATGGCGCTGCAGGGTGTCCGAGACTCCGTCGGGACGGCCGAACGCGTCGGCGAGGACGGAATCCGGCGCCTGATCCCTGGGGGTGTACTCCCCCTGGTCGCGGTGTTCGTCCGCACCGAGGAAGGAACCGGTGACGCCGCTGGGCCGTCCGAACGCCCGGGTCTGCGCCGGATCGACGGGCGGGCGGGAGACGGGCTTCGGCTCCATGCGGGGACGATTTCCGGACTGGTCCTGATTGGTCACCCGTGTTCACTCTCCGTCAGAGCACGCGCCATCACCGACGCACGCCGTTGCCTTTGGCCCAACATTCACCCTACCGGCGTTTGCGGCGAGTGCGCGGCGCGTCAGCAGCCAACTGGGAAGCCACATCCTGCACCGGCGGGTCCAGTGGCGCATGGTACGGGATCTCGGACAACGCCCCGAGCAACGACGTCGGTACGACGATCGGGCAGGAGTCCCGCAACGCTGCGCGAGCTTGCCCCTGGGCGTCCACCTCGGCCGAGCACTGCGGGCATTGCGACATGTGGTGCGCCGCCCGCAAGTGGGCGCCCATCCTCAGCTCGCCGTCGACGAACGCGGCGATGGCCTCAGTGGAGAGGTGCTCGGTGGAGCCGAACCTGCGGGGACCCACCGGCTGGTCACTCTGCGACGCGAAATGAGCGGGCAGCCAAGAGAATGCACGGCGGAACACGTGTCCCGGGTCGGCCATCGACCAGCTCCTCTCCGGACTCATTCAGTCCAGTTCACCACACGGTGACGCTTCCACGTTCGAATGTAGCGCGGCTGGCGGCTTCGAACATCCAATAGACACCACCAATGAGTCAGGCCGTTCTCGCGACGCCCTCGGCGTACGCATCCGGGTGGTTTGCCAGATACTCGCGCAGCGCTTGCCGACCACGGTGGATGCGGCTGCGCACGGTGCCGAGCTTCACCCCGAGGGTGGCGCCGATCTCCTCGTAGGACAGGCCTTCGATGTCGCACAGGACGACCGCGGCACGGAACTCCGGGGGCAGCGAGTCCAACGCCGCCTGCAGGTCGGGACCCAGTCGGGCGTCGTGGTAGATCTGCTCGGGATTCGGGTCCTCGGCGGGGACGCGGTCGTAATCGTCCGGCAGTGCTTCCATGCGGATGCGGCTGCGGCGCCGGACCATGTCCAGGAATAGGTTGGTCGTGATGCGGTGAAGCCAGCCCTCGAACGTGCCGGGCTGGTAGTTCTGCACCGATCGGAAGACCCGGATGAAGGTCTCCTGGGTCAGATCCTCCGCGTCGTGCTGGTTGCCGGACAGCCGGTAGGCCAAGCGGTACACCCGGTCTGCGTGCTGACGAACCAACTCGTCCCACGAGGGCATGGTGGCCTTGTCGCCGGTGGCGTCGAACACCGCAGTGCCAGACATCTCCTCTGACGGCTCCACCCAGTCACTGTCGCCGGCCTGCTCGAAGTGCGCCATGAATACGGGTGACGTGCTTGCGGTGGTCGTCGGATCCTCCAGGTCACTAGCGCGGGTGCCGAGAGTTGTTCCCTTTCCCATACCCGCGGAAACCGATTCGCCGCCGTGGATATTCCCGGGTCCCCAGCTTCCGCCGTTTTCCATGCGCCTACCGTCCCCGACCGTGGTGAGCCCCGCATATGAGCGAACTGAACTTTTCCTAAGAATGTCGATGGCCCACCGTGCGAACTGCGGAAACCAGCCGAATCACGTTGGAATCTTCCGTTCGGCCGCGGGCGTGTCGGGGCGCGGACCGCTCCGCGTTCGCTCTACGCTGCGGGCATGGCCAGCAGTGACGATCCGACGGGTCAGGCCGGGGGCACGGAAGCACGACCAAGCCGCGCGGAGGCGATCGTGGCCCACGCCGAACACTCGATCTCCGAGGACGCGCTGACCGCGGCGGCCAGAGAGCGCGCAGACGACAGCGGCGCCGGGGCCGTCACTCCCGCGGTGGGCGCGTTCTTGAGCGTGCTGGCCAAGGTCGCGCGCGCCAAGGCGGTCGTCGAAGTCGGGACGGGTGTGGGCGTCAGCGGACTGTGGCTGCTGTCGGGCATGCGGGACGACGGAGTGTTGACCACGATCGACGTCGAACCCGAGCATCAGCGCCTGGCCAAGCAGGCGTTCGCCGAGGCGGGCATCGGAGCCTCGCGGACCAGGCTGATCAGCGGCCGGGCGCAAGACGTGTTGACGAGGCTTGCCGACGAGTCCTACGACCTGGTGTTCATCGACGCCGATCCGGCCGACCAGCCTCAGTTCGTCGTCGAAGGGGTGCGTCTGCTGCGCTCCGGTGGCGCGATCGTGATCCACCGCGCCGCCCTTGGTGGCCGGGCCGGCGACGCGAGCGCCAGCGACAGGGACGTCATCGCGGTGCGCGAAGCCGCGCGGATCATCGCCGAGGACGAACGGCTGACGCCGGTGCTGGTGCCTCTGGGTGACGGCTTGCTGGCCGCCGCCCGCGACTGACAGCTCTGCCGCCCCAGCCTGCGCGCCCACTCTGCGCCCTTGGCGCAAGACTTCGAGTAGCGAGCACCCTCACCGCAGACCGTGGCATCGACTCTTGACAGCCGACTAAACGCTCGTTTAGCGTACTAAACATGCGTTCAGTCGATGACCTGACAGCGACCGCCCGCATCCGCGACGCGGCCATCGAACAGTTCGGCGAACACGGCTTCGACGTCGGCCTGCGCGTCATCGCCAAGGCCGCGGGCGTCAGCGCCGCCCTGGTGATTCACCACTTCGGCTCGAAGGACGGCTTGCGGCGGTCGTGCGACGACTTCGTCGCCGAATCCATCCGCGCCGCCAAGAGCGAGTACATTCAGTCGGCCGACCCCGCCGCGTGGTTCGCGCAGATGGCAGAGATCGAGTCATTCGCACCGTTGATGGCCTACCTGGTCCGCAGCATGCAGTCCGGTGGCGAACTCGCAAAGTCTCTGTGGCACAACATGATCGATGACGCCGAGCAGTACATCGAGGAGGGTGTGCGGGCCGGCACCATCAAGCCCAGCCGCGACCCCAAGGGCAGAGCCAAGTTCCTGGCAATGGTCGGCGGTGGCGGCTTCCTGCTGTATCTGCAGATGCACGACCGTCCCACCGACATTCGAGCAGTGCTGCACGACTACGCCCAGGAGATGGTGCTACCAGCCCTCGAGCTCCATACCCACGGCCTGCTGACCGATTCGACGATGTACGACGCGTTCACGGCGCAACAGGCCGCAGGCATCCCCATCGCTACGTCCACGGAGGAGTGATCGATGACGACGACTCAAGGCGGCACCGCCGCGATCGAAGTCCACGGCCTGACCAAGAACTTCGGCTCGGTGCGGGCACTCGACGGGCTCGAGCTGACGGTGGCCGAGGGCGAGGTGCACGGCTTCCTCGGCCCGAACGGCGCGGGAAAGTCGACGACCATCCGCGTCCTGCTCGGCCTGGTGCGCGCCGACTTCGGCATCGTTCGGCTGCTCGGCGGCGACCCGTGGACCGACGCCGTCGCGCTGCACCGCCAAATCGCCTACGTGCCAGGCGATGTGACCCTATGGCCGTCACTCACCGGTGGCGAGACCATCGACCTGCTGGCCCGCATGCGGGGTGGCATCGACGAGAAGAAGCGAGCGGAGCTCATCGAACGTTTCGACCTCGACCCGTCGAAGAAGGCCCGTACGTACTCGAAGGGCAACCGGCAGAAGGTCTCGCTCGTCTCCGCGTTCGCATCGAATGCCCGGTTGCTCCTGCTCGACGAACCCAGCAGTGGCCTGGACCCCCTGATGGAGAACGTCTTTCAGCAATGCGTCACCGAGGCTCGAGAGCGCGGCACGACCGTGCTGTTGTCCAGCCACATCCTGGCCGAGACCGAAGCGCTGTGCCAACGGGTCACCATCATCCGCGCGGGCAGCACCGTCGAGAGCGGCACGTTGGAGTCCATGCGGCACCTTTCCCGCACGTCCATCAAGGCTGAAATGATCGGCGATCCGGGCAACATCGAGTCGCTCAAGGGCATGAAGGGGTTGGCGGACGTCAGCGTGGAGGGACACACCCTGCGCGCACAGGTCGACGGCGAGAGTCTTGGCGAGGTCATCAAGGCGCTGGGCGACGCAGGTGTGCGAAGCCTGGTCAGCCAACCCCCCACCTTGGAAGACCTCTTCCTACGCCACTACGACGTTGGCGAGCCGGTAGAGCGGGTGACGGCATGACCGTCCTGGAGCGCCCACACCACCCCTCACACCAGGCCCCACCGCGCGGGTCGGCCTTCTCGGGCACCTTCGGCCTGCTTCGCCTCTTCCTCCGGCGAGACCGGATCGTGCTGCCGGCGTGGATGCTGCTGCTGTCCATTCCGCTCGGCACGGTGTACGTCGGCAGCATCGAGGCCGTCTACCCCACCGAGGCCGGCCGTGCGTCATTCGCCGCCACCATCATGGCCAGCCCGGCACAGCGCGCGCTGTACGGAAACGTCTACGGCGACAGTCTCGGCGCCACCGGGATCTGGAAGGCGGGCATGTTCCACGTACTGATCGCCGTGGCGGTGATCCTGACCGTGGTCCGTCACACCCGCGCCGACGAGGAATCCGGCCGAACGGAGCTCATCGACTCGACCGCGGTCGGCCGCTACGCCAGCCTGACGGCCGCACTGATGCTCGCGGGCGGTGCATCGATTGCGACCGGACTCATCGGTACGGCCAGCCTCCTCCCGTTGGACGTGCCTGCCTCCGGATCACTGGCCTTCGGCCTGGCGCTCGCATGCACGGGTCTGGTGTTCACCGCCGTCGCCGCGGTCGCGGCACAGCTGTCGCCGAGCGCGCGGTTCGTCCGCGGCGTCGCATTCGGTGCGTTGGCAGCGGCATTCACCGTGCGTGCCGTCGGTGACGCCGGTTCGCGGACCGCGTACCTGTCCTGGTTCTCACCGTTGGGGTGGTCATTGCAAGTGCGCCCGTACGCGGGCGACAGGTTCTGGGTGCTACTGCTGCACCTTGCGTTGACGGCAGTGCTGATCCTGGTCGCCTATCAGTTGCTGGCCCGGCGCGACGTCGGCGCGGGAATGATCGCCGAGCGACCAGGCCCGCCGCGAGCGGGATTGGGTCTGCGCGGGGTCACGACGTTGGCGTGGCGGCTCAATCGCGGCTCGCTGGTGCTGTGGACGGTCGGCCTGTGCCTCTACGGCCTGCTCATCGGCAGCGTCGTCAATGGCGTCGGAGGCCAGATCGGCGACAGCCAGTCGGCCCAGGAATTCGTGGCGCGCCTCGGCGGTACCGATCAGTTGGAACGGGCCTTCATCGCGATCGCGTTCGGCATGCTGGGCATGGTGGCCGCCGCCTTCGCCATCTCGTTGACGCTGCGGTTGCACCAGGAGGAGTCGAGTCAGCGAGCCGAGACCCTACTGGCCGGGGCGGTGGGCCGGACTCGTTGGCTGACAAGCCATCTGGTGTTTGCAATCGTCGGCACCGCCGTCGCGATGATGATCGCCGGGCTGGTGGCCGGGCTGACCTACGGCGCCACTGCAGGTGACCCGACGGGCAAGCTACCGGTCGTGCTCGGCACGGCGGCCGTGCAGTTGCCAGCCGTCTGGCTGTTGGTGGCGGTCACGGTGTTGCTCTTCGGCCTCGTCCCCCGCTTCACGCCGGCGGCGTGGGGGGTTCTCGTCGCGTTCATTGCCGTGTATCTGCTGGGGTCATTGTCGAATTCACCTCAATGGTTGGTGGACCTCGAGCCGTTCGCACACGTTCCGCACGTCGGCCTCGGCGACTTCGATGCCACTCCGATCTGGTGGCTCCTCGGCATTGACGCCGCCTTGATCACGTTGGGCACCATCGCCTTCCGTCGCCGCGACCTGCGCTGAGGCAAGCCATGAAACTCGCTCTCCAAACCGTCGCGTCGATACTGTTCGGCGTGCTGTTCTTCGGACTCGCGCTGTTCCTGCCCGCGTGGACCTTCGACTACTGGCAGGCGTGGGTGTTCATCGCGGTGTTCACGGTGGCCACGATGATTCCGAGCCTCTATCTCGCCATGCAGCATCCGGCTGTGCTGCAGCGCAGGTTGAAGGCAGGCCCGACGGCGGAAACCCGCCCGGTCCAACGCATCGTGATGTCGGCGACGCTCCTGTTGGTCGTGGCTCTGCTGGTGCTCAGCGCCGTCGACCACCGCTTCGGCTGGTCGTCGGTTCCCGTATCCGTCGTCATCCTGGGCGACGTGCTGGTTGGGGTTGGTTTGTCCGTCGCGCAATACGTCGTCTTTCAGAACGGCTATGCCGCAGCGACGATCACCGTCGAAGCGGGACAGCACCTCGTCTCTACCGGGCTGTACGGGTTGGTGCGGCACCCGATGTACCTCGGTGCGCTCATCATGATGCTTGGCACGCCATTGGCGCTGGGTTCCTACTGGGGCGTCGTCATTCTGATTCCCGCAATCTTCGTGTTGGCCGCCAGGATCGCGGACGAGGAGAAGATGCTGGCCGAGGAGTTGGACGGATATGGCGACTACACGCGGCAGGTGCGCTCCCGGTTGGTGCCCGGTGTGTGGTGACGCCGGTCGCGCATCACTACATCATGATGCGAGGGTCTTGAGCTGAGGTGTGCGAACGACCATCGACCTCCCAGAAGACCTGCACAAACAGGCTCAGGCAATTGCACGCGACACGCGACGCACGTTGAGCGAAACCGTCGCAGACCTCATCCGGCGCGGCCTGGGGTCGGGCAAGACTGTCGGCTTGTCAACCGACGCGAGAACCGGGCTGCCCGTCGTGAGCGTCGGGACGGTCGTGACCTCTGAGGACGTGCGGTCCCTGGAAGACGACGAGTGACGTCGCTCCTCGACGCGAACGTGCTCGTCGCATTGGTCGTCGCCGAGCACGTACATCACGACGCCTCCGCGGAGTGGTTGGCGACGTACGACTCCGGCTTCGCGCCGTGCCCCATCACTCAAGGATGCCTGATGCGCTTCCTGTTGCGATCGGGGCAAATGGCGTCCGCTGCGCGCGACGTCGTCGCCGCCGTCGCCGGCGCAAAGCGGCACGAGTTCTGGCCCGATGAAATCTCCCTCGATGACGTGGCGTTGGCAGGCGTTGTCGGGCACCGCCAGGTCACCGATGCCCACCTCGCGCAACTCGCATGCAACCGCCAGGCGCAACTGGTCACGCTCGACGTAGGTCTAGCGGAGCTACATGCAGACGTTGCAGTACTGATCTCGCCGAAACCGTGACGGCGAACGCCATGCCAACGTGGGGAGCAGCATGACCGACAAGCCCTGCCCTGGCGGCGGCAAGAGTTGGACCGTCGACATCACCGGTAAGCCGATTTGTCCACGGTGTCGTCGAGCACTCAGCACCGTGGCGGGAAAGGGGCGGTCGCTGCGGGACGTACCGAAGGTCCCGCCGCACGAACGCCCGGGCAGCGGCGGCCAGAAACGGCGGCGCGACTGAGCGCCAGGTGGCGTCAGCGATCGAGGTCGATGACGCCGCTCGCATCGCCGGTCAGCAGCTTCCGGTACCGGTGACGACTGTCGATGATGCTCCGACGCCGGTCCGCCACCCGATAGTCGGGCGAGCCGAGCGTCAAATCATTTGTCGCGCTGTCGAACTCGGCCTCTTGGAGCATGACGTTCGCCCGCTGTGACGCACTTCCCCACACTCCGAAGTGACGCATGAACTCCTTCACTCGACGTTCGTTGCGGTACAGGTTGAAGACGTCATTGACCTTGCCGATCATCCACACCACTGCCGCTGCGGAGTTCTCCGCCTTGGCCTTGCGGCGGAACGCTTCCGGCCCCCTCGAGGCAACACGGGCGAGCAACCGTCGGCATGCGGTGCGATGCTCGACGTCGAGCAACACGTCACAGCAACGATCGACGAGCTCCAGTACTTCCTGAACGCGATCCACGATGTCGTCGGGCACTCCGGCCCACTGAAATGCCTCATCGGGTAGGGGGGCGCCGTCGAGCCCCCGTCCTTCGGTTCGCCGAGCGTTGGTGCTTGCCTGACTTGCCGCGTCGCTTACCACCGGCCATCCCGCACTCCTGCCTGATTTCGCGCGTTACCGTCCCATACTGAAGTCATGGAGCTGCTGACCGGCGTGGGACTTGCGAGTGCCGCCGGGCTGAACGCCTACATTCCACTGTTGGCCATGGGTCTTCTCGGTCGCTTCACCGACTTGGTGAGCCTGCCGTCCAGCTGGGCCTGGCTGGAGAATGGTTGGGTGCTGGCGATCGTCGCCGCGCTGCTGGCCGTCGAGGTCGTCGCCGACAAGATCCCCGCCCTGGACAGCATCAACGACGTGATCCAGACCGTCGTACGGCCGACCTCGGGTGGCATCGTCTTCGGCGCGGGCACTGCCTCGCAGACCGCCGCCGTCGCCGATCCGGGAGCCTTCGTGTCGTCGGGCCAGTGGGTCCCGATCGCGATCGGAGTCGTCGTGGCACTGGTCATGCATTTGACCAAGACGGCGGTGCGGCCCGTGGCCAATGTCGCGACGGCGGGGGTGGCGGCACCCGTGCTGAGCACCTTCGAGGACATCACCAGCATCGGGTTGGTGTTCGCGGCGATCCTGCTCCCCGTGCTGGTGCTGGTGGCGCTGGTGTTGATCGCCTGGGCGGCGTTCACGCTGTGGCGCCGGAGACGGCGACGCTCGAACACGACCCCTGCCGCGGTGTAGCGCGAGCGTGCGCGAACTTCGATCGCCGACCGACGTGTTGCCCGCAAACACGCACGCTCGCGGGGAAAGGGGAAGGGGAAGGGGAAGGGGAAGGGCTAGATCCAGATGCCCTTGCCGACCGCGACCACGCCACCAGCGCTGATCGCGAACCGCTCGCGGTCCCGCTCCAGATCCACCCCGACGTGTTCACCCGGGCCGACGACGACGTTCTTGTCGAGAATGGCGTGACGCACCACCGCACCCCTGCCGATGCGCACACCCGGCATGACGACGCTTCCCTCGACGATCGCACCGTCGTCGATGACCACGTTGGAGGACAGCACCGAGTTGCGCACGGACGCGGCGGAGACGATGCTGCCTGCGCCGACGACCGACTCCTGCGCCGACCCGCCGTTGACGAACTTCGCAGGGGCGAGGTTCTCCGGCTCGCCCCTGATGGGCCAACGCCGGTTGTACAGGTTGAAGACCGGGTGGACCGATACCAGGTCCATGTGTGCGTCGTAGAACGCATCGAGCGTCCCGACGTCGCGCCAGTATCCGTGGTCGCGCTCAGTCGAACCGGGAACCTCGTTGTCCTTGAAGTCGTAGACGGCAGCCATCCCGTCGGTGACCAGACGCGGGATGATGTCGCCACCCATGTCGTGGTCCGAGTGGTCGTCGTCGGCATCGGCGCGGATGGCGTCGATGAGCACCTTGGTGGAGAAGATGTAGTTGCCCATCGACGCGTAGGTCTGCTCGGGGTCGTCGGGAGTACCCGGTGGGTCGGCCGGCTTCTCGATGAATTCCCGGATGAGGCCAGATTCGTCGGCGTCGATGCAACCGAAGGCCGTCGCTTCGGCCCGCGGCACCCTGATACCGGCCACCGTCGCCCCGGCTCCACTCTCGATGTGGAATTGGAGCATCTGCTCGGGATCCATCCGATAGATGTGATCGGCACCGAACACGACGACGTAGTCGGGGTCCTCGTCGTAAATGAGGTTGAGCGACTGCAGAATCGCGTCGCCGGATCCTGTGTACCACCGCGGCCCGAGGCGCTGCTGTGCAGGCACCGGGGTGATGTACTCGCCGGCAAGCCCCGATAACCGCCAGTTCTGCGAAATGTGGCGGTCCAGCGAATGCGACTTGTATTGCGTGAGAACGCAGATCTTCAAATAGCGGGCGTTGACCAGATTCGACAGCACGAAGTCGATTAGCCGGTAGGCACCGCCGAAGGGAACCGCGGGTTTGGCGCGGTCCGCGGTCAACGGGTACAACCGCTTGCCCTCACCGCCCGCCAGGACGATGCCCAAAACTGTTGGCAGTTCCCTCATGGTTCAAACCTATCGGCCCTCAGGAGCCGCGGCTAGCCATTGCCACGATTGGACAACGATTGACCGAGACTTCCTGTCGGACTGTCGGTCAAGACAATTGGGTGCGGCGATACCGGTTGGCAACTACCGTCTTATCCATGCGAGTGGCGATGATGACACGGGAATACCCACCGGAGGTCTACGGCGGCGCGGGCGTCCACGTCACCGAACTCATCGCGCAGCTGAAGACCATGTGCGACGTGGACGTGCACTGCATGGGCGCCCCGCGGCCGGGCGAGCCGGACGTCTACGTCGCGCAAGCCGACCCTGCGCTGGGCGGCGCCAACGCTGCGCTGACGACGCTGTCCGCCGACCTGGTCATGGTGAACGCCGCCGCGGGCGCGACCGTCGCACACTCCCACACCTGGTACGCCGGACTGGCGGGGCACCTTGCCTCGATGCTGTACGGAATACCTCACGTGCTGACGGCGCACTCCCTCGAACCGATGCGGCCCTGGAAGGCAGAGCAACTCGGCGGCGGGTACCGGGTGTCGTCATGGGTGGAACGCACCGCGGTCGAGGCGGCCGACGCAGTGATCGCCGTCAGCTCCGGCATGCGCGATGACGTGCTGGCCACCTACCCCGCGCTGGACCCCAGCCGCGTGCACGTGGTCCGCAACGGGATCGACACCGAGAAGTGGTACCCCATCGAGGCCGGCGGATCGACGCTGGCCCGCATCGGCGTCGACCCGAACCGGCCCGTCGTGGCGTTCGTCGGACGCATCACCCGCCAGAAGGGCGTCGCCCACCTGGTCGCCGCCGCACACCAATTCGCGCCGGAAGTGCAGTTGGTGCTGTGCGCGGGCGCGCCGGACACGCCCGAGATCGCCGCCGAGGTGGGCGGCGCAGTGCAGGAGCTCGCGAGCTCACGCAGTGGCATCTTCTGGGTGCAGGAGATGCTGCCCGGCGATCAGATCCGCGAGATACTTTCGGCCGCAACCGTTTTCGTCTGCCCATCGGTCTACGAACCGCTCGGCATCGTGAATCTCGAGGCGATGGCGTGTTCGACGGCGGTGGTCGCCTCCGATGTCGGTGGCATTCCCGAGGTCGTCGCGGATGGCGAGACCGGCGTGCTGGTGCACTACGACCCCGCCGACGCGGTGGGTTTCGAAACGCGGCTTGCCAATGCGGTCAACGCGTTGGTGGCCGATCCCGATCGTGCGGAGCGGTACGGCCGCGCCGGACGCCAACGGTGTATCGACGAGTTCTCATGGGCCCGCATTGCCGAGCAGACCCTGGAGATCTACCAGAAAGTCTGCAGCTAGCGGAGAACCGGACCAGCAATCAACTGCTAGGCGCAGTGACGTTCTTCAGTTCGTCGCCGAGCGCGGCGGCCTCATCGGGTGTGAGTTCGACGACGAGGCGACCACCACCTTCCAGTGGTACTCGCATCACGATGCCCCGCCCCTCTTTGGTTGCTTCCAGTGGACCGTCACCAGTCCGGGGCTTCATCGCCGCCATCAAGCGCTCCCTTCCGCGTGCTCCGGTCCGCGCAAGCGGAACGGGTCGGGGCCGAGACTGCCCACCCGGCGACAGCACTCGGCACTGAACTGTTCTTTCGACCATTGTTCCCTATCCGCGCCCCTCGGTGTGCAAAGACCCGACTTAGACGCCCCGCAGAACGGTCGGAACCCAACACGAAGCGACATGGTCATCCACCATTCCCGTTGCCTGCATCAGCGCATATGCCGTCGTCGGGCCGACGAATGAGAACCCCCGCCGCTTGAGTTCCCGTGCCATCGACTTGGACTCGGGTGAGGCCGCAGGCACCTGCGACATCTCGGACGGCCGCGGACGCGGCTCCGGGGCGAAGGACCACAGCAACTCGCTCAGTTCCACGTCGAGGTCGGCGACTGCCCGCGCGTTGGCGATGGTCGCGTCGATCTTGGCGCGGTTGCGCACGATCCCCGCGTCGGCCATCAGTCGCGCGACGTCGCCGTCGTCGTAGCGCGCGATCTTGGCAACGTCGAAGCGGTCGAATGCGCGCCGGAAGTTGTCCCGCTTGCGCAGGATGATGAGCCACGACAGCCCGCTCTGAAACGCCTCGAGCGTCATCCGTTCGAACAGCTCGCGGCTGCCCCTCAGCGGTTGGCCCCACTCGGTGTCGTGGTAGTCGCGGTAGAGCACCGAGTCGTCCGTCGCCCAGCGCTCTCCGCTGAAATCTGCCCAGCCGCAACGAGTTCGACCGTCGTCGTCAAGGCCGGCGGTCACTGCTCGTCGCGTCCTTCCGCCGGCACCGCGTGCGCACCGCGTCGGTGGGCGGCGTCGGTCGGCACGTCGTCCACATCGTCGTCCACCTCGGTGGCGTACTCGGAGTCCAGCCCGGAGTCGGAGTCGGGGATGAAGTCGTCGACACCGTAGGCGGCGCGAAGCGCGGCGACCTGGCCTCGCAACTGGTCGAGTTCCTGACCCAGTCGCTCGAGCGCCCAGTCGACTTCGCTGGCCTTGTAGCCGCGCAGCGTCTGACTGAACTTGAGGGCGTCGACGTCGGCACCCGCGACCTCCGACGCGGGCAGCACGGTGGCGGTGGTGGCCCGCGGCAGCGGTGGCAATCGTTCACCGCGGCCGAACAGCACGCTGCCGACGCCGAACAGCACGATCGCCACCAGAATCAGCACGACCAGGTAAAGAAGGATCAACGTCACGACGTCGATACTGCCGGAGACGTACGACGCGGCGCCTGGGGGGCGGCTAGCGAGGTCGCAGGGTCACCATCGGCGGCCGGTCGGCTAACGACACCATCGACGTACGGGCGGTGTAGTCCTCGCCGTCGGCGAAGAACTGCGTCAGGCCCACGCCCGAGTCGGGCACACCGCAGCGGGACAGCAATGTGGCGATCACCTGACGGCTCATCGCGGCCAGCTCCGTCACGGACCGGTTGCGGTGCGTCCGGACGCCGAGGTTCACCTGGGCGATGGCGTCCAGACCCAGACGGTCGTAGGTGTCGATCAGCAACCCGATCTCGACGCCGTACGCCGGCGCGAAGGGCAGCGCCGTCAACAGTTCGCGGGTGCCTGCGTACTCGCCGCCCAGCGGCTGCAGCAAGCACGTCAACTCGGGGCGCAGGGCGGCCAGCAGCGGCCGCGCGACCAACTCGGTGACCCTGCCACCGCCGTTGGCGTCCTCGCTGCCGCTGACCTTCAGCGGGCGGCGGTAGAAGCCCTTGACCAGGTGCACGCCGTCCATCGTCAGCAGGGGCCCGAGGAGCTTGGGCACGAACATCGGATCCGGGTCGATGAGGTCGGAGTCGACGAAGACCACGAGGTCACCGGTGGTCGCGGCGAGCGAACGCCACAGCACCTCACCCTTGCCGGGCTGAGGCTCGACCTCCGGCAGCGCAGCTTCTCGGCTGACCACCCTGGCACCGGCGGCGACCGCGCGGATCTCGGTGTCGTCGGTCGACCCGGAGTCCAGGACGACGATCTCGTCGACGAGCCCGCCTAGCAGTGGAGTGATGGTGTCGACCACCGAGGCGACGGTCTCCTCCTCGTTGAGCGCGGGCAGCACCACGGAGATGGTCCGCCCGGCCTTCGCGGCCTCGAGTTCGGCGATCGTCCACATGGGTTTGCGCCACGTGCGGTCGGTCAACCAACGGTGTCCCGCGATGGCCTCAGCGGCGTCGAGTTCGGGTGTCATGCTCATGCCAGTCCCCTTACGGTCCGCGCCGGTGGACGCACGCCCTGGATCGACGCGACCATTTCGAGCACGCGTCGTGTGGACCCCACCTCGTGGACCCGGAACATGGCTGCACCCGCCTGCGCCGCGAGCGCGGTGGCGGCCAGGGTTCCCTCGAGGCGTTCGGTCAAGCCCACACCCAGAGTCTCCCCGACGAAATCCTTGTTGCTGAGGGCCATCAGGACTGGCCATCCAGTGTTTACAAGGTCTTTTACGTGGCGCAACAAACTAAGACCATGGTGAGTGTTCTTACCAAAATCATGGGTCGGATCGATCAGCACGGCGTCCCGTGCGACGCCGGCAGCGACGGCGCGTTCGGCCGCTGACGTCACCTCGGCGATGACGTCGTCGACGACTCCCCGCTCGGACAGCCCGTAGTTGACCCGGAACGGTCGCGTGCGCGGAATGGCGCCACCCGTGTGCGAACACACCAACCCGGCGCCGAACTCCGCAGCGACGTCGGCAAGTCCCGGATCGGACCCGCCCCACGTGTCGTTGATGATGTCGGCGCCTGCCGCGCACGCGCGCTTGGCCACCGACGCACGCCAGGTGTCGACGCTGATCAGCTGATCGGGATAGGCGTCGCGGAGCCATTCGATGAAGGGCACGACGCGGGCGATCTCCTCCTCGGCGTCGACGACGTCGCCCGGCCCGGCCTTGACGCCGCCGACGTCGACGACGTCGGCGCCGTCGGCGACGACCCGGTGCGCTGCCGCCTTGGCCGCCTCATCGGTGAACGTGGCACCGCGGTCGTAGAACGAGTCGGGCGTCCGGTTGACGATCGCCATGATCAGGGCGCGATCGCCTGCCACGGGACGGCCCACGAACGTCGCCTGCATGCTTCCCAGGCTAGCCGCGTGCGAGTTGGGCGTGATTCGTCGCGCTGAGCGCGACCGAACACGCCGAGATCGCTAGGACTTGGGGCGTTTGCCGTCGACGACCTCGGCGACGTAGTCGTCGTAGAAGGGCACGTAGCCCTCCTCCCGGCCGGCCAGCACGTACACGGGGTCATCGACGTTCTCGTCGTCCTGCCCGCCATACCCCTGCTTGCGCAGTTCGACCTTCTGGCTCTTGAACGTCGACGTGTACTCCAGCGCCTCGGTGATCCGGACGAAGAGCGGCACCGCGTAACCGGGCAGATGCTCGTAGGCGGACTTGGCCAACGCCATGCCGTCGAACTCCTGGCCGTCCTTGAGCTGGAGGGCGACCATGCCCGCCCTGCCGCCGGCGCCCTCGACCTCGACGCCGAACACCGTGCACTCCTCCACCTGTGAGTCCGTCGCCACGGCAGCCTCGACCTCGGTGGTGGCGACGTTCTCGCCCTTCCACCGGAACGTGTCGCCGAGACGGTCGGTGAACGCGGCGTGCCCGAACCCCTGCGACCTCATCAGATCGCCGGTATTGAACCAGACGTCGCCGTCCTTGAAGGCGTCGCGGACGAGCTTCTTCTCGCTAGCGGACTTGTCGGTGTAGCCGTCGAACGGTTGAAAACTGCTGACCTTGGACAGCAGCAGGCCCGGCTGACCGCTCTTGACCTTGCGGACGCGGCCACCGTCGTCGCGCTTCGGCTCTCCGGTCTCCTCGTCGTACTCGACGAACGCGATGGGCGACGGGCAGATACCCGTCGTCTTGTCGACGTTGAACACGTTGAGGAAGGCGGTGTTGCCCTCGCTGGCGGCGTAGAACTCGCAGACCCGCGGGATGCCGAACCTCTTGGTGAACTCGTCCCAGATGGCCGGCCGCAAACCGTTGCCCGCGATGACGCGCACGCGGTGCTTGAGGTCGGTCGGCTTGGCCGGTTGATTGAGCAGGTAGGCGCAGATCTCGCCGATGTAGACGAAGGCCGTCGCGTCGTAGCCGATGACCTCGTCCCAGAACTTCGAGGCCGAGAACGACTTGCCGAGCGCCAGCGCCGAGCCCGAGTTCAGCACTGAGGACAGCGCCACCGTCAGCGCGTTGTTGTGATAGAGCGGCAGTGCGCAGTACAGGGTGTCGTCGCTGCTCAGTCGCATCCCGAGACCGCCGAACCCGGCCAGTGCACGCAACCACCGGTAGTGGGTCATGACGCTGGCCTTCGGCATCCCCGTGGTACCCGAGGTGAAGATGTAGAACGCCTTGTCCTTGGCGAGGACGGCCCCGGTCGTGGCCGGGTTGGTGGCGGGCGCCGTGGCGGCCAGTTGAATCAGCTCGTCGAGCGTCATCAGTCCGTCGGTGTCGGCGCCACTCTCACTGATCGGCTCGATGAAGTCGGTCTCCGCCACGATGGCCTTCGCGCCGAGCAGATCGAGGCTGTGGGCCAGCACCTTGCCGCGCTGGTGGAAGTTGAGCATTCCGGCGACGGCCCCGCACTTGACCACGGCGAGCATCAGCAATATCGAGTGCGGCGAGTTGCGCAGCATGACGCCGACGACGTCACCGTGACCGACGCCCCGTGAGGCGAGCACCGCCGCGTAGCGGTTGACCATCTCGTTGGCCTCGCGGTAGGTCAGCTTCTGGTCGTCGAACTTGATGAACAGCTTGTCGCCGTAGCGGGCAGCACGTTCCTGGAACACCTTGCCGATGGACGTCTTCGCCGTCGGGCGGGCCAAGAAGCCGGTGACCACACCACGGGCGATGACTGGCACGTCCTTCAGCAGTCCTGGCAACCGCGGGGCGATGTCCAGAAGGCCGACACTGCTGCGGGTACCCGATTTCTCGTCGCTCACGAGCCAACCCTATCTGTGAGGGTGGCGACCATCACGCAAGCGGTGCGCATGCCGCCAACGCAGCGTCCACGTCCGCGACGACGATCAACCGATCGAGCGCACCGGTGCCGACGTATCCGGTGTCGACGAGTCCGCGCAGCCACGCCAGCAGCCCGTCGTAGTGGCCGACGGGATCGAGCATGACGAGCGGCTTTTCGTGCATGCCGAGATAGCCGGCGGTCCAGGCCTCGAAGAACTCCTCCAGCGTGCCGATGCCCCCGGGCAGCACGAGGAACGCGTCGGCCCGATCCTCCATGACCTGCTTGCGCTCCCGCATGGTGTCGGTGACGATCAGCTCGTCGGCGTCGACGTCGGCGAGTTCGCGGTGGACCAACGCCTTGGGGATGACGCCGACGGTGCGGCCGCTGTGCGCCCGCGCTGCTCCTGCCAGCGCACCCATCGCCGAGACGTTCCCGCCGCCGGACACCAGCGTCCAGCCGCGGTCGGCGATGGCGGCTCCCACGTCGGACGCCAACTTCAGCAACTCCCGGTGTGTCGGGACGGAGGCGCAGTACACGCAGAGCGCCCACGGGCCGCGGAGTTCTTGGGCTTCTGGAGTTTCAGCGGACACGGGTGCAAGGTACCCGGCGCAGGCGCGGGTGCTCGAACCGACGAGTTCGCCAGTGGATGCGGGTTCTACCGCCATACACTGCGGCGGTGCCTGAGGGAATTGCCGCCGCCGAAGAGGCATTGGGACGGGGCGACCTCGCCGCCGCCGAGAAGTTGGGCCGTGCGGCGCTGCGCGACGGGGAATCCCTCACGGCCCGCCTGACCCTCGCTCAGGCGTTGGCATGGCAGGGCCGAGGCCGTGACGCGGACGCGGTGATGTCGGAGGTCGACGAGTCAGCGCTCAGCGAATCCGAGTTGATGGCTTGGGCGCTGCCGCGGGCGGCCAACCAGTTCTGGATGCTGGATCAGCCGGAGCGTGCCACCGCGTTTCTGCACACGGTCAGAGGCAGGGTGACATCGGAGAACGCGGGTGCCACGCTCGACGCGCTTCTCGGCACGTTCACGATGAACGCGGGCAGCCCCGAACGTGCGATGCAGATCGCGCAGGACGTCCTCCACTCGCCGAATGCCGATCAGCAGGCCATCGGCTGGGCTGCGGCCGCGGCGGCGCTGTGTCACGCCAGGATGGGCAGTTTCGGTGATGTCGACGACCTGGCCGCGCGGGCCATGGCCGCCGGACACCCCGGGCTGTTGCGCTTCACCAGCGCGTTCGGGCAGACGACCGCCCTGGTGATGTCGGGGGAACTCGATCGTGCACAGGACTTGGCGCAGGAACTCGTCGACGGCTCGCCGCCGCAGCAGCCGAGCCACGCGATCGGCCAACTGCTGGTCGCCGACGTGTTGATCGCGCGTGGCGACGCCTCCGCTTCCGTCGGTCTACTGGAGTCCGCGGCCGCTGCGCTGGCTCCGACGGGTTACTCGTGGGGTCCGTTGGCGTGGATGTTGTTGGCGCAGGCGCTCGGTCAGTCGGGTCGGATCGCCGACGCGGGCCGGATGCTCGCGAAGGCCGAAGCACGGCATGGCCTCAAGTCGATGCTCTTTGCGCCGGAGCTTTCACTGGCGCGGGCCTGGACGGCGGCGGCGCGCCGCGACGGACCCGGGGCGATCAACGCCGCGCGCGAGTCCGCCCGCGCCGCTGAACGCGGCGGCCAGTCGGCCGTTGCCTTGCGCGCGCTCATCGACGCGGTGCGCCTGGGCGACATGCGCGCAGTCGACGCCATCGAGCGACTGACCGTGGACTGCCTCGTCGGCCCGCTGGCGCTGTCCTACGCGCGGGCGTTCACCGCTGGCGACGCCGACGCGCTGGACGAGGCTGCAGCGGCCTTCGACGGAATCGGCATGCGCGGTGTCGCCTTGGACGCGGCGAAGCAGGCGGCAGCGGCGCGCGCCTGAGATCGGCGGCATTGCACCACCAGGGCAATTTCACCGCGCGCATGTAGCTACGCTATCGGTTGGCCAGGCGAGTGCCGGTCTGCTGCCACGACACCCACGACCGCAGGATCATTCACCCGCGAATTGCCGCCCGCGCATCGCTCTGAGCGGCCATAGAATCGTTGCAGCAGTTGACTACAGGCGCGGCGGTCGAAGCGAACGCCACAGGACGCGAGGAGGATCGACATGGGGGGCGAGTTCTCTCTCGACGGTGCAGGCCTGACACCACTTGCCGACATCCACGCGCAGGTCGCTGCCGAGTTGTCGCAGTTGGCTGGAGACGGCGGGCCACAGGCGGCCGACGTGGCCACGTCATTCGGCAACATCGCGTTCGCGGTCAACAAGGCACTCGACGGCGTGACGCAGAGCCGCATCAACACCATCCAGACCACGAAGGGTTCCAGCGACACCATCAAGGAGTTGCTCAACACGGCCGACCGGATGTACGCGCAGGGCGACGAGCAGGGCGCGGCGAAACTCAGGGCCGCGGCCGAGGCGCTCGAGGGCTCCGGGGCCGCAGGCGGAGCAGGTTCGGCGGGCGGCACTGGTGGCGCCACGGGCGCCGGAACGGCAGGCGCGGGTGCGGCCGGCGGCAGCGGCGCCGAGATGGCGGGCCAGATGGCCAGCCAGGTCGGGCAGCAGGTCGGCCAGTTCGCCCAGGGCATGGCTCAGTCGGTGCAGGGCCTCGCACAGGGCCTCACTCAGCTGCCCCAGCAGATCATGCAGGGCGTCCAAGGCATCGTGGAGTCAGCCACCAAGGGAGCGGGATCCGACGCGGCCAAGACCGACGAAGAAGAGGGCGGCGATCCCGAGGAGCGCAAGCGCGAGGAAGCCGAGTCGGCCGAGAAGCGCGCTGAAGAACGGCGAGCGCAGCAGCAAGCACCGCCCACCCGGACCGAGGGCGCACAGCCGGGTCACACCGCAGACGGTGGTGGCAGGGCTCCCGTGCCGCCACCCGCAGCGGAACGTCCACAGCCCGCACAGACCCGCCCGCAGCAGTTCCCGCTCTAAACCAGCACCCCGTCGGCCAGCCGGAGCCGGCGCACGCCAATCGCTTCCAGAAAGCTCTCGTC
>NZ_DASQEU010000133.1:0-6709 GCF_035633495.1 Mycobacterium sp. | reverse complement strand
TCGGACGGCATCGGCGGCGCGTGCGTGCTCTGGGATTGCGTGCCGTCCAAGACGTTCATCGCATCGACCGGCGTGCGCACCGAGCTGCGCCGCGCCGACGGGCTGGGCTTCGACATCAAGATCGAGGACGCCAAGATCTCGCTGCCGCAGATCCACAACCGCGTGAAGACACTGGCGCGGTCACAATCCGCTGACATCGGCTCCAACCTCTTGCGGGAGAATGTCACGATCGTGCACGGCCGTGGCGAGCTGGTCGACGACATTCCCGGCATGGCGCACCACCGTGTGAAGGTCACCACATCCGACGGCAAGGTCGGCGTGCTCAAGGCCGACGTCGTGTTGATAGCCACCGGTGCGCGCCCCCGGGTTCTCCCGAACGCCATGCCCGACGCCAACCGCATTCTGAACTGGCGTCAGCTCTATGACCTGACCGAGCTTCCCGCACATCTCGTCATCGTCGGCTCGGGTGTGACGGGTGCCGAGTTCTGCAACGCCTACACGGAGCTGGGCGTCAAGGTCACCGTGGTGGCCAGCCGCGACCAGATCCTGCCGCACGAGGACTCCGATGCCGCCGCGGTGCTGGAGGAGGCGTTCGCCGAACGCGGTGTGAAGCTGGTCAAGAATGCGCGCGCGGACACCGTCACCCGCACCTCGGACGGCGTCGTGGTCGCATTGGCCGACGGGCGCACGGTCGAGGGCAGCCACGCCCTGATGACCGTCGGGTCGGTCCCCAACACCGAAGGGCTCGGGCTCGAGAAGGTAGGCATCGACCTCGGCCCTGGCAATTACCTTGCGGTGGACCGT
This sequence comes from Mycobacterium sp., assembly GCF_035633495.1. Taxonomy (GTDB): domain Bacteria; phylum Actinomycetota; class Actinomycetes; order Mycobacteriales; family Mycobacteriaceae; genus Mycobacterium. Next base: position 5,905 of record NZ_DASQEU010000133.1, on the reverse strand, counting down.
GTCTCGCGGACGTCGGCATCGGGCATCTATGCCGCGGGCGATTGCACCGGGCTCTTGCCCCTGGCGTCGGTGGCCGCCATGCAGGGCCGCATCGCGATGTACCACGCGCTCGGCGAGGGGGTGTCGCCCATCCGGCTGCGCACGGTTGCCGCCGCCGTCTTCACCCACCCCGAGATCGCTGCGGTGGGCGTGCCGCAGACGGCGATCGACAACGGCACCGTGCCCGCACGCACGATCATGCTGCCGCTGACCACCAACGCCCGCGCCAAGATGTCACTGCTGCGCCGGGGCTTCGTCAAGATCTTCTGTCGCCCGGCCACCGGCGTCGTCATCGGTGGCGTCGTCGTCGCGCCGATCGCCTCCGAACTGATCCTGCCGATCGCGCTGGCGGTGCAGAACCGAATCTCCGTGACGGACCTCGCGCAGACGTTGTCGGTGTATCCGTCGCTATCCGGTTCGACGGTCGAGGCTGCCCGCCGGTTGATGGCCCACGACGATTTGGACTGAAGCCAAGTAGGCTCGGAGTCGTAACGCCTGCCGACGAGTAACAAGAGGAGTCCCTGGCGTGAGTGACCCGATACCCGGTCCGGGCAACGGGCAGACCCTTCTTGGCCCCGAATGGCGTGCCCAGGCTTGGGAACGCCTGGGCAGCGAGCAGTTCGACGTCGTCGTCATCGGCGGTGGTGTCGTCGGCGCCGGCGCGGCGCTCGATGCCGCCACCCGCGGCCTCAAGGTGGCGCTCGTCGAGGCTCGCGACTTCGCGTCCGGCACGTCGAGCCGGTCCTCGAAGATGTTCCACGGCGGCCTCCGTTACCTCGAGCAACTCGAGTTCGGGCTCGTCCGCGAGGCCCTGCACGAGCGCGAACTGTCGCTGACGACGTTGGCGCCCCACCTCGTCAAGCCGCTGCCGTTCCTGTTCCCCCTGACCAAGCGGTTGTGGGAGCGGCCCTACGTGGCGGCAGGCATCTTCCTCTACGACCAACTGGGTGGCGCGAAATCCGTTCCTGCGCAGAAGCACTTGCTCAAGGCCGGTGCTCTGCGCCTGGCGCCGGGGCTCAAGCGGAGTTCGCTGATCGGTGGTATCCGCTACTACGACACCGTGGTCGACGACGCCCGGCATACCATGATGGTGGCGCGCACCGCAGCGCATTACGGCGCAGTGGTGCGGACCTCCACGCAGGTGGTTGCGTTGTTGCGTGAAGGGGACCGGGTGACGGGCGTGCGGGTGCGCGACTCCGAGGACGGTGCGGTCACCGACGTCCGCGGGCACGTGGTCGTCAATGCCACCGGCGTCTGGACCGATGAGATCCAAGCTCTATCGAAGCAGCGCGGACGCTTTCGCGTGCGGGCGTCCAAGGGTGTCCACGTCGTGGTGCCTCGCGACCGCATAGTCAGTGAAGTGGCGATCATCCTGCGGACCGAGAAGTCGGTGCTGTTCGTCATTCCGTGGGGCACGCACTGGATCATCGGCACGACCGACACCGACTGGAACCTCGATCTGGCGCACCCCGCGGCCACCAAGGCCGACATCGACTACATCCTCGAGACGGTCAACACCGTGCTGGCCACACCGCTGAACCACGACGACATCGACGGCGTCTACGCAGGCCTGCGGCCGCTGCTGGCCGGTGAGAGCGAGGAGACCTCGAAGCTGTCGCGCGAGCACGCCGTGGCGACGCCGTCGCCGGGTCTGGTCGCGATCGCCGGGGGCAAGTACACGACCTATCGGGTGATGGGCGAGGACGCCATCGACGCGGCCAGTGTGTTCGTCCCGACCAGGGTGGCGCCGTCGATCACCGAGAAGGTGCCGCTCATGGGCGCCGACGGGTACTTCGCCCTGATCAACCAGACCGAACACGTCGGCGCGCACTACAACCTGCACCCATATCGCGTACGGCATCTGCTGGACCGCTACGGTTCGCTCATCGGCGAGGTGCTCGCGATGGCCGAGGGACGTCCAGAGTTGTTGACTCCCATCACCGAAGCACCCGTGTATCTGAAGGTCGAGGCGTGGTACGCGGCGGCAGCCGAGGGTGCCCTGCATCTGGAGGACATCCTGGCGCGACGGATGCGGATCGCGATCGAGTACCCGCACCGTGGGGTTGACTGCGCGCGAGAGGTTGCCGAAGTCGTTGCCCCCGTACTTGGTTGGAGCGCCGAGGACGTCGACCGCGAGGTGGCCACCTACCTGTCGCGCGTCGAGGCCGAAGTGCTGTCGCAGACTCAGCCCGACGACGAGTCGGCCGACGCGTTGCGCGTTGCGGCTCCCGAGGCGCGGGCCGAGATCCTCGAGCCGGTGCCCTTGACTTGAGGCGTCCTGCGCCGCTGCCCGACCGCGATGGCATTGGGCCTGCGCGGGTGCGGTTGCGAGGCGGGCACGTCCTTGCCGAGCTGACCGAGCGGTTCGGGTCCGAGGCTGGTGCGAAAGTGCTTGCCGGAGAGGTGGTCTGCGCCGACGGCACCGTCGTCACCGTAGAGACGGTGCTGCCCGACGGCGCGTACGTGTACCTCTACCGAGCGCTGCCGATCGAAGCCGTCGTCCCCTTTGAGATCCCGATCCTTCACCGCGACGACGACATCGTCGTGGTCGACAAGCCGCACTTCCTGGCCACCATGCCGCGCGGTGGCCACGTCGCGCAGACCGCGTTGGTGAAACTCCGGCGTTCATTGAAGCTTCCGGAGTTGTCACCGGCCCACCGACTGGACCGGCTGACGGCGGGAGTGCTGCTGTTCACCGCGCGCCGCGAGGTGCGTGGCGCATACCAGAGCGCGTTCGCCCGAGCGGAGGTGCACAAGACGTACCTGGCGCGCGCGGACGATGCTCCGAGGCTCGAGCTGCCCACTGTGCTTCGAAGTCGAATCATCAAGCGGCGCGGTCATTTGCAGGCTGTCGAGGAGCCTGGGGAGCCCAATGCGGAGACGTTTGTCGAACACCTTGGTGGTGGGCACTATCGCCTGACGCCGAAGACCGGTCGCACCCACCAGCTGCGGGTGCACATGGCGTCGATCGGGCTGCCGCTCGTCAACGACCCGTTGTATCCGAGCGTGATCGACGTGGCATCCGACGATTTCTCCCGGCCGCTGCAGCTGCTCGCACACACGCTGGCGTTCGACGACCCACTCAGCGGCCAGCGCCGGGAGTTCGTCAGCGAGCGCACGCTGTCGCCGCACGGAGGTGACCTTTGACTCTGGGCTGACGGCGCGACCTCGTGGAGGCTTGGGTTTGGTCGCCGATACCCTTCGGCACTTCGTCTTGTGAGGAGATCGTCATGACCGAGTTCAGTCCAGACCGAACCACGCTGCCGATCGCCGATCGCGCGTTCGGCGGCGTGGCCGGACGTACGGTGGCCGAGTCGACGGGCGACTGGTCCATTGCCGCTGGAGTCACGGCCCCCGACAACTCGCCGAACGTCCTGCTCGTCCTGATCGACGACGCAGGCTTCGGTGGCCCGGACGCCTTCGGCGGAGCAATCAGTACGCCGACGCTGCGTCGAGTGGCCGAAAATGGACTGACCTACAACCGCTTTCACGTCACCGCGGTGTGTTCACCAACGCGGGCGGCGCTGCTGACGGGGCGCAACCATCACCGTGTCGGCTTCGGTTCGATCGCCGAATATCCAGGTCCGTTCCCTGGTTACAGCGCCTGCCTGCCGCGCAGTTGCGCTTCGCTGCCGCGCGTCCTACGTGACAATGGCTATGTGACAGGCGGTTTCGGTAAATGGCATCTGACCCCGGACAACGTCCAGGGTGCCGCGGGCCCGTTCGACCGTTGGCCGCAGGCCTGGGGTTTCGACCACTGGTGGGGATTCTTGTCCGGCGCCGCCGGCCAGTACGACCCGATCATCACCCAGGACAATGGCGTCATCGGGGTGCCGGACAGCCCTCGAGCGGACGGCAATCCGTATTACTTTCCCGACGATCTCACCGACAAGGCGGTCGAGTGGCTGAACGCGGTGCGCGCCCAGGACAGCACGAAGCCGTGGATGATGTACTACTCCACCGGCGCAACTCACGCCCCGCACCACGTGTTCAAGGAGTGGGCCGATAAGTACAAGGGCAAGTTCGACGAGGGCTGGGACGTCTACCGCGAGAAGACGCTTGACCGACAAAAGCATCTGGGCATCGTTCCGCCCGACACCGAACTGACGGCGCGCCCCGATATCTTTCCGGCCTGGGTCGGCCTGACCGACGCAGAGAAGAAGTTGTACGCCCGCCAGATGGAGGTATTCGCCGGCTTCTCGGAGAACGCCGACTGGAACGTCGGCCGACTGCTGGACGCGGTCGACGACCTCGGCGAACGCGACAACACCCTGGTCATCTACATCTGGGGCGACAATGGCGCAAGCATGGAAGGCACCATCACCGGGTCCTTCAACGAAATGACGTTCCTCAACGGCGTCGTGCTCGACCCCGAGCACCAGCTGAAGCTCATCGAGCAATACGGCGGCATCGAGGAACTGGGCGGCGAGCACACCGCGCCGCACTTCGCGGCGGCCTGGGCGCACGCCAACAACACCCCGTTCCAATGGGGCAAGCAAATGGCCAGCCACCTCGGCGGCACCCGCGATCCGATGGTCGTCAGCTGGCCCGGTCACATCACGCCCGACGCCACGCCGCGCACCCAGTTCGCCCACTGCATCGATGTTGCGCCGACAGTGCTCGAGCTCATCGGGCTGCCGGTTCCGACCAGCGTGGACGGCATCGATCAGGAACCGATGGACGGCACCAGTTTCGCCCACACCTTCGACGACGCGCGTGCCGAAGAGCGCCACAACGTTCAGTACTTCGAGATGTTCGGCAGTCGCGCCATCTACTCCGACGGCTGGTGGGCGTGCACGCGGCTGGACAAGGCGCCGTGGGACTTCTCGCCGCAGACCATCGCACGCTTTGCGCCGGGCATTTACGACCCCGATGACGACGTGTGGGAGCTGTACTACCTGCCCGACGACTTCTCCCAGGCGCACGACCTCGCCGCCGAAAACCCCAACAAGGTGGCCGAGCTGGTGGCGCTGTGGTGGGATGAGGCCGAACGCAACCGGGCGCTGCCGTTGCTTGGTGGGATGGCGGTGTTCTTCGGCCTGCTGCCGCCGCTGCCGACGGACACGCGCTTCGCATTCAAGGGCGGTGTCCAGAACATCCAGCGGGGCATGGCGCCACGCATCCAGGGCCGCTCGTATGCGATCGAGGCGCGGATCACCGTTCCCGATACCGGCGCCGAGGGTGTGATCGTCGCCAACGCCGATTTCATCGGCGGGTACGCACTCTGGGTCGACGAGCAGCGACGGCTCAATCACACCTACTCGTTCCTCGGCGTCGAGACGTACCGTCAGGTCTCCGACACGGCCATCCCGACGGGCGACGTGACCGTACGGATGCTGTTCGAATCTGATTCCCCAACACCAGGATCCGGCGGAACGGTCACGCTGTCGGCAAATGGCGAGCAGATCGGTGCTGGTGCCTTGGCCAAGACGGTGCCCATCGCATTCACCTCGTATGCGGGCATGGACATCGGACGCGACAACGGCCTCGTGGTGGACCGCGACTACGAGGACAAAGCCCCGTATGCGTTCACCGGAACCGTCAAAGAGGTCGTCTTCGACCTCCAGCCCGTTCATCATGAAGCCGAGAAGGCGCTGCACGAACACGCGGCCATCCAGGCCGTCGGGCAGGGTGCGGCCGGTTGACCGGGCGCCGCTGCCATACCGATGTGTCGAGGATGAGCGATGACTGACCCGGTGGACAAGCGGCCGACTCAGCTGGCTGCTTTGAAGGCGTTGCCAGCCGATGCCCCGGTCGTGATGATCAACCTGCTCAAGTTCAACGAAGGTGGGGGGCGGGAGAGCTACCTGCAGTACCTCCGCGAGGTCGCGGCACATCTGGCGCGTGTCGGAGGCACCGTCCGCTA
>NZ_DASQEU010000132.1:0-2100 GCF_035633495.1 Mycobacterium sp. | reverse complement strand
GCGACGCCAGCCCCGGCTGGGTGTTCAACCTGCGCGCCAAACCCACCGTCGAGGTCGAGATCGGACCCGACCCACGACGGTCCGCCGTCGCTCATGAGCTACCCAAGGACGAGCGCGACCGCATCTTCGCCGAAATCGTCGAAAGAGCACCAGGGTTCGGCGAATATGAGAAGCGCACCGACCGCGTCATCCCCGTCTTCGAACTCGCCGTCGGCTGATCTACCCCGTCCGGCGGCGCCGCAGGAACGGATCGGTCAACGCCGGCGGCGTGTAGCCCTGGTCGGCACTCGACAGAGTGACCCCCGGCGGCACGATCTCATCGATCTCGTCGAGCACGTCGACCGACAGCGTCACCTCGGTGGCGCCGAGTTGCGACTGCAGATGATCCATCGTGCGCGGCCCGATGATCGGCGCGGTCACCGCGGGATGCTGCAACACGAACGCCAACGCCAGGTGGACGAGCGACAGTCCGGCCTCGTCGGCCAACGCACCGAGTGCATCGGCGGCGTCGAGCTTGCGCTGGTTGTCCGGGCTGTCGAGGTCGAACCGCGCGGGCATTCGGTTGCGGCGCTTGTACTCTGGCAGCTCCTTGCCCTTGCGGTAGCCACCGGTGAGCCAGCCGCCCGCCAGCGGGCTCCACGGCAGCACGCCCATCCCGTACTCCTGCGCGACGGGCAGCAGGTCGGCCTCGATGCCGCGGGCCAGCAGCGAGTACGGCGGTTGCTCGGTGACGAACCGGCCCAGGCCCTTTCGCTCGCTGACCCACTGCGCCTGCACCACCTGATGCGCCGGGAAGGTCGACGAGCCGAAGGCGCGGATCTTGCCCTGGCTCTGCAGATCGGTGAGCGCCGAGAGCGTTTCCTCGACGTCGGTGTCGGCATCGGGACGGTGCACCTGGTAGAGGTCGATCCAGTCGGTGTTCAGCCGCCGCAGGCTGTTCTCGACCTCGCGGACGATCCAGCGCCGCGAGTTGCCGCGCTGATTCGGGTCGCCCGGCGTACCCATCGGCGAGTCGACCGGGACGCCCATCTGTCCGTGGAACTTGGTCGCCAGCACCACGTCGTCGCGTTTGCCTCCTGCCAGCGCCTTGCCGACGATGACCTCCGACTCGCCTTGGGAATACACGTCGGCGGTGTCGATGAAGTTGATGCCGGCGTCCAGGGCGGTGTGGATGACCTTGATGGACGTGTCGTGGTCCGGTTCTCCCCAGGCGCCGAACATCATGGCGCCCAAGCAGAGCGGGCTGACGTGGATTCCGGTTCGGCCGAGGCTGCGATAGTCCATTTCTTCGATGGTAGGCGCGCTCTCGAAGTTGGCCGAGATCGTCGCCAACGTTAAAATCCACGCCAAGCACGGTCAATCGAGGATTCGAGACGACATGGCATCGTTGAAGACGGGGGCGGGATTCCCCGGCGTGGTGGTCACCGCCGTCACGTCCACGACGTCGATCGCCACCGACGCCGAGGAAACCTGGCGTCACCTACTGGACGGTCACAGCGGCATCCGGCCGATCGACATGCCGTTCCTCGACGAGTTCGACTTGCCGGTCCGCATCGGTGGCCCGCTGCTCGAGGACTTCGATCACCACCTCAATCGCGTCGAGCTGCGTCGCCTCTCGTACCTGCAGAAGATGACGACGATCCTGAGCCGCAGGCTCTGGAACCAGCCCGGGCTGGAGGACCTCGACACCAGCCGCCTGATGGTCTCCATCGGGCTGGCGCTGGGCACCTCCGAGGAAGTGGTCCACCAGTACGACGCCTTCAAGCAGAAGGGTCTGCGCGCGGTGTCGCCGCTGGCCATCCAGATGTACATGCCCAACGCGCCCGCTGCTGCCGTCGGTATGGAGCGAAAGGCCAAGGCGGGCATCGTGACTCCGCTGATGGCCGACTCCTCCGGCGCCGCGGCCATCGCCGAGGCCTGGCAAGCGATCGTCTTCGGCGACGCGGACTTCGCGATCTGCGGTGGCATCGACACCTGGCTCGCGGCGGTGCCCATCGCCGCGTACAGCCAACTCGGCCTGCTCTCGACCAACAACGACGACCCCGCCGGTGCGTGTCGACCCTTCGACGCCGACCGCGACGGCACGGTGTTCAGCGAGGG
>NZ_DASQEU010000131.1:0-55417 GCF_035633495.1 Mycobacterium sp. | reverse complement strand
GCGCCCGACATCGCGGGCAAGGGCATCGCCGATCCCACCGCGGCCGTCATGTCGGTGGCCCTGCTTCTCGCGCACGTCGGGGACGACGCGGCGGCGGCGCGGGTCGACAAGGCCGTCGAGGAACACCTCGCCACCCTGGGTGATACGAAACTGTCGACGTCGGCGGTCGGCGACCGCATCGTGGGCCTGCTCTAGGCGTAGACCTTCCCGTCCGCTCGCCGAGTTCTGCGTCACGGTCGTCGTGCGACTGAGTTCGCGACCCTGCTGCAGAACTCGCTGCGGTGAGGGCCGTTACTCAACGGCGCTGAACCCTTCGAGGGTGAGCGGGCCGTTGCGTGCGAACGTGTTGGTACGGAACTCATCTGACTCCAAGGGGCCGTTGAACAGCCAGGTGGCGTCTGTGGGATAGAAGTAGTGCGGTGAGATGAACACGGGGTAGTCGGTCTGCCGTACGGCCTCGAATATCTGCAGCAGGTGCTCGACGGTGTCGTTCTCGGTCACGCTTGCCCCGACGCTGTCCCAGTTCTTTCCCGCCGGGCTGAGGACGTCGTCTTGTGGGTCGATGACGACTACTGCGGTATCGGCTGGTGTGCACTCCATGGTGCGCTCCTTCACTTCTGAGAGTCATGCCCCGTCGAGGTTGGTCCAACGCCCGTGGGCCGCAGTGCAAGGAGATGGCCGATTCCAGCCGCGTCGAATGCCGCGATCACATCGTCGATGCCTGCGCTGATGTGACTCCAGCTGTCGATGTGTGCCGGGATGATCACTCGGGCGCCAAGGACTTCGGCGGCCGCGGCCGCCCGCTGACTGGTGAGTGTCAGTTGGCGACCACCTTGTTTGACTGCCATCCGCGCGCCGCCTGCGAATAGCACCGCCACGTCGATGGGACCGACCCGGTCCGCGATCTTCTTCACCACCACGATGGAGACGTGGTCGCCGCTGAGGTACACCGTGGGAACGCTAGGGCCCGACAATACGAATCCGGCCACCTCGGCGTTGACATTGCCGGTCCCGTCACGCTCTCCATCGGCAGGGCCGTGAACCGCCGGAACCGCCTGCACTGTAAACGGTTTCGCGCTACCTTTGGCGGGGGGCTCGATGGTCTGCCACGCCTCCAGCCCAAGAGCCGGACCGCCGAACCGTGCTGCGGCCCTGGGGTGGGTAATCAGAAGTGGGGCGGCCAGTGCGAACCGTCGGCCCTCGGCATCCAGGTTGTCGGGGTGTTCGTCGTGGCTGACCAGGACCACGTCGACGGGGCCGAGTGCGACCGCCGTCACGGCAGGCCCCGATGTCTTGGTGAGGTAGACGTGCGGCCCCGGCGGGTCGAAGGTCGGGTCCATCACGACGCGACGGCCGGCGATGTCCAGCACCGTCGTCGGACCGCCCAACACGTCCAATTCGCTCAATTCGTATCTCTCGTCAGGCCCGAAGGAAGGCCATCAGGTCGGCGTTGATGGTGTCGGCGTGCGTGGTGGGCATTCCGTGCGGGAAGTCCTCATAGGTGATGAGGGTTCCGTTCTGAAGGAGCTCTGCTGACTTGGGGCCTGCTGCGACGTAGGGCACGATCTGATCGTCCTTGCTGTGCATGACCAGCACCGGGATGGTGATCTTCGTCAGGTCGTCGCGAAAGTCCGTCTGGGAGAACGCGACGATGCCGTCGTGGTGTGCCTTGGCCCCGCCGATCATGCCCTCGCGCCACCAGTTCCCGATGAGGGCTTCCGAGGACTGGACACCGGGACGGTTGAATTTGTAGAACGGGCCGGATGGCAGCGCGCGGTAGAACGCCGCGCGGCTCGCCGCGAGCTGCGCCTGCAGGTCGTTGAACACCCCTTTAGGCAGACCTTCGGGATTGGTGTCGGTGTTCACCATCAGCGGCGGTACCGCCATGCCGTTCATCACCGTCGACCGCGAGAGCGCCACGGACATCGACTTGTACTACGAGGACCACGGCTGCGGCAGCCGGTCGTCCTCGTCCACGGCTACCCACCTTACGGGCACGCGTGGGAGAAACAGCTTCAACCGCTACTGGACGCGGGCTACCGAATCATCACCTTAGATGTGACCGATGTGGCGCTGGCCGGATTCTCCATGGGCACAGGCGAAGTCGGCCGGTATCTGGGAACCTACGGCCCGGCACGGGTCAGCAAGGCGATGTTCGTCGCCTGCCTCGAGCCCTTCCTGTTGCGAACTGACGACAACCCGCACGGGGTGGACGGTGCCGTCATGGCGGCGTCCCCATGCGCCGCTGTCAAGGACCGGCATGCCTACTTCCGGGACTTCTGCGCGAATTTGTACAACACCGATGCCATCCAAGGGCGTCGGGTCAGCGACGACATGGTCGAGAGTTCGGTCCGCGCTGCGTGTTCGGAGTCGGTCTATGCGTCCGTCGCGGCGGCCATCACCTGTTCGACGGACTTCCGCGGGGACGTCGCCAAGATCGCCGAATACGACATCGCGGTGACGATCCTGCATGGCACTCAGGACAGAATCTTCCCCATCGACGCCACCGCACGGCCCCTTTACGAGTTGCTCCCGCGCGCCCGCTACGTTGAAGTCGTCGGCGCACCGCATGGTTTGCTATGGACCTACGCCAATTAAGTCAACCGCGAGCTCCTTTCGTTTCTCACCGACTAGCTCTGAAGGGTTCACACCGTTGAGCAAGCACTACGGCAACATCGCCTTCACCGACGCCGTTCGGAAGGCTCAGCAGGACCACGGTAGCCAGGACTTCTACGACCGCAAACGCCGACAGGGCAACGCGACGCCCGGTACCGATGCGCTCACCTACGACGAAGGGGAGTACCTGATCCAGCGGGACAGCTTCTATCTCGCGACCACCAGCGAAACCGGTTGGCCGTACGTGCAGTATCGCGGCGGCCCGGCCGGCTTCCTTCGGGTGGTCGACGACCACACCATCGGCTGGGCCGACTTTCGCGGCAACCTGCAATACATCAGCACCGGCAACCTCGCCGGCGACGACCGGGTCGCGCTCATCGCCGTGGACTACGTCGACCAACGTCGGCTCAAGATCTACGGCAGGGCCCGCGTCGTCACCATCGAGGACGACCCCGCTCTCGTCAGCACGTTCGCCATGCCCGACTACCAGGCCGTCGTCGAACGGGCGGTGCTCGTCTCCGTGGAGGCGTTCGACTGGAACTGCCCCCAACACATCACCCCGCGGTACGCCGCGGCCGAACTCGAGCCGCACCTAGGCCCGCTGCGGCGCCAACTCGCAGCGCTGCAGGCCGAGAACGCCCAACTGCGCGAAGGACTAACCCCTGGTGAGTAATGCGCCCGGTGTGTCCCGGGAACGTGCACCCGCAATTCACCTGTGGCTCACCGCGGCGATCAGGCCATCGTCGCCGGCGCGGTGATCGGACCGCCGGTGGCGGCATCGATCGCGCGAAGGCTCCCCGCGGACTTTCACCCGTTCATCGGCAACGTGGTCTCGATGGCGCTCGCAACGACGATGATCGTCGTAGCCCTCTCCGTCATGCCCGGCTTCGGCTGAGCAACGACCTGTCACGGTTCTCGAAGCGAAGGAGACGAACGCGATGGCGACACTGATGTCGGTGAATGTCGGCCTACCCAAGGACATTGCCTGGAAGGGCCGCACCGTCTACACCGGCTCGTGGAAGACGCCCGTCGCCGGACCGAGGATGGTCCGGAGGCTGAACATCGATGGGGACGGTCAGGGCGACCTTGGGGGTCATGGCGGGGAGAACCGTGCCGTCCTGGTGTACCAGGTGGACTCCTACCGGCATTGGGCCAACGAATTCCATCGCGACGACCTCGCGCCCGGCTATCTGGGGGAGAACCTCACCGTCGACGGGTTGCCCGACGACGAGGTGTGCATCGGGGACCGCTACCGGATCGGACAAGCAGTGTTCGAGGTGACTCAGCCCCGCGTCACCTGCTATCGCGCGGGGATCCGCATCGGTGAACCGCGCATGGCGGCATTGTTGGTCGCGCACCGGCGGCCGGGCTTCTATTGCCGGGTACTGACCGAGGGCGAAGTCGAAGCGGGCCAGGAGATCGTCAAGATCGCTTCCGGGCCCGAGCAGGTGACCGTCGCCGAGATCGATGCACTGCTCTACCTGCCTGGCCACCCTCGCGATGCGCTAGTGCGTGCGCTTCGAATCCCCGCGCTGAGCGCCGGTTGGAAGACCTCGCTACGGAGCCTGGTCGAGCAGTCCGAAGGCTCGGAGGGCAACACCGGATTGACGGCGGCGGCCAGCAGCCCACCGCCGTCCTGGAAGGGATTTCGTCCACTCCACGTGACCGCCGTGCGTGATGAATCCGACCGTGTGCGCTCAGTCCAGTAGGGTGCCCCTGACGGGTCGCGCCTTCCGGAATGGCCTCCAGGTCAGTCGATCACGTTGCGCCTGCAGCCCGAGTCAGGTGCGGCGGCGGTGATTCGCAACTACTCGCTGTCCAACCTGCCCGGCTCCGACGAATACCGCATCGGCGTCAAGCGCGAAACGCACGGAACGGCGAGCGAGCACATTCACACGCACGTGAAGGTCGGTGATCTGCTCGACGTCGCGGCACCAAGGGGCACGTTCTTCCTCGCCGACGGTGACAACCCGGTCGTGCTGCTGTCCGCCGGGGTCGGTGTCACCCCCGTGCTCTCCATGCTGCATCGGCTGGTGACGACGGGTTCGGCCCGCCAAGTCTGGTGGCTGCACGGAGCACGCAACGGCGCCGAACATCCCTTCGCCGCGGAGAGCCGCGAACTGCTGAACCGGTTGCCGAACTGTCAACACCGAATCTTCTACAGCCGCCCGGCAACCGCCGACCGACGGGGCTTCGACTACACCGACGAGGGTCGGCTCTCCGTCGATGCGATCGCCGCGTTGCGACTGCCGGCCGATGCAGACGCCTACCTATGTGGTCCAGCGACCTTCATGGATGAACTGAGCGCGGGACTCGCCGCCTACGGTCTCGACGCCGCCCGCGTCCACATGGAGACATTCGGCGCCGCAGCCGCTCTCACTCCCGGGATCGCCGCGACCTCGGTGCCGCCACACCTACCGGCGGGGCCGCCCGGACCAGGTCCCGGTGTGCAATTCGCCCGCAGCGGCATCTGTGCGCCGTGGGGTCCGCCGGCGACGAGCCTGCTCGAGTTCGCCGAGTCCTGTGACGTGCCGAGTCGCTGGTCGTGTCGAACCGGGGTGTGCCACAACTGTGAGACTGCGCTGCTGTCCGGCTCCGTCCGTTATGACCCGGATCCCTTGGAACCGCCGGCAGAAGGCAACATCCTGATCTGTTGCGCGCAGCCGGTCGAGGATGTCGTCGTCGACTCGTGACGACCGGGCGGCAAACGCTTGGCGGCCAGCCACGACGTAGTTATCGGTGTGGAACATGCGATGATCCAGGGGCTTTCGACGAGCGCTAGGCGACATTTGGCCGACCTGCTGACCCAATGCGCGGAGAATCTCGAGAACGGTCCAGTTGATTGAAGACGAGACTGCCGGTCACGGTCACGCTGACACAGCAGTGCGGGCTGTTCGCCATCGGATCGACCTTGTTCGCCACGGGCACCGCACCCGGGTTCGCGTCGTTCGCCGGGGCGGGCGCGGCCAACGTCCTGTGCTTCGTCGGCTCCTGGTTCTTCACCAGCGCTGCGTGGATTCAGTTGGTTCGCTCGGGTCCCGAGGGTAGCGCCGAATGGCTCTCGGCGGCAGTGCAATTCGGCGGCACCGTGCTCTTCAACGTCAGTACCGGCGCCTCGGTGTGGGCCCATGCCGTGATGGCCGAGCGCAGGCTGGTGTGGGCCCCCGACGCCACCGGATCGCTCGCCTTCCTCGTCAGCGCCGCGCTCGGCATCGTCGCCGTCACCGCAAGCGTCGGACGATGGGTGCCGACGTCGCGTGACTGGCGGGCGCAGTGGATCAACATGATCGGCTGCATCGCGTTCGCCGCCAGCGCCGTCGGAGCGTTCGTCTACAAGACGGGTAGCACCGCCGACGAGGCGCTCGCGAACCTGGGCACCTTCCTCGGTGCGCTGTGCTTCCTCACCGCCGCGTTGCTGGTGCTGCCACGGCGTCACTCGGTCGGCGGCTGACTCCGCAGCGGGTCGGCGTCGACGGGGACCAGCGGCAGCGCCACCAACGGGAACAGTGCGCACACGGCGAACGCGAGAGGGAACCCGGCCGCGGTGATCAGCGCGCCGAACACGGGCGGCACGATGCCCGCAGTCAGCAGTTGGCTGGTGTTCTGCGTGCCGAGGGCGCGACCGCTCCAGAACGGGCCCGCCAGTTCGGCGATCGCTGTGAAGGCCAGGCCGTTGTCGGACACGGTGACGACGGATGCGACCACCATCACTGCGATCGACAGCGGCGAGTGCATCAGGTCCGTGACCGCGAGGAGGCCCATCGCCATCGCGGCGCCGATGGCGATGGCCCGGATCGGGTGCAGTCGTGATCCGACCTTGTCCGACCATCGCCCCGCGGCGATTCTGCCTGCCGCACCGAGGAGTTGGGCGAAGGTCACCATCGCACCCGCCGACGCCGCCGACCAGCCGCGGTCGGTCATCAACCAGACCAGGGTGAACGTCCACACCACGCACTGCGGGGCGACGAGCAGCACCGAGACGGCGTGGATCCGCAATAGTGTCGAGGATCCGCGATAGGGATTGGCGAGATCGTCGGCGTGCGCCTCCGCCCGCGGGGGTCGCGAAGGATCGAGGACGCCGACGGCGCTGATGACGGCGGCCGCAGTGCAGGCGATCGCGGGGAACAACAGGGCTGCGGTGACGCCGTTGGCCTCGGCCAGCTGCGGAATCACCAACGCGCCCAGGCCGACTCCGAGGGGCTGCGCGGTCTGGCGGATGCCCATCACCAGGCCGCGCTGGTGTGGTGGAAACCAGCCGACCACCAGGCGTCCGCTGGCGGAGTTGCTGCTTGCGGCCGCCATGCCGCCGAGGAACAAGAAGACGCCGACCGCGACGAGGGAGTCCACCGAGGCGGCGGCGAACGCGGCGGCCGCGGTCAGCGCCGAGCCGACGACCAACACGAGGCGTTCGCCGAATCTGTCGACCACGTAACCCCAGGCGATGAGCGTGACGACCATGCCGAAGCTAGGCAGCGCCGAGATGAGTCCTGCCTCGGCGAGGTCCAGGCCGCGCTCGGTGTGCAGGGTGGGAATCAGGAAGGCGACACCGTTGATGAAGACGTTGGCGCACAGGGTCGCGGTGAGCGCGATCACCAGCATCGACCACCGGCGTGCGCTGCCGATCGTCGAGGTGTTCATGGCGTCCATGTTGGCACGTGCATCTCACGATGCCGAACCGGTATCCCAAATTATGAGAAACAGAAGGGCATTCAAAGCGGGACGACGGGCCTCGGCGGGCCGCGTGATCGGCGCAAACTAGGCTGTTCAAAATGCGCCTCGGTCGAATCGCCAGCCCAGATGGGGTCGCCTTCGTGAGCATCGAGGGGGACCCGGCATCCGATGCGGTCGCCCGCGAGATCGCCGAGCACCCGTTCGGCAACCCCACCTTCACCGGTCGTTCGTGGCCGCTGGCCGATGTCCGCCTGCTCGCGCCGATCTTGGCCAGCAAGGTCGTCTGCATGGGCAAGAACTACGCCGCCCACGCCGCCGAGATGGGCGGTGAGGCGCCCGAGGATCCGGTGATCTTCCTCAAGCCCAACACCGCGATCATCGGCCCCAACGTGCCGATCCAGCTCCCCGCGGACGCACATCCCGTACACCACGAAGGCGAGTTGGCGGCGGTCATCGGCAGGCCGTGCAAAGACGTGCCCGCGGCGAAGGCGTCCGAGAACATCCTCGGCTACACCATCGCCAACGACGTCTCCGCGCGCGATCAGCAGCGCAAGGACGGGCAGTGGATGCGCGCCAAGGGGCACGACACCTTCTGCCCGGTCGGTCCGTGGATCGACACCGACGTCAACCCCTTCGATCTCGATCTCCGCACCGAGGTCAACGGTCAGGTGCGCCAGAGCAGCAACACGTCGCTGATGATCCACGACATCGGCGCCATCATCGAGTGGGTCTCCGCGGTGATGACCCTGCTGCCCGGCGACCTGATCCTGACCGGGACGCCTGAGGGCGTCGGCCCCATCGAGGACGGGGACACGGTGAGCATCACCATCGAGGGCATCGGAACACTCACCAATCCCGTAGTGCGCAAGGGGAAGTCGTCATGACCGATACGTCGGTGAGGGTCCGCTTCTGTCCATCCCCGACGGGCACGCCCCACGTCGGGCTGGTACGGACGGCGCTGTTCAACTGGGTGTACGCCCGTCACGCGGGCGGCACGTTCGTCTTTCGCATCGAGGACACCGACGCCGCTCGCGACAGCGCGGAGAGCTACGCCGCCATCCTGGATGCGCTGCGCTGGCTGGGACTCGACTGGGACGAGGGTCCGGAGGTCGGCGGGCCGCACGCGCCGTACCGGCAGTCCGAGCGCAGTGACATCTACCGCGACGTCGTGTCGCGCTTGCTGGCCGCCGGCGAGGTCTACGAGGCCTACTCCACGGCCGAAGAGGTCGAGGCGCGTCACGTCGCGGCGGGCCGGAATCCCAAGCTGGGATACGACAGTCACGATCGCACGCTGACCGACGCCGAGCGTGCCCGATTCGTCGACGAGGGGCGCAAGCCCGTACTGCGGCTGCGGATGCCCGACGAAGACCTCACGTGGAACGACCTGGTGCGCGGACCGACGACGTTCGCGTCGGGGACGGTGCCGGACTTCGCCATCACGCGCAGCAGCGGGGATCCGTTGTACACCTTGGTCAACCCCGTCGACGATGCCCTCATGAAGATCACCCACGTGCTTCGCGGTGAGGACATCCTGCCGTCGACTCCTCGACAGATCGCGCTCTACCGGGCGCTGATGCGCATCGGCGTCGCGGAGCGGGTTCCCGAATTCGCACACTTGCCAAGCGTTCTCGGCGACGGCAACAAGAAGCTGTCCAAGCGTGACCCGCAGTCGAATCTCTTCCTGCATCGCGACCGCGGCTTCATTCCGGAAGGGCTGTTGAACTACCTGGCACTGCTCGGCTGGGGCATCGCCGACGACCACGATCTGTTCAGTCTCGACGAGATGGTGGCGGCCTTCGACGTCAAGGACGTCAACTCCAATCCCGCCCGGTTCGACCAGAAGAAGGCCGACGCCATCAACGCCGAACACATCCGGCTGCTCGACGGCGCCGACTTCACCGCGCGCCTGCGCGACTACTTCGTGGCGCACGGTCACGACACCGGCCTGGACGACGCCGGGTTCGCCAAGGCCGCCGGTCTGGTGCAGACGCGCATCGTCGTGCTCGGCGATGCGTGGGACTTGCTGAAGTTCCTCGACGATGCCTCCTTCGTGCTGGACGAGAAGTCCGCGGCCAAGGAGTTGCGCACCGACGCCGTCCCGGTCCTCGACGCAGCGCTCGCCGCCCTGGAGGGGGTGGGTGTGTGGACCACCGAGGGCATCGAAGCGGCGCTGAAGGCCGCCCTGCTGGAGAACCTCGAGCTCAAGCCGCGCAAGGCCTTCGGTCCGATCCGGGTCGCCGTCACCGGCGCCTCGGTCAGCCCGCCGCTGTTCGAGTCGATGGAATTGCTCGGCCGCGACCGCAGCATCGGCCGTTTGCGAGCGGGTCGCGAGCACAGCGCCGCGGAGGCGTGAATTTGGGCGCCGAAATCTTTGGTAGTGTGCTCGTCGGTCGGTGATTGCAACGGTTGGTTCGCCCCAGCCGATGTCCGCTCCGAAAGAAGCCCGTGACCAGCGGTTATGGGTGGCCAATGGGGTATGGTGTAATTGGCAACACAGCGGTTTCTGGTACCGCCATTCTAGGTTCGAGTCCTGGTACCCCAGCCAATTCTGCGATTAGGTCAGTCTTCACGGGCTGAGATATGCTGTCGCTCCGGATTGAGTTCTAGCCCCCGTCGTCTAGCGGCCTAGGACGCCGCCCTCTCACGGCGGTAGCGTGGGTTCGAATCCCATCGGGGGTACAACCGGTGAAGGCGTCCGAATTCGATGCGGGCGTCTTTTTCTGTTTTGGGGACGCTTACTTCCGTCGAGATCTACGCCGCGGTCGCGATCCGGCGCGCGAATCGCGGCCATAGCGCAGATCTCGCGAAGGGGCGTTCACAATCTCCGCGTGAGTGCCTCGGCAGCTGCGAGCAGGTCGGCGGCCCAGCGCGCTCCGGGTCTTCTTCCCATGCGGTCGATCGGTCCGGAGACGGAGACGGCGGCCACCACCGCGCCGCGTGCGTCGCGCACCGGTGCTGACACACTCGCCACGCCCGGTTCCCGTTCTGCCGCGCTCTGTGCCCAGCCGCGCTTGCGCACCTCCGCCAACGTGCGGTCGGTGAACTTGGCCGTGGGAAGGACCGCGTGTTGGGTCGCGGCGTCGCTGTAGGCCAGGAGCACCTTCGCGCCCGATCCGGCGGTCATCGGCAGGCGAGTGCCCACGGGCACCGTGTCGCGCAGACCGGCTGGGGGTTCCAGGGCGACCACGCAGACCCGCGACATGCCCTCCCGCCGATACAGTTGCACGCTCTCCCCGGTGATTTCGCGAAGGCGGGGCAGTACTGCGGCGCTCGCGGCGAGCAGCGGATCGTCGACCTGGCCGGCCAGTTCGTTCAGTGCGGGACCCAGGCACCACCTGCCCTCGGCGTCCCGGGCCAGGAGTCGGTGGACTTCCAGGCCGGCCGCCAGCCGGTGCGCGGTGGCACGCGGCAGACCCGTGCGCTCACAGAGTTCGGCGAGGCTGCAGGGCGACTCGGCCAAGACGTGCAGCACGCCCACCGCTTTGTCGAGCACGCCGATACCGCTATCCTGTCTCATAGGGAGATACTAGCGTCCCGCATGCTGAGACGTAGCGCGATATCCGCAGCGCCCTCTGCGATTCGCCCGGAGGAAACACGGTCATGACCGACACACCGCGCACCATGGCAGAGAAGGTATGGGCCGACCACGTCGTGGTCACCGGCTCGGGAGAAGGCGCTGCGCGCGAACCCGACCTCATCTACATCGATCTGCACCTCGTCCACGAGGTCACCAGTCCGCAGGCGTTCGACGGGCTCCGACTGGCTGGACGCCCGGTTCGCCGACCGGACCTGACGATCGCCACGGAGGACCACAACGTGCCGACGATCGACATCGAAAAGCCGATCGCCGACCCCGTTTCGCGCATCCAGGTCGAGACGTTGCGCCGCAACTGCGAGGAATTCGGCGTCCGGCTCTACCCGATGGGCGACGTCGAGCAGGGCATCGTCCACATCATCGGCCCGCAGCTGGGCCTCACCCAACCGGGTACGACGGTCGTCTGCGGCGACAGCCACACCTCGACCCACGGTGCGTTCGGTGCGCTCGCGATGGGCATCGGCACCTCGGAGGTCGAGCACGTGCTCGCCACCCAGACGCTTCCGCTACGCCCGTTCAAGACAATGGCGGTCAACGTCGACGGCGTCCTGCCCGAGGGCACCAGCGCCAAGGACCTCATCCTGGCGGTGATCGCGAAGATCGGTACCGGCGGCGGCCAGGGGTACGTCATCGAATACCGCGGCAGCGCCATCGAAGCGCTGTCGATGGAGGGCCGGATGACGATCTGCAACATGAGCATCGAGGCCGGCGCGCGCGCAGGCATGGTCGCGCCGGACGAGGCGACCTTCGAGTACCTGCGCGGCCGTCCGCACGCGCCCGCAGGCGCCGACTGGGATGCCGCCGTCGAGGCCTGGAGCCGGTTGCGCACTGACGAGGGAGCCGAATTCGACACCGAGGTCTACCTCGACGCCGCGACGCTGAGCCCGTTCGTCACGTGGGGGACCAACCCCGGCCAGGGTGTGCCTCTGAGTGCCGCAGTCCCGGACCCGGAACTGATGTTCGACGACGGGGAGCGTCAGGCGGCCGAGAAGGCGTTGGCCTACATGGATCTTCAGCCCGGCACTGCGATGCGCGACATCGCCGTCGACACGGTGTTCGTCGGATCGTGCACCAACGGGCGCATCGAGGATCTCAGGGTCGTCGCCGACATCCTGCGGGGCAGGAAGATCGCCGACGGGATGCGGATGCTGGTGGTGCCCGGGTCCATGAGGGTGCGTGCTCAGGCTGAATCCGAAGGCCTCGGTGAGATCTTCACCGCGGCGGGCGCCGAGTGGCGCCAGGCCGGATGCTCGATGTGCCTCGGCATGAACCCCGATCAGCTCGCGCCGGGGGAGCGCTGCGCGGCGACGTCGAACCGAAACTTCGAAGGACGCCAGGGCAAGGGCGGGCGCACCCACCTCGTCTCGCCCGCAGTGGCCGCGGCGACCGCCGTGCGCGGCACCCTGTCCTCGCCCGCCGACCTGCCCCAGAATCGCTAGGAGACAGCCATGGAGGCCTTCCGCACCCACACCGGCATCGGCGTTCCGCTGCGCCGGTCGAACGTCGACACCGACCAGATCATCCCTGCGGTGTACCTGAAGCGGGTCACCCGAACGGGATTCGAGGACGGTCTGTTCGCGGCCTGGCGCAACGATCCCTCGTTCATTCTCAACCTCCCGCCGTTCGACAAGGGGTCGGTTCTGGTGGCAGGGCCCGACTTCGGCACCGGGTCATCGCGCGAGCACGCGGTCTGGGCGCTCATGGATTACGGGTTCCGGGTGGTGATCTCCTCCAGGTTCGCCGACATCTTTCGCGGGAATTCGGGGAAGGCCGGGCTTCTGGCCGCCGAAGTCGCCCAAGATGATGTGGAACTGCTGTGGAAGTTGATCGAGCAGCATCCAGGACTGGAAATCACTGTGAATCTGGAAGATCGAAGCATCACCGCGGGAACGGTCATGTTGCCGTTCACGATTGACGACTACACGGCATGGCGACTGCTCGAAGGGCTCGACGACATAGGCCTTACGCTGCGGAAACAGGATGAGATCACCGAATTCGAGAAGCGTCGCCCGAGCTGGAAGCCGCGCATTCTGCCGGCCTGACGGCGGGCCGGGCGGGGTCGAAATCGCCCCCAGCAAGCCCGGTTTGGGACCGGCGTACCACCGCCGTTGTGGGGCAACCTGATTGCCGATTCGAATACCAGTTATCCCTGAAATTGGGCGTGGCTCTTGGAAATCAGCGGTGTAAAGGTTTACCGTAGCTTTCAGTTGGCTCAACGTGGGCCACTGGCTTCGGAGGTTTTGCATGAACAAGGCAGAGCTCATCGACGTCCTCACGGACAAGTTGGGCACCGATCGTCGGCAGGCGACCGCCGCCGTGGAGAACGTCGTCGACACCATCGTGCGTGCCGTCCACAAGGGCGACAGCGTCACCATCACCGGCTTCGGCGTGTTCGAGCAGCGCCGCCGCGCCGCCCGTGTTGCGCGCAACCCGCGCACCGGTGAGACCGTCAAGGTCAAGCCGACGTCCGTCCCGGCATTCCGTCCAGGGGCTCAATTCAAGGCGGTTGTGTCTGGCGCACAGCGTCTCCCATCGGAAGGTCCCGCCGTGAAGCGTGGCGCTACCGCCGCGCCGGCCAAGAAGACCGCGGCCAAGAAGGCAGTAAAGAAGGCTGCCACCAAGGCGCCCGTGAAGAAGGCCGCCACCAAGGCGCCAGTGAAGAAGGCCGCTTCCAAGGCGCCCGTCAAGAAGGCGCCCGTCAAGCGCGGCCGCAAGTAGCAGCAGTCCCGGAATCAGTTCCGGTACAAGGCACGCCGTGGATCGATCAGATCCACGGCGTGTCTTCGCGAGATCTACCGATCGGCGGCCAGCGGGCTGCCGATGTGGTCGGCGGCGATGAGCTTGTCATCCACGAGCGACAGCACCCAGGTGCTGCCCTTGCGGTTGCGGGACTTGTCCGGCCGCACGCCGTCGCGGTCGCACCACCATGCGATGAGATCCGGAATCACCTTGCCCTGAGAGCAGATCGCCGGTGTGCCGTCGGTCGTGGCGATCTCGATCAGGCGTCGTCTGGCCGCACCGTGGCTGTCGGCGTACGCCTCCTCAGTGAGCGTCGGCTCGTCGTGGATCGGCACACCCAGCTCCTCGGCGAGTGGCTCCACGGTCTGCTGACACCGCACCCTGGGGGCCGCGTGAACCTCGGTGGCACCGAACGCCAGAAGCTGGCCCACCAGTGATTCAGCCTGGGCGCGGCCGTGCTTGTCCAGCGATCGCGAGCGGTCATCGCCCTGGTATCTGCTCTTGCTGCCTGCGGTCCCGTGCCGGACGACGAGGACCGTCCGGGTGTTGGCGGGCCATTTCACGAACTGTCGCAGCACCTTCCGGTCGTCGGCGTACTGCAGTCGTTTCACTGTATCCGCGGCGGACAGCCAGACCAGTTGGTCGACCTCTTCGTTCGGGGTGAACTCGCCGCCCAGCGCGCGAGCCGCCCAGTAGCGCACATGCTTGACGCCGAGCTCGAGGGGATAGCTGACGGCGGCGAGCCGTCGGCCCAACTCCGATGCGTAACCGGTCTCCTCGAAGACTTCGCGCACCGCGGTCACCGGTTCGGTCTCACCGGGGTCGACCTTGCCCTTGGGCAGCGACCAGTCGTCGTAGCGGGGTCGGTGCACGACCGCCACCAACGGTTCGGTGACTGCGGCCGAACCGTGTTCGTCGGGGCGCCACAGCACGGCGCCGGCCGCGGAGATCACCTTGGCAGCCGCCGACGACGGGGCCTTCTTCGTCACCTCAACTCCTGCAGGTCATTCGAGGACGGAGCAACCGTCCGTTCGGCCAGCGCGTACGCAAGGGGCACGACTGCATGCGTCAGTCGCACCGTGACGTTACGGATGCCGGTGACGCCCCATCATCGAAACCTGGTGGTCGCGCACGGTCTGACCCTCGTTGGGCGACGCGGTCCAATGACCCTCGGGGCCGAGTTCCCAGCACCTGGTGGTCGGATCCATGGCCGAGGTGAATATGTCGTTGAGTTGGTCTGACAACCGCGGATCCTTTACCTGTGCCATCACCTCGACGCGACGGTCCAGATTACGATGCATCATGTCGGCACTGCCGATCCAGAACTCATCGATGGCGCGGAAGTGAACAATGCGCGAATGTTCAAGGAATCGGCCGAGAATCGACCGCACGGTGATGTTCTCGGAGAACCCTGGTGCACCCGGCTTCAGCGCACAGATTCCGCGCACCACGACCTCGACGGGGACCCCTGCCTGCGACGCCCGGTAGAGCGCGTCGATGACCTGCTCGTCAACCAACGCGTTGGCCTTCAGACGGATCCGCGCGTCTGCGCCGTCCTTGTGCGCGGCAATCTCACGTTCGATCCGCTCGATGATGCCCCTGCGCACACCGTACGGAGCGACCAGCAGGTTGCGGTAGGACACCTTGCGCGAGTAGCCCGTCAGCGAGTTGAACAGATCCGTGAGGTCTGCACCGATGTCCGGTGAGGCGGTCAGGAGGCCCACGTCCTCGTAGAGCCGGGAGGTCTTGGGGTTGTAGTTGCCGGTTCCGATGTGGCAGTAACGCCGGATTGTCGACCCCTCGCGGCGCACCACCAGGCATGTCTTGCAATGAGTCTTGAGTCCGATCAACCCGTACACCACGTGCACGCCGGCCTGTTCCAGTGTGCGGGCCCACTTGATGTTGGCCTGCTCGTCGAACCGCGCCTTGATCTCGACCAGCGCAACGACCTGCTTGCCCGCTTCTGCGGCATCGATGAGCGCGCTGACGATCGGCGAGTCACCCGAAGTCCGGTACAGCGTCTGCTTGATGGCGAGCACGTTCGGGTCGGCGGCCGCCTGCTCGATGAAACGCTGCACCGTCGTCGAGAAGGAGTCGTACGGATGGTGGACCAGGACGTCGCCGTCCCGGAGCGTCGCGAAGATGCTCTTGGGTGTCTCCCGCTCTCCGAAGGCGGGCGGCGTGAGGGGAACGAAGGGCGGATCCTTCAGCTCGGGACGGTCCACGCCGTAGATCTGCCACAAGCACGACAGGTCCAGCAGCCCCGGTACCTCGATGACGTCACCGGGATTGACGTCGAGCTCGCGTAGCAGAAGCTCGAGCATGTTCTCCGTCATGTCATCGGCGACCTCGAGGCGAACGGGAGAACCGAAGCGACGGCGGGCGAGTTCACGTTCCAGCGCTTGGAGCAGGTCCTCGTCGCGGTCCTCCTCGACTTCGAAGTCAGCGTTGCGGGTGATCCGGAAGGCGTGGTGCTCGACGATCTCCAGCCCGGGAAACAACACCGACAGGAAGGCCGCGATCAACTCCTCCATCGGCAGGAAGCGAATGGCGGCGCCGCCCTCGCGCGGCCCCAATTCGACGAACCGGTCGACGTTGTCGGGCACCTTGACGCGGGCGAAGTGTTGCGTGCCGTCCTCGGGCTGTCTCACGGTGACCGCCAGGTTCAGGCTGAGCCCGCTCACGAAGGGGAACGGGTGCGCCGGATCGACCGCCAGCGGAGTGAGCACGGGAAACACCTGCTCGTGGAAGTACGTGGAGAGACGCGACCGTTCGTCGTCGTCGAGTTGAGCCCAGGTGACCACGATGATGCCCTCGTCGGCGAGCGCGGGACGCACCGACTCCATGAACTCCCGGGCGTGCCGGCTGGCGAGCTGCTGTGCCAGCTCGCCGATGCGGCGCAACTGTTCGCGCGGTGACAACCCGTCGGCCGAGCGCACCGACAGACCCATCTCGTCACGGCGTTTGAGACCGGCGACGCGCACCATGTAGAACTCGTCGAGATTCGACGAGAAGATGGCGAGGAACTTGGCCCGCTCCAGGAGCGCCAGCGACGGATCGGCGGCCAGTGCCAGCACTCTGCCGTTGAAGTCCAGCCAGCTCAGTTCCCGGTTGAGGTACCGGTCGTCGGGCAGGGGCTCGGACTGGGAGGGGTCGACTGCGTCGGCGGTGGTCGCGGGTGGGGCTTCGGGCGTGCTGCCATCCGATGCCCAGTCCGCGTCGGCAGGTCGTGTCTCGGCTTCGGTCACGTCGTCGATCATCCACCATCCGGGGTTAGCACGGCTAGCCACGGCCGACGGCCGCCGCCGTCGTCGGGCCGACGCCGAGTCTCAAAGCCGTTGCCAGGTCGTCGGGAGTGTCGATGTCGCAGCGTAGGCCGGGCCAGGCCGTAGTCAGCTCGACTGCACCCGAATCTGCGTGGCGTTGCGCCGACTCGGTGCCGAACCGGGGGTCCAGGGGCACTCCGAACGCCAACAGCGCCGACGTCCCGGTGCCGTGCCGGTCACCGACGAAGCTGCGGGCATGATCGCGTGCGTCGGCGATCGCCTGGGCGAGCTCCGACGGTTGCAGAGCCGGCAGATCGCCCTGCAGCACAACGATGTTCGGCGTCTCGGCGCGGATGGCGGCCTCGGTGATGGAGAGCGCGTTGTTCAGGGGATCGGCGTGACCCCGTGGCGTGGGATCGGTGATGACCCGTGCCCCGAGTCGACGTACTGCTGCTGCGGCCGCGTTGTCGGGCGTGACGACGGTGATCTGGCGCACCGCGGGAACGGCCGACGCAGCGCTGATGGTGTCGATCAGCATTGCCAGGACCACGCCGACGCGGGTACCGGGGGCGAAGGCCGAGGCGAGGCGAGTCTTGGCGGCATCGAGACGCTTGACCGCGATGATCAGCCCGACGTCAGCCGGATTGCCGGCGCTGGTGCCGCACATGCGTGCCATCCTGCCAGTCATCGGGTGCCCACCGGACCCGCGCTAGATTGAAGGCGTGGTGAAGGCTGCGGTGATGGGCGCTGGTGCGTGGGGTACGGCTTTGGCGAAGGTGCTCGCCGATGCGGGCAACGAGGTCACGCTGTGGTCGCGGCGCGCCGGACTGGCCGACGAGATCAACGAGACGCACCGCAGCGCCGGCTACATCGGTGACGTCGAGCTGCCCGCGTCGATCCGCGCAACTGGTGATGCCGCGTCGGCCCTCGACGGAGCCTGCACCGTGCTGTTCGCGGTGCCGTCGCAGACCCTGCGCGCCAACCTGGAGCCGTGGCGTGACGCGATCGGCGGCGACGCCACACTGGTGAGCGTCGCGAAGGGCATCGAGTTGAACACCCTGCTGCGCATGAGCCAGGTGATCGTCCAGGTGACCGGGGTCGATCCGTCCCGGGTCGCCGTCGTCACCGGACCCAACCTCGCCAGCGAGATCCTGGAGGAGCAGCCGGCGGCGACCGTCGTCGCCTGCACCGACTCGGGTCGCGCGGTGGCGTTGCAGCGCGCACTCTCCACCGGGTACCTCCGCCCGTACACCAACTCCGACGTGGTGGGTGCGGAGATCGGCGGCGCCTGCAAGAACGTCATCGCGCTGGCCACAGGCATGGCAGCGGGCGTGGGCCTGGGGGAGAACACTGCGGCGGCGATCATCACCCGCGGGCTCGCCGAGATCATGCGACTGGGAATCGCGTTGGGCGCCAAGGGTGCGACGCTCGCTGGTCTGGCCGGGGTCGGTGACCTGGTCGCCACCTGCACGTCGCCCCGGTCCCGCAATCGGGCCTTCGGTGAGCGTCTCGGCCGCGGCGGAACCGTGGAGTCCGCGCTGCGCGAGGCAGGCGGGCACGTCGCCGAGGGCGTGACGTCGTGTCAGTCGGTGCTGGCGCTGGCGGAGAGTTACGACGTCGAGATGCCATTGACCGACGCCGTGAACCGGGTGTGCCACAGGGGTTTGTCGGTCGATAAGGCGGTCGCGCTGCTGCTCGGACGCAGCACGAAGCCGGAGTGACCCGATGATGAGCGGCCAGTACGGCGACTCGACTCGCAGTGTCAAAGCCTCTGGCTCGCAACGTGTCCCGGGTCAACCGGTAGCGTCGCCTCCGATTCCGGTGTCGGCCTACCATTTGTCCGCCGACGAGTCGCAACCCCTGGACTCGTACGGACGAAGCTCCAATCCGACGTGGCGTCAGCTGGAGTCCGCGCTCGCCGAACTCGAAGGTGCCACCTCCGCGCTGTCCTTCGGATCGGGCATGGCCGCCATCACGTCGGTCCTGCGCGTGCTCGCCAAGCCCGGGGTGAAGCTGATCGTCCCCGCCGATGGGTACTACCAGGTGCGCCGGTACGCGGTGGAATACCTTGCCCCGCTGGGCGTCGACGTGCGCGAGGTGCCTGCCGCCGACATGTGCGCCGCGGCGGAGTCCGCCGACGTCGTCGTGGCGGAGACGCCGGTCAACCCGACTCTCGACGTCGTCGATCTGCACCGGCTGGCGGTGACGTGCCTGGGTCGGGGTGCGACGCTCGTCGTCGACAACACCACACCGACACCTCTTGGGCAGCAACCTCTTTCGCTCGGCGCCGACCTTGTGGTGGCGAGTGCGACCAAGGCGCTTTCGGGCCACAGCGACCTGATCGCCGGGTACGTCGCCAGCTGCCACGCCGAGCTGATGGCCGCCGTCGAACGCGAACGGCTGTTGGCCGGGGCCATCCTCGGCCCGTTCGAGGCCTGGCTGGCGCTGCGCAGCCTCGGCAGCGCCGGGCTGCGATTCGAGCGCCAGTGTCACAACGCCCTTGCGATGGCCTTCACGCTGCGCGACCACCCAGCGGTCCGGTCAGTGCGCTACCCCGGGCTGCCCGACGATCCCGCCCATGGGGTCGCCTGTGCGCAGATGAAGCGTTTCGGCGGGCTGGTCGCATTCGAACTGGCCGACGCCGCCGCCGTGCATCGCCTCGTCGAGCGCAGTGCGCTCGCGGTCGCCGCCACCAGCTTCGGCGGCATCCACACTTCGGTGGATCGGCGAGCGCGGTGGGGCGACCCCGTGGCCGCCGGGTTCGCGCGAATGTCGTTGGGCATCGAGGACACCGACGACCTGGTCGCCGACATCACGGCCGCGCTGGGCTGACGGTGCGGGCCGAAGCCCAGCTCAGAGTGCTGCGCCGTGCGCGTTCGCGCCGGGGCGGTAGCCTCTCTAGGTTGTGACCGACCGCTCGAACCCCCGCGTCCGCGTTGCCGTCGTCTACGGCGGGCGAAGCTCTGAGCACGCCATCTCCTGTGTTTCCGCTGGCAGCATCCTGCGCAACCTCGATCCGAATCGCTTTGACGTGGTCGCCGTCGGCATCACGCCCGAGGGATCCTGGGTGCTGACCGACGGCGAACACGAAT
Organism: Mycobacterium sp.; assembly: GCF_035633495.1. Lineage (GTDB taxonomy): Bacteria > Actinomycetota > Actinomycetes > Mycobacteriales > Mycobacteriaceae > Mycobacterium. Next base: position 35,438 of record NZ_DASQEU010000131.1, on the reverse strand, counting down.
CGCTTGCGATCACCGATGGTCGGCTCCCCGAGGTCACCGGTACGGCGGGTAGGGCGCTCGCGCTCGCGGCCGACCCCGGCCGTCGGGGCCAACTCCTCTCCCTCGGCAAGGGACCCGGGGACGTCCTCGCCGCCGTCGACGTGGTCTTCCCGGTGCTGCACGGACCGTACGGCGAGGACGGCACCATCCAGGGACTGCTCGAACTCGCGGGAGTGCCCTACGTGGGTGCCGGCGTACTGGCGAGTGCGGCGGGCATGGACAAGGAGTTCACCAAGAAGCTGCTCGCCGCGGAGGGGCTGCCCATCGGCGACCAGGTGGTGCTGCGCGCACACGACGAGACCCTCGAACCCGAGGATCGCGAGCGACTCGGCCTGCCCGTGTTCGTCAAGCCCGCGCGCGGCGGATCGTCGATCGGAGTCAGCCGCGTAAACAGTTGGGACGAGCTCGCGCCTGCGATCGCCCATGCGCGCCAACACGACCCCAAGGTCATCGTCGAGGCCGCCGTGCCAGGCCGCGAACTGGAGTGCGGCGTGCTCGAGTTCCCAGACGGCCACGTCGAGGCCAGCACAGTCGGCGAGATCCGGGTGGCCGGAGTCCGCGGCCGCGAGGACGGGTTCTACGACTTCGCCACGAAGTATCTCGAAGACGCGGCCGAACTCGACGTCCCTGCGAAGGTCGACGATGAGATCACCGATGAGATAAGGCAATTGGCGATCAAGGCCTTCCGTGCCATCGACTGCCAGGGCCTGGCCCGCGTCGACTTCTTCCTCACCGACGACGGCCCGTTGATCAACGAGATCAACACGATGCCGGGGTTCACCACGATCTCGATGTATCCGCGGATGTGGGCGGCCAGCGGCGTGGACTACCCGACGCTGCTGGCGGCCATGGTCGACACCGCGGTCGCCCGGGGGACCGGCCTGCGCTAACGGACCGCCCCCGGATTGGGCACGATCGCGGGCATCGCCTGAGAGACCGCCCGCGAGAGCAGCTGGATCGGCGTCGGCCCCGAACCGTCGGGCAGCGTGAGGGCCACGTACACCGGCCGGTCGACGGTCACCCAGGTGATGCGGCCCTCCCCGGGGATGCGGAACCACTGCACGTCGTCCACGCCTTGCAGGGGTGAGCTCGCGACGAAGTCGTCGGGCCGGTCCAGCCCGCACCGCAGGACGACGAGATCGCTGCCGGGTTCGGACTGCCACGCCGCCGTGCTTGCCGGCGCGGGTGCCATCGCCTGCGCGCGGTGATAGTCGTCCAGGTCGTTGGGAAGGACCGCCATGAGGGCTCGGCAGGCATCGCTGTCGGCCTGGGGCGCGGGAGCAGCGGCGATGGCCACTGGCTGCTGGGCGGGCGTCGCCTGCCTGGTCGCCGCGACGACCAGTACCGCGATGACAGCGCCCACCGCGACGATGATCGCTGCGAGCAGGAGTGCGCGCGGCGGCCCGTCGCGTTCGTCGTCGGGGGCGGAGTCGGTCACCCGCGCAACTCTAGGTGCGCGCTCCTTCGGCGACCGGACAGGTCAGGGTGCGGGTGATGCCGGTGACCTGCTGGACGCTCGGAACGACGACGGACTTTAGCTCGGATGCGCTGGTGGCCTCGACGCGAACCACCACGTCATATGGTCCTGTCACGTACTCAGAGGACGACACTCCCGGCAGCCCAGACGACTGCTTGGCCACTACCTCGGCGCGGCCAACCTCGGTCTGAATCAGCATGAATGCCTCGACCACTCGCGCTGTCCTCCGTTCCGACTGCATAGACTCCACTCCGCAGGGACCAAACGTACCGCAGGTCGCGCCGGTGTTCAGGACACGCAACCGAGGGGTGACATGGCTGACGACGAGCGCGCCGAGACGCTTGCCGATCTCGGTGAGTTCACGGTCATCGACCGGCTCGTCGAGGGACGCCCGCACCCGCCGACCGTGCTGGTCGGGCCCGGTGACGACGCGGCCGTGGTCGCGACGGCGGACGGTCGCGCGGTGGTGTCGACCGACATGCTGGTCGAGGGACGGCACTTCCGCCTGGACTGGTCGACGCCGCATGACGTCGGTCGCAAGGCGATTGCCCAGAATGCCGCCGACATCGAGGCGATGGGTGCGGCGACGACGGCGTTCGTGGTCGCTTTCGGTGCGCCGGGCACGACCCCGGGCGACGACGCGCTGCAACTGTCTGACGGCATGTGGGAGGAGGCCGGCACGTTCGGCGCGAGCATCGTCGGAGGTGACCTGGTGGCCGCGCCGCAATGGGTGATCTCCGTGACCGCGCTCGGCGACCTCGGGGGTAGGGCGCCCGTGCTGCTCGGCGGTGCGCGGCCCGGCGACACGCTCGCTGTCATCGGTGACATGGGACGCTCAGCCGCAGGTCATGCCCTGTGGCTCGAGGGCATCCATGACTTCGTCGAGCTGCGACGCCGCCACCTGGTGCCGTCGGTGCCGTACGGGCAGGGTCGCAAGGCGGCCGACGCCGGTGCCACGGCGATGACCGACGTCTCGGACGGGCTGCTCGCCGACGTCGGCCACCTCGCCGCGGCCTCCGCGGTCTGTGTGGACCTGTCGCGGGATGCGTTGACGGCCGACCATGCCGCCGTCGCCGCAGCGGCCGCCGCGACGGGGGACGATCCGTGGGCCTGGGTGCTCGGCGGTGGCGAGGACCATGCCCTCGTCGCGACGTTCCCCGGTGCCGTCCCCGCCGGCTGGCGACGGATCGGCAGCGCAGTGGAGGGGCCGGGCCGGGTATTGCTCGATGGCGCCGAATGGACCGGCAACACGGGCTGGCAGTCGTTTTAGGGCTCGCGGCGAGCGTGAATTTCACGACGCTCTGGGCCGGATTTCGTCGTCACGTTCACACTCGCGGCGTGCGTGCTGGCCTTCGCACGATAGGTTGACCACTCGTGACTGCGCGCCCGCTCTCAGAACTCGTCGAGGACGGCTGGGCGCGTGCGCTCGCGCCGGTGACCGATCAGGTCGCCCAGATGGGCGAATTCCTGCGATCCGAGATCGCGGCAGGCCAGCGTTATCTGCCCGCCGGTGAGAACGTACTGCGCGCCTTCACCTTTCCGCTCGACCACGTGCGCGTGCTCATCGTCGGACAGGATCCGTACCCGACTCCGGGACACGCCGTCGGGCTGAGCTTCTCCGTGGCGGCCGACGTGCGTCCGCTGCCGCGCAGCCTGGACAACATCTTCAAGGAGTACGCCACGGACTTGGGCCATCCCGCACCGAGCTGTGGTGACCTGACGCCGTGGGCCGAGCGCGGGGTCATGATGCTCAACAGGGTGCTGACCGTCCGGTCGGGGACCCCGGCGTCACACCGCGGCAAGGGGTGGGAAACGGTGACCGCGTGCGCGATCCGCGCATTGGTGGACAGGCCGCAGCCGATGGTGGCGGTGCTGTGGGGTCGCGACGCGCAGACGCTGAAGCCGATGCTGACGGGTGCGCATTGCGCGACCATCGAGTCGGTGCACCCGTCGCCGCTGTCGGCGTCGCGTGGATTCTTCGGATCGAGGCCGTTCAGCCGCGCCAACGAACTACTCGCGCAGATGGGCGCCGAACCGATCGACTGGCGGCTGCCCTAGGGACGGCAGACTAGCCGCGCGCGACCTTGCCCGCCTTGATGCACGACGTGCACGCGTTGATGCGCTTCTTGTTGCCACCGGGACGCGTCACGGCGTGCACGGTCTGGATGTTCGGATCCCACCTGCGGTTGGTCCGACGATGGGAGTGCGACACCGACTTGCCGAAGCCGGGACCCTTCCCGCAGACATCGCAAACGGCAGCCATGTGAAACTCCTTGATCGGTACTGGGGGCCATCGACCGCAACGCGGGTGACCCGACGACCCGACCAGGATACCGGCCGCCCCGGGGATCGCCAAAACGATGTCCACCCGCGCGAAACGTCGTGAATGGCGAGCGGCGGCGTCAGGCACAGTGGTTAGGCTGACCAGCACGTGGCCGCGTTGGGTCGGAGGAGAGGCGGTTTGGGCATGTCCGCACGCCGGCTCGACGCCACCGCCCTTCGGGAGTGGGCCCACACGGCCGTCACTCACCTCATCGCCCGCACCGACGAGATCAACAGGCTCAACGTGTTCCCCGTCGCCGACGCGGACACCGGGACCAACATGCTGTTCACCATGCGTGCTGCGGGCGCCAGGACCGAAGCGCTGCGCGGGGCCGACGTCACCGGCGTCGCCGACGCGCTGGCCGAGGGCGCTCTGCAGGGGGCGCGCGGCAACTCCGGGGTGATCCTCTCGCAGATCCTACGCGGCCTGGCCGACGTCGCCGCCGGGGCGGCCGACGAACGCAACGGCGTGCTCGCCGACCTCGACGGGCCGCTCCTGGCCTCCGCACTGAGGCATGCCGTGGTGCTCGCCGACGCCTCGGTCGGCGATAGCGTGCCGGGAACCATCGTCTCGGTGCTTGCGGCCGCCGCGGGTGCCGCCGAGGACGCCGCGGTCGACCGCGCGGACGTCGCAGAGGTCGTCGCGATTGCCGCGGACGCCGCGGTGATCGCGCTCGAGAAGACGACTCAACAACTCGACGTGCTGGCCGACGCCGGTGTGGTGGACGCGGGCGGGCGCGGGCTGCTCGTCCTGCTCGATGCGTTGACCGCCACCCTCACCGGGCACGCGCCACACCGGGTGACCTACGAGCCGTCGGGCGTCACCGCGGGTTCCGCGGACGTCTCGGTCGTCGCGCCGCCGCAGTTCGAGGTGATGTACCTCCTCGACGACTGCGACCATGCGGGTCTCGAGCTGCTCCGATCTCGGCTCGAGCAGCTCGGCGAGTCGGTGACCATCGCCGCGTCGGGAACCGATGGCCGCTACTCCGTGCACGTCCACACCGACGATGCGGGCGGTGCCGTCGAGGCGGGCCTGGACGTCGGAACCCCCAGCCGGATCCAGATCACCGCGCTGACCGGCGCGGGCGGGCATCCATCGGGTGGATGGACCCGGGACCGCGCGGTGCTGGCGGTCGTCGACGGCGATGGCGCGAAGGCACTGTTCGAGGGTGAGGGTGCGCACGTCCTGCGCCAGGACGCCGACGCCGCGATCAGCGCCAAGCAGCTGCTTCGCGCGCTCGTCGACGCGGGGGCCGCGCAGATCATGGTCCTGCCCAACGGCTACGTGGCCGCCGAGGAACTGGTCGCGGGATGCACCGCGGCGATCGGCTGGGGCATCGACGTCGTGCCGGTGCCCGCGGGCTCGATGGTCCAGGGCCTCGCCGCGCTGGCCGTGCACGACGCCGCCCGTCAGGCCGTCGACGACGGGTACACCATGGCGCGCGCGGCCGCAGGTGCTCGGCGCGGGTCGGTGCGAGTGGCCACCGAGGAGGCGCTGACGTGGGCGGGCACCTGCAGCCCCGGTGATGGCCTTGGCATCTCCGGTGACGAGGTGCTGATCGTCGGGAAGGACGTGGCCGCTGCCGGCGCCGGCCTCATCGACCTGCTGCTCAGCTCCGGTGGTGAGCTCGTCACGGTTCTGACGGGCGCGGGTGTCGATCCGGCGGTGGGCGCCGCGCTCCAGGATCACGTGCACCAGCAACACCTCGGCACAGAGTTGGTGACCTACCACACGGGCCACCGCGGCGACGCGCTGCTGATCGGGGTGGAGTAGACGTGGTCGCGCTCACCGACAGCCTGGACCGGGTCATCGGCGCAAAGTCCGCCGGACCGCTCGAGGAACACTTCGGCATCCGCACCGTCGACGACCTGTTGCGCCACTACCCGCGCAGCTACAGCCAGGGCATGTCGGTGCTCGACGAGGGTTGGGAACCTCCCGAGGAGGGGGAGCACGTCACCTTCGTCGACGAGATCGCCCGCGCAGACGTCCGTTGGACCAATCGGCAGCCCAAGCGGGAGTTCCTGGTCATCACCCTCGCCAACCGCCGACCCAAGGTCACGGCCACCTTCTTCAACGCCAAGTTCACCAAGAAGATCCTGACCGAGGGCACCCGCCTGATGCTGTCGGGGGAGGTCGGATTCTTCAAGGGGACAATGCAATTGACGCATCCAGCGTTCCTGATCCTCGAGGGGGCCGGACAGGGCAAGGGCAGCAGGTCGCTGGCCAAGATCGCCGAGACGTCGCGAAAGACCGACGGGGAACTGCTGCTGTCGGCGTTCGAGCGGGACTACTTCCCCATCTACCCGGCGTCGGCCAAGGTGCAGAGCTGGGACATCTACGCGTGCGTCCGTCAGGTCCTCGACGTCCTGGACCCGGTCGACGATCCGCTCCCCGAATCGATTCTGCGCCAATGGAATCTGGTTTCCGAAGACGAGGCGTTACGGGCGATCCATCTGGCGGAGCGCGAGGAGGACCGGGAGCGCGCCCGCGAGCGACTGGCCTTCGACGAGGCCGTCGGCCTGCAATGGGCACTGGTGGAACGCAGGCACGGTGAACTGAGCGAGACCGGTCCGCCCGCGCCGCCACGGGAGGACGTGTTGGCAGCCGCGTTGGGGCGTCAGTTGCCGTTCGAACTCACGGCGGGTCAGCGTGACGTCCTCGACGTGCTGTCGACCGAACTCGCCGACACCAAGCCGATGCACCGGATGCTGCAGGGTGAGGTGGGCTCGGGAAAGACGATCGTCTCGCTGCTCGCGATGGCGCAGATGGTGGACGCCGGGTACCAGTGCGCGCTGCTGGCGCCCACGGAAGTCCTTGCCGCCCAGCATGCCCGGTCCATCCGCGACGTGCTCGGCCCGCTCGCGATGGCGGGTCAGCTCGGCGGCCCGGACGGTGCGACGAGGGTGGCACTGCTCACCGGGTCGATGAGCCCGCAGCAGAAGCGCCAGGTTCGCGACGAGGTGGCCGGCGGCGAGGCGGGCATCGTCGTCGGCACGCACGCGCTCCTGCAGGACGCCGTCGAGTTCAGCAATCTCGGCATGGTCGTCGTCGACGAGCAGCACCGCTTCGGCGTAGAGCAGCGGGATCGGTTGCGGGCCAAGGCCGTTGGTGGCGTCACGCCGCATCTGCTGGTGATGACGGCCACCCCGATACCGCGCACGGTCGCCCTCACCGTCTACGGCGACCTCGAGACGTCGGTTCTGCGCGAACTGCCACGTGGCAGGCGTCCGATCGCCACCAACGCCATCTTCATGGGACAGAAGCCCGCGTGGGTGCAACGGGCCTGGCAGCGGATCATCGAAGAGGTCGGCGCGGGTCGCCAGGCCTACGTCGTCGCCTCCCGCATCGACGAGAACGACACGGGCGGCAAGGATTCGGGGAAGAAGAAGCCGAGTAACAAGGAGCCGGGCCCGCCCGTCGCCACCGTCGTCGAGTTGTTCGAACACCTCGGAAGCGGCCCGCTGCGAGGCCTGCGGCTCGGCCTGATGCACGGCAGGCTCTCCGGGGACGAGAAGGACGCCGCCATGACGGCGTTCCGCGCGGGTGACATCGACGTGCTGGTGTGCACCACCGTCATCGAGGTCGGTGTCGACGTACCCAATGCGACGGTGATGTTCGTCATGGACGCCGACCGGTTCGGCATCAGCCAGTTGCACCAGTTGCGCGGGCGCATCGGCCGCGGCGAGCATCCCAGCCTCTGTCTGCTGGCCACCAACCTGCCCGAGGACTCGAAGGCCGGAGCCCGACTGAAGGCCGTCGCAGCCACCCAGGACGGCTTCGTGCTCGCCGACCTCGACCTCGAGGAGCGCCGCGAGGGCGACGTGCTCGGCCTCAGCCAGTCCGGCAGACCCATCACGCTGCGACTGCTGTCCCTGGCCGCGCACCGCGAGATCATCGAGGCCGCGCGTGCGTTCGCCGAGTCCGTCTACGCCGACGACCCCCGACTGCTCGACCACCGCGGAATCGCGATGCTGGCAGCGCCATTCGCCGAGACCGAACGCGTCGAATACCTGGACAAGGCGTGAAGAGGCCCGTCTGGCTCATCGTGGCGGTGGTGCTCGCCATCGTGGTCGCCGTTCAGGTCACGATGGCCAGCGGCCGTGCCAACCGGTTCGTCGCCGACGCCGACGTGCCCACCGTCGCGCCGGGGGTCGACATCCTCGCCGGGATCCCGCTGATTCCGGTGCGCGTGCGCGGACACGACTACCGCCGCGCGGCCTTCGGCGACGCCTGGACCGATGACACCACCGCACCGGGCGGACACAACGGCTGCGACACCCGCAACGACATCCTCGACCGCGACCTGGTCGACAAGACGTTCACGGCCATCAAGCGCTGCCCCACGGCGGTCGCCACCGGCACGCTGCACGACCCGTACACCAATGACACCGTCGCGTTCACCAGGGGCAATCAGATCGGGGCCGCGGTGCAGATCGATCACCTGGTCCCGTTGGCGCTGGCGTGGGATCTCGGCGCCAGGGACTGGACCGACGAGATGCGCGCCAGGTTCGCCAACGATCCGGCGAATCTCCTGGCCGTCGAAGGCCAGGCCAACCAGGACAAGGGTGACGCCGAGCCTGCCGACTGGATGCCGCCGAACCACGCCTTCTGGTGTCAGTACGCCGTGCAGTTCGCCGCCGTGCTGCGGGGCTACGCCCTGCCGGTCGACGACCGGTCCGCCGTGGTGCTGCGCGACGCCGCGAGCACCTGCCCGACGGGCTAGGTGCCGGTGTAGGTCGCGGGGTCGGGCCGGAAGCGGGTGCCCTCGTCGAGGCCGTTGAGCGCATCCATGTGTTCGGCTGCCAGCTCGAACTCGAAGACGTCTGCGTTCTCGACGATGCGCGCCGGAGTGGCCGAGCGGGGGATGACGACGTTGCCGAGTTGCAGGCTCCATCGGATGAGCACCTGGGCAGGCGACTTGCCGTACTCACCGGCGATCGACGTCACGGTCGGGTTGTCCAGCAGCCGGCCGACGCCCAGCGGGCCGTAGGCCTCGGTGACGATGTCGTGTTCGGCGTTGGCCGCACGCATCGCGGACTGGTTGAGCAGCGGATGCAGCTCGATCTGGTTGATCGCGGGCGCGACGTAGGACAGTTCGACGACGTTGGACAGGTCCTCGGCCGAGAAGTTGCACACGCCGATGGACTTGGCCAAACCGTCATCGCGCAGTTTGAGCAGGCCGCCCCAGCTGTGCATGTAGACGCCGGGATCGCCGGCAGGCCAGTGGATCAGGTAGGCGTCGACGTAGTCCGTGCCGAGCCGTTCGGTGCTGGCCCGGCACGCGTCCTGCGCCCCCCTCAACCCCTGGTCCTCGGTAGCCAGCTTGGTGGTGATGAAGATCTCCGCACGCGGAATGCTCGATGCGGCGATGGCGCGGCCCACCGCGGCCTCGTTGCCGTAGGCGGCCGCCGTGTCGATCAATCGAATGCCGATCGCGAGCGCGGTCGACACGGCGCGTTCGGTTTCGGCATCCGACAGCTCGCCGACGCCGATGCCGAGAGCCGGGATGCTGTTCTCGTCGTTGAGAGCCACTGAAGGAATTGCTGCCGCCGAGGTCATGTCACCTACCCTGTGAAGTTGAAGGTCCGTGGATCGGGACCCAGCCGCGTTCCGTCCGCCAGCGAGGCGATGGACTCCATGTCCTGCTCGCCGAGCTCGAAGTCGAACACGTCGAAGTTGCTCACAATCCTCTCGGGGTTCACCGATTTCGGGATGACGATATTACCGAGCTGGACGTGCCACCTAATCAGCACCTGCGCTGGCGTTTTTTCGTGTGCGTCGGCAGTGGCGACGACGGTCGCGTTCTCCAGCAGCGAGCCCTGTCCCAACGGGCTCCAAGCCTCGGTGGCGATTCCCAAGCTGGCGTGCAGCTCGCGCAGTTCACGCTGAGGGAGCAGGGGATGCAGCTCGATCTGATTGACCGCGGGCACGATCCCCGTCCCGTCGATCAGGATCTTCAGGTGTTCGGACTCGAAGTTGCTGACGCCGATCGAGCGAATACGGCCCTGATCGCGCAGGTGCGCGAAAGCCTTGAAGGTGTCGACGTACGCGTTCACTTCGGGCAGCGGCCAGTGAATGAGGTAGAGATCCAGGTAGTCGATCCCGAGCTTGTCCAGGCTTTCGTCGAAGGCCCGCAGCGTCTTGTCGTAACCCTGCTCGGCATTCCACAGCTTGGTGACCACGTAGACGTCGTCTCGGGCGAGGCCCGAGGATGCGGCACCCGCCAGCGCCAGGCCCACCTCTGCTTCGTTGCCGTATGCGGCCGCCGTATCGACGTGCCGATAGCCTGCGTCCAGTGCGGCGCTGACCGCCCGCTCGGTATCGCCCGCGGGGGTCTGCCAAACGCCCAGCCCGATGGCTGGTATCGAATTACCGTCGTTCAGCGTGATCGAGGCAACCGAAGGGTTCGAAGGAGAAGCCATGACGAGAAGTCTGCCAGTGCAGGTTCCGCCCACCGGACCCGCAGCGGTGCCCCACGGTGACGCGGGTCAACCAGGCCGCGCCAAGTTGGCGGTCCTCAACGCCACCAGCGGCGTGATGCTGCGCCTGCTTCCGCACCTTCCCGACGCCGTCAAGCGCCTTCTGCTCGGTCGCCGCACCGTGACGATCGACGGCAACACCCTCGACACCACCCTGCAGTTCATGCTCGCTGCGCAGCGGTCGGCGGGTGTCAACGGGTTGGTCGCCAGCAGCGACGTCACCGTCGCCCGGGCCCAGCTTCGGAAGCTCGCGTCGATGATCGACGCCGGTATCGCCGTCGGGGTGAGGGACCTGTCGATACCCGGTCCGGCGGGCCCGATTCCGGTTCGGCACTACACCCCGGTCAACGGTGAGGGCTCAGAACCGCTTCTGGTGTTCTTCCACGGCGGTGGATTCGTCGTCGGGGATCTCGACACCCATGACGACCTGTGCCGGTTGATGTGTCGCGACGCCGCGGTGCACGTCCTGGCGGTCGACTACCGACTCGCGCCGGAGCACCCGGCGCCCGCCGCCATCGAGGACTGCTATGCCGCCTACCGCTGGGCGCTGGAGCACGCCGCCGAACTCGGCGCCGACCACGCACGGGTGGCCGTGGGAGGCGACAGTGCAGGTGGCAATCTCTCTGCGGTGGTCTCCTTGCGGGCACGCGACGAAGGGCTTGCGCTGCCCGCGCTGCAGCTGCTGCTATACCCGATCACCAACTTCGCGGGCGACACCAGGTCGAAGACCCTCTTCGCCGACGGTTACTTCCTCACCAAGAATGACATCGACTGGTTCCGGGACAACTACCTGGCGGGTTCCCGGCTCGACAGGAGCGACCCGCGGATCTCGCCACTGCTGGCCGACGATCTCTCCGGGTTGCCTCCGGCGATGGTGCTGACCGGTGGCTTCGACCCGCTGCGCGACGAGGGTAACCAGTACGCCGACGCGCTCGCGGCTGCGGGCGTCCCCGTCGATCACCGGCAGTTCGGTCCGCTCGTGCACGTCTTCGCCAATTTCTTCCCGCTCGGGGGCGCCAGCGCCACCGCCAGCGCGGAGGTCGTCTCGGCGCTGCGGGCACACCTGAGCCGGGTCTGAGGGATGCGTTGCGCGCCGCCGGTACCCTAGTGCCGTGGCCACGAAACCCAAGAAGAACGCCCGCTACGACCTGAAGGCTGCGGACCGCAGGCGCAACGTGATGATCCAGGTCGGGCTGACCGCGGTCGTCGTCATCTTCGCGGTGGTTCTGGTGGTGTACATCGTCACGTCCGGGAGCGGTAAGCCCGCAGGTGGCGAGGCGAAGTCGATCCGCGTGGCCACGAGCAGCGTGGTCACCAAGGAGGGCACTACCGAGCCGAAGGCCGTGCTGTCGTTGTACGAGGACTTCCTCTGCCCCGTCTGCGGCAATTTCGAGCAGCAGTTCGGCCCCACCTTGAGCAAGCTGATCGACAGCGGCGCGGTGGCCGCCGACTTCTACATGGTCGCGATCCTCGACCGTCCGTCCAACCAGAACTACTCGTCCCGGGCCGGGGCGGCGGCGTACTGCGTGGCCGACGAGGACACCAGCCCGGACAAGCAGGCGTTCCGGCGGTTCCACGCCGCGATGTACGCGCAGCAGCCGAGCGAGACGGGCACGACGTTTCCCACCAATCAGCAGTTGATCGAGACCGCGCGTCAGGCCGGCGTGGCCGGCAAGGTGCCGGAGTGCATCAACAACGGCCGCTACCTGGACGTGGTCAAGGGTCTCGCCGCCGCGACCTCCGTGACGGCCACGCCGACCGTGCGGATCAACGGCGAGGACTACAAGTTCTCGACGCCCGACGCCCTGGTGGCCAAGGTCAAGGAGATCGTGGGCGACGTTCCCGGGCTGACCCCCGCACCCGCCGCACCCGCACCCACGCCCGCGGCACCGGCCCCGACGGCGCCATGAGCGTCGCCGCGGCGAGCGAGACCGCACCTGCGGCGCCGACGGGGGATGGTTCCCCGGCACGGGTGCCGATCGCCAGCGCGCTCTGGGTGCTGATCGGCGGTGCCGTCGGTCTCACGGCGGCCATCACGCTGTCGATCGAGAAGATCAAGCTGCTGCAGAACCCCGCCTACGTGCCGTCCTGCAGCATCAACCCGGTGTTGTCGTGCGGCTCGGTGATGGTCACCCCGCAGGCGGCGGCGTTCGGTTTTCCAAATCCGCTGATCGGCATCGCGGCGTTCACGGTCGTCGTGGTCATCGGCGTGCTAGCCGTTGCAAAAGTAGCTCTGCCACAATGGATTTGGGCAGGTCTCGCGGCCGGTACCCTGCTCGGCGCGGTGTTCGTCCACTGGCTCATCTATCAGAGCCTGTACGTCATCGGAGCCCTGTGCCCGTACTGCATGGTCGTGTGGGGGGTAGCCATACCGCTACTGGTCGTGGTGTCGTCGATCGCGCTTCGCCCCTTGGCGGGCAAGGGATCTGGGGGGCTCTCCCGCTTCGTCTACGAGTGGCGCTGGTCGCTCGTCGTGCTCTGGTTCACCGCGCTGATCCTGCTGATCCTGGCTCGCTTCTGGAACTACTGGTCGACGCTGATCTAGGTCGGACCGGGCCGGGGGCGAGTTAGGGTAGCGCGTGATCTCCAAACTGTTGGTGGCCAACCGCGGTGAGATAGCGATCCGGGCGTTTCGTGCGGCATACGAGATGAACATCGCGACGGTGGCGGTGTACGCGTACGAAGACCGTAACTCGCCGCACCGGATGAAGGCCGACGAGTCGTATCAGATCGGCGAGCCGGGCCACCCCGTGCGGTCCTATCTGTCGATCGACGAGATCATCCGCGTTGCCCGCGACGCAGGCGCCGACGCGGTGTATCCCGGATACGGGTTCCTCTCCGAGAAACCAGAACTCGCGGCCGCGTGCGCGGAGGCGGGCGTTACCTTCGTCGGCCCCGGCCCTCAGGTGCTGGAGCTCACGGGCAACAAGGCGCGAGCGATCGCCGCGGCGCGGGAAGCGGGCCTGCCCGTGCTGGCGTCCTCGGGACCGTCGGCATCGGTGGACGAACTCGTCGCCGCATCGGCCGACATGGACTTCCCGCTGTTCGTCAAGGCGGTGTCGGGCGGCGGTGGCCGTGGCATGCGGCGGGTCTCGGATTCCGACGCACTCGCCGAGGCGATCGAGGCCGCCAGTCGCGAGGCCGAGGCGGCGTTCGGCGATCCCACGGTGTATCTCGAGCAGGCTGTGCTCAACCCGCGTCACATCGAGGTGCAGATCCTCGCCGACGGCAAGGGCAACGTCATCCACCTCTTCGAGCGCGACTGCAGCCTGCAGCGGCGGCACCAGAAGGTGATCGAGCTCGCCCCCGCCCCCAACCTGTCAGATGAGTTGCGCGCCAAGCTCTGCGGGGACGCCGTCGCCTTCGCGCGTCAGATCGGCTACTCCTGCGCGGGCACCGTCGAGTTCCTGCTCGACGAACGCGGCAACCACGTCTTCATCGAGATGAACCCGCGCATCCAGGTCGAGCACACGGTCACCGAGGAGATCACCGACGTAGACCTGGTGGCGAGCCAGCTACGCATCGCCGCGGGGGAGACGCTGGCCGACCTTGCGCTGAGCCAGGATTCGATTCAGGTGCGGGGCGCCGCGATGCAGTGCCGGATCACCACCGAGGACCCGGCGAAGGGCTTCCGGCCCGACACCGGGCGGATCACCGGTTACCGGTCGCCGGGCGGTGCGGGCATCCGGTTGGACGGCGGCACGACGCTGGGTGCGGAGATCGGTGCGCACTTCGACTCGATGCTGGTCAAGCTGACCTGCCGGGGCCGGGACTTCTCGACCGCGGTGGCACGCGCCCGTCGCGCGCTCGCAGAGTTTCGGGTCCGCGGGGTCTCGACCAACATCCCGTTCCTGCTGTCGGTCGTCGACGACCCCGACTTCCGCGCCGGCCGGGTCACGACCTCGTTCATCGACGAACGCCCGCAACTGCTCACCGCTCACGCGTCGGCCGACCGGGGCACCAAGATCATCAACTACCTCGCCGAGGTCACCGTCAACTCGCCGTACGGCGACCGGACGCGGGTGTACCCGCAGGACAAGCTGCCCGACGCCAATGTGGCGGACCTCGAGGCGACCCCGCCACCGGGCAGCAGGCAACGGTTGATCGAGCTGGGGCCCCAGGCCTTCGCGGTGTGGCTGCGGGACTCTCCTGCGGTGGGTGTCACCGACACCACCTTCCGCGACGCGCATCAGTCGCTGCTCGCCACCCGGGTGCGGACCTCCGGTCTGGTGGCCGTCGCGCCGTACATCGCGAGGATGACCCCCGAGCTGTTGTCGCTGGAGTGCTGGGGCGGCGCGACTTACGATGTGGCGCTTCGGTTTCTGAAGGAAGACCCGTGGGAACGGCTGGCGGCGCTGCGCGAGGTGGTGCCCAACATTTGTCTGCAGATGCTGCTGCGGGGCCGCAACACCGTCGGATACACCCCGTACCCCGAGGTCGTCACCTCGGCCTTCGTCGAGGAGGCCACGGCCACCGGCATCGACATCTACCGGATCTTCGACGCGCTCAACAACGTCGAGTCGATGCGCCCGGCGATCGATGCCGTCCGTGAAACCGGTTCGGCGGTCGCTGAAGTCGCCATGAGCTACACCGGCGACCTGTCGGATCCGGCCGAGACGCTCTACACGTTGGACTACTACCTCAAGCTGGCCGAGCAGATCGTCGAGGCAGGCGCACACGTGTTGGCCATCAAGGACATGGCGGGCCTGCTGCGGGCACCGGCGGCCACCACCTTGGTCTCGGCGCTGCGCAGCCGGTTCGATCTGCCGGTGCACGTACACACCCACGACACGCCCGGTGGTCAGTTGGCCACCTACACCGCGGCCTGGCAGGCAGGTGCAAGCGCCGTAGACGGCGCCGCCGCGCCGTTGGCGGGGACCACCAGTCAGCCGTCGCTGTCCTCGATCGTCGCCGCGGCCATGCACACCCGCTACGACACCGGTTTGTCGCTGCGCGCCGTGTGTGATCTGGAGCCCTACTGGGAAGCCTTGCGAAAGGTGTACGCGCCCTTCGAGTCCGGGCTTCCTGCCCCCACCGGCCGGGTGTATTCGCACGAGATCCCCGGCGGTCAGCTGTCCAATCTGCGTCAGCAGGCGATTGCGCTCGGTCTCGGCAATCGGTTCGAGGACGTCGAGAACGCCTATGCCGGCGCGGACCGGGTGCTCGGACATCTGGTCAAGGTCACGCCGTCCTCGAAGGTCGTCGGAGACCTCGCCCTTGCGCTCGTCGGCGCCGGGATCACGGCCGACGACTTCGCGGCCGATCCGGCCCGCTTCGACATTCCCGACTCCGTGATCGGTTTCCTGCGTGGCGAACTCGGCGACCCGCCCGGCGGATGGCCGGAGCCGCTGCGCTCCAAGGCGCTGGCGGGACGCCCGCCCGCCAGGCCGACCGAGAAGCTCGACGCGCAGGACGAAGCGCTGCTCCGCCAGCCCGGCACCGTGCGACAGCGGACGTTGAACCGGTTGCTGTTCCCCGGGCCGACGAAGGAATTCGAGGCCCACCGGGAGACGTACGGGGACACCTCGCGCCTGTCCGCCAACCAGTTCTGGTACGGGCTGCGCCACGGCGACGAACATCGCATCCAGATCGACCGTGGCGTCGACCTGATCATCGGGCTCGAGGCGATCTCCGATGCCGACGAGCGCGGCATGCGCACCGTGATGTGCATTCTGAACGGGCAACTTCGACCGGTGGTGGTGCGCGACGAGAGCATCGCCGACACCGTGCCCGCCTCGGAGAAGGCGGACCGGGCCAACGCCGACCACGTCGCCGCGCCGTTCGCCGGCGTCGTCACCGTCAACGTCGTCGCGGGCAATCAGGTCAGCGCGGGCCAGACCATCGCCACCATCGAGGCCATGAAGATGGAGGCGGCCATCACGGCTCCCAAGCAGGGCACCGTCGACCGTGTCGCCGTCTCGGCTACCGCGCAGGTAGAGGGTGGCGACCTTCTGGCGGTGATCCGCTGACCCGGATCGTCGGCGGTCGGTTCGGCGGCCGCCGAATCTCGGTGCCGCAGGGTCGTTCCGGGCGGGGTACCCGTCCCACGACGGACCGGGTCCGCGAGTCGCTGTTCAACGTGTTGACCGCACGAGTTGATCTGGCCGGTCTCGCGGTTCTCGACCTGTACGCCGGTTCGGGAGCCCTTGGGCTGGAAGCGCTTTCGCGTGGCGCCGCGTCGGCTGTGTTCGTGGAGGCTGACCGGCGCGCAGCGGCCGTCATCGAAGACAACGTTGCGACGCTGGGCGCCGCCGGCGCGGTGGTGCGCTGCGGCAGCGTCGCCTCGGTGCTGGCGACGGGAACCGACCGTCCCGCAGACCTGGTGTTCGCCGACCCGCCCTACGAGGTGCCGTCGGCCGACGTGGAGGCGGTGCTCCGCGCCCTGACCGATGGTGGCTGGGTGAGTCCGGGTGCGATCGCCGTGGTCGAGCGACCCACGTCGGCGCCCGTACTGGCCTGGCCCGCCGGGTGGGCGTCGGGGCGGGACCGCCGCTACGGTGACACGCGCCTCGAGTTCGGGGAGATCGCGTAGCGTCGTCGGACATGAGTGGCGCCGTATGCCCAGGTTCGTTCGACCCCGTGACCCTCGGCCACGTCGACGTCTTCGAACGGGCGGCAGCACAGTTCGACGAGGTCGTGGTCGCTGTGCTGGTGAACCCGAGCAAGTCGGGCATGTTCACTGCCGAGGAGCGCATCGAGTTGATCCGCGAGTCGACGGCGCACCTGCCGAATCTGCGGGTGGAGAGGGGCAGCGGCCTGGTGGTCGACTTCGTGAAGTCCCGAGGCCTGACCGCGATCGTCAAGGGGCTGCGTAGCGGCACCGACTTCGACTACGAGCTGCAGATGGCGCAGATGAACAAGCACGTCGCGGGTGTGGACACCTTCTTCGTCGCGACGGCACCCCGGTACTCCTTCGTGTCGTCGTCGCTCGCCATGGAGGTCGCGATCCTCGGTGGTGACGTCTCGGAGTTGCTGCCAGAGCCCGTCAACGTGCGTCTGCGGGCAAAGCTGGCCGAGCGCTGACGACCTCGCCGAGTGTGCGGCCATGGCGGGAAATCCGAGGGAAAGTCGCCCTGGTCGCACGTTGGACGATGACCCATCCTGGCAACCCTACGGGTCGGTACCGACGCGATAACCGCGAATCAACCGGCGTGGCGTGCCTAGTCACACGGGTAACACCAGGCACACTGGTAACGACCAACTAGGCCGGGAGGGTGTTGCCGTGTACCGAGTATTTGAGGCGCTCGACGAGCTCGGAGCGATCGTCGAGGAAGCCCGCGGTGTGCCGATGACGGCCGGCTGCATGGTGCCCCGCGGCGACGTGCTCGAATTGCTGGACGACGTCAAGGACGCCATCCCCGGCGAACTCGACGACGCCCAGGACGTTCTCGACGCTCGCGACGGGATGCTGCGCGAGGCAAAGGATCACGCCGATTCGATGGTCTCGACGGCGACCGCCGAGGCCGACTCGCTGATCAACCACTCCCGCGGCGAAGCGGACCGGATTCTCGCCGACGCCAAGAGCCAGGCCGACCGCATGGTCGCCGAGGCGCGGCAGCACAGCGAACGGATGGTCGGCGAGGCCCGCGAGGAGGCCAACCGCATCATGGCCACCGCCAAGCGTGAGTACGAGGCCAGCACCGGACGCGCCAAGGCCGAAGCCGACCGCCTGATCGAGAACGGCAACCTCTCCTACGAGAAGGCCGTGCAGGAGGGGATCAAGGAACAGCAGCGGCTGGTGTCGCAGACCGAGATCGTGCAGACCGCGACGTCGGAGGCCACCCGCCTGATCGACACCGCCCATGCCGAGGCGGATCGCCTGCGGGGCGAATGCGACATCTACGTGGACAGCAAGCTCGCCGAGTTCGAGGACTACCTCAACGGCACTCTTCGCTCGGTCGGGCGTGGTCGCCACCAGTTGCGGACCGCCGCGGGCACGCACGACTACGCGCAACGGTAGAGAGAGACGCCACGGTCCGACGGATTCGGGTCGGGCCGGACCACGGTCGTAGGATCAGCGGATGGCCGGGAAGTCGAAGCACGCTGCGCGCCGCGGCCCTCGATCGCCCTTCGCGCTGAACATTTCCCGACTAGGTCGTCGGCCCGGCTCGATGGTGACCGTCGAGGAGACCGTGCCCGCACCGTTCCGCATCGGGATCGAGCTCATCGCCATCCCGAAGGGTGCGCCCGTCGAACTCGATCTACGCCTCGAATCGGTATCCGAGGGAGTGCTGGTCAGCGGCACGGTTTCGGCACCCACCGAAGGCGAGTGCGCCCGCTGTCTGACCCCCGTCGCCGGCGACGTCGAGATCACCCTCACCGAGCTGTACGCCTACCCGGACAGCACGACCGAGGCCACGACCGACGAGGACGAGGTCGGGCGCGTCACCTCCGACTCATCGGGTGACACCGTCGACCTCGAACAGCCGATCATCGACGCCGTCGGGATGGAATTGCCGTTCTCACCGGTGTGCCGGGACGACTGCCCGGGCCTCTGCCCGGAGTGCGGTGCCCAGCTGGCCGACTACGAGAACGATGCCGACCCGCACCACCACGACGTCATCGATCCGAGGTGGGCCAAGCTGGCGGCCATGAAGCCCGTCGAGGAGGAGCCGCCGGATCAGGCGGCGGGGGATCGCGAGTGACGGTCGACCGGACACCGCTGCTGGAAGCGCTCGGCGTCGACCTGCCCGACGATCTACTCACCCTGGCCCTGACCCACCGCAGCTACGCCTACGAGGCGGGGGGTCTGCCCACCAACGAGCGGCTCGAGTTCCTCGGCGACGCCGTACTGGGTCTGGTGATCACCGCGGAGATCTTCGCCAAGTACCCGGACCGCAGCGAAGGCGAACTGGCCAAGCTGAAGTCCGCCGTCGTCAACACCCAGGCGCTGGCGCGGATCGCCAGGAACCTCACCGACGACGGGCTCGGCGCGTACCTTCTGCTCGGCCGCGGCGAGGTGGCGAGCGGTGGTGCCCACAAGGCCAACCTGCTTGCGGACGCGGTGGAGTCACTGCTGGGCGCGACGTACGTCCAGCACGGACACGAGGTGGCCCACGACGTCGTCATCCGCATGTTCTCCGGCGCGCTCGAAACCGCCGCGAACCTGGGCGCGGGTCTCGACTGGAAGACCAGCCTGCAGGAGCTCGCGGCGGCCCGCCGGCTGGGCGTCCCAAGTTACGTCGTCTCCTCCACCGGCCCCGAGCACGACAAGCACTTCACGGCGCGGGCGGTCGTCAACGCCGAGGACTACGGCGTGGGCGAGGGCCGGACCAAGAAGGAGGCCGAACAGCAGGCCGCCGCGGCGGCGCACGAGGCGCTCGAGGCGCTCGGCGCGGCTGGGGACCTCCACACCGACACCGAGCCCGAGCGGGATGCCTGAACTTCCCGAGGTCGAGGTCGTCCGGCGCGGGCTCGCCGCGCACGTCGTCGGAAGGACGATCACCGCCGTCCGGGTGAACCATCCCCGCGCGGTCCGACGGCACGAGGAGGGCGCTGCCGATCTGACGGCGCGACTGCTCGACAACGTGGTGACCGGGACGGGCAGGCGCGGGAAGTACCTGTGGCTGACGCTCAGCAGCGGCGACGCCCTGGTGGTCCACCTCGGGATGAGTGGCCAGATGCTACTGGGACCCGTCGCGAAGACCGAGCACCTACGCGTGGCCACCCTGCTCGACGACGGTACGGCGATGAGCTTCGTCGATCAGCGCACGTTCGGCGGCTGGATGATGGCCGACCTCGTCACCGTCGACGGCACCGAGGTCCCCGTCCCCGTCGCGCACGTGGCGCGCGACCCGCTGGATCCGTTGTTCGATGGGGCGGCCGTGGTAAAGGTGTTGCGGCGCAAGCACTCCGAGATCAAGCGTCAACTGCTGGACCAGACGGTGGTGTCGGGCATCGGCAACATCTACGCCGACGAGTCGCTGTGGCGCGCCAAGGTCAACGGGGCGCGCATCGCGGAATCGCTGACCAAACCGACGCTGGCCGCGATCCTCGGCCACACCGCCGACGTCATGCGCGACGCCCTCGGTCAGGGCGGCACGTCGTTCGACTCGCTGTACGTCAACGTCAACGGCGAGTCGGGATACTTCGACCGGTCGCTGGACGCCTACGGCCGCGAGGGCGAGCCGTGCCGACGCTGCGGTGCGCTCGTGCAGCGCGACAAGTTCATGAACCGGTCGTCGTACTACTGCCCGAAATGTCAACCGCGGCCGAGGCGTTGATGGTTCTACGTGACATGGGGAAAGAGGACTGATGACTGATCTCTGGGTCGAGCGCACGGGCGTGCGCCGCTATACCGGTCGCAGCACGCGGGGAGCGGAGGTGCTGGTCGGCTCCGAAGACGTCGACGGCGTGTTCACCCCGGGCGAGCTGCTCAAGATCGCGCTCGCGGCGTGCAGCGGCATGAGCAGCGACCACGCACTGCGCAGTCGGCTGGGTGACGACTACGAGGCCACAGTCAGGGTCTCCGGTCCCGCCGACCGCGAGCAGGAGCGCTACCCGCTGATCGAGGAGAACCTCGAGGTCGACCTGTCGGCACTGTCGGAGGAGGAGATCAGGAAGCTTCTCGTCATCGTCGAGCGTTCGATCGACAAGGTGTGCACCGTCGGCCGCACCCTCAAGACCGGCGCCGAGGTGACGTTCGAGGTCACCCAGAAGTGATTCCGCCGGCAGGCGAGGACGTCCGCCTCACCGCGTGGGTGCACGGCCGCGTTCAGGGTGTCGGGTTCCGCTGGTGGACGCGCTCGAGGGCGTTGGAACTCGGGCTCACCGGGTTCGCGGCAAACAAGGATGACGGCCGCGTGCACGTCGTCGCCCGCGGATCGCGCGCTGCATGTCAGCGGCTGCTCGACCTGCTGCAGGGTGGGGCCACACCGGGGCGCGTCGACACCGTCGTCTACGAATGGTCGGGGCCCGGCGACCCGACCGAGGGCTTCGCCGAGCGATAGCAACTGCGCAGGTAAGCTCGCACGTCATGCATCTCAAGAGTCTGACGTTGAAGGGCTTCAAGTCCTTCGCTTCGCCGACGACTCTGCGCTTCGAGCCGGGCATCACGTGCGTCGTCGGACCCAACGGATCGGGCAAGTCGAACGTGGTCGACGCCTTGACGTGGGTGATGGGCGAGCAGGGCGCCAAGACGTTGCGTGGCGGCAAGATGGAGGACGTCATCTTCGCCGGTACGTCGTCACGGGCGCCGCTGGGCCGCGCCGAGGTGACGTTGACGATCGACAACTCCGACAATGCGCTGCCGATCGAGTACTCCGAGGTGTCGATCACCCGACGGATGTTCCGCGACGGTGCAGGCGAATACGAGATCAACGGCACCAGCTGCCGGCTGATGGACGTTCAGGAACTGCTGTCGGACTCGGGTATCGGCCGCGAGATGCACGTCATCGTCGGCCAGGGCAAGCTGTCCGAGATCCTCGAGTCGCGGCCGGAGGACCGTCGCGCGTTCATCGAGGAAGCCGCCGGCGTGCTCAAGCACCGCAAGCGCAAGGAGAAGGCGGTCCGCAAGCTCGACTCGATGTTGGCGAACCTCAACCGGCTCACCGACCTGACGAGCGAGTTGCGCCGTCAGCTCAAGCCGCTGGGACGCCAGGCCGAGATGGCGCGGCGGGCGCAGACCATCCAGGCCGACCTGCGCGACGCCCGGCTGCGGTTGGCTGCCGACGACCTCGTAATCCGGCGCGCCGAGTTCAACGACACCAACCAGGCCGAGACGACGCTGCGGCGCGAGCACGACGAGATCAGCACCCGCCTGGAAACCGCGACCATCGAGCTGACGACCCACGAAACCGCGGTGGCCGGTCTGAGCGGGCGCGCGGAGGCGGCACAACAGACGTGGTTCCGGCTGTCCGCGCTCGCGGAACGGGTCAGCGCCACCGTGCGCATCGCCAGCGAGCGAACACAACTTCTCGACGCCGACGCCGAGGTGTCCCAGGGCGCCGATCCGGACGCCCTCGAGGCGCAGGCAGACGAGGTCGCCGCACACGAACAGCAGCTGCTCGTCGAGCTTGCACGGTGCCGAGAGCGGCAGGAGGCGGCGCGCGCGGAACTGAGTGAGCGCGAACGCATCGCCGCCGAGGCCGAACGCGCGCATCTCGCGGCAGCCCGGGCGGAGGCCGACCGCCGCGAGGGGCTGGCCCGGCTCTCCGGTCAGGTCGACACCATCCGCACCCGCGTCGAGTCGATCGACGAAGGCGTGGCACGTCTCACGGTCAGCATCGAAGAGTCCGCGATGCGGGTTCAGCAGTCCAGGGTCGACTTCGAGACCGTCCAGACGCGCGTCGGTGAACTCGACGCCGGTGAGGTCGGTCTCGACGATCAACACGACCGGACGGTGACCGCGCTGCGTCTTGCCGACGCGCGGGTCGCGGAACTACAGGCTGCCGAGCGTGACGCCGAACGCCAGGTTGCGTCGTTGCGAGCGCGCATCGACGCGCTGGCAGTCGGGTTGGACCGCAGGGACGGCGCCGCCTGGCTGCAGAATAACCACGACGGCTCGGGACTCTTCGGTTCGGTGGCCAAGATGCTGCGGGTGCGCGCCGGACACGAAGCTGCGGTCGCGGCCGTACTCGGCTCGGCGGCCGATGCAGTGGCCGCCGAGAGTTTCGGAGCTGCGCACTCAGCCGTCGCGGCACTCAAGCGGGCCGACGGTGGCCGCGCCGCGATCGTGCTTGGTGACTGGCCCGAAACCGAGTCGCCGCAACGAGATTCGGGGGAGGTGCTGCCCGATGGTGCACTGTGGGCAGTCGATCTGGTCGAGCCGGCCCCGCGTCTTCGCGGCGCCATCGAGGCGATGCTCGCCGGTGTGGTGGTGGTCCCCGATCTGACCGCGGCGCTGGACCTCGTCGCGTCCCATCCCCGGCTGCGCGCGGTCACCACCGACGGAGACCTGGTGGGTGCCGGCTGGCTCACCGGCGGCTCCGATCGCAAGCCGAGCACGTTGGAGATCACCTCCGAAATCGACAAGGCCCGTGCGGAATTGGAGTCCGCCGAGCGACAGGTCTCCGAACTGACGGCGGCGTTGTCGGGTGCCCTAGCCGAGCAGGTATCTCGCCAGGACGCTGCCGAGGACGCCCTCGCGGCGCTCAACGAATCCGATGCAGCGATCTCGGCGATCTACGAACAGCTCGGCAGGCTGGGGCACGAAGCCCGTGCCGCAGAGGAGGAGTGGCAGCGCCTCAACGGCCAGCGCAACGAGCTCGAGGCGGGCCGGGTGAAGACCGTCGAGGAGCTGCCAGCCCTCGAGGAACGACTGCGTAATGCGCAGGAGCTACCTACCTTCGATGCGGAACCAGTCGATCGCCAGGAATCCGTCGCGGCTGCCGAGGCGTCGCGGGCCGCCGAGTTCGAGGCGCGGCTGGCAGTTCGCACCGCGGAGGAACGTGCGAATGCCGTTCGCGGACGGGCGGACTCGCTCCGCCGTGCGGCGGCCGCCGAGCGTGAGGCGCGGCTGCGCACGCAGCGGGCTCGCGAGGCGCGCGAGCATGCCGCCACGGTGGCGGCAGCGGTCGCGGAGTCGGGCCGTCTGGTCGCCGCTCGGTTGGCCACCGCGGTGGCGGTGGCGGGTCGCACCAGGGATGGCCTGGCCGCCGAGCGCAGCCACCGCGCCGAGGCGCTGAGCAGAGTGCGCCAGGAGGTCGACGAACTCAACGCCAGGCTCACCGCGCTCACCGACTCGCTGCATCGCGACGAGGTCGCGAAAGCTCAGGCGGCGCTCCGCATCGAACAACTCGAGCAACACGCGCTCGAACAGTTCGGCATGGCGACCGACGACCTCATCGAGGAATACGGCCCGCACGTGCCGCTGCCGCCGTCGGAGTTGGAGATGGCCGAGTACGAGCAGGCCAGGGAGCGTGGAGAGCAGGTCACGGCGCCCGCGCCGATGCCGTTCGACCGGGCCACGCAGGAACGTCGAGCAAAGAAGGCCGACCGTGAGCTCGCCGAAATCGGACGGGTGAATCCTCTTGCGCTGGAAGAGTTTGCAGCGCTGGAGGAGCGCTACAACTTCCTGTCCACACAGCTCGAGGACGTCAAGGCGGCGCGCAAGGATCTGCTCGACGTGATCACCGACGTGGACGAGCGCATCCTGCAGGTCTTCGCCGAGGCGTACGCCGACGTGGAGCGCGAGTTCACTCAGGTGTTCGCCACGCTGTTTCCCGGCGGCGAGGGTCGTCTTCTTCTGACCAACCCCGACGACATGCTGACCACCGGCATCGAAGTCGAGGCCAGACCGCCCGGCAAGAAGATCAAGCGGCTGTCCCTGCTGTCCGGTGGCGAGAAGTCGCTGACGGCGGTCGCGATGCTCGTCGCCATCTTCCGGGCCCGCCCGTCACCCTTCTACGTCATGGACGAGGTCGAGGCCGCGCTCGACGACGTCAACCTGCGCCGCCTGATCAGCCTCTTCGAGCAGCTCCGTGAACGCTCCCAGCTGATCGTCATCACGCACCAGAAGCCGACCATGGAGGTGGCCGACGCGTTGTACGGCGTCACCATGCGCGACGACGGCATCACCACCGTGATCTCGCAGCGGATGCGGGGCCAGGAACTCGTCACCGCGACCACCTGAGCCCGCCGGCGGAACCCACCCTGAGACAATGATGTGGTGTCTGAAGGTCTCTGGATCGCCCTAGCGGTCATCGCCGTTCTCGTCGTAGCAGCGCTGGTCGTCGGACTGGTGCGCTACCGGCGGCGACGGATCAGCTTGTCGGCGCCGGAGGATGCCACTTCCCTCGAGAAACCCGTGGACAAGTCCGGCGGGTACACGGCGTCCTCGACGATCTCGTTCACCCAGGCGACGGATACGGCCGCACCACCTGTGGCGAGGCTGGACACCCTCGGCCTTCCGGCCGTCGGGGACGACGCCACCATCCCGCGCGATGCGCCCAAGCGGTCCATCTCCGACGTGCAACTGCCCGAACCGCCGGCGCCGGAACGCCCCGAGGTCGAACCCGAACCCGAACCTCCTCCCGCGGCGCCGGAGATCGAGCCGATCGCCCCGCCGGATGGCAGGCTGGAACGTCTTCGCGGGCGGCTCTCGAAGTCACAGAACGCCCTTGGCCGCAGCATGCTCGGCCTGCTCGGCGGCGGGGATCTCGACGAGGACTCCTGGGAGGCCATCGAGGACACCCTGCTCGTCGCCGATCTCGGTCCCGTCGTCACCGAGAACGTGGTCACCGCTCTGCGAGCCCGGATGGCCGCAACCAGTGTCCGGTCCGAGGCCGATGCTCGAGCGGTGCTCCGCGACGTCCTCATCAACGAGCTCCGCCCTGACCTGGACCGCTCGATCAGGGCGCTGCCACATGCCGACAAGCCCTCGGTATTGCTCGTCGTCGGCGTCAACGGAACGGGCAAGACGACGACCGTCGGCAAGCTCGCCCGGGTCCTCGTCGCCGACGGCCGACGCGTCGTTCTCGGAGCGGCCGACACGTTCCGCGCCGCGGCGGCCGACCAGTTGCAGAGCTGGGCGGCCAGGGTCGGAGCCGAGGTCGTGTGTGGCCCGGAGGGCGCCGATCCGGCGTCGGTGGCGTTCGACGCCGTCGATCAGGGCATCGCCACCGGCGCCGACGTCGTGGTCATCGACACCGCGGGCCGGCTGCACACCAAGACGGGCCTGATGGACGAGCTCGGCAAGGTCAAACGGGTCGTGACGAAGCGCGCCGTGGTCGACGAGGTCCTCCTGGTGCTAGACGCCACGATCGGCCAGAACAGCCTGCCACAGGCGAGGGTCTTCGCGGAGGTGGTCGACATCACCGGTGTCGTCCTGACGAAGCTCGACGGTACGGCCAAGGGCGGCATCGTGTTCCGCGTGCAGCAGGAGCTGGGCGTACCGGTGAAGCTCGTCGGACTCGGGGAGGGACCCGACGACCTCGCGCCGTTCGAGCCCGCCGCGTTCGTCGACGCCCTGCTCGGCTGACGAGCGCTTGCGCGAGGAACATCGGTGCCTGACGAGCGCTTGCGCGGGGAACATCGGTGCCTGACGAGGCGATTAACACCGTCGAAACGCAATAGGCCGATCCGTTCACATGGGCGAAACACGGGCGGCTCATTGGCGAAACAACCAGTGCGCATTGTCTTGGCCTAGGTCATCGGTGACTAACCGTGGCATGGGCGAAGGAGGAAACTGGGAGTGGACGGATTTCCGATAATGGGTGCGCCGGACACCGGCGACACGGCATGGATGTTGGCCAGCGCCGCACTCGTGCTGCTGATGACCCCTGGACTGGCCTTCTTCTACGGCGGCATGGTTCGCGCCAAGGGCGTCCTGAACATGCTGATGATGAGCATCAGCTCCATGGGTGTCGTCACGGTGTTGTGGGTGCTCTACGGCTACTCGATGGCGTTCGGCAACGACAAGTTCAACCTCTTCGGCGACCCGACGCAGTACTTCGGACTCAAGGGAATCATCGGCGGTAATGCCGCGGAAGCGGTCGTCGCAGATCCCAGCCTGGGCGTGGAAGCTGCTGACGCCATCACCATTCCACTTGCCGGGACCATCCCGATGTCGGTGTTCGTGGCCTTTCAGCTCATGTTCGCGATCATCACCGTGGCGCTGATCTCGGGTGCGGTGGCCGATCGCCTGAAGTTCGGCGGCTGGCTGCTGTTCTCGGGCCTGTGGGTCACGGTCGTCTACTTCCCGGTGGCGCACTGGGTGTTCGCCTTCGACGGCTTCACCGGTGAGACGGGCGGCTGGATCGCCAACAAACTCGCCGCGGTCGACTTCGCGGGTGGTACCGCCGTGCACATCAACGCCGGTACCGCGGGCCTGGTGCTGGCCATCATGCTCGGCAAGCGCCGTGGCTGGCCCGGAGCGCCGATGCGCCCGCACAACCTGCCGTTCGTGATGCTCGGCGCCGGTCTGCTGTGGTTCGGCTGGTACGGGTTCAACGCCGGATCGGCCGTCGGCTCAGGCGGTTTGGCCGGTGCGACCTTCCTCACCACGACGGTCGCCACCGCCGCCGCGATGCTGGCATGGCTGCTCACCGAAAAGATCCGGGACGGCCACGCCACGTCGCTCGGCGCCGCGTCGGGCATCGTGGCCGGTCTGGTCGCCATCACCCCGTCCTGCTCCTCGGTGAATGTCGTTGGCGCACTGGTGATCGGCGTCGTGGCAGGCGTACTCTGCGCCCTTGCCGTCGGGCTGAAGTTCAAGCTCGGCTTCGACGACTCGCTCGACGTCGTCGGCGTCCACCTCGTCGGTGGCCTCATCGGCACCCTGCTGGTCGGCCTGGTCGCCGCACCCGAGGCGGGCGCCGGTGTGGCAGGACTGTTCTACGGCGGTGGATTCGACCAGCTGTGGAGGCAGGGAGTCGGAGCCGGTGCGGTCCTGCTGTACTCGGCAATCGGTACCGCCGTGGTCGCCCTCATCGTCAAGTTCACCATCGGGTTGCGACTTGACGAAGAGGAAGAGGCCAACGGCATCGACGAAGCCGAACATGCGGAAACGGCTTATGAACTCGCGTGATCGGGAACAATTGACGGTGACTTGGAAGGAACTGACCAAATGAAGCTGATCACTGCGATCGTCAAGCCGTTCACACTGGAGGACGTCAAGACGGGTCTCGAGCAGGCGGGCATCCTGGGGATGACCGTCAGCGAGGTGCAGGGCTATGGCAGGCAGAAGGGCCACACCGAGGTCTACCGTGGTGCGGAGTACTCCGTCGACTTCGTGCCGAAGGTGCGGGTCGAGGTCCTGGTGGACGACTCCGCCGTCGACAAGGTGGTGGACGTCGTCGTTCAAGCCGCGCGCACCGGCAAGATCGGTGACGGCAAGGTGTGGGTCAGCCCCGTCGACACCGTCGTCCGCGTGCGGACCGGTGAACGGGGGACCGACGCCATTTGATGGAGGAGTGATCTGAGCGTCGTCTCCCGGACGCGCATCGAAGGCAAGATCAACAGCACGTCCGGGGAGGACCGAGATGACAAAGCAGACACCAGATCCCGCCGCCGGGGCCTCTCGATGGGAGGCGCCGGCGGCGGGTTCGTCGCGTCCGGCGAACGATCTGGCTACCGCCGCCGAACAACTGCTCACCGGCGGGTCGCGCCTCGACTCCGCAGCGCTGCGTGAAGCGCTGCTCGATCTGAACGAATTCTGGCTCACCACCAAGGCTGCCGAGATCGGCATCACGTCCACCAGTGGATTCGCCATCGTCGCGACCGGTGGCCTCGGTCGAGGCGAACTGCTGCCGTACTCAGATCTGGATCTGACCCTGGTCCACGACGAGATGCCCCGCGACGTGGTGTCGCAGGTGGCCGAGCTGCTCTGGTATCCGTTGTGGGACGCCAACATTCACATCGACCACAGCGTTCGCACGGTGCCGGAGGCGCTCAAGGTGGCCGGCGAGGACATCTCGGCGGGCCTCGCCATGCTCGATGCCCGGCACATCGCGGGTGACGCCGATCTGACGGCGCTCCTCGTCGGCGGCGCCCGTCGCCAGTGGCGAACCGGTATCGCGCCCCGCTTCGAAGAACTCGTCGATCACACGCGCGCGCGTTGGGTTCGCAGCGGCCAGATCGCTCACCGTGCCGAACCCGATCTGAAGAACGGACGGGGTGGCCTGCGCGACGTGCAGCTGCTCAATGCGCTGGCCATCGCGCAATTGGCGGACGCGTACCCGAGCCGTTCGCTGGCCTCACCCACCGGTTCGCTGGGCGATGCGCACCTGGCCCTGTTGAACGTGCGCACCGAGCTGCACCGGGTCTCGCGCCGTGGCCGGGAGATGCTGTTGGCCCAGTTCGCCGACGAGATCGGCGCGGCCCTGCACATCGGCGACCGCTTCGATCTCGCGCGCATGCTCAGTGACGCGGCGCGCACCATCAGCTACTACGTGGACGCCGGCATCCGGACTGCGTCGAATGCGTTGCCGCGCCGTGGATTGTCCGCACTGCGGCGGCCCGTGCGCCGACCCGTCGGCGAAGGCGTCATCGAGTACGGCGGCGAGGTCATGCTGGCCCGCGACGCCCGCCCCGAACGCGATCCGGGCCTCATTCTGCGGGTCGCGGCCGCGTCGGCCACGACCGGATTACCGATGTCGGCGTCGACCCTGAGTCGATTGGCCGAGACGGCGCCGGAACTGCGCACGCCGTGGCCTCGTCAGGCGCTCAAGGACCTGTTGGTGATGCTGGCCGCCGGTCCCGCCACCGTGGCCACCGTCGAGGCCCTAGACCGAACCGGCTTGTGGGGCAGGCTCTTCCCCGAATGGGGTGCCGTCCGAGACCTACCGCCCCGTGACATCGTCCACATCTGGACCGTCGACCGGCATCTCGTCGAAACCATCTCGCGCGCAAGCGCGTTCACCACGCGGGTATCGCGACCAGATCTGCTCGTGCTCGGTGCTCTGGCACACGACATCGGCAAGGGACGCGGCGGTGACCACAGCGTGATCGGCGCCGATCTGGCGACCCAGATCGGCACCAGGCTGGGCCTGTGGCCGTCGGACGTCGCACTGCTGTCCAAGATCGTGCGCTACCACCTGCTGCTCCCCGACACCGCAACGCGCCGCGACCTGCAGGACCCCAAGATCATCGCGTCCGTCGTGGATGCACTGGACGGCGACCCGGTGCTGCTCGAACTGCTGCATGCGCTCGCGGAGGCCGATTCCCTGGCCACCGGGCCGGGAGTGTGGGGTGACTGGAAGGCCTCTCTCATCGGTGATCTGGTCCGCCGCTGCAGGCTGGTGATGGCTGGCGATCCGTTGCCGAAACCCGATCCGATTGAGCCACGGCATCTTTCGCTGGCTGCCGACCGTGGAGTGCACGTCGAGCTGGTGGCCGGCGACAGCCCGCACATCTTCAACGTCGCGATGATCGCCCCCGACCGTAGGGGCCTGCTGTCCAAGGCGGCGGGGGTGATGGCGCTGAACTCTTTGCGGGTGCATTCGGCGTCGGTCAACAGTCACGACGGCGTCGCGATCAACACGTTCGTGGTGTCGCCACACTTCGGCTCGCCGCCGGCCGCCGAGCTGCTGCGTGAACAGTTCGTGCTGGCGTTGGCGGGCGACCTCGACGTCATCGGTTCGCTCGAACGCCGGGACCGCGACGCCGCCGCCACCAACACGACGCGTGCGGGGGACATCCCGGACGCCGTGCCGATCAACGCCCCCCCGCCGCCACGCATCCTCTGGTTCGACGGCACGTCTCCCGGCGAGTTCGTCCTGCAGATCCGCAGCACGGACCGTGCGGGGCTGCTGGCACGACTGACTGCCGTCATCGAGCGGGACGGGATCGACATCGCCTGGGCGAAGGTCACCACTCTGGGATCGTCGGTGGTAGATGCCTTCGGCATCGTGGTGCCCGCGCTGGCCGCCGGCGACGCGACGCAGGACCATTCGGAGGCGCGCAAGGAACTCGAGCGTGACCTCTTCACCGTGCTTCCCACGCCGACACCGGCGAAGGCGGTGCCGGAGGCCAGTTAGTAGGTGGGCGGCTAGGCTAACCACGTGTTCGAATCCCTGTCCGACCGATTGACCGGCGCCCTCTCGGGCCTCCGCGGCAAGGGTCGGCTCACCGACGCCGACATCGACGCCACGGCGCGCGAGATCCGGCTGGCCCTGCTCGAGGCAGACGTCTCGCTGGCCGTCGTGCGTGCCTTCATCACCCGGGTCAAGGACCGTGCCAAGGGCGCGGAGGTATCCGGCGCCCTGAACCCGGCCCAACAGGTCGTCAAGATCGTCAACGACGAGCTGGTCGGCATCCTCGGTGGCGAGACCCGGCAGCTGGCGTACGCCAAGACGCCGCCGACGGTCGTCATGCTCGCGGGCCTGCAGGGTTCCGGTAAGACGACGCTGGCGGGCAAGCTCGCCAAGTGGTTCAGGGACCAAGGCCATACGCCGCTGCTGGTGGCCTGCGACCTGCAGCGACCCGGGGCGGTCAACCAGCTGCAGATCGTCGGTGAGCGTGCGGGCGTGCAGGTGTTCGCGCCGCATCCGGGCGTCTCTCCCAGTGGCGCCGACTTGGAGGCGATGAAGGCGGGCGATCCCGTCGCGGTCGCCGCCGCCGGACTCGCGGAGGCCAAGACCAAGCACTTCGACGTCGTGATCGTCGACACCGCGGGCCGCCTCGGCATCGACGAGGAGTTGATGAACCAGGCGGCCGCGATCCGGGACGCGGTCGACCCCGA
This sequence comes from Mycobacterium sp., assembly GCF_035633495.1. Classification (GTDB taxonomy): domain Bacteria; phylum Actinomycetota; class Actinomycetes; order Mycobacteriales; family Mycobacteriaceae; genus Mycobacterium. Next base: position 3,999 of record NZ_DASQEU010000131.1, on the reverse strand, counting down.
CGAGGTGCTGTTCGTCCTCGACTCGATGATCGGCCAGGACGCCGTGATGACCGCGGAGGCGTTCCGCGAGGGTGTCGGGTTCACGGGCGTGGTCCTGACCAAGCTGGACGGCGATGCCCGCGGCGGCGCCGCGCTGTCGGTGCGAGAGATCACCGGCGTACCGATCCTGTTCGCGTCGGACGGCGAGAAGCTCGAGGACTTCGACGTCTTCCATCCCGACCGGATGGCCGGCCGCATCCTCGGCATGGGCGACGTGCTCACCCTCATCGAGCAGGCCGAGCAGGTCTTCGATGCGCAGAAGGCCGAGGAGGCTGCGGCCAAGATCGGCAGCGGCGAGCTCACGCTGGAGGACTTCCTCGAGCAGATGTTGATGATCCGGAAGATGGGTCCGATCGGCAACCTGCTCGGCATGCTGCCCGGCGCCGGCCAGATGAAGGATGCGCTGGCGGCAGTCGACGACACCCAACTCGACCGCGTCCAGGCCATCATCCGTGGCATGACGCCCGCCGAGCGCGCGGACCCGAAGATCATCAACGCGTCGCGGCGGTTGCGCATCGCGAACGGTTCCGGTGTCAACGTCTCGGAGGTCAACCAGCTCGTCGACCGGTTCTTCGACGCCCGCAAGATGATGTCGTCGATGGCCGGCCAGATGGGAATGCCGTTCGCCCGCAAGAGTTCTTCGCGCAAGGCCGTCAAGGGCAAGAACAAGCAGAAGAACAAGAAGGGCGGTCGGGGGCCGACGCCGCCGAAGGTGAACAACCCGCTCGGCGTGGGCGGGGGCGGGCTCCCCGCGGGATTCCCCGACCTGTCGAACATGCCGAAGGGCCTGGACGAACTACCGCCGGGCCTGGCCAACATCGACCTGTCCAAGCTGAAGTTCCCCGGCCAGAAGTAAGTTGACGTTGCACCTGCGGGGCAGGGGTCTGCCCGACGGTGAACCGGTCGAGTGGTGGGTGATCGACGGGCGACTCAGCGCCGAACCCGTCGCCGACGCCGAGACCGTGTTCGGTGCCGATGGGGCTGGCGGCTGGATCATCCCCGGCCTGGTCGACGCGCACTGTCACGTCGGCCTCGGGCCAGGCGGGCCCACCGACTTCGATGAAGCCATCACGCAGGCCGAGACCGAACGGGACGCCGGCGCGCTGCTGCTGCGTGATGCCGGTTCGCCCGTCGACACCCGCAGCTTCGACGATCGCGAGGACCTGCCGCGCATCATCCGCGCCGGCCGTCACCTGGCCCGCCCCAAGCGCTACATGTCAAAGCTGCCGATCGACGTCGAGGACGAGTCGCAACTGCCCGCCGCGGTCGCCGAGCAGGCCCGTTGGGGTGACGGCTGGGTGAAGTTGGTGGGGGATTGGATCGACAGGGGCGTCGGCGATCTCACGCCACTGTGGTCTGACGACGTCCTGGTCGAGGCCATCGCCGCCGCGCACGCCGAGGGTGCCCGGGTGACTGCGCACGTGTTCGGCGAGGACGCCCTGCCCGGTCTCATCAACGCGGGGATCGACTGCATCGAGCACGGCACCGGCATCACCGACGACGTCATCGCGCTGATGCTGGAGCACGGAACGGCACTGGTGCCGACGCTGATCAACATCGAGAACTTCCCCGGCATCGCCGAAGCGGCGGCCAAGTATCCGACCTACGCCAAGCACATGCGGGACCTCCATGCCTCCTGCAAGCAGCGGGTCGGCGCCGCGCACGACGCCGGCGTCCCCATCTATGCGGGGACCGACGCGGGCGGCATGATCGCCCACGGCCGGATCGCCGACGAGGTGCACGCGCTCAAGACCGTCGGCATGAACCCGACGGACGCGCTCGGCGCGGCGTGCTGGGATGCCAGGGCGTGGCTGGGCAGGCCCGCGCTGCAGCATGGCGCGTCGGCCGACCTGCTCTGCTACACAGACGATCCCCGCAATGGCAACGTCCTGAATCATCCGGAGCTCGTCGTCCTGCGCGGCCGCGTCTTCCGCTGACGCCGATCCGGCGGGCGCGCCGCCCTCCGTACGCTCACTCCCATGCCGGATCATCGCGCCCACTTCGACTTCGACATCCGATTCGCGAACGGGGGAGACCTGAAGGGCACGGGCTTCCGCCTGGACCTGCCCGCGGCAGACCTCGACGTTGATGCGATCGGCAAGCTCCTGGTGCGCCATCTGGGGCTCGCCCTCGTCGACAGCGTCGAACTGCGCGGGCTGCGAATCGTCGAGGAACCGCACCGCGGCAGCCGAGGCGTCGCCGATCCGGCCGACCCGACGGCATCGACCCACGTCGTCGACCTCAGCCACCCAATCCGGGCGGGACTCGTCACCTACCCCGGGCTACCCGCTCCCGTCATCGAGCCACATCTCACGCGGGAGCGCTCGAGGGCCATCTACGCACCCGGCACCGAGTTCGCGATGGACGTGATCACGATGATCGGCAACACCGGCACCTACCTGGACTCACCTTTTCACCGCTACGCCGACGGAGCCGACCTCGCCGCTCTCGACCTCGCGACGTTGGTCGGGCTGCCTGCCGAGGTGTTTCACCTCACCGACGCGTGGGACCCCAATCGGCGCGGCATCCGTGCGGAGACCCTTGCCGACCGCGACGTCCGCGGTGCCGCGGTACTGCTACACACCGGCTGGGACCGATTCTTCGGGACGCCAGAATACGGTGTCGGCGCGCCGTTCCTGACCGCCGACGGCGCCCGCCACCTCATCGACGCAGGGGCAGCGCTCGTCGGGATCGACTCGGTGAACATCGACGACACGGAATCCGGGGGCGAGCGGCCCGCTCACTCCCTGCTGCTCGGCGCGGGGGTGCACGTCGTCGAGCACCTCACCAATCTGGGTGCGCTGCCACCGCGCGGGGCACGGTTCACCGCCGCTCCGCCGGCCGTCGAGGGTTTCGGCACGTTTCCCGTCCGCGCGTTCGCGGAGCTACCGATCGGCACTACTGGTTGAAACCCCAGTCGAACAGGCCGATCGCCTGATCGTAGAGATCACCCGTCCCGTACATCTGCACGACGACGAGGCGCCGGTTGCCCCGCTGCGCGGCGCCGACATAGGTCTTGCGCGCCAGATTGGTGAAGCCCGTCTTGCCGCCCAGATCACCGGGATAGCGGGACAGCAGTTCGTTCTGCGCAGTGAGGGTCTTGCCGGGGAACTGGGCCGACGGCTGCCGCAGGATGTAGGCGATCAGCGGGTTGGCCAGCGCCGCGCGGAAGATCACCGCCAAGTCGTGGGGTGTGGTGACGGACTCCCAACCGGGCCCGTCCAACCCCGACGGCGAACCCGCGCGGGTGCTGCGCGCGCCGAGTTGCTGGGCCTTGGCGTTCATCCTCGCAACGGCGACGCGTTGACCTCCGAGCATGTCGGCCAGCATGTTCGCGGCGTCGTTGCCCGACACCATCAGCAGTCCCTCGAGCAGTTGGCGGGTCGTGTAGGGCTGGCCGGGTGTCAATCCCACGCACGAGCATTCGACTCGTTCGTGCGATTCGTTCGCCCGCGCGAAGGAATTCGGGTTGAGGTTGTCGACGACCACGAGAGCCAACAGTGTCTTGATGGTGCTTGCGGGCGCATGTGAGCCGTTGGCATCCTTCGCCGCGAGGACGCGCCCGCTGTCCAGATCGGCCACCAGCCACGCCTCCGCCGGACCGTCCGGCGGGGCGACGACCGCGCCTGCGGGTTCGATCGCGGGTTGCGCCACGGCGACGGGTGCGACGGGTGCGGCGGTCGCGGTCAGCGCCGTGCCGAGGGCGAGCGCCGTCGCCGCGAACAGTCTTCGCACAACGCGACTGTAGGGATCCCAGGACTCGTCCAGCGCGCGATCAGGTCTCTGTCAGGTATCGAGCCCCGGTGTGTCCAGCCAGTCAGAAGGGCGGCGGTTCCGGCTCCTTCGTGAGGGTGTCCTCGTATTCGATGTCTTCGTCGCGTCGGAACTCGGGTGTGGCTGCGGTGGTGCGCATGTCGTGGTTGTGTTGGCGTTCGGCGGTGATGGCGGCGGCGCGGTCTT
>NZ_DASQEU010000130.1:0-9944 GCF_035633495.1 Mycobacterium sp. | reverse complement strand
CCCTCGAACCCCGCCATGCCGTCGGATGAGCGCCTCGATCGACGGCGCCCGCAGACCCGTCGCATTGGTCAACGCGTCCACCCGGATCACGGCGAGCGTCCGTCCTCGGCGGCGCCCGAGGTCGAAAGCAGTCCTGACGGGGGTGGTCACGGAGATGCCCCCAATCGACTGCACTTCGTCGTCCCGTAGTTCGTCGCGATGAATCAGGATGCCCTCGACCGGTTTGCCGTTGCGGCGGTACACCTCGGCTGGCTGCCTCGGGTCGATCCACCTCGAGCCGTGGATCGCTGCTGCAGACAAGCCCGCCAGCATCGACTGTCGGCCCGACCACAACCACGCCGCAACTGCACGCTCAGCGGACGTCATCTCGCTGCCCTTCGGCACGTAGACGTTGCGATGGACACGGTCATAGCGGCTGAGAAGAGTCCGCGGGCTGACGTCACCCACGGCCAGCGCTTCGGTCCCGAGGAAGGGCCGGTCGGAGATGGTCATGGCTCACGGTGACGCCGCCGTGCGACAGATCAGCCATTCCAAACGGTGGTTGTCCACAGGCGCCCCGCGAGTGGCCACTTATGCCACGCAATCACCCAAGACGCGTGCGATAACTGACCACTCGCGACGACGGCGAGAGCTACTTGGGTGGCATCCGGATGCCACCGTCAACGCGGACGACCTCGGCGTTCATGTACGAGTTGGTGATCAGCTCGATCACCATCGAGGCCAGCTCCTCGGGCTTGCCAAGGCGGTGCGGGAACAGCACCGACTCGCCCAGCTTGGCCTTGAACGCCTCCGATGCCTCACCCTCGCCGTAGATCGGGGTGTCGATCAGACCGGGGGCCACCGTGTTGACGCGGATGCCCACGGCGGAGAGGTCGCGGGCGACCGGCAGGGTCAGGCCGACGACGCCACCCTTGGACGACGAGTACGCGGCCTGGCCGATCTGGCCGTCGAAGGCCGCGACGCTGGTCATGTTGACGATCGCACCGCGCTCACCAGTGTCGGTGAGCTCGTTGCGACTCATCGCGGTGGCGGCCAGCCGGATGCAGTCGAACGTGCCGACCAGGTTGATGGCGAGCACCTTCTTGTACGCGTCCAGGTTGTGCGCCGAGGCGAACTCGCCGTCCTTGCCGATCGTGCGCTGGGCCCAACCGATGCCTGCCGAGTTCACCAGGGCCCGCAGCGGGCCGAGATCAGCGGCCGTGTTGACCGCGTCTTCGATCTGCTCGGTGTTGGTCACGTCGACGCTGACGAACACGCCGCCGATCTCGTGGGCGAGTTCCTGCCCGCGGTCGGCCTGCAAGTCGGCGACGACGACCCGCGCCCCCCTGGCAGCCAACTGGCGGGCAGATGCCGCGCCGATACCCGACGCGCCACCGGTGACGATTGCACTAGCTCCATTGATGTCCACGACAGACAGATTAGGCCGACGGCCGACTTCTGCAAGAGGGTTGCGGAACTCGGCGGCCGGCAGCCGTTGCGCAGATCTCGGCGGACGTCAACGGTCGCACAGCCGCTCCAGCACCAGCGAAGTCCAGCGGTCCAACGCGCGAAGTTCGGCGGCACCGATGCCGTCGAATACGACGTTTCGCACCAGGTCGACGTGCCCCTGCGCGGCTAACCCGAGCGCGGTTCGGCCTGCGTCGGTCAGCTCGACGGTGGCGCCTCTGCGGTCGTCGTCCGTTCCGCGCCGGTCGATGAGCGCGCGGGACCGCATCCGCCTCAGCTGATGGGACAGGCGGCTCTGCTCCCAGCCCAGGCGCTCACCAAGTTCGTTCACCCGACAGACATCACGTTCGTCGAGCGCGACGAGCACGTCGTAGTCGGCGAGCGAGAGCCCGCAGTCGCGTTGCAACTGCCGGTTCATCTCGATCTGCAGTTCAGCGCTCATCGACAGGTAGTTGCGCCACACCCGCTGCTGGTCTTCGGACAGCCACATGGAATATATGACACATCATCTAAGTTGTCGTGTCCAGTGACAGCCACCTAGGCTGGCCATGATCCCAAGGAGCGATCGCCATGACCAACACCGACATCGTCGACATCCGACGTGCGCAGGACCGCGCCGCCACCAAGATCTCCTGGCTCGACTCCAAGCACTCCTTCTCGTTCGGTGGCAATTACGATCCGAACAACACCCACCACGGCCTGCTCCTCGTCAACAACGACGACGTGGTCAAGCCGGGCAAGGGCTTCGACACCCATCCGCATCGTGACATGGAGATCGTCACCTGGGTGCTGCGCGGATCTCTGGTGCACCAGGACTCGACGGGCCACTCCGGCGTGATCTATCCGGGCTTGGCACAACGAATGTCGGCGGGCAGGGGCATTCTGCACTCTGAGAAGAACGACTCGTGGACGCTCACTGGCGATGACACGCACGCCGATCCCGTCCACTTCGTCCAGATGTGGGTGGTGCCCGACGAGGCTGGCATCAAGCCCGGCTATCAGCAGCTCGAGATCGACGACGAGGCGCTGCGCGGCAAACTGGTGACCATCGCCTCAGGCATGCCCGAGCACGCCGACGATGCCGCCATCACGATCAGCAACAAGTACGCCGCCCTGCGCGGCGCGCGGTTGCAACCCGGCGACACCGTCGAGTTGCCGCAGGCGCCGTATCTGCACCTCTTCGTCCCGCGCGGCGGGGTCGTGCTGGAAGGCGCGGGGCCACTGCACGAAGGCGACGCCGTGCGTTTCACGGCATCGGGCGGCCAGCGGATCACCGCGACCGAACCATCCGAAATCCTGGTCTGGGAGATGCATGCGAGTTTGGCCGCAGCGTAAGCGACGTAGGACATCCGCGGCCGTCGGGCTGATCGGCGTCCTTCTCCTGGCGGGGTGTTCATCGAGCACCCCGCCGGCGTCGGAAACCACTACCGCAGCCCGGGCAGCCGGCGAGGCTGGACTCACCGAGGTGACGGTCCAGATCCCCGAGGACTTCAATGCCGCGCCCTTCGATGAGCCCCGAAAGGCGTTGGTGCCCAACGGGTGGACGATGTCGGTGTGGGCTCGAGTCCCAAAGCCACGGTTGGCGACGTGGGCACCCGACGGCGCCCTGTTGGTGTCGAGCCCGAGTGTGGGGCAGGTGATCCGCGTACAGCCGTCGGGCCTCGGCCCGCAGATGCAACTCCTCGTCGGCGGCATGGACCAACCGCACGGCCTGGCGTTCGCCGGCTCGACGCTCTACATCGCTGAGAGTGATCAGGTCGACGCCTTCGACTACGCCGACGGCGTGGTGGCCCGCCCGCGTACCGTCGCCTCGAGCCTTCCCGACGCGCGCAGTCCCGACCTCGGCGGCGCTTATTCGCATGCCTTGAAGAGCGTCGCCGTGGGACCCGATGGCGCCGTGTACTTTTCGATCGGCTCGACGGGAAACATCTCCGCCGAGGACCGCACCGCGACTCCGCAGCGGGCGACCATCATGCGAGTCCCACCCGGCGGTGGGCCATACGCCCCGTTCGCGACAGGCGTTCGCAACGGCACCGGCTTGGCCGTCGCCCCCGACGGCGCAGTGTGGACGGCGGTCAACAACCGCGACAACGTCGAGGTCCCCGACCAGGGTCCGTCCTACGGCCAGGTGGTGCCCGACTACGTCAACGATCACCCCCCGGAGTCCGTCGCGAAGCTGACCCCCGGACGCGAATTGGGTTGGCCCTACTGCAATCCCGACGGCGGCCCCGCGAATCTGGCTTTCATCCGAGACGTGCAGACCAACGCCGACGGGTCAAAGCTCGACTGTGCTGCCCTGCCGCCGATCGAGCAGAGCCTAGGCGCGCACTCCGCACCGCTTGGGATGACCTTCGTCGACGGTGCCCTCCCGGCGCCCTATTCCCGCGGGGCGCTCGTCGGGGTCCACGGTTCGTGGAACCGTCAACCACCCCGGGCGCCCGAGGTGTCCTTCTTCCCTTGGGAGAACGGCAGTCTCGGAGATCAGCAGACGCTAGTCGGCGGTTTCCAAGCCGCCGACGGCTCTCGGTGGGGTAGACCCGTCGACGCGGCAGTGGGACCCGACGGTGCCGTCTACGTCACCGACGACGCCGCCGATGCCATCTACCGCCTGGCGCCTCCGGGTCGGTGACTACAGCGCGTTGAGGACCGAAGACAGCTGCTTCTCGGTGTCGTTGGCGAGCTTCTCGAAGACGATCTTCATCGCCGGGCTGAGGAGTTTGGCCGCGCCCTTCATCTCGAGGTCGGCTTTGTAAGTGATCACCGAGCCCGCACCTGAGGCGTCCACCGTGATCGTGTCCACGGACGTCGACGAGTCGTTCTTGCCGACGAAGACCAGCGTGCGGTTGCTCAGTTGGTTCAACGTGTAGGTCAGTTCGGCGGTCACTCCAACGATCTTGGAGACGTTGTGCCACGTCGCCCCGACCTCGATCGGCCCGCTGCTCTCACGCGCGCAGGTCTGGGTGCCCGGATCCCATTCCTCGGCGTTCGAGAAGTCCTTGAGGTAATCGATCACGCGGTCGGGAGGGGCGGCGACGGAGAAGGTTCGTGAAACTGACCACACGGGGTGCGAATACCCCGCCGCACAGCAGCTCACTCGTGACGTGACGAGCGACTCCACGGCGGGGCGGAGTTGCTAGAGACGGCTCGGCAAACCCATTCGGCGGCTCGACGATCCGGTCGATGCGCAATCGTCGCCGTACTGTGACCAAAGTTGACGGTGAGTCGGCTGTGATTGAAGTGACTTCGTTCCTCGAAGACTGCAGAAACTTCTCGATAGGGGCCTTCCGTGCCTGATACCACGGCGAACCTCCGGCGGTTCGTCGCCTCGGCGACGACGCTGGCGCTCGGCGCGGTCTTGGCGACGATGGTGGCGGCTCCGGCCGCACATGCGGCAGACGGCCGCCAGCTACTCGCCAATGCGATTGCCAACACCCGCGGTTCCTACCTCGTCTACAACTTCGGCGGCAGCAATCCCGCGCCGATGCTCAACGCAGGCGGCAGCTGGTACGAGATGGGCAGCGGCGGCCACCTGATGATCATCAAGTCCGGGTCGCAACGGCTCACCCCGCGCCTGCTGGTCGACTCGCACCGCGGCTATCAGGCTCGCTGCGAGTCGACACCCGGCGCCCGCACCAGCGAGGGCCTCTTGCAGGCCGCCGAGACGTTCAGCCCCGTGCAGGCCTGGCAGGCGCTGGGCAAGCCGACCATTGCTATCAACGCCAACTTCTTCGACGTCCGCGGCCAGAAGGGCGGCTCCTGGAAGTCGACGGGTTGTAGCTCACCCCTGGGCGCGTACTTCGACAACACGCGCGGTGGAGGCCCGGCCAATGCGGTGGTGACCGGAACCCTCGCCTACGCGGGCAAGCAGGCCCTGTCCGGTGGCGACGAGGTCTGGACCGCCTTGACCACGATGATCCTGCCGGTCGGTGGGGCACCGTTCGTCGTATCCCCTCGCGCACCCGACGACTACGACGCGGCCTCCCCCGTCATCAAGGACCTGGTGGACAAGGGCAACCGGTTCGTCGCGGTCAGCGGCCTGGGGCTGCTGGCGCCGGGTGACACCGGGCAGTTGAACGACGGCGGCCCCAGCGCTGCGCGCACGGCGATCGCCTACGCCCGCGACCGCGACGAGATGTACGTCTTCCAGGGTGGCAGCTACACGCCGGACCAGATCCAGGATCTGTTCCGCGGACTCGGCAGCGACACCGCCATCCTGCTCGACGGTGGGGGCTCGTCGGCGATCGTGCTGCGCCGCGACACCGGTGGCATGTGGGCGGGCGCGGGCGTGCCGAAGGGCTCCTGCGACACCATGCAGGTGCTGTGCGACTCTCGCGAGCGCGCCCTTCCGAGTTGGCTCGCCTTCAGCTAGACGTCAGGCGGCCCTCGTCCGACTGCGAGCCCTCCGACGAGGGACCGGCGCAGCAGCGGTCGTGGTCGCCGCGTCACTGTGGTGAGAAGTCTTTGGCGGTGTCACGGACGCCACATGTCCGTATCAGTCTGAGCGGGCTCGACGATGACGACCGGGAGATGCCATGGCCGCAGTTCCATCCGCATCGCATCCGCTAGTGGGCGACCGACGTCTCCCTCGCAGGGCCGAAGGCGAAGATGGCCGCACTCGACGCCACGACCGCCGCAGCGATGGCGATCACGGGTGCCACCACCCACAGGGTCAAGGTCGCGCCGATGACGGCACCGCCGCACATGGTGAGGATGACGCCGTACCGCAGCCTCTCCCGCTGGCCGTCCCGCCCGCGAGTCTGCTGTCGAACCCGATGCCGACGATGGTTTGCGTCAAGACCGTCGTACTGAGTTCCTGCACACCGAATTGGCGCGCGGTCGCGTTCTGCGTGCCGAAGACGACGGTGAGTCCGGCAATCAGAATCAGCCGCCCACCACCGTGATACGGCAACAACCCCACACCCGCCAGTATCGAAAGAATCGACAGGACAACGACTTCGAGTCCCAAGGCCACGACGAGCCAGCGCCGAACCTTGGCATCGAGGTGCCGGGCCAACCTGCCGCCGAGCACGGCTCCGGTGACGAAACTGGCGAACGCCACCACCGCCGCGGCCATGTCGACGCCGGAGTGCGGCACGAACCAGAAGCCGAGGAAGATGACGTTGCCCGTCATGTTCGCCACGAAGACGTGACCGAGCACCAGCACGCTGACGGCGTCGACCAGGCCCCCGTCGCGAACGTCAGCAACAGGAGCGCGGTGACCGTCAGCCCTAGGGAGACAGGGGATTCGACAGCCATCGTGGCCCCCGTACTACAGCCGCGGTGTCAGGTCTAGCTTCGTGACGGCGACCATCTGGGTGATCAACCAACGGTTGTCCTGCGGCTTCATCGTCAGGCGGTAGGACAGATAGCGCAGCGATGGAATGCCCTTGGTCACGGGACTGGTCGCCACCGAGTTGGTGTACACGATCGCGGTGGCCTCCGTCGGCGTCAGCGTCTCCACCGCCGCACCGAGGACTTGGGTGTTGTTGGTGACCTGAGCCTGCTTGTTCGGTGCGACGATCGCGTCGATGTAGCGCTTGTAGTCGGCCGCGAAGTCACCGCCGAGGTACTTGGCGGACCGGTCCGGGAGCTTGTCCATGTCGTCGGGCGTGTAGGTCCACAGGGTGGTGATCGCGCTGGCCGCGGTCTCGGCGATCACGAACTTCGTTTGCACCGCGGCTCGGTCGGCGAGATAGGGCTGGATCGTGGCGCCCGCGAACGCGGCCGCGCCGACGAACAACGCGCCCGCAGCCACTGCAGCGATCTTGAACGCGCGCCCTGCCGTCCGATGCGGCACGAGGACGACCTCGGGTTCGGGTTGGGAATCCCCCGCCTCCTCGGATTCCTCGACTTCGGCCGGTTCGACGGAGTAAGAAGGTTCGACGGGTTCGGCCGCTGCGATTGCCTCGGCGGCTGCCGTGTCCGGGACCTCCGGCGTCTCGGCGACGGCCTTGTCGCGCCGCCACGGCATGCGGCGGCGGCGCGTCGGTTCGGCGACGACCGCCGTCTCGTGGGTCTCGTCGGATGGCTCATCGGGCGCCGCAACCTCGGGCACCGTCTCCACGACCGCGGTCTGGGTGGTCGAGGGACTCTCGGCGTCCCCGTCCACCGCGGCCTCATCCGTCTGACCGACCTGCTGCGCCTTCTGTCGTGGCAGCCGGTGGCGGTTGCGCGCCGCCTTCCCCTGCGGGACGGAGGCGGTGGCAGGCTCAGCTGTCAGATCACTTGAATCAGCTGACTGATCTTCCACTGCTGTCCCTCCTCGATAGTCGTTACCACCCAACGGGTTCCGCTCTCGATGGGCACCTTGCCGTCCGGGCCCGTCGACTTGACGTTGGTGGCCACCAGGACATCGGCGCTGCCGTTGTCGTTCCACCGCTGCACCCCGGCCTCCTGCACGATGCCGGTGGTGGGTTCGGCGCGCGCGACCTGAATCACGATGTCGTTCAGCTTCTCCTTGAACGACTTCGCGAAATCGCCCGTACCCTGCGCCAAAATCCGGTCCGCATAGTCGTTGGCGTGGAACGGATCGAGTGACGTGTACTCCGTCATGAAGCCCCGGACGTAGAAGAGCGCCGACGCGTCCCTGTCCTCGGTGCGGTTGAAGCTCTCGTGCCCGACCAGTATGAAGATGCTGCCCGCGATCGCGGCGGCCGCCAGCACGAAGGCGAGCACGGCGGTGAGCGGAAGGCCCCATCGCAGCGGCGCCTCCGGTTCGGCTGCGCTCGCCGAGAAGAAGTCCCGGGCCGTCTCGTCGACCTTTCGTCGCGGGCTCATCGTCCGGACTCCCTCGGCGGCGGCTGCTTCGGCGGGGGCTGCTGTGGCTGCTGTGGACCGGTCTGGCCGGTCAGCGGCTTCTTGAGCACGGTGAGAACCGCGACCTGCCAACGGCCGTTGGACTTCTCGAAGTCGGCCCGCACGGTCGCCGTGATGAACTTCAGGTTGTTCGGATCCGACCCGCGTTGGCCTTGGAGGGCCAGCAGCATCGCCGCCCGGTCCTTCGTCGCGGACAGTACTGCGCTGCTGACGGCCCAGTACTCGTTGTCGGTGACACCCGACTTCTGCACGGCCTGCTGCTGTTGCACCAGTTGCGGACGGTATCCGTCGGTGGCCAGCGTCTGCGCTCTCGCAAAGTCGTCGACCACCGTCTGACTTCCGTAGCTGAGCAGCTGCTCCACGATGCGCGGGCCCTGCTCGGCGATCTCGGTTCTGGCCTGCTCGAGTGCTCGGTCCTGCCGGTACACCTGCAGGTAGCCAAACCCGCCTGCCGCCGCGCACACCACGGCCGCCGCGACCAGCACGCAACCGGCGATCCGCCGGACGTTGCGACGGGGCGCGTCGGCGGGTTCGACCACGCGAACTTCGGTGCGCAGCAACAGATCCGCGAACGTTCGGTGGCGCTTGTCCCCCAGTGGCCACAGCCATCCGACGAGCAGCGCCGCCGTGTCGAGCAGATGAGCGAGGTCGCGCGCGAGCAACCGCACGCCGCCGACAGTGTGACGACTGGCCGTCGTGACGCGGATTCCGGTCACGGCGCGACCCATGGTCCAGCCGGTGATCGGCGGCAACAGCCATCGATTCACGAACGTGGCCAAGGCAGCCGCCGCAAGCACGCCCATGAACACCCACCACAGCCAGCCCCCGACTGACGTGGTGTACGCCAGCACGGCCATCGTCGTGATCACGGCGATACCGGGCAGGACGTCCAACGCGATGGCGCCGGCGCGCGCCGGCCAGGAGGCGTAGCGGGTCACGACGTCCTTCGCCGTGCGGACGTCGGTGTCTTCGTCGAGCAGAGCCGTCACGAGGTGACCTGATCCAGTCTGTTGATCTTGTAGGTGCCGTCGGCGGGTGCCATGTTCACCCGCAGTCGGTAGCCCTGTTCCTGGTCGGCGGCCTGCGCGTTGGACACCTTCACCCGCACCGCGACGAGGACGTCGACCGACCCGTCGTCGTTGTGCTTCTCGACCGCCCCGCGCATGTCCGACACCTGCACCGACACATTGGCAGCCTGGTAGGCCTCGACCAACATGCTGGCGAAGAGGTTGGCCTGTACGCCGAAGTCGCCGGTCGCGCATTCGATGACCCTGGTCTGGCTCGCCGTCATGGCGGCCACGTCCGGGGCCTGGGTGGCCTCGACGCAGTCCTTGGCGCGCTGCAGCGCGAGCGCGTCCTCACGGGCGATCGCCTCACTCTGGTCGTGCGACTTCAGCGCGAGGTAACCACCGACCGCCACGCCCGCCGTCAGGACGAGCAACGCCAGACAGATGGCGACGAGCCAGCTGCGGCCGAACCGCTCGGGGCGACGCACCACGTGGTCCTCGGTCACGGCCTCGGTGGGATGATCCTGCAATTCCTCGGATTGTGCGTCGGACTGGTCCGACGTGTCGGGTTCTAGACTGATGTCTTCTCCCGGGTCGCTGCGCTCCTGCCCTTCGGGGGGGTTCAGCCGGCTGGTGCCAGCATCTCCTTCCATCCGTTCTCTCCTGGGTCACTTG
>NZ_DASQEU010000129.1:0-4270 GCF_035633495.1 Mycobacterium sp. | reverse complement strand
TCTAGGGGAGGCCGCCGTCGGCCCGCAGGATCGAACCCGTCGTGAAGCTCGACGCGTCGGAGGCCAGAAACAGTGCGGCGCCGACGATCTCGGCGGGCTGCCCGGCGCGACCCAGCGCCAGGTGCCGGAACGGACTCTCGGCGCCTTCGAGGTCCCAGGCCTTGCTGACGTCGGTCAGGAACGGGCCCGCCATCAACGTGTTGACTCGGACGGTCGGGCCGTAGGCCTTCGCCAGCCCTTCGGTCAGGGCGTTGAGCCCCGCCTTGGCCGCAGCGTAGGGCAGCATGTCGGGGGCCGGGCGCAACGAGCCCGCGGAGCTGACGTTGATGATCGAGCCTCCGCCCGCTGCGACCATGCGCTCGCCGATGAGCGCCGAGAGTCGAAACGGCCCCTTGAAGTTCAGGTTGACCACGGCGTCGAACAGCTTCTCGCTCACCGAGGTCAACGACTCGTAAAGCGGTGACATGCCCGCGTTGTTGATGAGCACGTCGACCTTGCCGAACCGGTCGTAGGTGGCGTCGACGAGCCCGTCGAGCTGGTCCCACCGCCCGACGTGAACCTGGTACGGGAAGGCGGTCCGGCCCGTCGACGCCGAAATCTCCTCGGCCGTGACGACACAGGATTCGCGATCGCGACTGGCGATCACGACGTCGGCACCCGACTTGGCTGCGGCGAAGGCCATCTCGCGTCCCAATCCGCGGCTACCTCCGGTGACGAGCACCACCCGGTCGGTCAGGTCGAACAGTTCGTCGGCGTACCCCATGTCAGGTCTCCTCCTGCTCGCCACGGGCCGTCTCGCGAATCACCCGGTGGACGAGGCCGAGCTTGTCGACCACCGCGGGCGGAATCTCGAACGGGTATAGGGGGTTCTTGCCCATTGCGGTGTTCACGCGGTTGAAGAACAGCGACATCCATCGCCAATCGAACAGCATCCGCTCGACGGGTTGGTCCTCGTAGGTGTCCAGCGGGACGATGTCTCGGGGCGCCGCGAAGCGGACCCGGTCGGCGTGCAGCACCATGCCTGCCTCGCGGCTGGTGTCCAGGGTGTCGGCGATGTGCAGATAATGGGCGAAGCTCTCGGCGAAGTCCTCCCACGGATGCATGGTGGCGTACTCCGAGATGAACGACTCGCCCCAGCCGATGGGCGCGCCCGACTTGTAGTGCCGCGCGATGGCGTCGGAGTAACTCACCCGCTCATCACCGAAGAGTGCCCGGCAGTCGTCGAGGTATCGCGCTGCGCCAGAACCGGTTTCGACGAGGATGTTCTGGTAGTAGTGGCCCACCTCGTGGCGAAAGTGACCGAGCATGGTGCGGTACGGCTCGCCCAACCGAACGCGCAGCGATTCGCGGTAGTCGTCCAGCGATTCCACGACGTCGATGGTGATGACGCCACCCGCGTGGCCGATGATGACCTTCTCGCCGGTGGTGTAGCTCGACAACAGGTCGAACGCCAGGCCGCCATCGCGGCGCCAGAACGGGTCGACGGGCAAGCCGATGTCGTCGAGTTGGTAGACCAGCCTGCGCAGTGCCGCCGCGGTGGGCACCAGCTTCTCCCGGGCGAGGGTGTCGTCGGCCGCGGGTTCGCGGCGGATCAACGAGTCGGCGAGGCAGCGGCCGCGCTTCTTGAACTCGTCGTGTTCCTCGGGTGCCAGCCAGTTGCAGCCGAGCGACGCGTACTGGGTGCATCGCACCCACCGCTGCCCGTCGAGCACCGCGGCCCCGTCGACGATGGGAACCATCGACTTGGTCGGCAGGTGAAAGCCCAACGTCGTCTGGCAGGTCGCGCACCGGTCGGCGTCGAACGCGGCGAACTCGCTGCACACAGGACAAGCGAATGCGCGCACGAGCCATATGGTGTCACGGTGCAACTGCTATTGGTCCGACATGCGCTACCACTCCGCAGTGAGGCCGGTCAGGGTTCGGACCCCGACCTGTCCGCCGAGGGCATCGAACAGGCGAAGCGCCTGCCCGACGCGTTGCGGCGGTTCCCCATCTCCCGCCTGGTCAGTAGTCCCCAGCGGCGTGCGCTGCAGACGGCGCAACCGGTCGCCGACGCGCTCGGAATGGCGGTCGACGTAGACGAGCGACTCGCCGAGTACGACTACGGGCTGACGCACTACACGCCGATCGAGGAGGCGTCGCAGGAGGACCTGCAGCGCCTCGTCGACGGCCATCTGCCGGGTGACGTGGACGAGGAAGCGTTCAAGGCGCGGGTCAAGGCCGGTGCCGCCGACATCGTGGCGGCAGCCGACCACGAGGACACCGTCGTGTTGTTCAGTCACGGCGGCGTGATCAACGCGCTGGTGCAAGACGCCGTCGCGTCCCCCCGGCTGTTGTGCGTTCAGGTCGACTACGCGGGCATCACGCGACTCCTGCTGTCCCGCGCGGGCGGGTTCGGCATCGCATCGGTGAACGGGACGGAACACGTATGGGACCTGCTGCCCAGAAATCAGCGGTGGTAGACAAGTCCGGTGACGACGGACGCTTCCACACTGGACGGGCTGGACCTCGGCGCGCTGGACCGGCATCTGCGGTCGATCGGCGTCCCACGCCAGGGTGACCTGCGCGGAGAACTCATTGCCGGCGGCCGGTCCAACCTGACGTTCCTGGTGTTCGACGATGCCTCCAAGTGGGTGCTGCGCCGGCCCCCGCTGCACGGGCTGACGCCGTCGGCCCATGACATGGCCCGCGAGTACACGGTCGTGGCGGCGCTCGAGGACACTCCGGTGCCCGTTGCCCACCCGGTGACGATGCGCAACGACGACTCGGTGCTCGGTGCGCCGTTTCAGATGGTCGACTTCGTGCCGGGACGAGTCGTGCGCTACTCCGAGGAGCTGACCGCCCTTGGGGATCAGGACACCATCAGTGCCTGCGTCGACGCCCTCATCAAGGTGCTGGCCGACCTGCACGCACTGGATCCGGAGGCCGTCGGTCTCGGCGGCTTCGGCAAGGCAGGCGGGTACCTCGAACGCCAGGTGCGGCGCTGGGGCGGCCAGTGGGACCTGGTGCGACTGGAGGACGACCCGCGCGACGCGGACGTGCGGCGGTTGCACGCCGCGCTGGGGGAAGCGCTTCCGCCACAGAGCCGGACCTCGATCGTGCACGGCGACTACCGCATCGACAACACGATGCTCGACGCCGTCGACGCGACCAAGGTGCGGGCAGTGCTCGACTGGGAGATGTCGACGCTCGGCGATCCCCTCAGCGACGCCGCGCTGATGTGCGTGTACCGCCATCCGATGTTCGACATGGTGCATGCGAACGCGGCGTGGTCGTCGCCCCAGATTCCGTCGGCCGACGAACTCGCCCAACGGTATTCGGTGGCGGCCGGTCAGCCGTTGAACCATTGGGAGTTCTACATGGCGCTGGCGTACTTCAAGCTGGCGATCATCGCCGCGGGCATCCAGTTCCGCGACCGGATGGGCGGAGGCTCGGAGTACGGCGACAAGGTGGGGGAGGCCGTCGCGCCCTTGGTCGCGGCAGGCTTGGCCGAGCTCGGCTAGGGGCGGCACCGACTTTGCGTACAGGGCGGGGAATCGGTCGAAATCCCGCCCTGGCCGCACACTCGACGGGTCTCTACCGCAGCGCGGCCTTCAAGTTCTTCTTGGCGGCCCGGCGCAGCTGCACGATGCGAACGACGCCTGCGAGCGTCGTGACGAGGCCCCCGAGCACTGCTGCCGCCAGGAGCGCGACGCCCAGGGGCAGGCTCCACGACCAGCCGAGGAAGTGGAACGTCCCCGGTTCGGTGTTCTGCGCGATGAAGATCAAGAGCACGATCAGGATGAGAAAGCCGACGATGAGAGCCGACCACAGGGCCGCGGCCCGCGTGAAGTGGACGGCGTTCTCGGGTGGCGGCTTCGGTGCCGAGGTGTCGACCGTCGGGGGCCCGGGCTCGATCGGATTCAACGGGCCGGGATGGCCCGGTTCGACGGGCTGGAACTGCGGGTCGGTGCTCATGGCCATATCCTTGCCCCTTTCGACTGAGTTGGAAACCAGCGGTACTGGGTTACGACCGGCTAAAGCCGAGCGACATGCCGGCAAGCTGGTTAACCTCGCACGAGGCAGGTGACGCCGAAAGGACGTTCTAGTGAACCCCGAACGACGATCCAGGCGTAGAAACAGTCTGGTTGTACTGGCAGCGGTCCTAGCCCTGGTAACGGCTGCATGCGGCAGTTCGAACCCGCTGGGCGGTGGTGAGGTATCGGGTGACCTGAAGTCGATCGCCGTCGGGTCGGCGGACTTCACCGAATCGAAGATCATCGCCGAGATC
>NZ_DASQEU010000128.1:0-2422 GCF_035633495.1 Mycobacterium sp. | reverse complement strand
ATGTCGAGTTTGACCTCGCCGTAGGGCAGGACGTGCTGCCAAAACAGCGGGGTCAGCCCGCGCCGGTCCTCGAGAGTGAGGAGGTCGCTCCAGTCGTGTTCGGCGAGAACGTCTTGCAGCATCAGGGTGTTCACGTACACCAGCGCCGCTTGCAAGATCCTCAGGCACAACACGGTCATCTCCTGCTCGTCCTGACGGTTGGACGCAATCTCGCCGCCCTTGCCGTAATAGATCACCGAGTTCGCGCCGTTGAACGCCTCGACGACGTTGAGGCCTTCGGTGATCTCGCGTTGCAGCTCGCGGCTCCGGAGATACCGGGCGACGAAGATCGTGCGTTGAGCCCGTCCAACCTCCAACATCGCCTGATAGGTCGGGTGGGACGCGGAACGGGTGAATCGCCGCAGGATCGCCTCGGTCGAGGCGGTTCCTTGTCGGATCGCGGTCGCGTACTTGATCATCTGGTCGTAGTTCTGCTCGACCAGGTCCCACCGGATCGGCCGAGTCAACGCCGGCGCCAGCCGCGCGTACGCCTCCGGCTGGCCGGTCGTTGGGCGATAGAGGCGGACCTTGTTGATCCGTTTGATCCGCGGGAGGAGGTCGAAACCGAGCAGGCGGGTGATGCCGAACCCGATCTCGGACTGGCCATGGCTGTCGACGTAGTTGCCTTCGACCTTCATCGTGGTCCCGTGCCGGATGGCGCCCTCGACCATCGCGTGCACCTCCGACGCCGAAGCCCGCAGAGTCTGGGAGTGCACGACCATCGACCCACGCTCGACGTGCCAGTAGATCAGGATCCCGCGCCCGCCGTAGCGGGAATGCCATTCGGTGAAAATGTTCTGGTCGTACGACCGGAAGTGCGTCGAGTCCGACGCGACCGCCGTCGACCCTTCACCCCAGATCGTCTGCTGACGCGCGGCGAACGTCGCGTTGGCGATCCCGATCGCAACGGCTTGGGCGGTGTCGCGGGTGAGGTAGCGCAGTCGGACGTAGCGGATCTCGTCCTCGACATGCCCGTGCCCGCCCCCGGCGGCGACCGCGCGGATACCGGTGTTGGTGCCGTAGGCATAGATCGCCAGCATCAGCCGCTCGGCCAGCACCTCGACTGGCAACATGCCGCTGCCCGCGACGGCACTGACCTCGTTGAGGCAGCCGGTGCGAAGAACCGCTTCCTTGAGGATGTCGATCAGCGGCACCGTGCCCCATCGCCGCTGCACCTCGGCCTTGATCCGGCGCAGATTGCGCGGCTCCGGTGCCGCCTCATACCTGGACAGCTTGATCGCCCCGGACGCCCGATCGGCGACGTCGAGCCACTCCAGGTCCGGGATCGCGCTGTCAAGCTCGTCCAGGGCGGCGGTCATCTCGCCACGCAGATCACCGATGAACACGCTCGGATCCAGGGGCTTGCGCAGCTCCCCGTAGTTCTCCCTGCGGCTTTGCTCGAAATCGACAGGTAGGTCCTCATCGGGGTTACGCCAGGAGTCGGCGCCGACGACCCAGATCTCCTTGCACCGCAGCTGCTCTCGCAGCGCCTGGAAGGTGACGACTTCGTACACCATCCGGGTGACGCGGGCCCGGCCGCGGGTATCGGCCCGGTAGACCAGATCCGACCAATCCCCGCTCGTGCCACGATGGGCGGGCACGCTCTGACCGAGCGGGTAGTACGTCAGATTGCCGGCCTTGGCGTAATGGCCGATCAATTCCAGAGCCTCGATCACCGGACGGTGGGCGGTGTTGTTGCTGCGAAACTCGAGCACGTCCAGCAAGGCGATCAGCCCGCGGCGGTAATGCCCGGTGTAGGAGGCCCGCAGCGTCGTCTGCACCGTCCGCCGATACACCGGACCCTTGGTCTTGAACTCGTGCACCAGCTCCCGCAGCGTCTGCTCCCCTCCCGTCACGGCCGGGAACACCACCTCACGCACCGCACCATCAGGCTTCTCGAGCGCCGCTTCAGCAATCGAGAAGAGGATGTTCTCCTTACCCGTCACTTTCCTGAACGCGTTGATCAGCTCATTGGTGACCCTGCGTTCGGCGCGAGCGCCGATCCGATGCACAGTCGCGATCAACAGCTCGACCAAGGTGTCGGTGATTTCCCGCTCCCGCTGGTGAACCAGCGCCGCCAGCAACGTCACCGTCAACGGTGGCGCGTGACGGCGTAGATGCGATGGCGCCTCGACCGCCGCGCGGGTACGCCAGCCCGCGAGAACTCTCGGAGCGACGTCGACGAACAACCGGGGCGGCAGGTCCAGTGCCCGGACCGCCCGCAGCTTCCCGATCTCAGTCATCATCGACTCCAGGCTCACGTTGCCCGGACTCGCCTTGATCAAGGCGAGCAGGGAGGTGGACCCTTCGCCGACGTCGTCAGGCTCGTCACCCTCACTGGAGGCGATCAGGGCAAGCAGACGGCCCATCACCGGCGGATCCA
>NZ_DASQEU010000127.1:0-27567 GCF_035633495.1 Mycobacterium sp. | reverse complement strand
GTTCAGTTCACCGTCCAAGACGAGGCATTCGCGTTCGAGGCGTTGCGTGCCGCGGGATTCGCCGGTGACGGAGGAGCGGACATCGGCGAAGTGCTCGCCACCACCGCTCGGATTCCCGACGGCCACGAGGACGCGTGGACGGCGGCATGGCGCACGACCGCGGTGCGGATCGCTCGGCGCGGCGAGGAGTCGCTCCTGGTCGGCGATCGGGTCAGCGCGCGTGAGGCGTTCCTACGGGCATCGAATTACTACCGCTGCGCCGAGTTCTACCGCAGGGACGACCCGGCCAACGATTCCCAGGCACTCTCCCTTTCGCGATGCTCGAGGGCGAGGGCGACGCGCTGTTCGCCGGCCAGGCAGCCAATTTTGCCCGCACGATGACGGCGCCCGTCAACCACGTCGTCATGCGCAACGCCGACGGCGCGGGTCGGCGTCGCCACGTGAGGGCGGTGCAGGTGCTGCACCAGAAGGTCTTCCACTACCTGGCGCGCACGCTCCGCTAGCTGCTGGACCAACTGCAGTGACACGCGCGAGAATGGCCGAGTGCTCGAGGGCGCCTGACCTCAGGAGGCGGGAATGCCCGCCTGCAGCTTGGCCATCACCTGCTCGAGGTTGAAGCTGGCGGACTCCTGCCGCTGCGGGAACTCGACCAGTGTCTGAAGCATCTGGGCGACGTACGCCTGAGCCGGGGTAAACACCCATACCCGGTCCAGCATCCAGTCGAAGTAGGTGTTCGACGTGATGTCGGCCCGTTCGTACGGGTCGGTCCGCAAGTTGAAGATCTTGGGGACGCGAAGCTCGGTGAACGGCTCGGCCCAGACCTGCAGGGTTCCTGGGCAGCGCTGCTCGAGGAAGACGAGCTTCCAGTTGTCGAAGCGCAACGCGGTGAGGTCCCCGTCGTCGTTGACGTAAAAGAAGTGCTGACGCGGACTGTCGTCGCTTGCGCCCGTGATGTAGTCCAACTGGTTGTGCCCGTCGAGATGCACCTTGTATGTGGTGCCGCCCAGGTCGGATCCGGCGCGCAGCCTATCGGCGATATCGGGATCGCCGGCCGCGGCCAGCAGCGTCACGAACCAGTCGTTGTGGCTGACGATCCCGTTCAGCACCGTGCCAGCGGGGATATGCCCGGGCCAGCGCACCATCGCCGGCACACGATAGGCGCCTTCCCAGTTGGAATTCTTCTCGTTGCGGAACGGCGTCATGCCGGCGTCGGGCCAGCTGTTCATGTGCGGGCCGTTGTCGGTGGAGTACATGACGATGGTGTCGTCGGCGATGCCGAGTTCGTCGAGGGTGTTCAGCAGTTCGCCGACGATATCGTCGTGATCGAGCATGGTGTCGTGGTACTCGGATTGCCACCGCCCCGAGCGGCCGATGCTCTCCGGCTTGGGGTGGGTGCGGAAGTGCATATGGGTGGAATTGAACCAGACGAAGAACGGCGTCTCAGCCTCGTTCTGTCGCTTGATGAAGTCGATTGCGGCATCACGGAATTCCTCATCACAGGTTTCCATCCGCTTCTTGGTCAGCGGGCCGGTGTCCTCGATGCGCTGGGTGCCGTCGCCGTTGGCCCAGGTGTGCAGCACACCGCGGGGCCCGAACTTCTTCCGGAATTCCGGATCCTTCGGATAGTCCGGGTGCTCGGGTTCCTCCTCGGCGTTGAGGTGGTAAAGGTTCCCGAAGAATTCGTCGAAGCCGTGCATGGTGGGTAGGAACTCGTCGCGGTCACCGAGGTGGTTCTTGCCGAACTGCCCGGTGGCGTAGCCCTGCGCCTTCAGTGCCAGGGCGATGGTCGGATCTTCAGCCTGCAGCCCGAGCGGGGCCGCCGGCATGCCCACCTTGGTCAGTCCGCTTCGGTAGGGGTTCTGACCCGTGATGAAGGCGGCCCGGCCCGCGGTACAGCTCTGCTCGCCGTAGTAGTCGGTGAAGCGGGCGCCCTCGGCGGCGATGCGGTCGATGTTCTTGGTGCGGTAGCCCATCACCCCGTCGCTGTAGCAGCTCAGGTTGCTCTGCCCGATGTCGTCGCCCCAGATGATCAGGATGTTCGGCTTGTTGCTCACAGGGTGGCCTTTCCGGCGCGGAAGGCGCGACACGCGATGGCGCGGTAGGAGCCGCCTTCTGGACGCCCACGGGCAGAACAATAGGCCAACCATTTGTTGTCCGCGTCGGTTCCGCCGCCTCGCTGGCACGGGGGGTGCGCGTGCGGGATCGAGGCATTGAACAGGTCCCCTCCATCGGCGTGATGGAGGGAACCTCTGCCTTGGGCGCTACCTGGGAAGAGCCGCCCTTCGAAGCGGTACCGGTGACCAACCGTTCCGCCGCGGGGGAGTTGGGCGCCTCGCCGAACACCGTGAACACGCATCTGCGGGCGGTATTCCGCAAGCTGGGCGTGACGTCGCGGGTCCAGCTCACCATCGCCTTGCGCAACCGCTCCGACGGCGACGGTCCTCAGCACTAACCTGGGAGACCGCTGTCTGTTTCAGGCCTCAGATCCTGTAGGGCCTCAGAAGGGAGAAGCACGCGATGAAGGGCATCGGGCATACTGCGCCATCGATCACCGGCGCGGCTGACGAATGACGGTCTCCTACGCCCGCGGTGAAGCCGACCCTGGCCTGCTGACCGACACGATCGGGCAGGCGCTGTGCCGGGCTGCCGGGCGGTGGCCCGACGGGGATGCGCTGGTGGACGTGCCCGCGGGTCGGCGGTGGACGTATTCGCAACTGCGGCAGGATGTTCGAAGCTTGGCATCGGGACTGCTCGCGGCGGGGCTGCGGCGAGGCGATCGGGTCGGCGTGTGGTCGCCGAACCGCTGGGAATGGACGCTCGTGCAGTTCGCGACCGCCGAGATCGGTGTCGTCCTCGTCACGATCAATCCGGCCTACCGCGCCCACGAACTCGAGTTCGCGATCAACCAGGCGGGCATGCGCTGGGTGTTCGCCGCGCAGCAGTTCAAGGACTCCGACTACGCGCGCATCCTCGCCGACGTCGCGTCGCGCTGCCCCGGCCTCCAACGCGTCGCACTCTTCGGCACCGACGGCTTCTCGGAGTTGTTCGCAGACGGTGATCCCGAGGTGGATGCCGTCGCCGACTCGCTCTCCCCGAGCGACCCCATCAACGTGCAGTACACCTCGGGGACCACCGGCCGACCCAAGGGTGCGACGTTGTCGCACGAAAACATCTTGAACAACGGGTACTTCGTGGGCGAGCTCCTCGCCTACACCGTCGCCGACCGGGTTTGCATACCGGTGCCGTTCTATCACTGCTTCGGGATGGTGATGGGCAACCTCGCCTGTCTCACCCACGGCTCTGCGATGGTCATCCCCGCACCGAGCTTCGACCCCGCGGCGACGTTGGCTGCCGTCCAGGCCGAATCGTGCACCAGCCTCTACGGGGTGCCGACGATGTTCATCGCCGAACTGGCCCTCGACGAGTTCGACTCGTTCGATCTGTCCTCGCTGCGCACCGGGATCATGGCGGGCTCGCCGTGCCCCGAACACGTCATGCGCCAGGTCGTGTCGCGGATGCACATGGACCAGGTGTCGATCTGCTACGGCATGACGGAGACGTCGCCGGTGTCGACCCAGACGCGCACCGACGATCCAATCGAACTCCGGGTGGGCACCGTCGGCCGGGTCGGGCCGCATCTCGAGATCAAGATCGTCGACGCCGGTACGGGCGACGTGGTCGACCGAGGCGCGGTCGGGGAGTTGTGCACCCGCGGTTACAGCGTGATGCTCGGCTATTGGGACGAGCCCGAGAAGACGGCGGAGGTGCTCGACGCCGACGGGTGGATGCACACCGGCGACCTGGCGGTCATGGATGACGCCGGTTACGTGCAGATCACCGGCCGCAGCAAGGACATGGTCATCCGCGGCGGGGAGAACATCTCCCCGCGCGAGGTCGAGGAGTTCCTCTACACCCACCCTGACGTCCGCGACGCGCAGGTGATCGGGGTTCCCGACGAGAAGTACGGCGAGGAGCTAATGGCGTGGATCGTGTTGCGGGACGGCACGTCCGAGTTGTCGGCGGATGACGTCCGCGCGTTTGCCGCTGACAAGCTTGCGCGACAAAAGATTCCGCGTTACGTGCGAACCATCGACGAGTTTCCCATGACGGTCACCGGGAAGGTTCGCAAGGTCGAACTGCGCGAGATGGGCGTCAAATCGCTTGACGGGGATTCGTAGCACTCGGACTGAGCTTCTCCCACCACGGACCCGCTCCGAGAAGCGATATCACCGGCGATATCGACTTTCCGAGTTGGTCTGGCCCCCGAAACCATGACGAACTCTTTCCGCGAGGTCGGGTACCTTGCGGCCATGACCCACGTGTTGGCCATCGACCAGGGCACCTCGGGAACCAAGGCCATCGTCGTCGACGACGACGGGCAGGTGCTGTCCATCGCCGAGGTCGCCCTGCGCCCCGAGTATCTGCCCGGCGGTGGCGTCGAGCAGGACCCCGAGGCTTTGTGGAACTCGGTGGTAGACGCGGGGCGCCGTGCGCTGGAGGGGGCAGGCGTCCCCGTTGCCGCGGTGGCGCTGGCCAACCAGGGTGAGACCGTTCTGGCGTGGGATAGGGCGACGGGCAGGCCGTTCAGTCCGGCGATCGTGTGGCAGGATCGCCGCGCGGAATCCATCTGCGCGGCCCTCGCCGAATCGGCCGACGACGTGGCTCGGCGGACCGGGCTGGTGCTCGACCCATACTTCTCCGCGCCGAAGATGGCGTGGGTCCGGGCAAACCTGACCCGTGACGGTGTCGTCACGACGACCGACACCTGGCTGGTGTACCGCCTCTGTGGCGCCTTCGTCACCGACACGTCGACCGCCAGCCGTTCTCTACTGCTCGATCTGGACGCGACGACGTGGAGTCAGAACCTCCTCGGGCTGTTCGGCCTGGCGGACGAGCGGATGCCGGATCTGGTCGCTTGTGATCAGATAGTCGGTGAGACAACGGCTTTCGGTCCCCAGCCGATCCCGGTGGCTGGCTTGATCGTGGACCAGCAGGCGGCGCTGCTCGCCGAAAGCTGTCTCGATCCCGGCGCGGCGAAGTGCACGTTCGGCACCGGCGCGTTCCTGCTCGCACAACTCGGCGAGAACGCCGCGCGTTCGGGTGCCGGACTGACCACCTCGGTCGCGTGGACGCTTCGGGACCGCACCTCCTACTGCGCGGACGGGCAGGTCTACACCGCGGCCTCGGCCGTGCGATGGGCGATCGACCTGGGTCTGGTGCACGCCGCCGACCAGCTCGACGTCGTCGCGGCGTCAGCGGGTGGCTCCAGCGGCGGCGTCCTCTGCGTGCCCGCCCTCGCCGGGCTGGCCGCCCCTTGGTGGGACGCTCGAGCCACCGCGTCGTTCACGGGCATGACGCTCAGCAGCGGCAGGGGTCATCTAATTAGGGCGCTGCTGGAGGGAATCGCCGCTCAGGTCGCGTGCCTGGCCGACCTTATGGCGCAGGACCTGGGGCAGCCGCTGACGAGGCTTCGCGTCGACGGTGGCCTCACGCGCTCCGCGGTGCTGATGCAGGCGCAGGCCGATCTCGCCCGCATTCCCGTGGAGGTCTACCCATCGGCCCACGCCACACCGCTGGGCGCTGCGGCGTGCGCCCGGCTCGCGCTCGACCCAGTCCTGAGCCCCGCGGACGTCGTCGGATACTGGACACCGCAGCACACCTATGAACCGGTCTGGTCCGACGACCGCGCGGCCGAGCACCTGGCCCGGTGGCGGCAGGCCGCAGCTGCCGTGCTGACCCCGAAGGAGACCCAATCGTGAACGATCCGAGGGACATTCGAGACGTCGCCGTCATCGGCGCTGGCATCGTCGGGAGCGCCATCGCTCGCGCGCTCGGGAGCACCGGCCTGACCGTGACGTTGATCGAGGGGCGCGACGACGTCGGTGATGGCACCAGCAAGGCCAATACGGCCCTGTTGCACACTGGCTTCGACGCCACCCCGGGCACTTTGGAGTCCCGATTGGTCGCCCGCGGGTACGACCTCCTGGGTGAGTACGCCGAGCAGGTCGGCATCCCCGTCGAGCGCACCGGCGCGTTGCTCGTCGCATGGACCGACGAGGAGCGCGACGCTCTGCCAGGCCTGAAGGACAAGGCGGAGCGCAACGGGTACCACGCGTGCGAAATCGTGAGCGGCGAAGAGGTTTACCGCCGGGTTCCCGAGCTCGGACCCGGCGCGCTGGCCGGCCTCACCGTGCCTGGTGAGGCGATCATTTGCTCCTGGACCACGAACCTCGCGCTGGCGACCGACGCCGTTCGACGCGGTGTCGAGCTTCGCCGCAGTGCCGAAGTCACCGACGTCATTCCGCGCGGCGGCGTGGTCGAGCACACCACACTGGTCACCACTGCCGGCGAGATCAACGCTCGCTGGGTCGTCAACGCGGCGGGGCTCGGTGCCGACCACCTGGACGCCAGGTTCGGACATCGGCGATTCACCGTCACTCCGCGGCGCGGCGAACTGTTGGTGTTCGACAAGCTCACCCGCCCGATGGTGCCGTGCATCGTGCTGGCCGTGCCCTCGTCGCGCGGTAAGGGAGTGCTCGTGAGCCCGACCATCTACGGCAATGTGATGGTGGGGCCGACGTCGGAGAACCTGACCGACCGCACCGCCACCGGCACCTCGGAGGAGGGCTTCGAGTTCCTGCTGGGCAAGGGCCGCGCGCTGATGCCGACCTTGTTCGACGAAGAGGTGACCGCGGCCTATGCGGGCCTGCGGGCCGCGATCGACCACGGTGACTACCTCATCGACGTAGACCGCGACCAGCAGTACGTCCTCGTCGGCGGCATCCGCTCGACGGGCCTTACCGCGGGAATGGCGGTCGCAGAACATATACTGGAGTTGCTGGCCGCCGACACGGGCCTCGACCTCGCGCCGCAGGCCGAGCTGCCACCAGCGCCGCGGATGCCGAACATCGGCGAGGCGACGACGAGGCCGTATCAGGATGCCGAGCGCATCGCCGGGGACCCCGAGTACGGCCGCATCGTGTGCTTCTGCGAGCGCGTCACCGCAGGCGAGATCCGAGATGCGTTCGCATCGGTGATTCCGCCGCGCGACCTCGACGGGCTTCGTCGTCGCACCCGGGTGATGAACGGCCGCTGTCAGGGTTTCTACTGCGGTGCACACGCCGCCGAATTGCTCGAGGCAGCCCAATGACCAATGCCGGCAACGAAGTTCAGAGGGTGGCCGTAGCCATCGTCGGGGGAGGTCCGTCCGGGCTCACGGCGGCCTCGGAATTGGCCCCGATCGTCGACGGCGAGGTCCTCGTCGTCGAGCGCGAGGCCGAGACTGGCGGAATACCCCGGCACAGTGACCACCCGGGCTACGGGATGCGCGACCTCAAGCGATTCATCTCTGGACCCGCGTATGCCCGCCGTCTGACCGACTCCGCCCGGGACGCCGGAGCGCACCTGGAGACCGAGGCGATGGTCACGGGATGGCGCGGTGAGCGCACTTTGGAGATCACGTCGCCACGCGGCCGGCGGACCCTGGCGGCCGACGCCGTCGTGCTGGCGACCGGAGCCCGGGAGCGGCCGCGGGCCGCCCGGTTGATCCCCGGCGACCGTCCCGAGGGCGTCTACACCACCGGGCAACTGCAGAACCTCGTCCACGTGCACCACGCCAACGTGGGGACCAGCGCCGTCGTGGTGGGCGCCGAACTCGTCAGCTGGTCGGCCGTGCTGACTCTGCGTGAAGCCGGTTGTGCCACAGTCGCAATGATCAGCGCCTATCCGCATTCGGAGGCCTACGCCGCGTTCCGAATCCCCGGTCGCGCGCTCCTACGTGGGCCGAGGATGACCCGCAGTCGAGTGGTGAGCATCGACGGGAAGACGCGGGTGCGGTCCGTGGTCGTGGAGAACGTCGACACGGGCGCGCGCACCACGATCGACTGCGACACCGTGATCACGACGGGTGACTGGATCCCAGACCACGAGCTCTCCCGGACGGCAGGCTTGACAATGGACGTCGACACCCGCGGTCCGATCGTGGACGCGAGTCTGCGGACCAGCAAGGCGGGGGTGTTCGCAGTGGGCAACCTGGTACATCCCGTCGACACCGCGGACTGCGCCGCACTCGAAGGCCGTCACGTCGCACCGAAGGTCCTCGGCTGGCTCGACGGGAGAAGCGCCGCGCCACAAGGTATTCGAGTACGAACCAAACCTCCCTTCCGGTGGGTGACGCCGCAACTCATCACCGCTGACGGGGGTATGGCACCGCGCGGGGATCTGTTGTTCTGGGTGGACGAGTATCACCGAGTCCCGCGACTGCGCGCGGTCCAGGACGGTCGCACCATCGGCGAGAAGCGAACTCTGTGGCCTGCCGCGCCGGGACGCATCTTTCGGGCGCCATGGTCACTAGTGTCCGGCGCCAACCCAACGGGTGGTGGCGTCACCATCGAACTCGCCGTCTAGTCAGGAGATCCTCAATGGCCGTCACCGTTCTGCTCGAGCTCAAGTTCAAGGCCGAGTCCGTCGCCGAGGCACGTGAAGTCTTCGGCCGCGAGCTCGAGAAGACCCGCGCCTTCGAGGGCAACGTCGTCACCGACGTCCTGGTCGACGAGGACGACGAGGCGCACTGGATCGTCTACGAAGTCTGGGAGTCCGTCGAGCACGACGAGGCGTATCGCGCCTTCCGCGCCGGCGACGGCAAGATCACCGATCTGCCGCCATTGCTGGCCGCACCGCCGGTCAAGACCCGGTACGCGACCACCGACATTTGAGGACCGATTACCGTCCCAGGCTTTACAAAGCGGATCGGCACCGTCACGCTCACAGGCATGTCCGCGCAAACCGACAGACTTCACCACTACCGGATGGAGTGGGCGTGAGGTCGACGGTGGATCCCGGCGACGTGGAGGAGGCCCTCGCGCGCTCCGGAATCGTCCAAGGTGTCGACCCCACCGCAGTCGCCGCGCTGATCAGTCAACTTCAGCCCGTGGACTTCCCCCGCGGACACACGGTCTTCGTCGAGGGCGAGACCGGCGACCGGTTGTACATCATCGTCTCGGGCAAGGTGAAGATCGTCCGCAGCACCCCGGACGGGCGCGAGAATCTGCTTACCATCTTGGGTCCGTCGGACATGTTCGGGGAGTTGGCGATCTTCGATCCAGGCCCGCGGACGTCGAGCGTGACCACGGTGACCCAGGTGCGCGGGGTCTCGATGGATCGCGACGCGCTGCGTGCCTGGATAGCCGGTCGTCCCGAGATCGCGGAACAGTTGCTGCGGGTACTGGCCCGTCGCCTGCGCCGCACGAACAACAACCTCGGCGATCTGATCTTCACCGACGTACCGGGTCGCGTGGCCAAGCAACTGCTGCAGTTGGTGCAGCGTTTCGGTGCGCAGGAGGGCAACGCGCTGCGTGTCACCCATGACCTGACTCAAGAGGAGATCGCCCAACTGGTCGGCGCATCCCGCGAGACGGTGAACAAGGCGCTCGCCGACTTCAGTCAGCGCGGCTGGATCCGCGTGGAGGGCAAGAGCGTGCTGGTCCTCGATCCGGAGCGCCTCGCGAAACGCGCGCGTTGACGTCGCGTTGACGGGTTCGCGGTAATGGGGCAGGCTCCAAGTTACCGGCGAGTAGCGCGAGGGCGCGCTGAGATCGAACCGAACTGGAGAGATCAACGATGAATGACGTGAAGTTCCTCGACCTGCACGGAGACCGGGTCGCCTACCGTGACGAGGGCAGCGGCGAGGTCCTGCTCCTGATTCACGGCATGGCAGGCAGTTCCGATGCCTGGCGGGAGTTGATTCCCAGGCTCGCCAAGAGCTACCGCGTGGTGGCACCCGATCTGCTCGGCCACGGCCAGTCGACCAAGCCCCGCGGCGACTACTCACTCGGTGCGTTCGCGGTGTGGCTTCGCGATCTTCTCGACGAGTTGGGCGTCGCGCGGGCGACGATCGTGGGCCATTCGCTCGGCGGCGGGGTCGCGATGCAGTTCATCTATCAGCACCCCGACTACTGCGAGCGGGTCATTCTGATCAGCAGTGGCGGACTCGGCCCCGACGTCGGCTGGATTCTTCGGCTGTTGTCCGCCCCCGGCGCCGAGTTCGTTCTGCCGATCATCGCCCCGACCCCGGTCTTGAAGGTGGGCAACAAGATTGGGTCCTGGTTCACCTCCTCCGGCATGCGTGCGCCTCGCGCCAGCGAGATATGGCGCGCCTACTCGTCCTTCGCGGATCGACCCACGCGCGACGCTTTCCTGCGCACCCTCCGATCCGTGGTGGACTACCGCGGTCAGGCCGTCAGCGCGCTGAATCGTCTGCACGTCCGCTCCGAGCTGCCGACGTTGGCGATCTGGGGCGAGGACGACGAGATCATTCCGGTCGAGCACGGCCACGCCGCACAGGCCGCGCGGCCGGGCAGTTGGTTGGAGGTACTGCCCGGTGTCGGGCACTTCGCCCACGTCGAGGCGCCCACCGAGGTCGCGGAGATCATCGACGACTTCATGAAGGCGACCAAGCAGAACGTGGGCCTCGACGTCGAGATCCCGCCGTCGGCCGTTCATTGGGGCAGTCTTCGGTTGACCGAAACTGATCGTTAAACGCCGGGTCTGGGGCTGAGCTAGATGGCTCCGACGCTGCGAAAGCTCGCCCGCTGGAGCGAGAAGCCCGCAAGAAACGTGGAGACTGGATCGAGTCGGCGGGTGAATCTGCTGCGCGGGCTCGCGGCAAGGGCGACGACGCCCCTTCTCCCCTATGACTATCTGACCCTGCTCAACCCGCTGTGGTCGGCCCGCGAGCTCCGCGGTGAGGTCATTGACGTGCACAAAGAGACCGAAGACACGGCAACTGTGACGATCAGGCCGGGATGGGGTTTCTCCGGTGACTATCAGCCGGGCCAGTACGTCGGCATCGGTTTGAGCATCGACGGAAAGTGGCACTGGCGGTCCTACTCGCTCACCTCGATTCCGCGACGCGACAAGAAGCTCATCTCCATCACCGTCAAGGCGACTCCCGAGGGCTTCCCGTCGAGTCACTTGGTGAACGGTGTGAAGGGCGGAACGATCGTTCGCTTGGCGTCACCCAAGGGTGACTTCTCGCTTCCCGATCCGCCGCCGGCCAAGCTGCTGCTGGTCACCGCGGGCAGCGGCGTCACGCCCGTGATGGCGATGCTGCGATCCGTCCAGCACCGCGGCACGTTTGCGACATCGTCCACATCCACTCGGCGCCGTCGGCCGGGGACGTGATCTTCCACGACGAGCTGCGGCAACTCGAGAACGATCGGGGCGACTACCGGCTGCACCTTCAGCTCACCGACGAACAGGGCCATCTCGACTTCGCGTCGCTCGGCGGCATCGTCGAGGACTGGAAGGAACGGCCCACCTGGGCGTGTGGTCCGCCCGCAATGCTCGACACCCTCGAGAAGGTCTGGACCGATGCGGGCGTGCCGGACGGCCAGCTTCACATGGAGCGCTTCGTCATCGCCCGCACCGACAAGGGCGGGGGCCCGGCGAGTAGTGGTCTATAAGTGGAACTTTCACCCAGACCTCATCGACAGCGCGGGGCCCACGGCTACCTGTCGAAAACCCTGCCCGCACGTGAGCTGGTAGCTGCCTTGGAAGCCGTGCACGCCGGTGAGACGGTTGTCAGCGATGCCCCGCAGCGAGCCCGCAGCGCCGTCGGACTCGACTGGCCGGGTCGGGGCGAGGGGCTCAGTGACCGCGAGTCCGAGATTCTGGCCCTCATCACGCAGGGCAAGAACAATGCGAAAGATCGGAGCGGGCAGTCGAACCCAGGCCGTGCTCTGGGGCGTGAAGCACGGCTTCACGCCGGATCATCACCGAATCGGACACTGGAAGGGCGGTCCCTGAGCGGGCGTCGGGCAGAGCGCACGGCCCCCGCGCTGGCCAACGTGACGAGCGTGATGGCGAGGCAATCGATCAGCCTGAGCCGTTGGTCGAGGACTGCCCACCCGGCGAGTACCGCGACGACGGGGGACACGCACGTCAGCACCGCGAAGGTTCCCGGGTCGAGAGTGCGCAGGGACCACAGTTCCAACGAATACGGAATCACCGAGCTCATCAGGCCCACGGCGATCGCCAAGGCCGCAACGTGCCAGTGCAGCGCGGCAGCGCCGTCGATGGTGACGGCCGCGAAGGGAGCCACCAGAACAGCGCCGATCGCGGAGGCGATCGCCAGGGCATCGAGCCTCGGAAACGTCTGCACGGCGCGAGAAGTCGCCACGATGTAGCTTGCCCAACTCAGGGCTGCCGCTGCGGCGAAGGCCACGCCGAGCCAATCGAGGTCACCCGTCTGCTTCGGCGTCAAGCCGAGTGCGGCGATCCCGGTGAAGGCGAGAAGCGCCCACATCCAAGCGATCCGGCGTCGGCTCAACGCGACGGAGAGGACCAGCGGGCCGAGGACCTCGATCGTCACCGCAATCCCAAGCGGGATGCGTGAGATCGCTTCGTAGAAGCAGAGATTCATCGCGGCAAGCGAGATCGCTAGGGCAGCGGCCGCACCCCAGGCTCGACGGGTGAGACGACGGACCCGCGGGCGGACGGCGACACAGAGCACTGTGCCGGCCACGGCGAATCGGGCGAACGTCGCCCCGCCTGCGCCGAGTGCGCCGAACAGTCCTACGGCGAACGCGGCCCCGACCTCCTGGGAGGTGGCGGCGCCCACGACCAGCAGAGCCGGACCGGTGGACGTGCCGCGGCGGCGCCGAAGTGCCGTCACTGGTCCGCGACGATGGCGACGAGCCGTTCCAGCGCCGTCAACTGTGCGCCGTAGTCCCCGTCGAGTTTGGCGAGGAGAGTGGTGATTCCGACTTCCTGGTACCGACCGACCCGGTCGGCGATCGCATCGTCGGTGCCGAGCAGGTTGGTGAGTCGACCCAGGTCGATGGGCACCGCCTGTCGGGCCTCCTCACGCCTGCCGGCCTTCCAGAGTTGGGTGACCGTGCGCACCCCGTCGCCGTATCCGAGTCGGGTGAAGGCGTCGCTATAGAAATTTCGCCCGCCTGCCCCCATCGCTCCGATCGTGAACGCGTACCCCTCGGCGTGTCTGCGGGCGGCGGCCCGGCCCTCTTCTCGGCTGTCGGTGAACTCGACCGCGACGGGGGCGACGAGATCGAGGTCGGCTAGCGTGCGGCCTGCGCTTTCGGCGCCCCCGCGCAGCGGGCCCAGGAACACGTCGGCGGCCTCGGGGATGATCGCGTTGCCCAACCAGCCGTCCGCCGCTTCGCCGGTGAGGCGCAGGTTCTGCGGACCCATCGCCGCGTTGTAGACCGGGACGTGGTCTGGACGCACCAGCGGTCGCAGGACACTACCGTCGCTGTCCGGCAGCGGAAGCGGATAGACCTCGCCGACGTGCTCGAGGCGCTCACCGCGGCTGACGGTCCGAATGATCTCGATCGTCTCGCGCGTGGTCTGCACGGGGTGCCGGAATCTGACCCCGTGCCAGCCCTCCATGACGCCGGGCCCGGAGGTACCGACGCCCAACATGACCCTGCCTCCGGACAGCTCCTGCAGGCTCAGTGCCGACGTCGCCAGGAGTGCGGGACTGCGGGAACCGAGTTGCACCACAAAGGTTCCCAGCCCGATGTCCGTCGTCTTCGCGGCGAGGAACGCGAGTCCGGTGAGCGCGTCGTACCCCCACACCTCGGGGACCCACAGCGAGGCCACGCCCATGCTCTCCGCCGCAACGGCGAACTCCGGGGCACCGGGTGCGCGCGGTTCGATGAGGGCTCCGACCTTCACTGTCACTCCCGGGTTCGTTTCCGCCGATGCGTCCCCTGCACTATGGCAGGCTGCCCAGCATGCGCTACCGCGACCAGCCGACGATCGAAGTGACGCAGCGGGTCAAGTGCGACTTGCCCACCGCCTGGAAGCTGGTCACCGACATCGGGCTGCCGGCGCGGTGCTCGTCGGAGTTGCAGAGCGTGGAGTGGCTCGGCGATGCCGACGCCGTGAAGGTGGGCGCGCGTTTTCGTGGTTTCAATGAAAATGCCTCGATGGGCTGCTGGCAGACCGAGTGCGAGATCGTCGAGGTCGACGAGGGGCGCCGCTGGGTGTGGAACGTCGTCGGGAGGGAGGGGCCCGCCGCAACGTGGGCGTTCGAGGTCGAGCCCACCAGCGACGGCGTGCTCATCCGGCAGTGGGCCCGGATGGGTCCTGGGCCGTCCGGGCTCACCCCTGCGATCGCCGCCAGGCCGGAGCTGGAGGGCAGGATCATCGCGCGACGTCTGACCGAATGGCAGAAGAACATGCAGACCAACCTGGATTGCATCCGCGACCAGTTCGCGTAGGTGGCGGCTGCTGCCGCTCGCCGACTCTGCGGCGATGGCACGAGAGTGCGAGTGGCGATCGCCGTGGGCGCAGAGTCGGATGGTCTGCACTGCGCTAGGTGATCGTGACGCCGCCATCGACGGCGATGGTCTGGCCGGTGACGTACCCGGCGGCGGGGGAGGCCAGCCACACCAGGGTCGCGGCGAGCTCGGCGGGATCGCCCACGCGCGCCAGGACGAACCGACTGCTCAGTGACTCGAGATACCCGGGCGTGTACTGGTCGGTCATCTCGGACTTGAAGAATCCCGGCGCGATCGCATTGACGCGGATGCCCTTGCGAGACCCCCACTGCTGGGCCAGATCTCGCGTCAGCCCCACGATCGCGGCCTTGCTCGCACTGTAGGCGGCCTGCGGCAGTCCGGCGGTCGTCAGCCCGAGGATGCTCGAGATGTTGACGATCGAACTGCCGGGCGTCATGACCCGGGCGCAGGCCTGCGCGGCCCAGTACGAACCGTGCAGATTGATGTCGACGACGGCACGGAACTCGTCGGGAGTCTCGCGGGTCGCGGGCACGGCCGTTCCCACGCCCGCGTTGTTGACCAGGACGTCGACGTGACCGAACTCGTCCATGGCCTGCTCGACCATCGCCTGGCACTGGTCGGGGTCGGTGACGTCGGTTCGGACGGTCAGCGCCCGCCTGCCCGCCGATGTCACCAGTTCAGCCGTCTCGGCGAGCTTTTCGATACGCCGGGCGGCGAGGACCACGTCGGCCCCGGCCTGCGCGCACGCCTGGGCGAACGCCACGCCCAGACCGGACGAGGCGCCGGTGACGATGGCGACCTTGCCGTCGAGACGGAACATGTCCATCACACTCATGATTGTTTTCTACCCTCTCGCGGTCGGTGCCGGCGCCCGGGTGTCAGATCGGTCGGTTCCTGCGCTGCGTCAGTGCGAGGGTCGCGCACCCGACGACGGCGAAGAGTGCGGGATGGCCGACGACGAGGAGGAACTTCTCCAGCTTCGTCATCTCGGCCACCGCGGCGCCGATCGCCGCGGCGTAGGTCCCATGGCGGGCTTCGAGGCCACTCGCCGCTCGATACACCCACGCGGTGAACCACATGAACACCAGCAGGTACACCGCCGCGGTGGCCGCCGCCCACGTCTCGCGAACGTGCCCGGAGGTGCGAGCGACGCGATCGAGCATGATCGCCAACAGCGGTACGCTCCACACCCAGTGATGTCCCCATGCCAACGGCGGCACCATGCAGGAGAGCAGGCCGGTGATCGTGATGGCCAGTAGCCGATGTCCGCTGCGCTCGGCCCGCTGGGCCGCAAGGAAACCAAGGGCACAGGCGAGCACTACGAAGACGAGCCACCACCCGGCTGGCATCGGGCCGGGTGCGGCGAGGGTGGCCAGGACGCCGCCGATGGAGTAATTGCCGACGTGGGCCAGCGGACCGACTCGATCGGTCTGGACGACGGCGTGCAACCAGTAGGCGGTTGAATCTGCGGGCAGGGTCAACCAACCCAGCACTACGGTGAGTGCGGCGGCCCCACCCGCGGTGGCCGCGGCCCGCCATTGCCTCGTGAGCAGCAGGTACGGGACGAACACGATGGCGGTCAGCTTCATCCCGGACGCGACCCCAACGGACCAGCCGCGCAAGCGGGAACCGTCCGGTCGGGTGAGGTCCCAGACGACGAGCCCCATGAGGACCACGTTGACCTGGCCCTGCCACAGGGTGCCCCGCACGGCCTGGACGTCGAGCGCCACGAACCCCAGCGCCACACTGAGCAGCGCAAGCCGTCGGTCCGGCCGCCAGCCGAGCGTCGTGGCGCAACGCCAGATCGTCGCGACCAGCGCGGTGAACGACACCAGCATCCACAGCGCCTTGGCCACGCCGAAGGTCAGGATGGCCAGGGGGACGAAGGTGATCGCTGCGAAGGGCGGGTAGGTGAACCAGCCGCCCGGCGGGATCTTCGCGGCGTAGAGCGGCTCGCCGTGCAGCACCTGGAGTCCACCGTGACGGTAGATGTCCAAATCCCCACCGTTGGTGAACAGCCCCATGTGGGCGTCCGCGCCGAACGGCACCAGGACGTGCTGGGCGAGCAGCGCCACCCCCGCCGCCACGTAGCCGACGCCGACGATCGTCCACGACACGCTTCGGCGGCTGTCCGGATGAATGATGGGCCCGCCTTTCAGCACCTGCTCGTCTAGGTGCTGAACAGTGTGACGGGCAGCGCGTCGCAGAGCGCGCCGACGTCCCTGCCCGCCTGCATGACCGTTCGGTCGGGCCGGACGATCGCGGCGGTGGCGCGGCCGCGACGCAGCCACCGAGACAGCTCGGTTCCCGGCGACGTGACGTGGAGGACGGCACCGCGCCGCTCGATCAGGGCGCGCTCGACGGGGCTGGGGACACTCGTCGTGATGACCGCGAACCGTCGCCGAGCTCGGCGTCGAGCCGCGCGTCGCCCGACACGAGCGGGTTGGGGCACAGTCTGCCCGCCAGATTCCACGGCGTTCTGGACTTGTGGACGAGTGCCGTCCGCCGCAGCGCCGGGGTCTCGCTGTCGAGGACCTTGGCGCTCAGGCCGGGTAACCGTCGCAGCTGCGGTACGACGAATCGGCGGATCAGATTGCCGAGCTCGCCGCCGGCCGTCATCGACCGCCCGATGCCGAGGGCGAATCGGATCATGTGCAGCGCGTGTGGCTTTCGCTCCTGTTGGTAGGAGTCGAGCACCACGGTGGGCAGCGATTCGTGGAGCACGCCCGCCAGTTTCCAGGCCAGGTTCATCGCATCGCGAACACCGGCCCCCATGCCCTGTCCGATGAAGGGCGGAGTGAGATGGGCGGCGTCGCCGAGCAGGAAGACTCTGCCTCGACGCCAGTGGTCGGCGAGTTGCGCTCGGAAGGTGTACTCGGCGACGCGCACCAGTTCGAGCTCGTCGGCGCCGACGCCGTCGACCCACGGTTGGATCAGCGGCCGGAGGGTGTCGAAGTCGGCGGACGTCTCGCCGTCGAGCAGGCGGAACTCCCACCGGTAGCGGGTCGCGCCGATGCGCATGTACGTCCCGGCACGGACCGGGTCGCAGACCTGATGGACGCCCTCCCACTGGGCGAGGTCGGCCGACGTTGCGACGTCGACCACCAGCCAGCGTCGTTCGAACCCGAGATCCGTCATGCGGGAACCGATTCGAGAGCGCGCGATGCTGTTGGCACCGTCGCAGCCGAGCACGTAATCGGCGGTGACGACGTGCTCACCGCCGCCGGTCCGGTCGACGTAGGTGACGCGGACGCGGCCGTCACCGTCCTGGGCTACCTCCGTCACCTGGACGTCGCCGCGCAACTCGGCGTGCGGGTATCGCTTCAGTTTGCTGCGCAGCAGCGCTTCGAGGTCGGGGTGGTCGAACATGTTGGCCTGGGGAAACCCGTTGCGGCTCAAACCGGTATCGCGGGTGAACTCGGCCAGCGTGTTCATGGAGGAGTCGAGCAATCGGAGTCCGAGTGCGGGACGGGAGATCGCGGCGAACTCGTCGGCGATGCCCAACCGGGCCAGTACGCGGCAGATCTCGTCGTCCAGGTGCATGGCTACCTTCACGCCGAGTTGTCGTACCCCATCGGCAGAATCGGCCCATGACCGACGAATGCAATACCACGGGAAGCGATTCTCACCCCGAAGACGACGACTGGTCGATCGATTTCGAAAGGAGGATCATCACCGTCACCGACGAGAACCGAACCTCAGAGAGCGTCCTTGCCGAAGCGAGCGCCGTACTGGAGATCGCCCGCATGAGCCGCGGGCTTCCGCCGATGGACGACTTCGACGACCAGAACGAGTGGACCGTCCTCCGTCCGAGCTGAATTCAGATCAGCCAGAATCGCTGAGGCGACGTCCGCCGGGGCGGACCACTCATAATGCACAACCACGGGGGACCCTCGAGCCGCCTGGAGGCCGAGCTGTTCGATTCGGCCGTGAAGGCCCATGGGCTGCGATTCGTGTGCGCGGACCGGCCGGGCATGGGAGGGCCCGATCGTCAGCCGGACCGCACCTTCGAGTCCTGGGCTACGACCTCCTGCTGCTGGCCGACTCCTCGGGTGCAGGCCAGTTCGCGGTCACCGGCTGGTCCGAGGGCGGACCCTGGGCGCTGGCGCTGCGTACCTGGACCCCGCGCGCCTCGTCCACGTCGCGTGCATCGCCGGCGGCAAGGACGGGACGTTTGGCGCGAACTGGGCTGCGAAGTATCTGAGTAGCGTGGACGCGCTAGGTGGCCGCCTGGCGCTGCACTTCCACCCTGGCTTCAAGCTCATGTACGAGATACTCGGCATGAGCGCCAAGCACTTTGGGGATCGCTAATGCGGACGCGATCGTGAAGTCAGCGAGTGCCGCAGATGGAGGTGCTGGCCGACGAGGAGGTCTTGACGTCGTTTCTGGTGGCAAGTCAGGAGTGCTGACGACAGGGCGCAGACGG
Source organism: Mycobacterium sp. (assembly GCF_035633495.1). Classification (GTDB taxonomy): domain Bacteria; phylum Actinomycetota; class Actinomycetes; order Mycobacteriales; family Mycobacteriaceae; genus Mycobacterium. Next base: position 8,877 of record NZ_DASQEU010000127.1, on the reverse strand, counting down.
GCTCGTCGTTGACGCCACGATGCTCTACCAGGCGTGGCCCTTCGACATGACTACGGTGACGCGTCCGGTTCACTTCTGGCAGGGTGACGCGGACACCCTGGTGCCCGAGGTCATCAACAAGATGGTGGCCGACAAGCCCCCCGGGGCCATCTGGCACCCGGTCACCGGTGGTGGCCATTTCATCGCCGTCAGTCACGCGAACGAAATTCTCGCACTCGCAGCGAACGACCTTGCACCAGAGATGAACTGACACCTACCTGGTGGTCGTCGGAGTCGGCGGAGGCACCAGCGACAAGCCCGTATAGATCTCGTCGAGAATTTCGGGCAGCATGGCTTGCGCCGTCGTCTTACCATCCGGCGAGAGCGTGAGATTCGTCCAAATAACTAGCGCAACATCGTTGTCTGGGTCGTAGCCCATGAACGAGTTAAAACCTGGAAGTTCACCGCCGTGGTAGTACATGGCGGCGTTCGGGCCGAAGCGCTGATACGAGATCCCATATCCGTACTTCTGCCCGTCGGGTGCGTCGGGGTCCTCAGCTTGGATACTCGTCAACCACTGTTGGTGGTAGTCGGCATCGAAGACCCTCCCCAAGACGAGTGCCTTCATCCACGTGGCCAGGTCGTCGGCCGTGGAGATCGCGCCCCCAGCGGCGGTGGCGTAGGAGGAGTTCTGGTTGGTGTAGTCGATCGGTTTCAACGTTCCGGCCCGTGCGGCGGCCTGCAGGTCGGCGGGATACGGATCGTCGGCCAGTGCGTAATAGCTGCCGCCGTACATGTAGCCGTGCGCGTAGGGAGCCGGGATGGCGGTGTCGTCGGGGGCGGGCAGCAACGTTTGCGTGAGGCCGATCGGACCGAACAGGCGGTCCTGGAACTGCTGGGCCAACGGACGTCCGCCGGCCTTCTCCGCGATGAGACCGAGCAGTGCATAGTTGGTGTTGCTGTACTCGTAGGAGGCGTCGGGTGCGAACTGCGGCGCGTGCCGGAATGCGATGTCCAACACCTCCTGCGGTGTCCACGCCTTCTTCGGGTCGGCATCCATGGCGGCCGAAAGCGCGGGGTCTGCCGTGTAGCCGTAGAGGCCACTGCGCATCTTCAAGAGCTCTGCGATCGTGATGGCCTCCCCATTGGGCACGTTCGGGACGTACGCCGACACCGGATCGCTGAACTTCAGTTTGCCGTCCTGAGCGAGCAGCACGATCAGCGCGGCAGTCATGGTCTTTGTGTTCGAGGCGATGCGGAAATGAGTGTTCGCTTGCGGTGGTGTCTGCGCGGCCAGATCGGTCGTGCCGACCGCTGCGTCGAACCTTCCCTGTGGAGTGCGCAGGACGACCATCGCCCCGGGAACCATCAGTTTGTCAGCGGCGCCGTCGACCAACGCTTGAAACTTCTTGGGATCAATCGTCTTCAGCGCGGAGTCCCTCGGCGCTGAGCTGGTCGAGGTCGTCATAGCCGAGGATGCGATCGTCGGCTCGGCCGGAGACGAGCAGCCCGCGATCAATACCGCCATGGACGCCGCGAGCCCAGCGGCACGCATGGAACCCACTCTGCGGTAACGCGCCTTGGAAAGGATCACAGTCTCCACCACCGCCTCAGCTTTGGGCTTCGCGTACCGCGAGAGCGGGGGTATTCGTTGGCCGACGTGGCTCGCGTAGCCGAACCCTAGACCGTTTCTCCGGCCAAGATCAGCGTTCGACTGATTGAGCGTCGCGGCGTCAATCAGGCTCACTGAGCCGAGGTCCGCCCTGACAGTCGTCCTCTTCAGGCACCTCTACTGCGCCCAGGGGTTTACCACGGCCACGCCGGTCGGTTCGAAATCGGCAAAGTTACGAGTCGCAACCAACAGCCCATGTTCGAGCGCGGTCGCTGCGATGTAGGCATCACGCTCCGGCCTCGTAGAAGGCACGGGCAATCGCGCCGACCGGCGGGCGACTCCGAGGTCCATCACACTCTAGACGCAACATTTCGTAACACTGAATCTACATTCTGAACAGTTCGTGAACGACGCCCTCAGCCCTTGATGCGGTCGACGATCAGGTTGTGCAGCAGTTCTGGCTGTTCCTCGGGGATCCAGTGCGAACCGTCGGTGATCTCGAACCGGTAGGGACCCGTCACGAAGCGGGCGCACAGCGTCGCCCCGCGCCTGCTGAGCGCAGTGTCATCGCTACTCCACACGTATGTCGTTGGCGCAGAAACCTTTCGGGCGTACTTGGGGCTCGCGAACGGCATCGCGCGGTACCAGTTGATGCTCGGTGTCAACGCGCCACTGTCGATGATGTCCGTCTGGACCTGCGCAATCTGCTCCGCCGTCATTCCGGTGCCACCAAGCATCCGGTTGACCAGGCGGGGGTAGCGACAGAAGAACTCGGGCAGCCAGGGAAGCTGAAACAGCCCGATGTAATAGGAGCGCAGAAGCTGGCTGCTGATGAGCATCGAACCGAGAAAGGCCGACGGGTGCGGCACCGAGACCGCCGTCAGCGTCCGGACGAGTCCCGGGTAACGAGCCGCCGTGGACCACGCGACACCGGCACCCCAGTCGTGGCCGACCAGGTGCACCGGCGCTCCCGTCGCGTCGATGAGCGCCGCCACGTCGGAGACCAGAGCGCTCATTCGGTAGGCGCGGCGACCACGTGGACGGGCAGTGGGCGTATACCCGCGCTGATCGAAGGCGAGCGTGCGGAAGCCGCTGTCGTGGAGGCGCTCGGAGACCGGACCCCACGACTTCGACGTCTGCGGAAACCCGTGCAGCAGCACGACGATCTCGCCGTCGATCGGTCCCTCGTCGGTGACGGGGAAGGTGTAGCCGCCGTTCGCGAACTCCTGAATGCGGTCAGTCATCGGTCATCGATTGCCGTGGGGAGACCAGCGCCAGGAGCAACGGTATGCGCCCTGCCTCGATCTCGGGATGCGGAAGCACGGTGCGCATGATGGCTTCGCCGTCGAAGGCGTTGATCAGCAGGGCCACGACGCCGGTCAGCGTCTCCTCGGGATACTGATCGGCGGTCGGCAGTGCGCGGGCCGTGTCGAAGATCCGCGTGCTGTACTCCTTGAGGACGTCCTGCAAAGTGCCCCTGAGCTTTTCGTCGGTGCGTGCGGCGATGAGAAGCTCGTACATCACCACGTTGGTGTCGTTGCCGGTGATGTCCCGCATGGTGTTGAGGACGCCTTCGAGGGCTGGCTGGCCGGGTGGTATCTCGGCGACCTGCTTGCCGAAGGCGTCGAGCTGGCGGCGCATCACCTCGTAGGCCGTCGCCGCCATGAAGTCGCCCATGGTGTCGAAGTGCCGGAACAGCGCACCGCCGGACAGCCCCGCGCGACGCGTGATCACCGCCGCCGATGCCCGTGCATACCCGACGTCGACGATCGTGGCGATGCACGCGTCGAGAAGTCGCGCGACGGTCTCCTCGCGACGCTCCTGCTGGGTTCTTGCCACGTCAGACGTTCACGGCGACGTCGGCGGTCGGTCGCGTGGCGCCCGAGGCGCGCAGGAATCTGCCGGACTTCGTGGTCTGCCCGTAGCCCTCGCGGAATTCGCCACGGCGGTAGACCACGTGTCCATTGACGGCCGTGGCCACGACGGCGGCGTCGTTGCGGTTGACCATGCGGCTCAGACCGCCATAGAACGGGACCGCTTCTTCGTGGTAGCCGTCCACGGCGTCGTCGAGACCGGCCGGGTCGATCACGACGAAGTCGGCACGGTCGCCCGCGCGGAGCGTGCCTGCATCCAGGCCGAACCAATCGGCGACCTCGGCGGTGAGTCGATGAACCGCGTGCTCGAGGGTGATGAAGGGACGGCCGGCGCGTTGGGCGACGAGGGCGCGCTTGAGTAGTCGGAGCGCGTAGTTGTAGAAGGCCATGTTGCGCAGATGGGCGCCCGCGTCCGAGAAGCCCATGTGGACCGTCGGTTCGGTCGCAAGCTTGTCGAGCTGGCGGCGGCGGTGGTTGGCGACGGTCGTCGTCCATCGGACGTTGCGTTCGCCGTTCTCGACGAGGACGTCGAGGAACGCGTCCAACGGGTGCAGGCCGCGCTCGTCGGCGATGTTCCCGAAACTCTTGCCGACCAATTTCTCGTCGGGGCACTCGACGATCACCGCGTCGTGGAAGTCGCGGTGCCACAGCGTCGGACCGAGCTTGCGGCGGTCGAACTCGCGCCGGAACTCCCGGCGGTACTCGGTGTCCGACAGGAGTTCGTTGCGCTCCAACTGGTCGCGCAGGTGCAGCGCGGCGGTACCGGCGCCGAACTCCTCGAACACCGGCAGGTCGATGCCGTCGGAGTACAACTCGAACGGCACGGGGAGGTGCTGGAACCGGACGCTGGCGCCGAGCAGGCGGTTCAGCAGACGGGTGCCGCGGCCGAAGACGCCAACGGCGCCGGGCGCCGCCTTGGAATCCGCCGAGACCAGCAGGCTCATTCGCACCCCGTCGCGGCGGCCCAGCAGCCGGCTGCTCGACAGGAAGAACAGCAGTGCCGTCCACGGTCGCGCGACGTCGGGCGCACTTTGCAGCATCCGACGGCGTTTGCGAAGCACCGCAATGAGTTTGCGCCGTTCGTGCCAGGTGGCGAAGGTCGACGGCAGGCCACGGGACCGGTAGCGATCACCGTCGAGCTTGTCGATCGCCGAGTCCATGCCGGACATGCCGAGCAGGCCTGCGTCGAGCGCCTCGTCCAGCTTGGCGGCCATCGCGTTCAGTTCGGCGGGCGTCGGCCTGACGGTGTCGTCGGTCGCGCGGCCGAGGCCGAGCACCGACGTGCGCAGATCCGAATGCCCCAGCAGTGAACCGACATTCGGGCCGAGCGGCAGGGCGTCGAGGGCGTCGGCGTACTCGGCGGCGGTCGTCCAGGTCTTCTTCTCGTTGAGCGCACCGAGGACGAACTCGCGAGGTACGGCCTCGACCCGACTGAACAGGTCGGCGGCGTCCTCGTTGTTCGCGTACACGGCCGACAACGAGCAGTTGCCGAGCAGGACGGTCGTGACGCCGTGCCGAACCGACTCGCGCAGTCCCGGATCGAGCAGCACCTCGGCGTCGTAGTGGGTGTGCACGTCGATGAAGCCGGGCACGATCCACTTGCCGTCGGCGTCGATGACGTCGGGACATCCGGATTCGTCGAGCGGCTCGGCGGAGACCGACGCCACCACGCCGTCGCGAATCCCCAGCGTTCTTATTAGGGGCGGGGCGCCGGTGCCGTCGAACCACAGGCCGTTGCGGACGATCACGTCGTAGGGCATGGCCCGACGCTACACAAGATTGCGAGTGCTTACAATCTTTTTTGACTGGCAATGCGATTTCGGCGTGTTCAGTCGCGCTGTCCGCAACCGAGCACGCCGAAATCGCTCAGGTAGAGCTAGGCGGCGGCCTCGTCGTGGACATCGGCGGGCGCGGGCTTGCCGAACACCGCGTGTGTGACGACGGCCGGCGCGATCGCCGCGGTGGCCTTGCGGGCGAAGTCGTTGGGCTTGAAGTTATTCGGCACGGAGAGCTTGAAGACCTTCTTCCATGCCGACGCCACCTGCTTGGGCAGCGATCCGCACGTGTAGGTCAGGCCATAGCGCTCGAACAGCTCCTGCACCTTGGGGGCGATCTCCGCATAGCGGTTGCTGGGCAGGTCGGGGAACAGGTGGTGCTCGATCTGGAACGACAGATTGCCGGACATGAAGTGCATCAGGGGACTTCCCGAGATGTTGGCCGAACCCAGCATCTGGCGCAGATACCACTCACCGCGGGTCTCGCCGTCGATCGAGTGCTTCTCGAAGGTCTGTACGCCCTCGGGAAAGTGGCCGCACATGATGACCGAGTGCGTCCACAGATTGCGCACCAGGTTTGCCGTGACGTTCGCGGTGAAGGTCGTGACAGCCGACGGGCCCGACAGCAGCGGGTGCAGTAGGTAGTCGCGGGTCGCATGCTTGCGCACCTTCGCGAGCACCTTCATGGCCTGGTCGCGAAACTCGTCCTTGTCTGTGCGGCCCTTGAGGTACTTGCCGATCTCGAGGTCGTACGCCGCGATGCCGTACTGGAACATGCAGGCGTTGATGAAGTTCCACAGGGGCTGGGCGAGGTAGAAGGGCATCCACTTCTGGTTCTCGTCGACCCGCATGATGCCGTAGCCCAAGTCGTGATCCTTGCCGCGGACGTTGGTATAGGTATGGTGCACCTCGTTGTGCGAGTGCTTCCACATGTCCGCGGGCGAGGCGTTGTCCCACTCCCAGGTGGTCGAGTGAATCTTGGAGTCGCGCATCCAATCCCACTGGCCGTGCATCACGTTGTGGCCGATCTCCATGTTCTCGACGATCTTCGAGATCGACAGTCCGATGGTGCCTGCGATCCAGGCCGGTGGGAACAGCGAGAACAGCAGTACCCCACGACTGGTGAGTTCGAGCTTGCGTTGCCCGTCGATGACCTTGCGGATGTAGGCGGCGTCGCGCTCACCGCGACTGGCGATGATCTGCTCGCGGATGGCGTCGAGTTCGCGGCCGAGGTTCTCGATGTCTTCGGCGGTGAGGTGGGCGGTCGGGTCGGTCTGGGTGTGTTGTGCAGTGGTCATGTCGGATCTCCTTCTAGGATTTAAAGATCGATGTCGCATGAACCCGCGGCGGCAGAGACGCAGGTCTGGATCTGGACGTTGTCGCCGGCGGAGGCCGTGGTGACGTCGCCGGTGCGCAGGTCGCGCACGGCGCCCTGGCGCAGCGGGACGACGCAGCCGAAGCAGATGCCCATCCGGCAGCCTGACGGCATCAGCACGCCTGCGGCCTCGCCGGCGTCGAGCAGCGTCTCGGCGCCGCCCGCGTCGACGACGGTTTCGGACTTCGAGAAGCTGACCTCGCCACCGTCGCCAGCGGTGATGATGGTGGGACGGAAGCGTTCGGTGTGTAGGCGATCGGCGGTGCCGTCGGCCGCCCAGCGGGATTCGAGTGCGTCGAGCATGCCGGCGGGACCGCACGCCCAGGTCTGCCGTTCGGCGAGATCGTCGACAAGGTCGTCGAGTGCGGCGACGTCGAGCATGCCGTCGGTGTCGGTGTGCTTCTCCACCAACCGGATTCGGCCCTGGCGCGCAAGCATGCGAAGTTCGCCACCGAAGATGACGTCGTCCGCGGTGGGCGCAGAGTGCACGACGATGACGTCCGCGCTCGCGTCAGTCATGTTGCGCAGCATCCCCATCACGGGCGTCACGCCGCTGCCCGCGGTGAGGAACAGGATCTTGGACGGTGCCTGGGGTCCGAGCGTGAATTCGCCTGCAGCCTGGTCGAGTTGGACGATGGTTCCCACGGTGGCACGACGCACCAGGTGGTTGCTGACCTTGCCGTCCAGGATGGCCTTCACCGTGATGGCGATGCAGCCGTCGAGCCGGGACGTCTCCGAGGTCAGCGAGTACGCCCGCCACTGGCGGACACCGTCGACGTCGACCCCGACGCGGACGTACTGGCCGGGGGTGTGACCCCGCCAGCCGCGGCCGGGCTTGATGACGACGGACACGGCGTCGCGGGTCTCGGGGTGGAGGGCGACGATGCGACCGCGGAGGTCGGCGCTCGACCGCAGAGGGTCGATGACGTCGAGGTAGTCGGCGGGGACCAGTGGGGTGGTCACCCGCTCGGCGAACTTCCTGACGCGCTCCCGCAGCGCGCCGACGGCGGTCGGGCGGGGTGCTGTCATTGTCATGAGTTCAGCTTGGCTGAGGTGAAGGTATAAAGTCTTGACCATCGAGCGTGAATGTTCATCATCAATTTGTTCGTGAGGAATAGTTTTGTCAGAGGCTGAACTCCGCTTCAGCGGGCTCGACCTGCCTGCCGAGGTCGTCGCCGAGTTGCAGGCGATATTGCCCAGGATGGCCGAGCGCACGGTGACCGCGGTGACGGTCGAGGTGCCCAGCTACACGGATGCCTTCAGCGGCCGCATGGGCCAGACCATCGAGAATGCGGTGCAGATGGCGCTCGGTGCCTTCCTGCGACTGGCCGTCCGGTCGCATGACTCCGATCCGACCGCGACGCTGTCGCCTGCGCTGGATGGGGCCTACGAGTTGGGTCGCGGCGAGGCCCGTCAAGGTCGCACGATGGACGCGCTGCTCTCGGCTTACCGCGTCGGCGCCCGCGTCGCCTGGCGTGAGTTGTCGTCCACCGCCGTCGCCGCGGGCCTGCCTGCGGAGACGGTCGCCCGATTCGCCGAGCTGGTGTTCGCGTTCATCGACGAACTCTCGGCGTCCAGCGTCGCCGGACACGCCGATGAACTGGCGACCACCGGACGGGTCCGGCAGCGCTTACTCGAGAGGCTGGCCAAGCAACTCCTTGCCGGCGAGCCCGCCGAGACCTTGCGGGCCAGCGCCGAGAAGGCGGACTGGCACCCACCGGAGACCTTGACGGCGGTCGTGGTCGCCGAGGCACAAACCCGAGGTTTGGCAGCGCGATTCGGGCAGTCGACGCTGCAACTGAGTGAGGATCTGCCTGGCGTCGAAGCCGCGGAGTCGTTGGCGGTACTGCTGGTGCCCGACCTGGACGGCCGGCACCGCGGTCAGCTGCGGTCGGCGCTGCAGGGCCGGCGGGCGTTGGTGGGGCCTGCGCGGCCGTGGACGCTGGTCCAGTCGTCGTACCGGCGCGCCCTGCGGGCGCGGGATCTGACGGTCGACGATGAGGTCGTCGACACCGACGAGCACCTCGTCGAACTGGTCCTGACCGCCGACCGCGAAGCCGTCGACGATCTGCGCCGCCTCGCCCTTGCGCCGTTGGCGGACCTGCGGCCCAACACCGCAGTGCGGCTGGCCGAGACGCTCAGATCGTGGCTCCTGCACCAGGGCCAGCGCGATGCCGTCGCCGCTGATCTGTTCGTGCACGCGCAGACGGTGCGCTACCGCATGACCCAGCTGCGCGAGCTATACGGAGACCGGCTCAACGA
>NZ_DASQEU010000126.1:0-5661 GCF_035633495.1 Mycobacterium sp. | reverse complement strand
CGAGCCGGCCAGGCTCTTGTCACCGGCGGCGAACAGGGCCCGGTTCTCCTGCTTGCGCACGGTGTCCACGGCCTTGGTCAGGTAGCCCATCAGGTGATATCGGTCGAACACGATCTTCTCGTCGGCGTCGCTCAGGTGCGTCGTCGGCACGCTCAAGTCGGGCAAGAACCGCACCGTGGTGCTGCCTGGCTTCGTCGTGGACGCACTGGCCAGGACCGCCGAGGGCAAAGGCCGCGACGACCTGCTCTGGCCGTCACGGACCGGTTCCCATCTGGGTCCGCCGTCCTCGCACGAATCCTGGCTGGCCGGTGCCGTCCGGCGATGCCAGCTCACCGACCCGTCCTTCCCCCGCGTCACCGCCCACGATCTGCGGCACACGGCAGCGTCGCTGGCGAATCCGAAGGTGGGGCGAATCCGAAGGTGGTTCAGCGCATGCTGGGCCACGCCAGCGCGGCCATGACGCTCGACGTCTACGCCGATCTCTTCGAGAGCGATCTGGCGTCCGTGGCCGCGAACGTGTCCAAGATGTGCCCACGGTGGGCAGAAACGCCCTAGCGTTCGCCCCCCGCGACGCCTCTACCAGCACGAACGCCCAGCCCTGGGTGGAGCCTCCTGTCAGGATTGAACTGACGACCTTTCGCTTACAAGGCGAGTGCTCTACCACTGAGCTAAGGAGGCCTGTGCGCGCCTAGCGTATCGGGTCACTCATCGGGGTCGATGATCCGCTGCGGGGCACCGGACGGGGCGTCGGCCGACGACCGCGAGCGCGCGGCATCGGGATCCGGCCGGCGATGTTGCTGAGTGGATTGACCACCTGACTCAGGGTGATGACCGCTTCGTGCAGTGCGTCGATCGTCGGCGCCAGCGCCTCCAGGCCGGGCGCCAGACGGTTGAGGGTGTCGGCGACGTCGGCAAGCTTCAGCAGCGGGCCCTGCTCTGCGGTGAGGGTGTCGAGCAGCCCTCCTTCGGCGAGCAATTTGTCGGCGACGCCGTCTTCGCGAAGTACCCGCTCGATCAGTCCGTCATTGGCCAGCAGTTGATCGGCGAGCCCACCCGGCGCGATGAGCCGAGACACCGCGCCCTCGTCGGTCGTCAGCCGGTCGAGCAGGCCGCCCTCGGCGGTCAATTGATCTACGAGTCCGCCGGGCTTGAGCAAGCGGTTGATCGGGCCGTCCGGCGCCAAGGCCCGGCCCAGCGGCGCGTCGTCGTCCATGAGGTGGGCCAGTCGATTGGCACGGTCGACGGCTTCCTCGAGTCCGAGCAGCCGGGCGAACGACGACCCGTTGGCGGACATCCCTCCGTCGTCGAGCCCGCGTTGGACGACGTCGAGGGTCTCGCTCGCGACGCCAAGGCCCATCTCGGCGACCGCGAGGCCGATGCGCACCGGAGCGGTGGCAGCGTCGACGAGGGCTTTGCCGAGATTCATGCCTCACAGTGTATGGCGGGGTCGCACCAAGGAACCCTGGGCGTAACTCACAGGAATCTCACAGCACTTGCGCAGCGTCATGTCACCCGAATGGGAGGACATTGATCACATGGCCATGGCTGCAATTCCGGATTCCCTCCCCGAAGCGCGGGTGCTCGTCGTCGACGACGAAACCAACATCGTCGAGTTGCTCTCGGTGAGCCTGAAGTTCCAGGGCTTCGAGGTGCACACCGCGTCGAACGGGCCTGCCGCACTGGACAAGGCCCGCGAGGTGCGGCCGGATGCGGTCATCCTCGACGTGATGATGCCGGGGATGGACGGCTTCGGGGTGCTCCGTCGCCTCCGCGCCGACGGCATCGACTCGCCCGCGTTGTTCCTGACCGCTCGCGACTCCCTGCAGGACAAGATTGCCGGGCTCACCCTTGGCGGCGACGACTACGTGACGAAGCCGTTCAGCCTCGAAGAGGTGGTGGCGCGGCTGCGCGTCATCCTTCGCCGGTCCGGCCGCGGCGTCGAAGAACCTCGCAGCGCCCGGCTGACGTTTGCCGACATCGAACTCGACGAGGACACCCACGAGGTGTGGAAGGCCGGCGAACCCGTCTCGTTGTCGCCGACCGAGTTCACGCTGCTGCGGTACTTCATCATCAATGCGGGCACCGTACTCTCCAAGCCGAAGATCCTCGATCACGTCTGGCGCTACGACTTCGGCGGGGACGTGAACGTCGTCGAGTCGTACGTGTCCTACCTGCGCCGCAAGATCGACACCGGTGAGAAGCGCCTCCTGCACACCCTGCGCGGCGTGGGATACGTGCTGCGCGAACCGCGCTAGCGCACCAGATGCGTGACTTCGCCGGCCAACGGCCGCGCTTTTTGCACAATGAGAGAATGGCAGGTCTCCGCGGGCGCGGTATCCCACTGCGAGTAGGTCTGGTGGCCGCCACCCTGGTCCTGGTGACATGCGGACTGCTCGCCTCGGGGATAGCCGTCACGTCGATCATGCGGCACACCCTGACCAACCGGGTCGACGAAACGTTGCTCGACGCCTCGCGTGGCTGGGCCCAGGCGCCGCGTCGGATGCCGGTCACTCCCATGGAGGATCCGAACCCTGCGAGGCCGCCGTCCGACTTCTACGTACGCGGGATCGACTCCGACGGGCGCATCTGGATGGCGGTCAACGATCGGGAGGCCGAGCCCGCGCTACCCGACAGCAACGACGTCGGACCGGTGCCCGTCACCGTGGGATCGATCGACAACTCTCCCGTGCAGTGGCGGGCGATGACGGTACGCGGCCTGCACGGTGAACTGACCACCGTCGCCATCGACCTCTCCGACGTCTCGTCGACCGTCCGAGCACTGACGTGGTCGCAGGTCGGGATCGGCGTCGCGGTGCTCCTGGTGCTCGGCATCGCGGGTTACGCCGTGGTGCATCGCAGCCTGCGACCGCTGGTCGAGGTGGAGCAGACCGCGGCGGCGATCGCCGCGGGCGAGCTCGATCGTCGTATCCCGCAACGAGATTCGCGCACCGAAGTGGGCCGATTGTCGTTGGCGCTCAACGGGATGCTTGCGCAGATCCAGCGGGCGGTGGCCTCGTCGGAGGCATCGGCCGAGCAGGCGCGCACCTCCGAGGACCGGATGCGCCGATTCATCACCGACGCCAGCCACGAACTTCGGACGCCGCTGACGACCATCCGCGGATTCGCCGAGCTGTATCGCCAGGGTGCCGCGCGCGACGTCGAACTCCTGATGAACCGCATCGAGAGCGAGTCCCAGCGGATGGGTCTGCTCGTCGAGGACCTTCTCCTGCTGGCCCGGCTGGACGCGCAACGCCCGATGGAACAGCGTCGAGTCGATCTGCTGTCGCTGGCCAGTGACTCCGTCCACGACGCCCGGTCGGTCGCCCCGAAGCGCACCATCACGATGGAGGTGTTCGACGGCCCGGGGACCCCGGAGGTGCTCGGCGACGAGGCTCGGTTGCGGCAAGTGCTGGGCAATCTGGTGGCCAATGCGCTGCAACACACGCCGGAATCTGCGAACATCGCGATCCGGGTCGGCACCCAACAGGACAACGCGATCCTCGAGGTGTCCGACGAAGGGCCTGGCATGAGTCGCGAGGATGCCCACCGAGTCTTCGAGCGGTTCTACCGCACCGACTCCTCGCGGGCGCGCAGCAGCGGCGGCACCGGCCTCGGACTCTCCATCGTCGACTCGCTGGTGTACGCGCACGGCGGCACGGTCAGCGTCACCACGGCGCCGGGTCAGGGGTGCCGCTTCACCGTGCAGCTCCCGCGCATCGCGGACGTGCCGACGGTCAATCCAGTTCTGCCAGCGCCGCTTTGATTTTCTTCTGAGCCTCGTCGAGTGACTCCGGCGACGGGTTGCGATCCACGTTCGCGAAGCCGAAGTCGGCCAGGTCGCGGGCCGGGAACACGTGCACGTGCAGGTGCGGCACCTCGAGGCCGGCGATGATCAACCCTGCGCGCTCCACACCGAACGCCTTGGACACGGCCCTTCCGATGCGCTGCGACACCGCCATCACCCGGGCGAAGGCGGCCGGTTCGACGTCCTGCCAGTTGTCGATCTCGGCGCGCGGCACGACGAGCGTGTGCCCCGGCGTCATCGGTTCGATGGTGAGGAACGCGACCACCTCGTCGTCCTCGTAGACGAATCGACCTGAAATCTCGTGGTTGATGATCATGGTGAACACGGAGGCCATGGACCGAGCATGCCAGAACCGCTCTGGCAGGTAGTTCCCAGCGCCGGGTCAGATGCGTGGCAGCTTCTTCCGCGACCGTCGACACCGTGACCGACCTGGTGAATTCCCCCACGGCCGGCGATCGATCACGACCCTTCAGGTTTTCTGCAAAGCGCCCCTACGTCCTCGACATCGTCATTCCGGTGTACAACGAGGAACGCGAGCTGGCCGACAGTGTCCGTCGCCTGCACCGATTCCTGGCTACCGAGGTGCCCTATGCGGCACGAATCACCTTGGCCAACAACGCCAGCACCGACGGCACGCTGGAGGTCGCGAGGCGACTCGCCGACGAGCTTCCGCACGTGGAGGTCATTCACCTGGACACCAAGGGGCGCGGGGGAGCGCTGCGTGCCGCGTGGACGTCGTCGACGGCCGCGGTGGTCGCCTACATGGACGTCGACTTGTCGACCGATCTCGCGGCGCTGATGCCGCTGGTCGCACCGTTGGTGTCCGGTCACTCCGACATCGCCATCGGGTCGCGGCTGTCGGCGTCGTCCCGGGTGGTTCGCGGTCCGAAACGCGAATTCGTCTCGCGCAGTTACAACTTGATCCTCCGCGGTGTGCTCGGCGTGCAGTTGTCGGACGCGCAGTGCGGGTTCAAGGCCATCCGGGCCGACGTTGCCCGGCAGCTGCTGCCGCTGGTGGTGGACACCGGCTGGTTCTTCGACACCGAGCTCTTGGTGATCGCCGAGCGCGCGGGCCTGAGGATTCACGAGGTGCCCGTCGACTGGATCGACGATGCCGATTCCCGCGTCGACGTCGTGCGCACCGCGGTCGAGGATCTCAAGGGCTGCTGGCGGGTTGGCCGTGCACTGGCGACGGGTGCGCTTCCGCTGCGCGAACTGCAGGCCGCCCTCGGTCGCGAGCCATTGGTGCCGGGTGTCCCCAAGGGCATGGTCGGACAGTTGGTCCGGTTCGGGATCATCGGCGTGGCAAGCACTCTGGCGTACGCTCTGCTGTACTTGGTGTTACATCCCGCGATGGGCGCCCAGGCGGCGAACCTCGTCGCGCTGTTGCTGACCGCCTTGGCCAACACCGCGGCCAACCGGGCCTTCACCTTCAGAGTGCGTGGGCGTAGTGGAGCGGGCCGCCATCAGCTTCACGGTCTGATGGTCTTCATGTTCGGGCTGGCGATCACCAGCGGATCGTTGTTCGTCCTGCACCGGTTCGACCCGACGATCGGCAAGGTGGCCGAACTCTCCGTGCTGGTGGTCGCCAACCTCGTCGCGACGTTGGTGCGGTTCGTCGCGCTGCGTCGCGTATTCGGAGTGCATCGACGCTAAAACGGCGGCGGTTCCGGCTCCTTCGTGAGGGTGTCCTCGTATTCGATGTCTTCGTCGCGTCGGAACTCGGGTGTGGCTGCGGTGGTGCGCATGTCGTGGTTGTGTTGGCGTTCGGCGGTGATGGCGGCGGCGCGGTCTTGGTCGCGGGTGCGTCGGCGGCGCGGCATCATGGCGGTCCGGTCGCCGCACGGTTGGTCTGC
>NZ_DASQEU010000125.1:0-15110 GCF_035633495.1 Mycobacterium sp. | reverse complement strand
GCCCGCGAACCGGTCGAAGGTCTTCTCGGTGTCGGCCCAGACTCGGGCCACGATCGCGCCGACGGTGCGCCAGGCGATCCGCATCAACTCGCACACCGCGGTTTTCGAGCACGCCACCGCCAACCACGCCACCGTGTCATCGAAGGCACGCGTGTGTCCGGCGTGATGGCGCGCCCACGGCACCGCCACCACCGTCGGCCCATGGGTGGGGCAGTTCACCCGCGGCGCGTCGGCCTCCAGCACCACCGCCACGGTGCCCCAATCCAGGCCCCGCCACCGGCGCCGGCCCTCACCCCGGTCATACCAAGACGCCCTACGACCACAACGGCCACACCGTCGCGAAACCCCGCTTCGTGGCCTCACCCGCGCCACCACCAGTGCAGCGCCCTCGGCGTCCTGGCCTTCGAACTCCTCGAACTCGACAGCCTCGATCACCGTGCCCTTGTCGACACCCAACAGCCCACGCCATAACCTCACATTGCGCACGTCGTTGCCCGCTCCCTTGGTTTCTGACCCTTGACAAGCCAGAAACCTTAAGCGACAACGACGTGCGCCCCAGACATCTCAGAAATCAACCCACGGAAGTGTCAGGAGAGCCCGAAAACAACGCAATTGGTCAGTCTCCCCGTGACGGGCACCGCGCTGTCGTTTAGTCGGCGCGATTGCCGGGCAGCCTTGCATGGCACGGGTGCACATCGAACAAGGGTCCCTCGAGGGGCCGGCGGGGCTCAAGAAGCGGGTGTCCGCCCAGAACGTGCAACGATCGAAAGGTAGCCATGAGCGACAAGGACAGTGGTCCCGAAGCAGGTATCAAGGGCGTCGTCGAAGACGTCAAGGGCAAGGCGAAGGAAGTGACCGGCACCGTGACCGGCCGCGACGACCTCGTCAACGAGGGCAAGGCGCAGCAGGACAAGGCGGAAGCGCAACGCGACGTCGCCGAGAAGGAAGCCGAAGCCGAGGCTGCCCGCGGTAGCGCGGCGGCTGCCGAAGCTCGCCAGAAGGCCGAGCAGTAGGTCCAGACGAAGCGTGGAAGGGCCCGGTCGGGATGATCCGACCGGGCCTTTTCCATGGATTAGTCGGCGCTGTCACTCGGCCTCTTCGGCGATGCGCTTGATCGCCGCGAGGCGCCGATCCCAACTGCGGCCGATCGCATCCAGTTCGACTGCCAGCGAGCTCAAACGCCCACCGACTGCACGGTAACGAACTTCACGGCCAGCCCGGATGGACTCCACGAGTCCTGCATCGGCAAGCGCTGTCAGGTGTTTGGCGATGGCCTGGCGGCTGACGGGCAGCAAACCCGCGAGCGCGCTCGCCGACAGATCGGCACTGCCGATCTCGGACAGGATGCGCCAGCGGGTCTCGTCGGCTAGGACGGCGAGAACCGCTGGCACGCCTGCGGTGTCATCCGTCACCGCGATTCCACGAACTCCACCAGTTCGCCGAGTTCTGCCAGCCAGCCTTCGACGTTGCCTGCCTGCGCGGACTCCGGGTCCGCGAGCTCCTCGAATCCAGTCTCGAGCAGGTCCAGCCGGGTACCGCCTGCGATCTCCGTGAGATCGAATCGCACGAGCGTCGAGTTACCCGGTACCGGATCGACTCCGACTTCGCGGGCCCAGCGATACACGAGCGTCTTCGGCCTGTCGACGTGCTCCACGGCGATCCGGAAGGGTCCGTGGTCAGGCCACCCGAACGACCCGCGGCCGCCGGGAGTCGCGTCGAACTCGGCGGTCTCGCCGAACCATTGGGCGATGAGGTCGGGCTCGGTGATCGCCCTCCATACCTTGTCCAGCGGCGCTGAGATGTCGATGCTGCGGGTGATGTCGAGTGCTGCCATGGGTCTTGCCCTCCTCGTAGACGACTTCGTGCAACTACAGAGTTGCACGTCGTTCGGCTTTCTGCAACTCACGAGTTGCATTTCGGATCGTCCAGGTTCCCGAGCATGCGAGGAGCGCGCGTCTTGACTACCGTCGATCGGTGGACCTCAACACCATCGAGGCGGTCAGCACGCCGCGTCGACGCGGCGAACTCTGGCCGCTCAGCCCGTCGGACGCCGTCCTGGCCGGAGGGACGTGGTTGTTCTCCGAACCCCAGTCCCGAACGCGCCGCCTGGTGGACCTCTGCCAATTGGGCTGGTCGCCGATCACAGTGCACGACGATGGGATCGAACTCGCTGCGACCTGCACGCTGAAGCAGGCGTCCGAACTGTCCGCCCGGCTGCCGTCGGTTCGACCGGAGTGGCTAGCGGCGCCGTTGTTTCGGCAGTGCTGCACCGCACTCCTCGCATCGTTCAAGATCCTGCACACCGCGACGGTGGGCGGCAACGTCTGTTTGTCGTTCCCTGCGGGGTCGATGATCTCGCTGGCGTCCGCCCTGGCCGGCGACGTCCTGGTCTGGCGTGCCGACGGAGACGACTACAAGATGCCGATCACCGACTTCGTCACCGGCAACTCAACGAACGTGTTGGCCGTCGGCGAGGTCCTTCGCTCCGTACGTCTGCCAGACTCGGCGCTGCGCGGCCGCACCGCGTATCGCAAACTGGCACCTTCGCCGCTGGGGCGCTCCGGCATCGTCGTCATCGGTCGCTTGAGCCCAGACGGCACGTTCGTGTTGTCGATCACCGCAGCGACCGTGCGGCCCTACGTATTCGATCTGCCCTCGGCCGACGTCGACGCGGTGCGACAGGCGCACGCAGTGATCCCAGACGACGCCTGGACCCACGATCCGCACGGGGACCCCGACTGGAGGCGCGCGATGAGCCTGCTGCTCGCCGAGCAGATCGTTGCGGAGTTGCGGTGACCATGAGCGTCAACGGCGAAGCGCTGCAGGATGATCCGCGCCCGGGTCAGTGTCTGCGGACCTATCTTCGGCGCATGCTCGGCGCTGGTCGACGGGGCACCCGTGCACTCCTGCGTCTTCCCCGCGTTCTGCGCCGCCGGGCACGACGTCACGACGGTCTCGGGACTGGGAACGCCCGACGACCCGCACCCCATGCAACGGCAGTTCGTCGACGCTGCCGGCTTCCAGTGCGGGTTCTGTACGGCGGGCATGATCACCACCACGTCGAAAATGACGCCCCGACAACTGGCCGACCTCCCCGAGCATCTCAAGGGAAACCTGTGCCGGTGTGCCGGTTATCGCGCGATCACCGATGCGCTCGCAGGTGCCGTCAACACGAAGAAGGCAGGGGCGCGGGGGATTCCGTCGGCGCCCCGGCCGGCATGCGGGTCGCCCGCCGGTCGCGTTCTCGACGGCACGCCACGACAGCCGACTCGACGATCCCGATGATTCCTTCGTCCTCGACGCCACCGTGCGGTTCGTCGGTCAACGTGTCGCCGCAGTCGTCGCCGACACGTCCGCCATCGCCGAGAACGCCTGCCGGGCAATCCACGTCGAGTACGAAGAGCTACCTGCCGTGTTCGATCCCGAGGCCGCCCGAACGGCAGGGTCCCCGGTGGTGCACGCCGGCAAGACGGCCGAGGCACGCATCGCCGACTTGTCGCGCAACCTCGTCGCCGAACTCCACGGCGGCGTCGGCGACGTCGAAGACGGGGTGACGGTGGCGGAGGCGTCCGGCGGGGCGGTCGTGAGAGGGCGGTGGAACACGCAGCGCGTCCAACACACGCACCTCGAGACGCACGGCTGCACGGGTTGGCGAGACGAGTTGGGACGCCTGGTGATTCGTACCAGTTCCCAGGTGCCCTTCCTGGTTCGCGACGAGCTCTGCCACGTCTTCGGACTTGATCGCTCGGACGTCCACGTGTTCACGCGGCGGGTCGGTGGCGGCTTCGGGGGCAAGCAGGAGATGTTGACCGAGGACCTCGTCGCCCTGTCGGTGCTCCGGCTGGGCAGGCCGGTGCGCTACGAGTTCAGCCGCTCCGATGAATTCACCAGCGCGCCATGCCGTCAAGCCGTGCGCGTGGACGCCACCGTCGCGGCCGGGCCCGACGGGGTGCTGACCGCGCTGGCGGTCGACGTGTTGATGGACGCGGGCGCGTATGGCAACCACAGCCCCGGTGCGATGTTTCACGGGTGCGGCGAGTCGATCTCGGTGTACCGCTGCCCGAACAAGCGCGTGGACGCTCAGGCGGTGTACACCAACAACATTCCGTCGGGTGCCTTCCGCGGCTACGGGCTCGGGCAGGTGATCTTCGCCGTCGAGTCGGCGATGGACCAGCTGGCCGAGCGACTCGGCATCGATCCGTTCGATCTTCGGCGCCGCAACGTCGTCGTCCCCGGTGATCCGTTCACGGACGCACACGTGGCCGACGACGACCTGACGTACGGCAGCTACGGCCTAGACCAGTGCCTCGACCTCGTGCAGAACGCACTGGCCTCGGGCGAGGGGACGGTGGCGCCAGACGGCGCGCAGTGGCGGGTCGGCGAGGGCATGGCCATCGCGATGATCGCGACCATCCCCCCGCGAGGACACCTCGCCGACGCGTCGATCTCGCGGAACGCCGACGGGGACTTCACCCTGTCGGTCGGTACGGCCGAGTTCGGCAACGGAACCTCGACCGTGCACACCCAGATCGTGGCGTCCGAACTAGGCATCGAGCCCAGTCGGGTGCGAATCCGCCAATCCGACACCGATGCCACGGAATATGACACGGGGGCATTCGGGTCGGCGGGCACGGTGGTCGCCGGGATCGCGGTGATGGCAGCGTGCCGGGAGCTGCGTGACGCCATCGCCGAGACGCCGGACGCCCGTCCCCTCGTCGGCCGCGGTCGACACGACGGCACGCCGCGGTCGGTGGCCTTCAACGTGCATGGGTTCCGCGTCGCGGTCAACGTCGAGACGGGTGAGGTGCGGATCCTGCAGTCGGTGCAGGCCGCCGACGCCGGCGTGGTGATGAACCCCGAGCAGTGCCGAGGCCAGGTCGAAGGCGGTGTCGCCCAGGGCATCGGCAGCTCGTTGTACGAGGAGATGCTGACCGGCCCCGACGGCGCCGTCACCACGGCCGATCTGCGCAACTATCACGTTCCGCAACTCGCCGACCTTCCCGTGACGGAGGTCTACTTCGCCGACACCTACGACACTCTCGGCCCGTTCGGCGCCAAGTCCATGAGCGAGTCGCCGCACAACCCGGTGGCTCCCGCTCTCGCCAACGCCATCGCGCGAGCCTGCGGCGCGCGGTTGCATCGGTTGCCGATGACGCCGGCACGCGTGTGGCGGGCGCTCAATACCTGACCCCCTTCCCACCCCACCCCTTCTCCGCGAGCCCACCCCCTCCTTCTCCGCGAGCGTGCGTGTTTGCGGGCGACACGCCGACGAGGCGCACTAGTTCACGCACGCTCGCTCAGCGTCGGTGCGGCGGCCTAGCATTCGCACCGTGTGGAAGGCCTACGTCTTCGTGGCAGTCGCGGCGGGAGTCGTCGCGCACGTGTTCGGCCTCAGCGTGCAATGGAGCGTGGCCGTCGCCGTGCTGACGCCCGCACTGCCGGCGTTCCTTCTTGGCGTGCTGAGCGGCGCTCGCACCCCGGGCGCGCGTGAAGACCCCGCCGTCGCCAAGCAGTCGATGTCGGGGGTCGAGTTCGAGGACCACGTCGCGCGCATCGCCCGCGCCAGTGGTGCACCGGTCATCATGACCCCGCTGACCGGCGACTGGGGAGTTGACCTCGTCGTGGGCCGCAGGCCGGATCGTCTTGCCATCCAATGCAAACGGCAGTCGAGACCGGTCGGCGCCGGTGCCGTGCAGGAGGTCGTAGCCGGCGCACCGATGCACGACTGCGCGCACACCATGGTCGTCACCAATCACGACTTCACCACCGCTGCACGCAAACTCGCCCAGCAGCACGGCTGTGTGCTCGTCGGGGGTGACGACCTGACCCGACTCGGGTCGACCATTCGTCGTCTGGTGACGCCGGACCCAGTTCGATGACGGGCCACTGTCGCGCTGCCGCGAGCGTGCGTGTTCTGCCGTCTCGACGCGGCGTGTCGCCCGCAGACACGCACGCTCGCGGGAAGCGGGGAGGGGTGGCAGGGGTTACAGCTCGGCGAGCACCGATCGCACGGCATCGACGGCAGCGTCGAGCTCGTCGCGCGACGCGGTGAGCGCGGGGCGGAAGCGGACGCTGTCCAGACCGCTGGCCAGCATGATCACGCGACGGTCCCACAGCTTGGCGATCAACTCGTCGCGCTGAGACGCCGTCGGCATGCTGAACGCGCACATCAGGCCACGGCCGCGCGGATCGACGACCAGCCCGGGGAACTCGGTGGCCAGATCCTGCAGGCGGGCGAGCAGATGGCGGCCGAGGTCGGCGACCCGCTCGAAGAGCCCGTCGCCTTCGATGGTTTCCAGGATGCGCCGAGACCTGACCATGTCCGTCAAGTTGCCGCCCCACGTCGAGTTGATCCGCGAGCTGACGGCGAACACGTTGTCGGGCACGTCGTCGACGCGTCGACCGGCCATCACGCCGCACACCTGGGTCTTCTTGCCGAACGCGACGACGTCGGGCATGACGCCCAATTGCTGGTAGGCCCAAGCGGTTCCGGTCATCCCGCAGCCCGTCTGCACCTCGTCGAAGATCAGCAACGCGTCGAATTCGTCGCACAGCGCCCGCATGGCGGCGAAGAACTCTCCCCGGATGTGCCGGTCACCGCCCTCGCCTTGAATCGGCTCGGCGATGAAGCAGGCGATGTCGTGCGGGTTGGCCTCGAACGCGGCGCGGGCCTGCCGAAGCGACTCGGCCTCCAGTTCGGCCATGTTCGCGCCCGGCCGCAGGTACGGCGCGTCGATGCGCGGCCAGTCGAACTTCGGGAATCGCGCGACCTTGTTGGGGTCGGTGTTGGTCAACGACAACGTGTATCCGCTGCGGCCGTGGAACGCGCCCTGCAGGTGCAGCACCTTCATCCCCAGCGCCGGGTCGATACCGCGGCTCTCGTTGAAGCGGCTCTTCCAGTCGAACGCCACCTTGAGGGCGTTCTCGACGGCCAATGCGCCGCCGTCGACGAAGAACAGGTGCGGCAGGGCGGGGTCGCCGAGCACGCGGGCGAAGGTCTCGACGAACCGAGCCATAGGCACGCTGTAGACGTCGGAGTTGGAGGGCTTGTTCACCGCGGCCGCCGCGAGTTCGGCGCGAAACGCCTGGTCGTCGGCGAGTGCCGGATGGTTCATGCCCAACGCGGACGACGCGAAGAACGTGAACATGTCAAGGTAGCGCTCACCCGTACGGGCGTCGACGAGAAACGAACCGGCCGATCGGTCGACGTCGAGGACGAAGTCGAGCCCGTCGGCCAAGATGCTGCGGCTGAGCACTTCACGCACGTCGTCGGGTGCCACAACGGAGCCGGGCTTGAGGTCACGCAAAGGCAGGACAGCGGTCATGCGGCCATGTTAACGGATTTTTTACGCTTTGCGCGCCATAAAACAGGATTTTCTACGGTACGAAGTCGCGGCCCTCGTAAAAAGTCTGTAAGATGATCGTGCTTCGGGTGCGGACGTTCGCTGCCGTCCGTATCTGTTGCAGCAGGTCTTCGAGCGCCCGCGCCGAACGGACACGCACCAGGAGGACGTAGCTCTCGTCCCCGGCCACCGAGTGGCACGACTCGATGGCCTCGATGTGTTCGAGGCGAGCGGGCGCATCATCGGGTTGAGAGGGATCGATAGGGGTGATGGAGACGAACGCCGACAGCATGTTCCCGACGGCCTCGGGGTCGATCCGCGCCTGGTATCCCATCACGACACCGCGGGTCTCCAGCCGTCGTACGCGCGACTGGACCGCAGACACCGACAACCCCGCACTCGCGGCCAGGTGGGCCAGCGTGGCGCGGCCGTCCGCCACCAACTCGCGAACCAACGTCCGGTCGATGTCGTCGAGCTCCTCCGAAGCGTCGGCCATGGCCGGAGACTATCGCAGGGTGCCGACCGGATGAGCGTCTTGACCTCCGAGCTGCGGTCCCGATTTGCCGCCGCCCTGTCCCGGATGTACGGCGCCGAGGTGCCGGCGTACACGACGCTCGTCGACGTCAGCACCGAGGTCAACCGCGACTGTGCGGGGGACGACGCGCTCGGTTCGATCGAGCGGATCACCGCCGAACGCCACGGCGCGATCCGCGTCGGAAGCCCCCGTGAGCTGGCTGCCGTCGCCGACCTCTTCGCCGCGTTCGGGATGCACCCGGTGGGCTATTACGATCTGCGCGAGGCGGCCTCCCCCGTCCCCGTGGTCTCCACCGCCTTTCGCCCCGTCGATCCTGAAGAATTGGCTCACAACCCCTTCCGCGTGTTTACGTCCACGCTGGCCACCGCCGACGTCAGGTTCTTCGATCGCGACCTGCGCGCTCGCGTCGACCGATTCCTCGCCGAGCGTGAGCTGTTCGACCCCGCGTTGGTCGCCGACGCCCGGACGATCGCGGCGGACGGCGGCTGCCGGGCGATCGACGCCGACGAATTCGTGGCCCGCGCGGTGTCCGCGTTCGCCCTGTCCCGCGATCCGATCGACGCCGCCTGGTACGCCGAGCTGTCGCAAGTGTCCGCAGTCGCCGCCGACATCGCCGGAGTGCGGTCCACCCACGTCAACCACCTGACGCCGCGCGTCGTGGACATCGACGAGCTGTACCGGCGGATGGTCGACCACGGCATCGTCATGACCGGCCGCATTCAAGGACCGCCCCGCTGGGACGGACCCGACGTGCTGTTGCGCCAGACGTCGTTTCGGGCGTTGACCGAGCCGCGACGGTTCCGCGACGCCGAGGGCGCCGTCACCGAGGGCAGTCTGCGCGTGCGGTTCGGCGAGGTGGAGGCCCGAGGCGTCGCACTGACGCCCAAGGGTAGGGAGCGCTATGACGCCGCCATGGCCGCGCCGGATCCGGCCGCGTCGTGGGCTGAACACTTCCCCGCCACGCACGCCGAGCTGGCCACCGGCGGACTGGCCTACTACCATGGCGGCGACGCGACGAAACCCGTTGTCTACGAAGACTTCCTGCCCATTTCTGCGGCAGGCATCTTCCGCTCGAACCTCGATACCGACACCGCGGTGATCGAAGCCCCGGACGAGTCCGGTTACAGCGCAGACTGGCTGGCCGGCGTCATCGACCGTCACGTTCACGACCCGTACGACCTCTACGAGAAAGCAGCAGCATCATGACGAAGCATCCGACCGCCCTCCCGACCGCCGACGAGCTGCGCGAGCGGGCCCGCACGGCACTGAAGGCCGTCGGCTCGGCGATCGAACTGGGCGAACCGGGCGGCCACGGCCTGCAGGCCAGCACCCCGATCACGGGCGACGTCCTGTTCACCGTCACGGAGACCACCGCCAGTGAGACGGACGCGACGATCGCCGATGCGGCGCAGGCGTTCGCAGCGTGGCGGGTCACCCCCGCCCCCGTGCGTGGCGCCCTGGTCGCGCGGCTCGGAGAGCTCCTCGTCGAGCACAAGGCCGATCTGGGCACGCTGGTGACCGTCGAGGCGGGCAAGATCACCTCGGAGGCGCTCGGCGAGGTCCAGGAGATGATCGACATCTGCCAGTTCGCCGTCGGCCTCTCGCGCCAGCTGTACGGGCGCACCATCGCCTCGGAGCGCCCGGGTCACCGGCTGATGGAGACGTGGCACCCGCTCGGCGTCGTCGGCGTCATCACCGCCTTCAACTTCCCGGTCGCGGTGTGGGCGTGGAACACCGCGGTCGCCCTGGTCTGCGGTGACACTGTGGTCTGGAAACCCTCGGAACTCACGCCGTTGACCGCCATCGCCTGCCAAGCGCTGATCGAGCGGGCCGCAACCGACGTCGGCGCACCGCCCAATCTGAGCCGACTCATCCAGGGCGGCAGGGAGATCGGTGAGCAACTGGTCGACGATCCACGTGTCGTGCTGGTCAGTGCGACAGGTTCGGTGCGGATGGGCCAGCAGGTGGGCCCGCGGGTGGCGCAGCGGTTCGGCAAGTCGCTGCTGGAACTCGGCGGCAACAACGCCGCCATCGTCGCGCCGTCGGCGGATCTCGACCTCGCCGTCCGCGGCATCGTCTTCTCGGCGGCGGGCACCGCAGGGCAGCGCTGCACCACGCTGCGCCGGGTGATCGCACACAGCTCGGTCGTCGACACCCTGGTCGAGCGCATCACCTCGGCGTACCGCAGCCTGCCGATCGGTGATCCCTCCGCCGAGGGAACCCTCGTCGGGCCGCTCATCCACGAGCGGTCGTACCGCGACATGGCGGGTGCGCTGGACAAGGCGCGCGCCGATGGCGGCGAAGTGGTCGGTGGTGAACGCAAGCAGTGGGGCGACGATTCCGACGATGTCGGCGACGGCGCGTTCTACGTCGCACCGGCCGTCGTGCGGATGCCGTCGCAAACCGCGGTGGTCCACGACGAGACGTTCGCACCCATCCTCTACGTCATGAGCTATGACACGCTCGACGAAGCCATCGAGCTGAACAACGCCGTGCCGCAGGGACTCTCGTCGGCGATCTTCACCACCGACATGCGCGAAGCCGAACGGTTCATGGCGGCCGACGGCTCGGACTGCGGCATCGCCAACGTCAACATCGGCACGTCGGGCGCTGAGATCGGCGGCGCGTTCGGTGGCGAGAAGCAGACCGGTGGCGGCCGTGAGTCAGGGTCCGACTCCTGGAAGGCCTACATGCGGCGCGCCACCAACACCGTCAACTACAGCTCCGAGCTCCCGCTCGCCCAGGGCGTCCACTTCGGCTAGCACCTCGGCCGTGTCGGCACCCAGCTCGGGTGCCGGTCCGGCCACTCGGCCCGGCGTTCGCGAAAACCAGGTCGGCACACCGGGAAACCGGACCGGGCCGTGCTTCGTTTCCACCGTTTCGAAGAGGCCGACGGCGTTGAGATGCGGATC
This sequence comes from Mycobacterium sp., assembly GCF_035633495.1. GTDB lineage: Bacteria > Actinomycetota > Actinomycetes > Mycobacteriales > Mycobacteriaceae > Mycobacterium. The sequence goes on along the minus strand of NZ_DASQEU010000125.1, from coordinate 4,320 downwards.
GTCGAACAGCGCGTCGGGCGTCTGAATCGGAGCTGCGGGAATCTGCAGCTCGCAGAACAGTTCCAGCCACTCCGCGGTGGTGCGCTCCAACAGGGTCTGAGCAATTAGTCCGTAGACGACGTCGATCTGCTTGGCGCGCCGTTCGAGCGTGGCGTAAAGCTCACAGTTCCAGTCCGGTTGGACCGCTGCGATGAATGCGTTCCAGTGTTTGTCGTTGTAGATCAAGGCGGCGACGTGACCGTCCTTGGTCGGATAGGGCTTGCGGTTGGGTGCGACCGTACGCGGGTAGACGGCTGGGCCGAGCGGCGGATCGAACATGGCTCCGTTGGCGTGCTCGACGAGCATGAACGAGGCCATGGTCTCGAACATCGCGACCTCGACCTCCTGCACCCTAACCGGTGCGTTCGCGGTGGAACAGCGCCATCATGGTGGCGTACAGCGCGGTCAGTCCGGCGACTTTGTCCGCCATGATGGTTCCCACGTAGTTGGCCTCACCCGTGAGTTGCTCCTGGACAGCCGGAATGCCGCACTCCGCCTGGATGGTGTCGTCGTAAGCCGGGCGGTCGGCGTTCGGGCCGCGATGGCCGTACCCGTAGCAGTTGGTGTAGACGATCTCGGGATTGATGGCGGCCACCTCGTCGTAGCCGAATCCCAGCTTGGCGATCGCCCTCGCCCGCATCGAGTGGATGAGACGTCGGCCTGGCCGATCAAGGCGCGCAGCGCTTTCCCACCCGCATCCGTGGTCAGATCGAGTACCACGCTGTGCTTTCCGCGATTCACGTTGACGAAGACGCCGCTCATGCCCGGGGCGGGACCCACCGAGATGTAGCGGGTGTTGTTACCGGCGGGTGGTTCGATCTTGACGACGTCAGCGCCCATGTCGGCCATGATCTGCGTGCAGTACGGCCCCATCACCATGGCAGTGAGGTCGACGACAGCGCACGCCCGCGAGCGGACCGCTAGTGCCGTCAGTCATGGAACGGCCTCGGCTGGGTGGCCTCTTGACATCCGGCGCTTCGAGGTCCGTGCCATGTTCCAGAACTTGATATCGCATGCGATACCAAGTCTCGAACCGGGTATGTGGTCCTTGCCCGGTTGTGCCGATCACTAGACATGGTTCGTTGCCTGACTGGCCATCCCGAAGCTGTACCCGATGTGCTCGGCGTGACCACTGGGCACGACGGGGAAGACCACCGGATTCGTCGCGTCGCGGATGGCGTCGCTCTGGTCGGCGACGTCCTCGATGGTCCACGACGGCCGGTACACGCCAGGGGTCTCCGCGATGAAGGCACGGGCCAACCGCCCCGCGATCGCGACGAACAACTCACCGGTCACCGCGCACGCTTCGTGTGCCAACCAGCCCACGGCGGGTGCCACCAACTCGGACCCCATCGGCGGATACGTCGAAGTATCTAGTCCCTCGGCCATTCTCGTCACTGCGCCGGGGATGATCGCATTGCACGAAACCCCCTCCGCGGCACCCTCGAGAGCCACCACGTTGGTCAGGCCGATGATCCCCGCCTTCGCCGCGGCGTAGTTCGCCACCCCGTGGTTGCCGTAGAGCCCGCCGATCGACGACGTGAGCACGACGCGTCCGTACCCGGCCTCGCACATGACCGGAAACGCCGGCCGCACTAAGTGAAAGGCGCCACGAAGGTGCACGTCGAGCACGGCGTCGAAATCCTCGTACGACAATTCCTTTAGCGATCCGCGCCGAACATTGCCCGCATTGTGGATCAGAGCGTCGACGCGTCCGTAGTGGTCCAATGCGGTCGCGATGATCGATTCTCCACCGGCGGCCGTCGCCACCGAATCCGTCGAGGCGACGGCTTCTCCTCCGGCGGCGCGGATTTCGTCGACCACCTGATGCGCAGGACCTTCGTCGCTGCCGTCCCCGGTCAGGTTGCCGCCGACGTCGTTGACGACGACCTTGGCGCCCCGCGACGCGAGAAGCAGTGCGTACTCGCGGCCGAGTCCGCGACCGCCGCCGGTGACGACCGCGACACGCTCGTCGAATCTGAGTTCGGCCACGTCAGGCGAACGGTTCTTCGCCAGCGAGCTTGGTGCGCTGCAGTAGGCGGCGGGGTCGTACGGCGTCGCCCGGTGCATGGTGCCGGTTTTGTCCCAGATCACCAGATCGCCCACCGACCACACGTGCCGATAGACGAACTGCGGCTGGGTGGCCCAATCCCGCAGCCGTACCGAGAGTTCCGCGCTCTTGCGGAAGTCCATGTCGATGACGTGGCGCGCGGTGGCTCCTCGCGGCGGCGGAGGCGGCGGACACCAGACTGCCCGACCTCAAGGTGTTCATCTGCGGCGGAGCGGGCGTACCGCCGTCGCTGATCCGCAGAGCCACGGCGTATTTCGAACGTGCGGCCGTCAGCCGGGTGTACGGGTCGACGGAGGTACCCGTCACGACCGTCGGCGCACTCGACGACGGCGAGCGCGCAGCCGACACCGACGGTCGGCCCGACTCGCAGGCATCCGCATCGTGGACGGCGAGATCCGCGCCCGCGGCCCACAGATGCTGGTCGGCTACCGCCACCCGGAGGACGAACTTGGCGCCGTCGACGACAACGGCTTCGTCCGCACCGGGGATCTCGGCCGGTGGGACGGTGACTGCCTGGTGGTCACCGGGCGAGCCAAGGACGTCATCATCCGCAACGGCGAGAACATCTCCCCCAAGGAGGTGGAGGACGTCCTGGTGGGACATCCGGATATCGCCGAGGTGGCGATCGTGGGCGTGCCCGACGCGCGGACCGGCGAGCGGGCGTGCGCAGTGATCGTTGCGGCCTCCGACGGCGGTCCCGATGTCTCCGATCTGCGCGAGTTCCTCGAGGGACACGGGATGGCTCGGTTCAAAGCGCCTGAGCAGGTGGCGATCTGGGATGCGCTGCCGAAGAACGACGCCGGAAAGGTGCTCAAGCACGAGATCCGGGCCACGCTGAGCGCCGGTAAGGGTGGATGACTGACATGCAGGTAGCGATCGTCACGGGGGCGAGCAGTGGGATCGGCTTCGGCACTGCGGTGAAGCTGGCCCGGGCGGGCATGTCCGTACTTGGCACCGGCCGCGACGAAGCACGGCTCACCGCGTTGGCCGAGGCGGTCGGCGATCCCGACCGGTTGGAGACGCTGGCCGTCGACCTGACGTCCGACGAGGGTCCGAGCAGCATCGTGGATGCGGCGGTGCAGCGGTGGGGCCACGTCGACTTCCTGATCAACAACGCAGGTGTCGGCAGCCCCAAGCCGCTGCACGAAACCGACGACGAATCCTTGGACTACTTCCTGGGTTTGATGCTGCGAGCGCCGTTCCGCCTGGCGCGCGACGTGCTCCCACACATGGCGCCGGGGTCGGCGATCATCAACGTGACGTCCACCTTCGCGGTCGTCGGCGGTCTGCGCGGCGGCGCCTACTCCGCGGCCAAGGGCGGGCTGACTGCGCTGACCACCCACATCGCCTGCCAGTACGGCGCGCAGGGGATCAGATGCAACGCCGTGGCGCCCGGTGTCACCCAGACGCCCATGGTCGCGCAACGCCTGGAGGACGAGCGCTTCCGCAAGATCAACACCGAGATGACGCCACACCAGCGGCTCGGCACCATCGACGACATCGCCAGCACCGTCGCGTTCCTCTGTTCCCCGGGAGGCAGTTTCATCAACGGCCAGACCATCGTGGTCGACGGCGGTTGGAGTTCGACGAAGTACCTGTCCGACTTCGCGTTGTCGTCGGAGTGGGTGGCCCGGTGAACCTGTTCGCCGTGCTCGACCAGACCGCGGCACGTCACGGCGAGCGGGGAGCGGTCTTCCTCGGCACGCGGCAACTGCGCACCTGGAATGAGCTGCGCGACCGCGCGTTACGGCTCGCGACGTCGATCCGGGGGTCCCAACCGGCAGGCGCACGCATTGCGGTAGCGAGCGAGAACCGCCCCGAGATCGTGGAACTGATGTTCGCGGCGTGGGCGGCCGAATGCGCCGTCGTGCCGATCAACTACAAGCTGCACGTCCTCGAGATGGGACAGATCCTCGACGATTCGGAGCCACACGGGTCTTCGCGTCGCCGAGGGATCGCCGCAGGCCTCGGCACCGTCACCGCCGTGCCGATCGAGACGATCGGCTCTCCTGGCTACGAGAATCGTTTCACAGCAACATCTTTGGCCGCCGCCTCGCGACACCGACCCGGCGGCGTTAGCGTGGTTGTTCTACACCAGCGGAACCACGGGACGTTCGAAGGGAGCGATGCTGTCGCACCGCAACCTGATGGCGATGACGGTCGCGCATCTGGCGGACTTCGATGACCCGAACCAGGATTGCAGCCTCGTC
>NZ_DASQEU010000124.1:0-1887 GCF_035633495.1 Mycobacterium sp. | reverse complement strand
ACCGGGCCAGCAACCTGCGCACCAGTCCGCGTCACCGTCTCGACGATCTTGCGCGCCGAGGTGTCGATGACCTCATGGTCGTATGCCTTGAGCCTGATGCGGATCTTCTGTCCCGCCATGGTGGCTTCGCCTGTCCTTCTCATTCAGTGGCCAGATGCCCGGCCGGTGTTCCTTGGCTGCCTTCGAATCCGTCCGATGGGGCGCGGCGGCTCAGCGGCCGTCGCGCCCCATCGGCGCGGTGTGGAACTACTTGAGGATCTTCGTGACCCGACCGGCGCCGACGGTGCGGCCGCCCTCGCGGATGGCGAAGCGCAGACCCTCCTCCATCGCGATCGGCTGGATCATGTCGACCTTCATGTTGGTGTTGTCACCAGGCATGACCATCTCGGTGCCCTCGGGGAGGGTCACGACGCCGGTCACGTCGGTGGTCCGGAAGTAGAACTGCGGACGGTAGTTGTTGAAGAACGGCGTGTGCCGTCCACCCTCGTCCTTGCTCAGGATGTAGACCGCAGCCTCGAACTCCGTGTGCGGGGTCACCGACCCTGCCTTGCACACGACCTGGCCGCGCTCGACGTCCTCGCGCTTGATGCCACGAAGCAGCAGGCCCACGTTCTCGCCGGCCCGGCCCTCGTCGAGCAGCTTGCGGAACATCTCCACACCAGTGACGGTGGTCTTGGTGACCTCGGGGCGGATCCCGACGATCAGGACCTCCTCGTTCACCTTGACGACGCCGCGCTCGATGCGCCCGGTCACGACGGTGCCGCGGCCGGTGATCGTGAAGACATCCTCGACCGGCATCAGGAACGGCTTGTCGATCTCGCGCTCCGGGGTCTTGATGAACGTGTCGACCGCGTCCATCAGCTCCATGATCGACTCGCCCCACTTGGCGTCGCCAGCCAGGGCCGGTACGGCAGCCACGCGGATGATCGGCGTGTCGTCACCGGGGAACTCATAGGCGTCGAGGAGCTCGCGCACCTCCATGTCCACGAGCTCGAGGATCTCCTCGTCGTCGACCATGTCGCACTTGTTCAGCGCGACGACGATCGCCGGCACACCCACCTGGCGGGCCAGGAGCACGTGCTCCTTGGTCTGCGGCATGGGGCCGTCGGTCGCGGCGACCACCAGGATCGCGCCGTCCATCTGGGCAGCGCCGGTGATCATGTTCTTGATGTAGTCCGCGTGACCAGGGCAGTCGACGTGCGCGTAGTGGCGCGCCTCGGTCTGGTACTCGACGTGCGCGATCGAGATGGTGATGCCGCGCTGACGCTCCTCGGGAGCCTTGTCGATCTGGTCGAACGGGGTGAACGGGTTCACGTCGGGAAACTTGTCGTGCAGCACCTTGGTGATCGCCGCGGTAAGAGTCGTCTTACCGTGGTCGATGTGCCCGATGGTGCCGATGTTGACGTGCGGCTTGGTCCGCTCGAACTTGGCCTTCGCCACTGGGGTCCCTCCTGATGGACGTTGGACCCGTCTGGCGACGTGGTCCGCTTCTTGGTTGTCGGTCTTGTTGTCGTGCCCCGTGGTGGGCTTCCTCACACTGTGAGGTCACTCACCCCGGTGGATTGTGGGGTACTACTCGCCCTTCGCCTTCGCGATGATCTCCGTCGCGACGCTGTTGGGCACCTGGGCATAGGAGTCGAACTGCATGGAGTAGCTCGCCCGGCCCTGTGTCTTGCTGCGCAGGTCTCCGACGTAGCCGAACATCTCGGACAGCGGAACCAATGCCCTGACGATGCGTGCGCCGGAGCGCTCGTCCATGGCCTGGATGTGCCCGCGGCGGGAGTTGAGGTCGCCGATCACCTCGCCCATGAAGTCCTCGGGGGTGGTGACCTCCACGGACATCATCGGCTCGAGCAGGACCGGGGTGGCCTTGCGCGCTGCTTCCTT
>NZ_DASQEU010000123.1:0-8332 GCF_035633495.1 Mycobacterium sp. | reverse complement strand
CGGGTGATGAAGCTGGCGCTCAACCCGCCGGGTAGGGACGCTCCGCGGGCAGCCAAGGTCGCGATCGAGATGCGCAACATCGCAGTGATCAACGGCCCCAACTTCCTCCCTGCCGACGAGCAACTGCGCCATCGTGTCGAGACGCTCACCGCGCGAAGTGACTATCCGCAGGGCGGATTGCGGCAGTTCGACGCGATCCTCTGCACGGGCAGCCTGTTGCGCTTCACCCGGCGCATCACCGCGCCGACCATCGTCGTGCACGGGTCGCACGACCCAATGATGCGAATCAGCAACGGCCGCAACCTGGCTCGCCTCATCGACGGGGCGCGGTTCATCGTGGTCGACGGCATGGGCCACGATCTGCCCGAGCCGGTGTGGCGACCCGTGGTGGACGCGCTGGTGGAGAACTTCCCCCGCGATTAGTCGCGCCACCGCCCCTGCGCGAACGAGCAGGTGTGACCGGGCGCACAGGAGATTTCCGCCCGACCGGCACCTTTGAGACACTGCAGGGATGACAACCACCAAGCACCGCGAGGTAGCCCAGCTGGACCGGGTACCGCTGCGGGTCGAGGCTGCCCGCATCGGCGTGACGGGATGGCAGCTCACCCGCACCGGCGCGCGGGTCGTCAGCAAGCTCGCCGGCCGCGGCTCACTGCAGCAGAAGATCATCAAACAGATCCCGCAGGCGTTCGCCGACCTGGGCCCGACCTACGTCAAGTTCGGCCAGATCATCGCGTCCAGCCCCGGCGCCTTCGGCGAACCGATGTCGAAGGAGTTCCGCAGCCTGCTCGACCGCGTCCCGCCCGCCAACACCGTACAAGTCCACAAGCTCTTCAAGGAGGAGCTGGGCGACGACCCCGCCAACCTGTTCCAGAGCTTCGACGAGCTGCCGTTCGCCTCGGCGTCGATCGCCCAGGTGCACTACGCGACGCTGCACTCGGGTGAGGAGGTCGTGGTCAAGATCCAACGGCCCGGCATCCGCAGGCGGATGGCGGCCGATCTGCAGATCCTCAAGCGCGGAGCGCAGCTCGTCGAACTGGCGAAGCTCGGCCGTCGGCTCTCGGCGCAGGACGTCGTCGCCGACTTCGCCGACAACCTCGCCGAGGAACTCGACTTCCGGCTCGAGGCGCAGTCGATGGATGCCTGGGTGGCGCACATGCACGCGTCCCCGCTGGGTAAGAACATCCGCGTGCCGCAGGTGTATTGGGATCTGACCAGCGAGCGCGTGCTCACGATGGAACGCATCCAGGGCGTCCGCATCGACGACGTGGCCGCGATCCGCAAGGCCGGGTTCGACGGCACCGAGCTGGTGAAGGCCCTGCTGTTCAGCGTCTTCGAGGGCGGCCTGCGGCACGGCCTCTTCCACGGCGACCTGCATGCTGGCAACCTCTACGTCGACGCCGACGGCAAGATCGTCTTCTTCGACTTCGGCATCATGGGCCGCGTCGATCCACGCACCCGGTGGCTGCTGCGCGAGCTGGTGTACGCCCTGCTGGTCAAGAAGGACCACGCCGCGGCGGGCAAGATCGTCGTCCTCATAGGCGCCGTCGGCAACGTGAAGCCGGAGGGCGAAGCTGCGAAAGACCTTGAGGCGTTTGCCACTCCGCTCACGGCGACGTCACTGGGCGACCTGTCCTACGCCGCGATCGGCAAGCAGCTATCGGCGCTGGCCGAGGCCTACGACGTCAAGCTGCCGCGGGAGCTCGTCCTGATCGGCAAGCAGTTCCTCTACGTCGAGCGCTACATGAAGCTGCTGGCGCCGAAGTGGCAGATGATGACCGACCCGCAGCTCACCGGGTACTTCGCCAACTTCATGGTCGAGGTCAGCCGCGAGCATTCCGAGGAGCTCGACGCCTGACCCGTTGGCACCTCGGTCAGAAGCGGTCGCGGCGGAGCCATCCCTCCATGAAGCGGGACTCCTTGGCGTAGTCCGCGCCCGCCGTCAGCGCGGCGACATACCGTGGAATCTCCAGCGGATCGGTGCTGCCGTCGGCGTCGATCATCACGATGATGTCACCATACGCAGCTGCGAACCCGCACGCCAGGGCATTGCCCTTGCCGGTACGGCTCTGAGTAATGTGAACACCGCTGGGCCACAGAGCTTTCGCTACCTCTGCCGTGTTGTCCACGGACGCCCCATTCACGAACACGACCTCGTCGACGCCTTCGCCAAGACGGGCCGCGATCGGTGCCAGATTCCTTTCCTCGTTGAGCGCCGGATCACCACCGACACGTACGGACGCGTGGCGCCCCGTGGCAGCCCCTCGCAAATAGGGCGGCTCCCGCACCCGTTCACGCCGTCTCCAAACCTTGAGTGACGCCGTCACCGAATCCGGTGCCGACGACCCACACCTGCGACGGTTCGGCGACGGAGTAGATCAGGCACGTCGCCCCGACCCGACCGAACTTGCCCACGGTCGACGCGATGAACTGCACGAACACCTGTTCGTTGACGGTTATCCGGTTGCCGGCGATCGTCGCCCGCCAGCCAGCTGCTTGCAGGGCCTTCAGCGCGTTGCCGATGGCCGGGACGCCGGCGACGGCCTTCGCGACGCACTCGACGCTCAGGAGGTCCACGCCCTCGCGACGATGGGCGACCGCACAGTCGTCCGCGAGTTCGCGAGCGCCGACGGCATCATCCATCACGACGCCACACCGAGCGATCATGGATTGGACGTAACGATTGCCATTCGGCGCAATGTCATTGGGCATAATTGATTACCCCTTCACCTGACGGGTAGAAAGCGAATGAAAAAGAGTTGAGCGACTCGACCCGCGCGATGGGTCGGAAGAAGTCGCCGCCGGCATTGTTTATCGTCGCGGTCCGAGACCTTTTCGCCATGACATGTCGCGAACCTGGGACCGCGTCTGGCCTTCGCCATACGCCGTCCGTGCGTTACCCGCCCCCACGAGCAGCAGCCTCCCTGTGACTCGAGTCGCCCCAGCTTGACGTACACAATGACACATCCGTCAGTTACGGCGCAAGCATTTCTGGCAAACTTGCGACCAAAATCCCTTCTGCTTGGCGAATTCTTAGCTCGATAGATCTTCAAACCGTTTCACAGCAAGTTCCCAGCCGCTCCACCAGTAGATGTTCGTGGTCGACATGAACCGCTTTGTGCCGTCCAGCCATGCCGATTGGCATGCTCGCCGGGTAGCAAACACTTCTTGAGGTGCGACTTCAGCCATCCCGACCGCCTCGCAGGTGACGACGACCAGGCGCCGCCGTGGACGAGTCCCCGGCCAGTAGTGCCGTGCGCGAGAGGCCATCCCAACGTACGACCTCGAAAGATCGGGGACGCCAACTCCGCTCTCACGTACCGCGCACGTGCAAGTTTGGCAAAAATTTACTTGCGCACGGAATGAGTTCCGCCAGGGTGCGCTTCGCGACATTTTGACGACGCGAGGTTCACGCGACTGCCGCTTCGACCAGGCGATCCAGGGCGACCAACGAGCCGCGACGTGCCGCGGCGCATGATTAAGCCGAAGAGGCTCCCAAACCCGCGACGAAAGGGAATCGACAATTGACGTCGGGCAGCGTTCGGCGGTTTACGGCGTGAGTGTGGATGGGTCGAACCACGAACACCGTTGCTGCCGCACCAGCCATTCCGTGTCGAATTCGTCAGCGGTAATCCGGGACCTTTGGGCCACAGTGGCGATGGGCGGTGGAGCGAAGGGGTGGCCGGGACGTCACGGCGACCTCGACGCCTGCCCCGTAGCCTTTGACAAACGCGCGAACCTTGGGAGGTCGAGGTGGAGGTACGTACCGGAGCCGCCAAGTCGGGTGACTTGCACATCGTCTACGAGGACATGGGTGACGAGAACCACCCGGCAGTCCTGTTGATCATGGGGCTGGGCGCGCAATTGTTGTTCTGGCGCAAGGGTTTCTGCGAGCGGCTGGTGGACCAGGGGTTGCGCGTCATCCGCTACGACAACCGCGACGTCGGACTTTCGAGCAAGGTCGAGGGTCGTCACACCGGGGCGAAGTTGTTGCCCCGGATGGTGCGGTCCCAGTTCGGCTTGCGCAACGACGCGGTCTACACGCTCGAGCACATGGCCGACGACGCCGCGGCACTGCTCGATCATCTGCAAGTCGAGAAGGCGCACGTCGTCGGCGGATCGATGGGCGGGATGATCGCGCAGATCTTCGCCGCGCGGTACCAGCACCGCACCAAGACGCTGGCCGTCATCTTCTCGAGCAACAATCAGGCTCTGCTCCCCCCGCCGGGGCCCAAGCAGTTGCGCGCCGTCACGACGCGCCCCAAGGACACCTCCCGCGAGGGAATCATCGCCAACTCCGTGCGCGTCGGAAAGATCATCGGCAGCCCGGCCTACCCCGTTCCCGAGGAACAGATGGTGGCCGACGCCGTCGAGAGCTACGAGCGCTCCTACTACCCGGCGGGGGTGGGGCGGCACTTCGGCGCGATTCTCGGCAGCGGCAGCCTGCTCGAGTACGACAAGCAGATCACCTCGCCCACGGTGGTGATCCACGGGCGGGCGGACAAGTTGATGCGCCCCGCCGGCGGTCGCGCCCTCGTCAAGGCCATCCGCAGGTCCAGGCTGGTGTTGTTCGACGGCATGGCCCACGACCTGCCAGAACCGCTCTGGGACGACATCGTCGGCGAGCTGAAGACGACCTTCGCTGAAGCTCCGTGACGCGGCGAGATAGTGACGGAGTCGGTCGTCGTCCAATTCGGCTGCCGGTCTTGATCGGCGTAGAGTGCGCGGTTGAGCGCATTGGGGGGCTTGGCGAGTCATCGGCGACGTCGCCGGGCCACTGATCAGCCAAGAGAGGCATTTTCCACCATGTCGACTACCCGTAAGAAGGGTGGCCTCAAGCCGCACTTCGAGGATGTACAGGCCCACTACGACCTGTCGGATGACTTCTTCAGCCTCTTCCTCGACCCGACCCAGACCTATAGTTGCGCGTACTTCGAGCGCGACGACATGACGCTGGAGGAGGCCCAGCTCGCCAAGGTCGACCTGGCGCTGGGCAAGCTCGGCCTCGAGCCGGGCATGACGCTGCTCGACGTCGGCTGCGGCTGGGGTTCGACCATGCTGCGGGCCATCGAGAAGTACGACGTCAACGTCGTCGGACTGACGCTGAGCGAGAACCAGAAGGCACACGTCGAGAAGGTGTTCGCCGAGCACGACAGCCCCCGTTCCAAGCGCGTGCTCCTCAACGGTTGGGAGCAGTTCGACGAGCCCGTCGATCGGATCGTCTCGATCGGCGCCTTCGAGCACTTCGGCAAGGACCGTTGGGACGACTTCTTCGCGATGGCCTACAAGGCGCTGCCCGACGACGGTGTGATGCTGCTGCACACGATCACGGCGCTCACGCTTCCGCAGATGACGGCGGGTGGAATGCCGCTCACGTTCTCGGTGGCACGGTTCGTCAAGTTCATCCTCACGGAGATCTTCCCGGGCGGTTACCTGCCGACGATCGAGATGGTCGGTGAGCACGGGACCACGGCCGGCTTCGAGCTGACCAGAACGCAGTCCCTGCAGAAGCACTACGCCAGGACGCTCGACACCTGGTCGGCTGCGTTGGAGGCTCACAAGGACGAGGCCATCGCGGTGCAGTCCGAAGAGGTCTACGACCGCTACATGCACTACTTGACGGGCTGCTCCGAGGGCTTCAAGGTCGGCTACATCGACGTCAACCAGTTCACGCTGGCCAAGTAGACGATTCGGCGCGCGAAGGCGCCACCCGTAGCATTCGTCCAATGGCCGACCTCGTTCCACACTTCGACGACGTGCAGTCGCACTACGACCTGTCCGACGGCTTCTACCGCTTGTTCCTGGATCGGACGCAGACCTACAGCTGCGCCTACTTCGAGCGTGACGACATGACGCTGGAAGAGGCCCAGTTCGCGAAGATGGACCTGGCGTTGGGCAAGTTGGGTCTCGAGCCCGGGATGACGCTGCTGGACATCGGGTGCGGCTGGGGGGCGACGATGTTGCGGGCCGTCGAGAAGTACGACGTCAACGTCGTCGGCCTCACCCTGAGCGAGAACCAGCACGCTCACGTCGAGAAGCTATTCGCCGCCTCGAAGAGCTCACGTTCCATGCGGGTGTTGCTCAACGGGTGGGAGCAGTTCGACGAGCCCGTCGACCGGATCGTCTCGATCGGCGCCTTCGAACACTTCGGCTACGACCGCTACGACGACTTCTTCGCGATGGCCTACCGGGTGCTGCCCGACGACGGCGTCATGCTGCTACACACCATCTGCGGGATGTCGATGGAGTACGCCAGGGCGAACGACGTACCGCTCACGATGGAGCTCTTCCGATTCGTGAAGTTCATCATGACCGAGATCTTCCCCGGCGGTCAGCTGTGCAAGGCCGAGATGGTCGGCCCGATGGGCGAGAAGGCCGGCTTCACCCTCACCCGGACGCAGGAGCTGCGACCTCACTACGCTCGAACCCTGAGTCTGTGGGCCGACGCGCTGAGCGCCCACAGGGACGAGGCCATCGCGCTGCAGTCCCAGGAGGTCTACGACCGCTACATGCACTATCTGACGGGGTGCGCCAAGCTGTTCGCCCAGAGGCAGGCCTTCGTGAATCAGTTCACGTTCACGAAGGCGCCGACCAAATTGGGGTGAAACCCCTGCAAAACGCTAGCGTGTACGGCTAGTTGCCCGTTTCGCGGGCTCTGGCCACGTAGGGTGCGGTCACAGTAACTCTCGATACGCGATCGACTACAGCGCCGTCGTGATGAGGAAAGGCCTAGCAGGGAAACATGTCTGACAACTCCACTGGCACGAAGGATATGACTCCTCACTTCGAGGACATCCAAGCCCACTACGACCTGTCGGACGACTTCTTCGGGGTGTTCCAGGATCCGACGCGCAAGTACAGCTGCGCGTTCTTCACCCGGCCGGACGCCACGCTGTCCGAGGCGCAGATTGCGAACGTCGACCAGCACCTCGAGCGCTTGGACCTCAAGCCGGGAATGACGCTGCTCGAGGTCGGCTGCGGCTGGGGTCTGACGCTGCAGCGCGCGATGGAGAAGTACGACGTCAACGTCATCGGTCTGACGCTGAGCAAGAACCAACAGGCCTATTGCGAGCAGCTGCTCGGCAAGCTCGACAGCAAGCGCACGTTCGACGTGCGGCTGGAGGGCTGGGAGCAGTTCAGTGGCTCCGTCGACCGCATCGTGTCGATCGAGGCCTTCGAGCACTTCGGCTTCGAGCGCTACGACGACTTCTTCAAGACGTGCTACGACGTCATGCCCGACGACGGACGGATGACGATCCAGAGCAGCGTCGGCTACCACCCGTACGACCTGGCCGAGCGCGGCAAGAAGCTGACGTTCGACCTGGCGCGGTTCGTCAAGTTCATGATCACCGAGATCTTCCCCGGCGGTCGCGTTCCGACCACCAAGATGATGGTCGAACACGGCGAGAAGGCGGGCTTCGTGGTCCCGGAGACGCTGTCGCTGCGCAACCACTACATCAAGACCTTGGGCATCTGGGCGGCTGCGCTCGAGAACCACAAGGACGAGGCGATCGCCGCCACGGACGAGGAGAACTACCACCGGTACATGAAGTACCTGACGGGGTGCCAGTACTACTTCGTCGACGAGGCCATCGACGTCAGCCTGGTCACGTACCTGAAGCCCGGTGCGGTGGCTTAGGACTCTTCACGGGAAACGCCCCGGCACTCGTCGAGTGCCGGGGCGTTCTTCGTATCTCGGGGGTTAGGCGGCGGCCTGGTGGTCGTCGGCGCTGGCGTTGTCGGCGGCGTCATTTGCCTCGTCCTGCTTGCCGTTGCCGTTGACGGCCTTGGCCTTCTCGGCCGCTTCGTTCCTTGCCTGGTCAGCGGCGTCGCTGGCTTCCTTCTCGGCGGCGGCCTTGGCTTCCGCAGCAGCCTTCTTCTCCGCAGCAGCCTTCTTCTCCGCAGCTTCCGCAGCAGCCTTCTTCTCCGCAGCCTCCGCAGCAGCCTTCTTCTCCGCAGCTTCCGCAGCAGCCTTCTTCTCCGCAGCCTCCGCAGCAGCCTTCTGCTCCGCAGCCGCGGCCTTGGCGGCGTCGTCCTGGCCGACATCCGGTTGGACAACGTTCTCGTCGACCTTGTTCTCATCGACCGGGTTCTCGTCGACGAGGTTCTGGACGACCGCGGTTTGCTTGTTGCCCTTCTCGACGAGGGTCGCTGGCGGGTCATCTTGAACGGGTCCCGCGGCGAGCCGCGAGAACGACTGCACACTCTGAATCTGGTTGTTGGAAGCCGTGTTCGGGGCGAGCATGCTTGCCCCGCCGTTCAGCGCGTCCTGCACGCCTTGGACGATGGCCTGCACGAACTGCACCGAGAACGTGATCGGGTTGAACGTGAA
>NZ_DASQEU010000122.1:0-97765 GCF_035633495.1 Mycobacterium sp. | reverse complement strand
CAAACGTCACCCGAAGTGCTCGACAAGGTTCCGGTGCGTCTGGTTCTCGTCACCTGTCTGCTCGGACCCGACAACACGGCGACCGACCAGAACTTCGTCGTGCAAGCGCAACTCGTCGCCGCGGCGCAGGCGGGGTAGCTTGTCGGCATGGTCCGGCCTGCGCAGACGGCGCGTAGCGAACGCACTCGCGACGCGCTGCGCCAAGCCGCCCTGGTGAGGTTTCTCGCTCAGGGGGTCGAGGACACCTCCGCCGAACAGATCGCCTCGGACGCCGGAGTCTCGCTGCGGACCTTCTACCGACACTTCACGTCGAAACACGACCTCTTGTTCGCGGATTACGACGCGGGTCTCGAGTGGTTTTGCACGGCACTCGCCGTCAGATCGCCCAACGAATCGCTCATCGACTCGGTGCACTCGGCGATCCTCGCGGCGCCGTACGACGCCGAGGCAGTGCCGAAGATCGCCGAACTGCGGTCCAAGGAACTCGACGCAGGACGGATCGTGCGCCACATCCGCCAGGTCGAGGCTGACTTCGCGGAGGCGGTCGAGGAGTACCTGACCCGCGACGTTCCGCCCGCTTCCGGCGCCGAGGGTCGGTTGCGCGTGACGGTGACGGCCCGCTGCATCGCGGCAGCGGTCTTCGGCGCGATGGAGGTCTGGATGTTGAGCGACGAGCGGTCGCTCCCCGAATTGGCGGGGCTGTGCCGCACGGCGCTGGAGACGGTGGCGGCAGGCATCACCGACCAGGGGTGACCAAGTTTCGTCATTATTGACAAAACTTCGACGTCGTGCCAGCCTCGGACGATGGCGGACTTCGACGCGGTTGTGATCGGTGCGGGCCACAACGGGCTTGCCGCGGCAGCCCTTCTGCAGAAGGCGGGCGTCCGCACGCTGTGTCTCGACTCCAAGCTGTACGCCGGCGGAATGGCTTCCACCGTAGAGTTTTTCGACGGGTACAGGTTCGAGATTGCGGGGTCGCTACAGTTCCCGACGTCCGCGAACGTCAGCGACGAGCTCGGCCTCGACGACCTGCCGACCGTCGACCTCGACGTCATGTCGGTGTCGCTGCGGGGCATCGGTGACGAGCCCGTCGTCTACTACACGGATCCGATGAAGCTGCTCACCCACCTCAACGACGTGCATGGCGCCGAGGCCGTCAACGGCATGGCGGGCCTGATGGCCTGGAGTCAAGGCCCGACGCGGGCGCTGGGCCGGTTCGACGCGGGCACGCCGCCCAAGACCCTCGACGAGATGTATGCCTGCGCGCAGAACGCATTCGAACGGTCTGCGATCACCGACATGCTGTTCGGGTCCGTCACCGACGTCCTCGACCGGTATCTCCCCGACGCCGAGAAGCACGGAGCGCTTCGGGGGATGTTGTCCTTCCTCGCCATCAACACGACCTACCGCGGGCCGGCTACGCCGGGCAGTGCGGCCGCGCTGGCGTTTGGCCTGGCGATGCCCGACGAGAACGCCAAGCTGATGAATTAGCTGCGCGGCGGGATTGGTTCTCTGACGGCACATCTCGTCGAAATGCTAGCGGCCAACGGCGGTGAGCTCCGGCTGCGCACCAAGGTCGAGGAGATCATGGTGGCCGACGGTCGGGTGACCGGTGTCCGACTGGAGGACGGCTCGACGATCGACGCGGCCATCGTGGTCTCGGGGTTGGCGCCCGACCTCACCGTCACCAAGATGATCGACCCCGTCGTGGTGCCATCCGAGGTCCGCGAACGGTTCTCCCGCGTCGATCACCGCGGAAGCTACCTTCAGATGCACTTCGCGCTCGGCGGGATGCCGACCTTCGCCGAACCCTACGAGATGCTCAACGGCCCCGAGATGCAGTCGGCCATCGGTCTTTTCAGCACGCCCGAGGAGCTGCAACGGCAGTGGGAGGACAGCCGCCGTGGGATCATGCCCGCCGATCCCGCGATCGCGATGCAGTTTCCGTCGGTCCACGACCGGGAGTTGGCGCCCGAAGGCAAGCACGCGATGTCGGCGTTCTCGATGTGGTTTCCCCTCGACTACGAAGATGCGTCATACGGCGACCTCAAGGTCCAGATGGGCCGCCGGGTCATCCAGAAGATCACTCGCGTCGCACCCGACTTCGAGTCGAAGATCATCCGGCACACCACGTTCACGCCACGCCACATGGGCACCATGTTCGGCGCCGCCGGCGGTGACTACTGCCACGGCCTGATTCATCCCGAACAGATGGGACCGAACCGGCCGGGACCCCGAGGATTAACCGATCAGCCCATCCCGATCGACGGGCTGTACCTCGGCAGCGCAGGATGTCACGGTGGTCCGGACATTACGTTCATCCACGGCTACAACGCGGCCGTGCAGGCGCTCGCCGACGCGCGTTAGTGGTCGTCGGGCGTCGCGCCGCCCTCGTCGGACCAGTCCGACCTGTCACCGGCGCCCTTTGCCGGGTCGCTCTGGACGTCTTCGCCGCCCGCGGGGCCGGCGTCCGACTCGGTGGTCTTGGGTTCTGTGCTCACGAAGGGCCATTACCCGGTTCGTCGGGCTCGGAAACGGTGAGTACGGCCTCTACGATGTAGGGCACCTCGTCTTCGAACCTGTGCTCGAGATCGCGGAGTGTCCGCGCGATCGACGACTCAACGGCGTCACCCACCAGATCGACGCTTGCGATCACGAAAATCTGCTTGGGACCGATGAATTCGGGACGAAGGAAGCGCACGGTAGCCACTTCGGGGAAGCTGGCGAGCGATTCGATGAGCGCGTCGTGGATTCGCGGCGGCCCCGGCTCGCCGGTGAGGAACACCCGGTTCCGGTTGATCAACAGGACGGCTACCAAGGCGAGCAGGACCCCGACGAGAATGGAGCCCGCGGCGTCCCACGCCACTTCACCGGTGAGCTGATGCAGCAGGATGCCGAGGAACGCGATGGCGATGCCGATCAGCGCTGCGGCGTCCTCCGCGAAGACGGCACGCACCGTCGGGTCCGACGTCTCGAAGGCGTATTCGAGAACGTCACTGTCGAATCTGCTTGCGTCACGACGGAGTTGACGAAATGCCTGGGTGAACGACGTACCCTCCAGGACGAAGGCGATCGCGAGGACGACGTAGGCCAGTCGGTAGTCCTCTGCACCGTCCGCGCCATGGAGTAGTTCGGTGACTCCTCGCCAGATCGAGACGGCCGCACCGACGACGAACAGACCGACCGCGGCAAGCAGCGACCAGACGTAGGCCTCGCGCCCGTAGCCGAGGGGTCGCCGCTCATCGCCTCCGCGGCCACTGCGTCGGTTGGCGATCAGCAGGAACACCTCGTTGCCGGTGTCAGCCCAGGAATGCGCCGCTTCTGCGGTCATGGACGCCGAGCCGGACACTATCGCGGCGAAGGTCTTCGCAAGCGCGACCACCAGGTTGGCAGCGAACGCGACGACCACGGTGACGGTGCTGTCGCCGCCGGCTTTCACCACTTCGGGTCAGTCGCCCCGACGCTGCAGCTGAGCCATCCAGTCCTTCGGCACGCGCTCGCGCGGACCCGGCGCACTCTGGTCGACCGGATGGCATTCCGGTGGAGCGAGTTCCGGGCCGTCGTAGTACTGGTTGGTGTCGTAGTTCCAGAACCAGTCCTCGCCCGGCTCGAACGAGCGGATGATCGGGTGCCCCATCTCGCGCCAATGCGCCGACGCGTGCCGGGCCAGCGAGTCGTCGCAGCAGCCGATGTGCCCGCACGCGGCGCAGCGGCGCAGATGGACCCACCACCCGTCGACTGCGGTGCATTCGACGCAACCGGTTCCGCTGGGAGGAATGGTGGGATTCACCGCATCGGTCATGAGCTGAGCCTACTGGCGTGAACGGTGTCGACTCCTACTTCCTGTCACGCCAAGCTCGCTCGAAGGGCAGTCGCCATGCGTTCGGCGCCACCAGTTGATGGATGGCGTTCGGTCCCCAGGTCCCTGGCTGGTAGGACTTCACCGGCGGCGGGTCCTCCAACAGTTGAGCCGAACGCTCCCAAAGCGATTCGATGCCCTCGGCCGTGGTGAACAACGTGTGGTCGCCCCGCATCGCGTCGAGGATCAGCCGTTCATAGGCCTCCAGCACGTGGCCCAGGGATTCGGTCTCCTGGGTGGAGAACTGCATGGACATCTTGTCCAGCTTCATGCCCGGGCCCGGTCTCTTGCCGTAGAACGACAGCGACACCTTGGACGCGTCGGCGAGGTCGAACGTCAGGTGATCGGGCCCCTGCGAGCCCACACCGGAGCCGGCCGGGAACATGGTGCGCGGCGCCTCCTTGAAGGCGATCGAGATGATCCGCATGCCCTCGGCCATCTTCTTTCCCGTGCGCAGGTAGATCGGTACTCCGGCCCAGCGCCAGTTGTCGATGCCGACCTTCAGCGCGATGAACGTCTCGGTATCGGAATCTCGCGCCACGCCCTGTTCGGCGCGGTAGCCGGCGTACTGGCCTCGGACCACGTGATCGATGTCGACGTCCATCATGGAGCGGAAGACCTTCTTCTTCTCCTCGCTGATGGCCCGCGGCTCCAGCGCCGTCGGCGGCTCCATCACCACGAAGGCCATCACCTGCAGGAGATGTGTGACGACCATGTCCTTGTAGGCGCCGGTGCTCTCGTAGAAGTTGGCCCGCTGGTCGAGGCCGAGCGTCTCGGGGATGTCGATCTGAATGTGGTCGATGAAGTTGCGGTTCCAGATCGGCTCGAACAGACCGTTGGCGAAGCGGAACGCCAGGATGTTCTGGGCCGCTTCCTTGCCGAGGAAGTGGTCGATGCGGAAGATCTGCCGCTCGCGGAACGTCTCGTGCACGAAGTCGTTGAGTTCGATGGCGCTGGCCAGGTCGGTGCCGAACGGCTTCTCCATCACCACCCGCGACCGGTCGACGAGGTTCGCGTCCTTGAGCATCGTGATGACGGCGCGCGCAGCCTTCGGCGGCACCGAAAGATAGTGCAGCCGATGGGCTTCCGGTCCGAGATCGCTCTCCGCGGCCGCCACCGCCGCGGCCAACGCCGCAGGGCCGGCGCCCTGCGGGACGTAGGAGATGCGGCTCGCGAAGTGCGCCCACTGCTCGTCGGTGAGCTTGTGCGTGCCGAACGCATCGACGGCCTGTCTCGTCAACGCCCGGAACTCGTCGTCGGTGAGGTCCTCCAACGACGTCCCGACGACCCGGATCTTGGGCGCCAACGATGACTGGACGAGGTACGCCATGCCCGGCAGCAATTTGCGCTTGGCGAGGTCGCCCGTCGCGCCGAACAGGATGATGACGTGTGGTGCGAGCGCTTCCTCGTCGTGGCGGCTCGGGCGAGCGCCCGCAGCGGGATAGGCGATGGTCTGCGTTTCGTTGGTGGCCACGGAGGAGATGTTTCCACCCGGAGGTAAATGGCGCAGGACACTGCGATGGGTGAAAGCGCTCGACGTCCGCCGCCCGATGGCTAAGGTCGCGACATGGCAACCAGTGATTCTCGCGAAGTGGTCATCGACGCAACCCCCGAGGAGATCCTCGACGTCATCGCCGACGTCAAGACCGCACCCGAGTGGTCGTCACAGCATCAAGGTGCCGAGATCCTCGAGACCGACGAGAACGGCAGGCCCAGCCGGGTCAAGCTGAAGCTCAAGACGATGGGAATCTCCGACGAGCAGGTCGTGCGATACAGCTGGACCGACACCAGTGCCAGCTGGAAGCTGATCAGTTCGGGCCAGCTGAAGACACAGGATGCCAGTTACACCCTGACCCCCGACGGCACCAAGACCAGGGTCAGGTTCGAGATCACCGTCGACCCCTCGGTGCCCATCCCCGGGTTCGTGCTGAAGCGGGCCATGAAGGGCGGGCTCGAGGCTGCCACCGATGGGCTGCGCAACCAAGTCCTCAAGGTCAAGAAGGGCTCCGCGTAGGTTCGGCGGCGCCCGCAAGCGCACCGGGCGCGAAGTCGCCGTATTGGCCGCATGGCGCCATCGGGGCTTCTAGGCTCTCCGGGTGCGGTTGTCGTCGTCGTGGCCGTTGATCGGCCGCGCAGAGGAGATGCGGAACATCGAGGCCGACCTGTCGGCGTCGGACGTTTCCGGCGTCCTCATCTGCGGCGCCGCGGGTGTGGGAAAGAGCCGGATCGCCCGCGAGGCCTTGGCCGTTGCCGCGTCACGGGGATGGGAAACCCGCTGGACGGTCGGCACCTCCTCGGCTCAGGCCATTCCGCTGGGGCCCTTCACTGCCTGGTCGCCTTCAGGTGTGGCCGACACCGGTCAGTTGCTGCGCGGGGTCATCGAATCGCTGACTGCCTCGTCCTGCGGTGCCAAGGTGGTCCTCTGTGTCGATGACGTAAATCTGCTCGATGACCTATCGACTTTCGTCGTGCATCAGATCGTGCAGCGCGATGCGGCGAAGGTGATAGTCACCGCAAGAGACGTCGAACCGCTTCCCGCAGCGATACGGGAGATATGGAAGGTCGGCCAATTCGACCGCATCGATCTACGACAACTTTCGCTCGACGAAACCACCACGCTGCTGTCCGCGTTCTTGCAGGGCCCAATGGATCCGGATGCCGCCGTGCGGTTGTGGCGGCTGTCGGGCGGCAATGCGCTGTACTTGCAGAACATCGTGGAGCAAGAGGTTGCCGACGCGCGAATCGTGGAACGACAAGGGTTCTGGCGGTGGATCGGTGATCCGGTCATGCCGCCGGGCCTGATCGAGATGATCGAATCCCGGATCGGGGCCCTCCCCCCACCGGTCAGCGACGTGATCGACGTACTGGCCGTCGGGGAGCCGATCGACCTTGCCGCTCTCACGCGGATCACCGGCGCTGCCGCCGTCGAGGAGGCCGATGTCCGCGGTCTCATCACACTCGAGCCCGCGGGCAATGGCATCGAGGTGCGAGTTGCCCACCCGCTGTACGGACACATACGTCTGAGGCGCACGGCCAAGACCCGGCTACGACGACTGCGCGGGCTGGTCGCAGGAGAACTCGCCGCATCCAGTGATCGCGACGAGATCCGCGTCGTCGTCCGCCGTGCAACGTTGAGTCTCGACTCGGACCTCACACCCGACGCCGATCTGCTCGTCGTGGCGGCATACGGAGCCGTCTGGCTTGCCGACCTGCCACTCGCGGATCGACTCGCGCAAGCGGCAATTCGCGCCGGAGCGGGACCGGAACCCAGCTTCGTCCGCGCGCACGCATTGTCGTGGCTCGGTCGCGGCGAGGAGGCCGAGGCGGTGCTCGCCGACGTCCCCACCGACCAGTTGACCGATCAGGACCAAGCCAGATTCGCGTATCTGCGATCCAGCAACATGCTGTGGGCGCTTGCCGACCCCCTGTGCGCCAAGGAACTCATCGACGAGGCAGCCCAGGTCGCACCCGCTGGTGCTCGCGCCTACATCGACGCCTTCCTCACGGTGTACTGGTTTGCGATGGACCAGCCGATTGCGGCATTGGAGGCTTCCGAACGCCTCCACATCGAGGACCTTCCAGTGGTGGGCGCAGAAATAGCGTGGGCTCTCACACAGATTCGCGCGGATGCGGGCCGCTTGACGGAAGCCTTGGCCATCGCGGATTCGGGGTACGCCGGCGCAACGCGCTCTCTGGACGCGCCGCACATGAGGTTCAACATCGCCGACGCAGAAGTCAGCGCACTGCTGCTATCCGGCCAGGTGGCAGAGGCGCTTGACGTGGCTGAACGGATGCGGCGACAGGCAGCCGATCTGCCGGGGGCGGCTCAACTGCTTGGTGACGCGGTGGCAGGTCGGGCGGCGCTCGCCGCCGGCGATCTGCGCAGTGCGTGCCCGCTCCTCGATCGGGCCGCAAAGGGGTTGTCCGCATCCCATGCCACCGGCTGGGGTTACCGCTACCAGATACCACGTCTGGCTGCACTCGCCATGCAGGGTTCATCCGACGAAGCGTCGACCGTGATCGCCACTCTCGAAGGGGTGCGACGGGTATTCCGCTTGCTGGATCACGAGCTCAGCCTCGCCCGAGCGTGGGTCGCCGCGGGCCAGGGCGCAGTGAGCGAGGCGATCGCCGATCTGCTTTCGGCGGCGGAAAGGGCTAGGGAGACAGGGCGGTTTGCGGCCGAGGTTCTCTGTCTGCAGACCGCCACCCAGTTCGGTGATCGCACCACCGCGCCCCGCTTGCGCGAACTCGAATCGATCGTCGAAGGTCCACGGGTCGCGTTGGCAGCGCGGTTCGCCGCTGCCCTTCAAGAGGGCGACGCGGCCGAGTTATTAGCTGTATCAGAGGGTTTCGAGCAGATGAAAGACTTGATTGCTGCCATCGATTCGGCTGCACACGCCGCCCTCGCGCATCGACGTAAAGACAGAAGGGGATCGGCGCTGAGATGCTCGACCCGTGCGGACGAATTGGCGGAGCAGTGCGGCGCATCTACGCCCGCCCTTCGCCAGGCCACCGAAAGCTTGCCTCTGACCGACCGGGAGGCAGAAATCGTGATGCTGATCGGTGAGAGATTTTCCAACCGCGTAATTGCGGAGCGCCTGACGCTTTCGGTACGAACCATCGAAAGCCATGTCTACCGGGCCATGATGAAGACCGGCACGACCACACGTGATGAACTCGCCGCGCTGCTACCGCATAGGACGCACACGAAGTGACCGTCGCACCACTGGCCTTGCCGCACCGCATCCGAGCGACGATCCCAGTGGGGAGCGTGACGCCGGAATCCGGTGGTGTCGTTCGCCAGAACAAGGGGATGAACGAATGATGGGTGACGAAGGGACATTGGGCGCGTTGGGGCATTGCACGAGGGGTTTCTCCAAGCACCCGTCTGTTTCACCGTCACCTCACCACTGGCGGCGGATTCCAATGGCGTGAGAAGGTCGTGCGGTCCAGCTCGCAGCCTTCGCACTTTTCCCGCCGCCACCTCTGGGTGCGCTGGACGAACTCATCGGCAATCAAGCCCAGACCTGCGTACGCGTCACCAAGGTGGCCGCCAGGCGGCGCCACGGACACTCCTGCCGCGGGCGTGACGACTCAGCTCGAATTCGACTGGGTGAACGACCCGGCGATGAACAATCAAAAGGTGGAGGCCGCCGCCGTGGCGACGCCCACCGCGGCCGCTGGGATTCTGGATCCGGTGTTAGCGATCGTGAGCCCAATATTGGGGTTGCTGAGCAGTCCTGGTGCTCTTCTCTTGTTCGGACCCTTGATCGTGCTCGTCGTGCTCGCATGTCCCACGTGCGCGCTCTTCAGTTTCGTCGCGGGTCTGATTCAGAGTGTCTTCATCGACCTCGCGCCGCTGTCGGCCGTCGCTGGGACAGTCACCGCGACTGCCGACGCGAACGTGGCCACCGCCTCCGCCCTCGCGAGTGACCTTCCGTTGAGCAGTTCCACGCCTCTGCCCGCAGCAAAGGCGGCACCAGCTGAACCGGCACCGGTTGGCGAACCAAGGAAGGCAGTTGTCTCTGCGCCGGAAACGTTGGTGGACATGGGAACCCGCCCCGAGCAGGAGGCGTTGACAGATGTCCGGCTGCACTCGAGCAGCTGCCGAAGGACACCGCGACGTCGACGACCGAGGAGGCTGAGAGCACCAACGCGGTGGAATCCTCGACTCAAGGGACGGCGGGCCAAGCTCCTGCACCTTCGGCGAGTGCGTCCTACCCGGTGAAGTCAACCGAGCCGCAAGCAAAGCCCCGACCCTCCTCGGTTGCCTCATCTCACGCTGCGCTCCCGACGGGCAACGACTCCTCAGGCGGAGGCCGACGGTGCCTAGATGCTTCGACGCCAGGGCAGGTCGGCCAAGAGTTCGCTTGACTATTTCGCGCCCTCGATCATCGCTACGGCCCGCCGGCACTACCGACTCCTCCGCCGATCCACCGGCCCCTACTGGATGTGCAATTCGCTGAGCCTATTGCTTCCTGCCGCCGCCGATGACGAGATCTCACAATATTGACATCCGCGACATTAAGGGCTGCTCAGAGGCGTTTCGGGAGGTCAGCCGCCGCCAGTAGGCTTCGTCGGATGACGAACACGGGGCCCCTGTCCGGGGTGAGGGTGATCGAGTTGGGCGGCATCGGTCCAGGCCCGCACGCGGCGATGATGCTGGCCGACCTGGGTGCGGACGTGGTCCGCGTCCGTCGGCCCGGCGGGCTACAGATGCCCGCCGAGGACGTCGACCTTCTGCACCGCGGCAAGCGCGTCGTCGACCTCGACGCGAAGAAGGAACCCGGGACGCTGCTGGAGTTGGCCGCCAAGGCCGACGTTCTGCTCGACTGCTTCCGCCCCGGAACGTGTGAGCGGCTGGGCATCGGCCCCGACGACTGTGCCGCGATCAACCCACGGCTGATCTTCGCGCGCATCACCGGATGGGGTCAGGACGGTCCGCTGGCGACGACGGCGGGCCACGACATCAACTACCTGTCGCAAACCGGTGCGCTGAGCGCCATCGGCTACCGCGACCGGCCGCCCGTGGCGCCGCTTAACCTGGTCGCCGATTTCGGCGGCGGGTCCATGTTCGCGTTGGTCGGCATCATCGCCGCGCTCTACGAACGGGAGCGGTCCGGCGAGGGGCAGGTGATCGACGCCGCGATGGTCGACGGCGTCAGCGTGCTCGCCCAGATGATGTGGACGATGAAGGCGACGGGGTCGCTGAAGGATCAACGGGAGTCGTTCCTCCTCGACGGCGGGGCGCCCTTCTACCGGGTCTACGAATGCTCAGACGGCAAGCACGTGGCGGTTGGCTCAATCGAGCCGCAGTTCTTCGCGCAACTGCTCGCCGGGCTCGGCCTCGGGCCCGACGAGGTGCCCAACCAGTTCGACCTCGGCCGTTACGACGAGATGCGGGCGATCTTCACCGAGCGTTTCGCCAGGAGGACCCGTGACGAGTGGTCCGCGGTGTTCGCAGGCAGCGACGCGTGCGTGACACCGGTCCTGACGTGGACGGAGGCGTCCGACAACGAGCATCTCGCGGTCCGGTCCACCATCGTCACGAAGGACGGCGTCGACCAGGCTGCGCCCGCCCCGCGGTTCTCCCGGACCCCGTCCGGCCCGGTGGGAAGCCCGCCGAAGGGCACCACGGCGATGGGCGACGTCGGATGGTGATGGGGAGTTAGCCAACCGAACCACTGCGCTGGGCGGGGCCATTGATTACCATTTGCTCATGGCCGTGCGTGCCACACGGGAAATCGTGTTCGACGCCTCGCCCGAGGCGATCCTCGATGCCCTCGCCGACATCGAGGAGGTTTCGTCGTGGTCGACTCTGCACCGGCATACCGAAGTGCTCGACCGGCACCCCGACGGTCGCCCGCACCACGTCAAGGCCACGCTGAAGATCATGGGCGTCACCGACGAGGAGATCCTCGAATATCACTGGGGCCCCGACTGGGTGGTCTGGGACGCCACGGACACGTTCCCGCAGCGGGGGCAGCACGGCGAGTACAACCTCACCAGAATCGGGGATCAGACGATGGTGAGGTTCGACATCATCGTCGACATTGCGGCACCCATCCCGGAGTTCCTGGTCAAGCGCGCCAAGAAGATGGTGCTCGACGTGGCGATCGAACGGCTCCGCTGCCGGGTGACCCGCAACCACGGCTGACGGGCACCGCGAGTGGCCACTTGTCGCACGCTCGTGGCCTCGACCCGCGCGATAGGTGGCCACTCGCGCCTAGTCCCAATACCGTTCAGTTAGGGTGGGTGGATGGTGTAGTCAGCGCGGTGTTCGGGTTGGGACCAGTGCGCGTGGTGTGAGCGTTTGACATGCCACTTCGACATTTTGCGTTTGATGACCCGCGGTGCCGATCGTTGGCGTCGGACCGGATTGAGTCGGTCGAGGAGTCGTCGCAGGAATTCCCGCCAGTGCCGGTCGGCGGTGTCGGGGTGCTCAGGGGGGAAAAGCGCCCTGCTGGGCGATCGATTGGCGCGTGATGCGCAGTGCGGCAACGAAACTCACGCGGTCGGGATCGTGACCGCGGTGGGCGGCGGCGTCGGTCATCAACGATCGGATGGCGTAGTGGCAGCACAGGTGGCCCCAGATCTCTTGGAGCACCAGGTCCGGGGACTTGGATCGCAGCACGACGCGTGGTCCGCGTTGGTGGGTCTTGAGTTCGTCGAAGGCGGTTTCGATCTCCCAGCGTTGGGCGTAGGCCGCGGCCAAGTTGGTGGCGGGCGCCTCGATCGGGTCGAGCAGGGTGGTGAGCAGCCGGTAGGTCGTGGGGTTGGGGCGGCCGTCGTCGACGGTGTAGTCGATGACGCGGGCCAGCATCGGCTCGCCGTGGGGTTTCTGACTGGAGCGCAGGTGGGCAAGCCAGGAGCCGTCGGGAAGGTCCTCGACGTGAGCCGGCGCGGGCCCGTTGGCGTCGGTGCGCACCCGCCACAACAGATCGGCTCCGGTGCCCGAGGCCTTGCGCCACAACGTATGGGAGAAGAATCCGCGATCGGCCAGCAGCAACGTGTCGGCGCCCAGGTGCGCAAGCAATCGCTCGGCCAGCGTGGTCTCCCCATTGCGATAGGCGCCGACGTCGGCGGCGAAGATCGCGTGCGTGGCGCATTCGGCCAGCGCCACCAGTCGCGCCTGGGGGAACGCGGCCTTCTCGCCCTTGTTGACCCCGGGCCGGCCGAAGAACTCCTCGTTGGCCGCGGTGTCGGCCACGTCCAGGCAGGTCCCATCGATGGCCACCAGTCGCCGACCGGCAAGCCATGCCCCCGGGGTATCCGGCCCCGCCAGCGGCCGGGCCACCCGCGCGAACAAACCGGCCAGCGGTGCCGACCCCAACCGTTCCCTGGCCTGAAAGATCGCCGACTTACTCGGCAACGGGTAGGACTCTCGCCACCCCGAAGCCCAGGCCAGGCCATCGGTCAACTGAGTCAGCACGTCCTCGTAGGAGCCCTCCGAGTACAGGCCCATCCCGATCGCGAAGTAGGCCATCACCCGCGCCGGAAGTGATCGGTGCCGCTGCTGAGTCCGGCCCGCCTCGGCGATCACCTCATCGACCAACGCCTCGGGAAACACCCGCGTCAGCACCCCCACCGACACCAAATCCGACAACCGACGATCCGACTCAGGCTTGCGCCAACCCGCACGAGGCATGCCTACAAACTACACCCATGTAGTCTTAACTGAACGGTATTGCGCCTAGTCCCGCAATACCTGCAGGCGCCTGATGGCTTCCTCCATGGTGTCGTCGCGCTTGCAGAAGGCGAAGCGCACCAAGTGATTCCAGTCGCCGATGTGTGCGGAGTCGGGGTCGCAGAACGCCGACATCGGGATCGCCGCGACTCCGGCCCGCTCGGGTAGCTCGGCGCAGAACGTGGTGCTGTCGATGTAGCCGAGCGGCCGCGGGTCGGCGCACAGGAAGTAGGTGCCGAAGCTGTCGAGCACGTCGAACCCGATGTCGGAGAGGGCGCCCGCGAGTCGATTTCGTCTGGTCTGGAACGATTCTCGTAGCGCCGCCGTCCAGGCGTCCTCCTTGTCGAGAGCTTCGGCGACGGCGGGCTGGAACGGCGCCCCGCCGACGTACGTGAGGAACTGCTTGGCCGCCCGCACCCCGGCGATCAGGTCGGCAGGTCCGCAGGCCCACCCGATCTTCCAGCCGGTCACGTTGAACATCTTTGCCGCGCTCGAGATCGTGATCGTTCGCTCGGCCATGCCCGGGTAGCCGGCGAGGGGGAGGTGTTGCCGCCCATCGAACACCAATTGCTCGTACACCTCGTCGGTGATCACCAACAGGTCGTGTTCCACCGCGAGCCGGGCGATCGCCGACAGTTCCGCGTCCGTCGCGACCATGCCCGTCGGGTTGTGGGGCGAGTTGACGATCAGTGCGCGGGTGCGGGGCGTGATCGCGTTTCGTAGCGCATCGACGTCGATGGCGAACCCGCGTCCATCGGTGACGAGTGGCACGGCCACCCGGTGACAGCCTGCCATCGCGATGACGGGGGAGTAGGAGTCGTAGAACGGCTCGATCAGCAGCACCTCGGAGCCGGGCTCCACCAGGCCGATGACGGACGCCGCGATCGCCTCGGTGGCGCCCACGGTGACCAAGACCTCGGTGTCGGGGTCGTAGGTGATGCCGAAGTGGCGCTGTCGCTGCGCCGCGATCGCTTGGCGCAACGGCGCGATGCCCGGCCCGGGTGGGTACTGGTTGACGCCCCCGGCGATCGCATTCTCCGCGGTCTTCAACATCGCCGCCGGGCCGTCCTCGTCGGGGAAGCCCTGCCCGAGGTTCACCGCGCCGATGCGTGCCGCCAGCGCCGACATCTCGGCGAAGATCGTCACGGCGTAGGGCTGGAGCCTGGAGACCGGGCCCGGCCGCCCGGCAGCATTGAACTTCGTCACGACGGTCCAGCTTATGCGCCAGGAGCGAGGGTCAACCGAACCACAACAGCATCCCCACGATGATGATCGCCAGCGTCACCGTGCCGAGGCCGACCAGCAGCACCGCCTTCTGCGGGTCGACCATCATCCGGCGACCACGCGACCGGGCGATGCCGAACACCGCGATTGCGATCAGCAGTGAGGCCGCCGCGACGATGAGCCGGCCTTCGGCGAGCGGCCCGTTGTGGCGGAACAACACGATGGCCCCGACGGCCATGAAGCCGACAGCCGTGCGTTCCCAAGACAACTGGGTTCGCTCGGCCTGCAGGCCCGGAACGCCCTGCGGTCCCGACATCGTCACCTACCTGCTGAGGGTGCGACGAAGAGCACCACCAGCAGGACGACCGTCACCGCCAGGAGTGCGGCGCCGAGAACGGCGGGCAATCGGCTGGGCGGAAGGGCGGCGTTGCGTCGCATCGCCGTTTGGACTCGTTGCCAGCGTCGCACCGCGAGTCCTGCGATCAGGCCACCGGCGGTGACGAGAAGGACGCTGAGCCCGTGCCGCACTCCGGTGATTCCGAAACTCGGCACCAGTTGGACGAGTGCGACGCCGCCCGCGATGAGGGCGAGAGCGGTGCGGATCCAGGCGAGGAACGTGCGCTCGTTGGCGAGGGTGAAGCGGTAGTCGGGTTCCACTTCGGCGGGTTCCATCAAGCCCCTTCGTCCGAGACGCGTACGGGGTGCACCAGCACTGATGCGTGCAGGTATCCCAGTTCACTCCACGGCGTGGACACAGACTGCACGTCGCTCCGATCATCGGTGGCGCGCACCCGCAGCACGTGTTCGCCCGCTTCAGCGTTGCACGAGAACCGCCAACGGGCCCATACGTCAGGCGATGACGCGGACGAACCGTCCCTGCATTTCTGCCTCACTTCTGTCGGCTCTACTGGAGCATGCTGCCATGGGACCGGGGCCGCATCAGTCAACCGACTGAGCCGCGCCGGATCACTCGGGCCAGGCAACCCGTCCGGGGCCGGCTGCGCTACGGACGCAGCCGACAATGAATACCGTGGCCGCAGTGCTTAGAGCGGACATGCCCTACACGCTCGTTGCCGACGCTGCTCTGCTTCACCCCGCTCGGATCGGCGACATGGCGCCCTTGACGCGCTCCAGAGCGCAAGCGGACGGCATACCGTCTGACCTCGCCGCGCAGTACTACTCACAGCGTGCGGCGGCCGGTCTGATCGTCACCGAGGCCACCGCCGTGTCGAAGGCCGCCAACGGTGCCTACGTCAACACCCCGGGCAACTACACGGACCGGCACAAGGAGAAGTGGGCGGAGGTCGGGCGAGCGGTCCACGCGGCGGGCGGGCGCATTCACGCAGTTGTGGCACGTCGGGCGGATGGCTCACCCGGAGATCAGCGGCGTCGAATCCGTTGCGCCGTCGGCCATCGCAGCGGACATGGCGGCCCACACCCCGTCGGGCAAGAAGCCGCTCCCGGTGCCACGCGCCTTGGCCACCGACGAGATCTCCCCGATCGTCGAACAGTTCCGCGCAGCGGCTCGCCGCGCCATCGACGCGGGCCTCGACGGTGTCGAGATCCACGGGGCCAACGGCTATCTGCTGCATCAGTTTCAGTCCGACGTGACCAACCAACGGACGGATGCCTATGGCGGCTCGCCGGAGAACCGGGCACGGTTGACCGCCGAGACCGTCGAGGCCGTCGCTGCCGAGATCGGACCAGGCCGCGTGGGTCTGCGCATCTCGCCCGGGAACACCGCCGGTGACATACGGGGGCCGATCAGGTCAGCGTGTACGAGGCGCTGCTGACCCGGATCGCCCCGCTGGACATCGTTTACCTGCACGTGCTGATCAATCCGGACGCTCCCGCCTTCGGTGCCGTTCGCGGGCTGTGGTTCGGGCCGCTGATGCTGAACACCGGCAGGGATACCGAGACCAGCTTCTGCCACCTGGAACAACTCGCCGAGTGGGGCGTGATCAGCGCGGCTGCAGTCGGCAGATCCTTCCTGGCCAAACCCGATCTCATCGATCGACTCCGCCTCGGTGCGGAACTGAACGAACCGGATGTCGCCACGTTCTATGCGCCCGGACCGGTTGGCTACGTGGACTACCGACACTCGAGGAACACGTTCGTCTCGAATCGGCCTGACGAGGCACGGGCCCAGGGGCACGGTGCTGGGCGGCCGCCCAACCAACGGGTTGGGCGAGGCTGATAGGCTCGCCAGCGCGAGGACTATCGTCCACGTTGGCACGCTCCTGCGTGGCCGAGTTTCTACCCCCAACCTCACACAGGACCTGGAGAGTCAGACATGTCCGAAGAAGCCCTCATCTATGAGGCGATCCGCACTCCGCGCGGCAAGCAGCGCAACGGATCGCTCAACGAGGTCAAGCCCGTCAACCTGGTGGTCGGCCTGATCGACGAGTTGCGTACCCGCAACCCCGACCTGGACGAGAACCTGATCAGCGACGTCATCCTCGGCGTCGTCTCGCCGGTCGGTGACCAGGGCGGCGACATCGCCCGCACCGCCGCGCTGGTGGCCAAGCTGCCCGAGACCACCGCTGGATTTCAGCTCAACCGCTTCTGCGCCTCCGGCCTCGAGGCCGTCAACACCGCCGCCCAGAAGATCCGCTCCGGCTGGGATGACCTGGTCATCGCCGGCGGTGTCGAGTCGATGAGCCGCGTCCCGATGGGCTCCGACGGCGGCGCATGGGCGCTGGATCCGGAGACCAACTACCGCATCGGCTTCGTCCCGCAGGGCATCGGCGCCGACCTTATCGCCACCATCGAGGGATTCTCCCGCGAGGACGTCGACGCCTACGCCGCCCGCTCGCAGGAGAAGGCCGCCGCCGCATGGTCGGGCGGTTACTTCGCCAAGTCCGTCGTCCCAGTCAAGGACCAGAACGGTCTGGTCATCCTCGACCACGACGAGCACATGCGCCCCGGCTCGACGGTCGAGAGCCTCGGCAAGCTGAAGACCGCGTTCGACGGCATCGGCGCGATGGGCGGCTTCGACGACGTGGCGCTGCAGAAGTATCACTCGATCGAGAAGATCAACCACGTCCACACCGGCGGCAACAGTTCCGGGATCGTCGACGGCGCCGCGCTGGTGCTCGTCGGCTCGGAGGCCGCGGGCAAGTCTCAGGGTCTGACCCCGCGCGCCCGCATCGTGGCCACCGCCACAAGTGGCGCCGACCCCGTCATCATGCTGACCGGCCCCACGCCTGCCACGCGCAAGGTGCTGGACCGGGCCGGCCTTACGGTCGACGACATCGACCTGTTCGAGCTGAACGAGGCGTTCGCCTCGGTGGTGTTGAAGTTCCAGAAGGACCTGAACATCCCCGACGAGAAGCTCAACGTCAACGGTGGCGCCATCGCGATGGGCCACCCGCTGGGCGCCACCGGCGCCATGATCACCGGAACCATGGTCGACGAGCTCGAGCGCCGCGGCGCCAAGCGTGCGCTCGTCACGCTGTGCATCGGCGGCGGCATGGGCGTCGCGACCATCATCGAGAGGGTTTAAGACCATGGCAGAGAACACCATTCAGTGGGACAAGGATGCCGACGGCATCGTCACCCTGACCTTGGACGACCCGACCGGTTCGGCCAATGTGATGAACGAGCACTACCAGCAGTCCATGGAGAAGGCGGTCGAACGCCTTGTCGCAGAGGTGGATTCAGTCACAGGCGTCGTCATCACCAGCGCGAAGAAGACCTTCTTCGCCGGTGGTGACCTCAAGGGCATGATCAACCTCGGACCCGAGAACGCCGGCGAGGCCTTCGACATGGTCGAGGCCGTCAAGCGTGACCTGCGCAAGCTCGAGACCCTCGGCAAGCCGGTCGTCGCCGCCATCAACGGAGCCGCACTCGGCGGTGGGCTGGAGATCGCGCTTGCGTGTCACCACCGGATCATCGTGGACGTACCAGGCGCAGTGGTCGGCTTCCCCGAGGTCACTCTTGGCCTGTTGCCCGGCGGCGGTGGCGTCACCCGCACCGTCCGGATGTTCGGCATCCAGAAGGCCTTCATGGAGATCCTGAGCCAGGGCACCCGCTTCAAGCCGGCCAAGGCCAAGGAGACCGGCCTGGTCGACGAGCTTGTCGGCGCCGTCGACGAGCTGGTGCCCGCCGCCAAGGCGTGGATCAAGGCCAACCCCGACAGCCACACTCAGCCGTGGGATGCCAAGGGCTACAAGATGCCTGGCGGCACCCCGAGCAGCCCCGGCCTGGCGGGCATCCTGCCGTCGTTCCCGGCGCTGCTGCGCAAGCAGCTCAAGGGTGCGCCGATGCCCGCGCCGCGCGCCATCCTGGACGCGGCCGTCGAAGGCGCGCAGGTGGACTTCGACACCGCCAGCCGCATCGAGAGCCGCTACTTCACCCAGCTCGTCACCGGCCAGGTCGCCAAGAACATGATCCAGGCGTTCTTCCTGGATCTGCAGTTCATCAACTCCGGCGGCTCACGGCCCGAGGGCATCGGCAAGGTCCCGATCACCAAGATCGGCGTGCTCGGCGCAGGCATGATGGGCGCGGGCATCGCTTACGTCTCGGCCAAGGCCGGTTTCGACGTCGTGCTCAAGGACGTCGAGCTCGAGGCGGCGCAACGGGGCAAGGGTTACTCCGAGAAGCTGGAGGCCAAGGCGCTCGAGCGTGGCAAGACGACCGAAGAGAAGTCGAAGGCGCTGCTGGATCGCATCACTCCGACGGCCGACGCCGCGGACTTCAAGGGTGTCGACTTCGTCGTCGAGGCCGTGTTCGAGTCGGTCGAGCTCAAGCACAAGGTATTTCAGGAGATCGAGGACGTCGTCGAGCCCAACGCGCTGCTCGGATCGAACACCTCGACGCTGCCCATCACCGGTCTCGCGGCCGGCGTGAAGCGGCAAGAGGACTTCATCGGAATCCACTTCTTCTCGCCGGTCGACAAGATGCCGCTGGTGGAGATCATCAAGGGCGAGAAGACTTCTGACGAGGCGCTGGCCCGGGTATTCGACTACACGTTGGCGATCGGCAAGACGCCGATCGTGGTCAACGACAGTCGCGGCTTCTTCACCAGCCGCGTGATCGGCACGTTCGTCAACGAGGCGTTGGCGATGTTGGGCGAGGGCGTCGTGCCCGCCAGCATCGAGCAGGCGGGCAGCCAGGCCGGCTACCCGGCGCCGCCGTTGCAGCTGTCCGACGAGCTCAACCTCGAGCTGATGCACAAGATCGCCGTCGCATCGCGCAAGGGCATCGAGGACGCCGGCGGCACCTACGAACCGCATCCCGCCGAGGCGGTCGTCGAGAAGATGATCGAGATCGGTCGCCCGTCGCGTCTCAAGGGCGCCGGCTTCTACGAGTACGCCGACGGCAAGCGCGTCGGACTGTGGTCGGGTCTGAAGGAGACCTTCAACTCCGGCTCCACCGATATTCCGTTGCAGGACATGATCGACCGCATGCTGTTCGCCGAGGCGCTCGAGACCCAGAAGTGCATCGACGAGGGGGTGCTGATGACCACCGCCGACGCCAACATCGGCTCGATCATGGGCATCGGCTTCCCGCCGTGGACCGGTGGCTCGGCGCAGTACATCGTCGGCTACCAGGGGCCGGCGGGGACGGGCAAGGAGGCCTTCGTGGCCCGGGCCAAGGAGCTGGCCGCCAAGTACGGCGAACGCTTCGAACCGCCCGCTTCGCTCACGTCGTAGTCGTTCAGACTGCACTCAGGGCTGTGATTCCACGAGTTTCACAGCCCTGAGTGCATTCTCGACGGCAAGGAGTCCAAGGCGATTGCTCAGAAGGAGCCCATGTCGGCGGACAGCCAGTGCTCCGGCTTCATGGAGATGACCACGTGCTCGCCGAGTTCATTGCGGGCGAACTCCAAGTACTTGTCGGCCGCGTCACCACTGAGGTAACGGCGGGTCATCTCCTCGAGATGCGCGTCGGTGCCGGGCTCGATGCTGCTGACTGCCCCGTCGACCGCGACGTAGCGGGTCGTCGGGTACACCCGTTCCACCATGAGCGAGAAGAAGCCGTTCGCCTCGATGAGGCGCGCCTTGCGCGAGGCGGGCGCGGAGAGGATCCACGGTTCGCCGCCCGGGACGTACTGATACCAGATCGGCACCGTGAGCGGTCCGCGCGCATCGCCTGCGTACGCCGACAATGCCGCGATGTGGGGCTCGGCCAGAAACTGTTCGCGTTCGTCGCGTGTAAGCGCCATGACCGCAGGCTAGCCGCGGCTGACGACGGGTAAACCTGGCTACCCGTCGTGGGTCCAGAGTGCTTCTGTCATGTCGTCGAAGGTCGCTAGCGCCACCTCGTCGTCGCCAAGCATCAGCGCCTCATCGACCCTGGCCCGCACGGTCGACCCGTCGAGATGAATCAGATCGATGACGAGGTCGGCGTGCGCCTGTATGACGGCCATGGGGGAGTCACCTCCCGGGGCGCCTTCGAAGATCTGCGGGCAACGGAGCACCCGCACCATGTCCGGGGTGTAGCCGATCATGTAGGCGAACGCCCAGTTCGAGAACACGACCGATCCGTCCCTCGCCATGGCGAGCATCGGAACGTCGATCCACTCGAGGACCGTCAGTCCGTTCAATGCCTTCAGCAGCGTCAGCGCGGACTGACCGGGTCGATCCCCTCTCCGCTGGTCGACGCGCGCTGATGATGCGGCAACGGAAATGGCGAGCTAGGCATGTCGATGTGGGACTTTCCCGAATTCGGTTGTGTTGCAAAAGTTTGCAACACAAGGATGCTGCGAGGAGTCTCGTCCGAGAGTGTTGCCCCCTCTCGGTCGCCATCGGACTGGCGAGTCGATCGACCAAGCGTCGATTTGACTTCAGCCAACGGGGGCTGGGGAAGCGTCGGCGTCAAGTATGGATGGGTCTGGGTGACCCATTGGGCATTCGGATCGGTAGCCGCTAGTCGGACTGCGTGCCGATGATGTCCGTCGTGTCGGCACCGTCGACCACGTCGCGGGCAAGCTCGGCGAGGCGACGGTTGGTCCTGCGGGCGTGCCCACGGAGCAGGTTGAAGGCACGGTCCATGTCGATGGCGCCTCGTTCGGCGAGCACGCCCTTGGCCTGCTCAATGATCAAGCGCGTGTTCAACGCTGTCTGCAGCTGCTGGTTGACCAGCTCCGACCGGGTCAGAAGCCGTTGGTGCAGAATCCCGATCGTCGTCACGTCGGCCAGGGCCCGCCCGACCGCTACGTCGGCGGCGGTCATCGGACCCGTTCCCTCTGAGAAGAGGTTCAGCGCGCCCACGCGCTCGGTGCGCAACCGAAGGGGCAGTGCCACCACCGATCGGAAGTCGTACTCCGCGGCGCGTTTGGCAAACGCCGGCCACCGCGCTGCGTCGGCGGCGAGGTCCTCGACGAGGACCGGCTGCCCGGTGCGGTAGGCCTCGAGGCACGGGCCGACGTCGGCCTCCACCTGCAGGAGTTCCAACAATCTGCTCTGCTCGCTGCTGGACGCGAATACGTGCAGTTCACCGCTGGGGTCACCGAGCAGAAAGCCTGCCGCGGCGATCGGCAAGAGCGCCATGGTGCTGTCTATTAGCTGCTGCGCCAGTTCGATGACGTCGTAGTCCGCGACCAGCGTGTCCGCCAATCCCACGAACGCGTTCGCTAGACGCTCGTAGCGATCCATCGCATTTCCTTCCTTCCGGCCAAGTTCTTCCACGGCATGCCACTGGGATCGATGTTCTTCTGCACTCTCACAATCGATCTGCCACCTCTTCCGGGTCCGCGTCGGAATCGGGGCCGAACCGCAGTCGGCGGTGAACGACCGCGTGCGCGACTTCACTGAGCATTCGCCCGCGCGCGTACGCGAACGCCTGCATCCGCACGTAGGCGTCGGGGGCGGTGACGCCGAGTTGAGCCAAGATCATGCCGGTCGCCTGATGCACTTCCCTGGTACTCAGCGGTTGGTCCCACCACGGCCCCAACGATTCGGTGATCCGTCCGGTCCGTCCCGCGGTCAAGAGGATCGCGGTCACCAGATCGGCCACGGCCATGGCGTCGGCGAAGTCCTTCGCTTCCAACGTTCCCGGGGTGTCGCGGTAGAGGTCCAGTACGCCCACCCGGATCGCGCCGACCTGCAACGGCAGCGCATACAGCGCGGCGACTCCACAGTTGACGGCCTCGGCGGCGAAGGTCGGCCACGGCCCGCCCGGGTCGGCGAGATCGGCCACCATCATTGGTCCGCCGGCAGCGACCGCGTCCACCCCCGGGCCTTCGCCGAGGGTGATCTGCGCCCATTCGACCTGTTCGGCGACGCGGTCGCTGGCACAGAGCACCTCGAGGCCCGCGCCGTCGACGTGCACCGCTACCGCGGCTCGCTGCACGGGGAGGGCTTCCACGCACGCTTGACACAGGTGTGCGGGTGCGTCCTGTTCGGACTCGAGCCTGCTGACCGCGGCGAGGAACCGGGCCCGTGCGCCTTGCGGATCGGTGGCGTCCATGCCGAACACCACCACCTCACCTGGTCGGGTGAGGTGTCTCGCCCGACCGCGCACACGCGCCCCGCTGTCGACACTACGGCGAAGTCGGACTCGAAGACAGCACGAGGTCGCCTAAAGTCGGATCATGCGCTTCGGACTCTTCATCCCGCAGGGTTGGCGACTCGATCTGGTGGACATTCCCGTCGCACGTCACTGGGAGGTGATGCGCGACCTCGCCACGTATGCCGATGGCGGGGAGTGGGATTCACTCTGGGTGTACGACCACTTCCACACGGTGCCGGTGCCGACCGATGAGGCGACGCACGAAGCGTGGTCGTTGATGTCGGCGTATGCGGCGACGACGACGCGGATCAAACTCGGCCAGATGTGCACGGCGATGAGCTACCGCAACCCGGTGTATCTCGCGAAGGTCGCTGCCACCGCGGACATCATCTCCGGTGGCCGAGTGCAGATGGGTATCGGCGGCGGTTGGTATGAACACGAATGGCGCGCTTACGGCTACGGGTTTCCCTCGGCCGGAGTGCGGTTGGCCCGCCTCGACGAGGGCGTGCAGATCATGCGCGATGCCTGGCGTGACGGCAGGGTGAGCTTCGACGGCAGGCACTACCAAGTGGACGGGGCGATCGTTGCGCCGAAGCCGTTGCAGGAGAACGGTATTCCACTCTGGATCGCAGGCGGCGGCGAGAAGGTGACGCTGAAGATCGCCGCAAAGTACGCGCAGTACACCAACTTCACCGCCGAACCCGAGGGTTTCGTGCACAAGTCGAAGGTGTTGGAGGAGCACTGCGTCGACGTCGGTACCGATTACGGAGCCATCGTGCGATCGGCGAACTTCAACGCGGTCGTCGGGTCATCGGACGCGGAAGTATCGGAGCGCGTCGAGCGGATCCGGGCGCGGCAGATCGGGAAGGCCAACCCAGAGGCGGTGGAGGCCATGCTGGCGAACGCCACGTCGCCGGATTCGGCCACGGGCACGCCCGAGCAGATCATCGAGCGGTTGAGCCGGATGCGCGACCTTGGTTGTGAGTACGCCATCATGTACTTCCCCGAGGCCGCCTATGACCGTTCGGGCGTCGAGTTGTTCGAGCGCGAGGTCATTCCGGCGCTCAGCTGATCGCCCAGACGCCGCTCGTCGCCGCATTGCGCGCGAACACCGCGAAGTCCTTGGGCTCGCGGCCGAGTGCCCGCTGCACGCCGTCACCCAGTGACGCGTTGCGGCCGTCGAGCACCGTGGTGAACAAGTAGCGCAGCAAGCCGATCACCTCGGGAGGCACCCGATGGTCGGACAGGGCGGCCGCGTAGGCGTCGATCGGCACTGAGGTGAACTGCACGACTCTGCCAGTGGCCGAGGCGATTTCGGCGACCGCATCGGCGAAGGTGAGCAGCCGCGGTCCGGTCAGTTCGTAGGTCTGGCCGACGTGGCGATCGTCGGTCAGGGCGGCGACGGCAACGTCGGCGATGTCGTCGGCGTCGACGAAGGGTTCCAGGATGTCGCCGACGGGCAGGGCGACCAGGCCTGCGTTCACGTCGTCGGCGAAGTTGCCTTCGCTGAAGTTCTGCGCGAACCAGGTGGCGCGGATGACGGTCCACTGCAGATCCGCGCCGCGCACGACGGCTTCGGCGCGTTCGGCTTCCTCTTCGCCGCGACCGGACAACAGGACCAACCGCTTGAGTCCGGCGGCGCGGGCGAGTCGGACGAGTTCGGTGATCGCCTCGACCGACCCCGGCGCAGCCAGATCGGGGCTGTAGGTAACGTACGCCGCCGTGACTCCAAGCACGGCAGGCGCCCAGGTGGCCGGCTGCTCCCAATCGAAGGGCGTTGCAGAGGAACGAGATCCGTGTCGGACATCGCTGCCGAGTTCAGTGAGGCGGGTGGCGACGCGCTTGCCGGTCTTGCCGGTGCTACCGATGACGAGAGTCGTGTGAGTGTTGTTCATGCGCCTATTCAACGGCAAACGATCGAGACGATCCATTGTCAATTAGCTCAATGGCATACGCGATCATCTTGGGCTCAGTCCCAATGACTCAGCACGTTGACGACATTGCCCGACGGGTCCTCGAAGAAGAACCGCCGCACCCACCACTTCTCATCGGTCAACGGGTGCACGATGCGCAGACCTGCAGACGTCGTCGACCTCCACCGACACGTCAGGATTGACTGGCGCGGTGAGATCCCTTGTCATCAAACTGATCTGGTGACCGCGGTCGGCGTCGGCGAGCGTCAGGATCCAGCCGTGGTTCATCACCTAGGCCAAGCCCAACGTGGCGGCGTAGGCGTCGCGGGCACTGTTCAGCTCGGCGACGGTGAGGTTCGGCACCACCCGTCGCACCGTCATATCGCCGGGCCCAGCAGGTCGTCGGCGTCCTTGATCACGTACCCATAGCCCTGCTCGGCGAGGAACCGCTGCCGGTGTGCGGCGTATTCGGCGTCCAGGCTGTCGCGTGACACCACCGAGTAGAAGATCGCACCACCACCGTCGGCCTTGGGACGAAGAAGCCTGCCCAGGCGCTGCGCCTCTTCTTGGCGTGAGCCGAAAGTTCCCGAAACCTGCACCGCCACACTGGCTTCCGGTAGGTCGATGGAGAAGTTGGCGACCTTGGACACTACCAACCTCTGGATTTCACCCGTCCGGAACGCCTCGTACAGCGTCTCGCGTTCCGCGGTCTTCGTCGATCCCTGAATCACCGGGGCGTCGAGTTCGCGTCCCAGTTCGTCCAACTGGTCGAGGTAGGCGCCGATCACCAGCGTCGGCTCGCCGGGGTGGCGGGCCAGAATCGACTTCACCACTGCGACCTTGGTGTGCGCCGTCGAACACAGCTTGTAGCGCTCCTCGGGCTCCGCCGTCGCGTAGATCATCCGTTCGTTCTCGGTCATCGTGACGCGCACCTCGATGCACTCGGCGGGGGCGATCCAGCCCTGCGCCTCGATGTCCTTCCACGGCGCGTCGTAGCGCTTGGGCCCGATCAGGCTGAACACGTCACCCTCACGGCCGTCTTCGCGGATCAGGGTCGCCGTCAGCCCGAGCCGCCGTCGGGATTGCAGGTCGGCCGTCATGCGGAAGACGGGGGCGGGCAGCAGATGCACCTCGTCGTAGATGATCAGCCCCCAGTCGCGGCTGTCGAACAACTCCAGGTGCTTGTACTCACCCTTGGTACGACGCGTGATCACCTGGTAGGTCGCGATCGTGACCGGTCGGACCTCCTTGCGTTCGCCGGAGTACTCGCCGATCTCGTCTTCGGTGAGCGAGGTGCGGGCGATCAGCTCGCGCTTCCACTGCCTGCCGGCCACGGTGTTGGTGACCAGAATCAGCGTCGTCGCACCCGCCTTGGCCATCGCCGCCGCGCCCACGATGGTCTTGCCCGCCCCGCAGGGCAGCACGACCACGCCCGAGCCGCCCGCCCAGAACGAGTCGGCAGCCATCTCCTGGTAATCGCGCAGCTCCCAACCGTCCTGCGTCAAGGCGATGGGATGCGCCTCGCCGTCGACGTACCCGGCCAGGTCCTCCGCGGGCCAGCCGATCTTGAGCAGCATCTGCTTGATGTGCCCGCGCTCGCTGGCATGCACGATGATCGTGTCGTCGTCGATGCGGGCGCCCAGCATCGGCGCGATCTTCTTGTTCCGCAGCACCTCTTCGAGTACCGCGCGGTCCAGGCTCACCAACACCAGACCGTGCACCGGGCTCTTCACCAGTTGCAGGCGGCCGTAGCGGGCCATCGTGTCGACGATGTCGACCAGCAGCGGCTGAGGCACCGAGTAGCGCGAGAACGACACCAGCGCGTCCACCACCTGCTCGGCGTCATGGCCCGCCGCGCGCGCGTTCCACAGCGCCAAGGGCGTGATGCGGTAGGTGTGAATGTGTTCGGGTGCGCGCTCCAGCTCGGCGAACGGGGCGATCGCCGCCCGCGCCGCACCGGCCAGCTCGTGGTCGACCTCGAGCAGCACCGTCTTGTCGGACTGCACGATCAGGGGGCCGTCAGTCATGCGCGATCCCGCTCCGCTTCCCGCTGCTAGAACTCATTCCGTCCATTCTCCCGGATCGGCGGACACGACCGACGTCACGCGGTGGATCGCGAAGTCCCGCACCCTGCCGGCGGCCGGATCGTAGGCGGTGAGCTGGCCGCCGCGGACGTTGATGGGTGCGACGACGCGCTGGGTGGCGACGCCCGCGGGGTCGACGTAGCCGATCACCACCGACTCCTGGCGGTGGGCCGCGCCGTGCAGCTGAGCCATCGCCTCGGCGGGATCGAGTCGGGTCCCGTCGTTCGGGGTGGCGGCCACCTTGCGCAGCACGGCGACGATGGCGCCAAGCGTCTGCAACGTCGGTCCCTGTGGCGGCCGGTAGCCCCGCCGACGACCAGGAGTGGGCACCCGTGCACCGCGCGACCGGATGTCGACGATCGCTCCCGACGAGTCCTCGGCGGCCGGCGCGAAGCCCGCGGTCCGCAATGCGGCGAGCACCTCGTTGATCGGCGACATCGATACGGCGACGGTCGGCGCGAGCGCCCGCACGTCCAGTCGTTCTAGCGCCGGCGCCGCGATCGCCTGCGTCAGCAGGGCGGGATCCTCGCAACGGACGAACGACGCGGCCATGCCCACTCGCAGCTGGCCGTGGCGGCGTGCGACGTCGTCGATCATGTAGCTCAAGCCTTGCGGCACCGGCGTTTTCGAGTGTCGAGTGAACAGTGTGTGCAGTTCGCTTGCGGTGAGGCCGGTGTCGAGGGCGCGGCGGATCGACTGCTCACTGATGCGGTATACCATCGCCGCGCCGGCCGACTCGACCGTAGCGACCGCCGACAGCTGTTCGGCCAGTCCACGATCCAGCGGCCCAGGGACCACGACCGTCAGGTCGGCCTGCAGCAGGAAGTGGTCGATCGGCGCGGGCAGCACCTTGTTCATCGCCGCGACGACGGTGTCCTCGGGTTCGTCCGCCAGTAACCGCCGGCTCGCGGTGGCGATCGCACCTCGGCCGATCACGCCCACTGCGTGCGCCTCGGCAAGAAGGTCGGCGACGGGTTTGAGCTGAAGCCGTGCCACCCAGCGCGGCCGCCGCCACGTCATCGCACTCGAGGCACCCGGGGCATCGACGCCCGAACCGGGAGAAAGGTCGGCAAGCATCGTCAGCAGCAGTCGGCGGTCCAGCGGCGCCGCCGTCGAGTACAGCGAATCCGACAGTGCCGCATAGGGTTTGCCGTCGGGCCCCCGCTCCCCGATGAGGCCGGGCCTGGCGGGCAGGTCCAGCCACGCCGACGCGATCAGATACCAACGCGCCGCAGTGGGGGATTCGATGAACCGATCGGCGGCCAGCGTCGGCGCCCAGTAGGCCCCGGCGCCATCCAGCGGATCGGGTTCGGGCACGCCCGCCGCGATCAACCCCGCCGTGGAGGCCAGTTCCAGGATGAGGCCCAGCCGGTTCTCGTCCACCCCGGTGCTCTTGGTCAGACGCTTCAGTTCGCGGACCCCGAGGCCACCGCTGCGGAGTTCGGGAATCGGCGAGTTGGAGAGGGTTTCCAGTACCAGGTCGACTTCGCGGAGCAGGTCCATGGCCGACCCGGCCGCGGCCGCGTCGACATCGGAGACGGAGGTCGAGGTCACCCCCGGGTCGGGCGGCGCCAGCCCGACGGGGCCCGGCGACTCATCACGCAACACCTGCCCGACGAGGCGCGGCAGGATCACGGTGTCCTCGTCGACCTGACGCAACAGCCCCGTCGCCAGCAGGCGCTGCACCGGCCTGTCGGGGGGCGTGCCCGTCGCCGCGTCGCGGGTGCGTCCGATGGGTGACCCGTCGACCAGTCGCTCGAGCAGTTCGCGCTGGGGTTCGTCGACCCCGTCCAATAATTCGACGATGCGGTCGGCGTCCAGGCCGTCGGCCTCGAGGGTGACCTGGCCGGGGTGCCAGGGCAGGCCCGCCGCGGCTTCCGGTGCCAACCGCACCGCCGTATCCC
The DNA here is from genome assembly GCF_035633495.1 of Mycobacterium sp. Classification (GTDB taxonomy): domain Bacteria; phylum Actinomycetota; class Actinomycetes; order Mycobacteriales; family Mycobacteriaceae; genus Mycobacterium. The sequence goes on along the minus strand of NZ_DASQEU010000122.1, from coordinate 69,137 downwards.
CCCAGGCGAGGGCGCGGGCCCTCAGGTCCTCGAGGGCGGCGTTCAGGTCGTCCTGAGTCGCCCGATCGCCGATCAGCGCGAACAGTTTGGCCACGGGCACGCCGCCGCCGTCGGCCCGCAGCACCAGCAATGCGTCCAGCACCACCAGGTCCAGGAAGTCGAGTCCGTCCGTCGCAGCCTTGACCGACTGCCGAGACTGCGCCCTGGCGGCCAGCGCCGAAATCGACCCCGGCGGCGGTTGGGCCAGATCGGGTCGCAGTTCCAGCAGGCGTACGAGCTGATCGTCGGTCAGCTCCGCCAACCAGGCGCCCAACGGCGCTATGGAAGCTGATTCGGACATTGGGTACCAGCCTAAGCCAGGTCACCGAATCCAACCCGCGCCAGCGCCGCTCTCGCCAGCACACGCCGCGCCTGCCACAATGTGAGGCGTGGCTGACAAGAAACCGCAGAAGAATCACTACGTCGACAACGGCTGGCCCGCCAGTGGCGATGACGATCACGCAGTCAGCGAGCTCGCCGCCGACCGCACCGGCGCCCTGTCCCCGTTCGGTGACCTGACATTTCCGTTGCCTGCCGAGGATCTGCCCTACACGCACCCGGTCACCGTCATCAACAAGTAGCCGTGACGGCACGCCCCGATCGGCTGTCGCACCTGGACGAATCGGGCGCGGCGCACATGGTCGACGTGACGGCCAAGGACGCCACCCGGCGTACGGCCGTCGCGACTGGACTTCTGCGGACCCGAGCCGACGTCGTCGAGCTGATCGCGACGGGCGGACTGCCCAAGGGCGACGCACTGGCGACGGCCAGAGTCGCAGGCATCCTCGCCGCCAAGCGCACCAGTGATCTGATCCCGCTGTGCCACCAGCTGGCACTGACGGGCGTCGACGTCGAATTCGTTATTGGCACAACGGATGTGACAATTACGGCGACGGTCCGGACGACGGATCGCACGGGCGTCGAGATGGAGGCGCTGACCGCCGTCAGCGTCGCCGCCCTGACGCTCTACGACATGCTGAAGGCCGTCGACCCGGCTGCGACCATCGACGGCATCGCGGTGCTGCGCAAGGACGGCGGCAAGACGGGGACGTGGCAACGGTCATGACCAGAACGGCCCGGGTGATCATCGCGTCCACGCGCGCGGCCAACGGCGTGTACGAGGACCGCACGGGTCCGGTGATCGTCGACTGGTTGACCCAGCGCGGCTACGACGTGACCCCTCCGATTGTGGTGGCCGACGGCCTCGCGGTCAGCCGCGCGCTGTTTGCGGCACTCGATGAGACGGTCGACCTGATCATGACTTCGGGGGGCACCGGCATCTCGGCAACGGACGGGACCGCCGACGCGACGGCCGACATCGTCGACTACCAGATCCCCGGCCTGGCCGACGCGATCCGGCGTTCGGGACTGCCGCACGTGCCCACTTCGGTGCTGTCACGCGGGGTGTGCGGTGTCCGCGACGGCACCCTGATCATCAATCTGCCCGGATCGCCCGGCGGCGTGAAGGACGGTCTCGGGGTGGTGGCCGACGTGCTCGAGCACGCCCTGGACCAACTCGGCGGAGGAGACCACAACCGATGAGCGCGACCGTTCTGCGTGCCGAGCTCAGCGAGCGGGTGATCGAACTCGCCGAGCACGAGGCTCTGGTCCTGCACCGCGCGGCGGGCGCAGTAGTCGGCTTCGTGGGGATGGTCCGCGACCACGACGGAGGCCGGTCCGTGACGCGACTCGAGTACTCCGCTCACCCCACGGCGCAGCAGACGCTGGCCGAGGTGGCAGCGGAGATCGCCCGGGATTGTCAGGGCGTGCGCGCGATAGCCGTCAGCCACCGCATCGGCACCTTGAACATCGGTGACGCCGCCTTGGTCGCAGCCGTCGCCGCAGATCACCGCAAGGCGGCCTTCGACACGTGCGCACTGCTCGTGGACACGGTGAAGGCGCGCCTACCCGTATGGAAGCACCAACTCTTCGTCGATGGATCCGACGAATGGGTGGGCTCGGCCTAGTTCGTCGGGGCCGGCGGCACGAGGAGTGCCGGATCGGCGGGAGCCGGCGGCATCGGTGCCGCGTCACCCGGACTGACCGGCACGTTCGGGCCCGGCGCCTGCTCCGGCATCGGCGTGTTCATGCCGCGCTGGGACAGTCCCATCACGAGGGCTTCCTTGCCGCTGATGTCGTGGCTCTGAACCGCTTGCCAGAGGTCCTTGAGATAACTGGTGTTGGGGCCGTCGTCGCCTGCCGCGGTGGGGTCCATCGTCGATCCGGGGGGCGGAGCATCCGGGCTGGCGAGGTGCGGGATGCCGTTCGGCGGGACCGCGAGTCCGTCGGTCACCACCTGGTTGGCCGCGTCGAAGGCGGGCGCTGGGATGTTCACGGCGTTCAGGGGTGCCAGCGGGTCGGGTGCGGGCGCAGCGATCGGGGCGGGCGCTGCGGGGTCCGGCGTCGGGACCGGGAGCACCGGGTCCAGCGGGAGCTCGCCGGCGCGCAGGGCCCAGGCCTGCGGCTGATCGACGGGCGCCGGGCCGCTGGGGACGACGTCCCAGTCCGCGATGGAAACCGCGGGCATCGGGGCATCGGGTGCAGATTGCAACTTCAGGGGTCCGAGTCCCGGTGGCAGCTCGGGTGCCGGCGGAGGGGGCAGCGCGGCGTCCATCGGTGCTGCTGCCTGCTCTGGCGGCGGGAGCATCGGGTCCTCCGCCGGTGGCGGGGGCAGCAGGGCGTCGAGGGGCATGACCTCGTCGGCCGGCGGCGGCGGAAGGACCTCTGCCGGTGGCGGAGGCATCGGCGCGTCCAAGGCGACCGTCACGACGTCGCCCGGAGGCGGAAGCATCGGGTCGACGGGTGGCGGCGGGGGAAGTGGCGCGTCGAGAGCGACTTCGGGTGCCGGGTCGGCGGGCGGGGGAGGAAGCGGTGCGTCAAGCGGGACGGCGTCGACCGGCGGCGGAACGTCTCCGCCCAGGTCGGGATTGTCGAGCGGAGCGGCGTCGGCGAGGACGTTGCGAGGTGTCGCGCTGCCGAGGCCGCGACCACACGTGGGCCACGCTCCGCGGCCCTGAGTGGCCAGCACGCGCTCCGCGACCGCGATCTGCTCGTCCTTGGAGGCGAGGTGGGCGGCGGGTGCATACTCGCCACCGCCGTGTCCGGACCAGGTGCCGGGGGAGAACTGCAGCCCTCCCTGGTATCCGTTGCCGGTGTTGATGGCCCAGTTGCCGCCGGATTCACACCCGGCGACCCGATCCCATTCGCCGTCGGTCGCTGCGCCCGCCTGTGCCGCGAAGGCGAGGCTGCCACTACCGATCACGGCGCCTGTGAAGGCGATCTTGGCGACGCTGACTGCCGATGTAGTGGTCTTGCGATGCCGTCCACTCATGAGTACAGAAGGTCCTCTCGTCCACGCCTGCGAGGTCAGCTGTCGGGTTCGGGCTTGAGAGGTCGCCCGGCCTCCACCTTTCGGCTTCGGCTTCACCCCAAGGAATCACGTTCGATTCCTGGTCCTTCGATGTCGGTGGACCGGTGGGTCCCCCGCCTCCATCCCTGAGGTAGGTCTTGACCATGTCCAACGGATGGAGCTAGGCGTTACTGGGCATGGCGGGCCACTGATTAGGGTCGAGCGGCTTGGGATTGGACGGTAACGGGTAGATGCCCTCACGTCACCTTCAGCAGGTGTCGGCGTTTCCGCGCTCAGCAAATCTTGAGAGAACGTTAAAAGGGCAGCACGGCACGACGTTTACGCAGGGAATCTCAACGGTGAACAGCGCGTGTGACACTTTGTGACCGTTTCGTTATGTGACGCATCTCACTCTTATCCGCCCGCGAAGGGCGGTAACACATCCACGGTTTGGTTCGTCTCGAGCGGCTTGCGCACGTCCCGCACCGCGATGCCGTCGCACAGGAATGAGCACCGGTCGAGCATGATGGCCAGTTTCTCGCCGCGCGTTCTCAGGGTCGCGAGAAGGTCGGTGACCGTCCCTCCCGGCGCCACGGAGACGGTCTCGCTCTCGACCCCCGCGGCCGCCCGTGCCGCGGCGAAATAGCGCACGTGGACGTCGATCGTCGCCGCCGTCAAGGGTCAACCACCGATGGCGCTCATCGGACGCACCGGTTGTTCGAATCCGGGGTCGTTGATCCCGTGCCCGGCCGGTTTGGCCCACATCGCCCCCCGCCAGGCCGCTTCGATGGCGTCGTCGTCGGCACCGCGGCGCAATAGGAGTCGCAAGTCGGTCTCCTCCCGGGAGAAGAGGCAACTGCGGACCTGTCCGTCGGCGGTGAGCCGCGTCCGGTCGCACGCGCCGCAGAAGGCCTGGGAGACCGAGGCGATCACGCCGACCGTGTCCGGTCCACCGTCGACCCGCCACAGCTGGGCGGGCGCCGACCCCCTTGGCGCGGTGTCAGGCGTCAGGTCGAAGTGACGGCGTAGCGCGGTCAGGATCCGTTCCGCGTCGATCGCCTGATCGCGTCGCCACCGATGCCCGGCGTCCAGTGGCATCTGCTCGATGATGCGCAGCTGATAGCCGTGGTCGAGACAGAACCGGAGAAGCGCCACCGCGTCGTCGAGGCCCGTCTCGGGGTCGAGAACGGCGTTGACCTTGACCGGCTTGAGTCCGGCAGCCGTCGCGGCGGCCAGGCCCTCGAGGACGTCGCCGAGGCGGTCGCGACGGGTGATGCGCGCGAAGTGTTCGGCGTCCACGGTGTCCAGTGAGACGTTCACCCTGTCCAGGCCAGCGGCCTTGAGCCCGGCGGCGCGACGTGCGAGTCCGATCCCGTTGGTGGTGACCGCCGTCTGCGGTCGCGGCCGCAGCGCCGTCGCCGACGCGATGGCGCCCTCGAGATTTCGCGAGACCAGAGGCTCGCCACCGGTGAAGCGGACGTTCGTGACGCCGAGGCGGGTCACGGCGATCGCGAGGAGTCGTGCGAGCTCGTCGGGGCGCAACAACTCGTCGCCGGGTAACCAGTCGAGACCCTCGGCGGGCATGCAGTAGCTGCAGCGCAGGTTGCATCGATCGGTCAGCGACACCCGCAGATCGGTGGCGACGCGGCCGTACGTGTCGAGCAGCGGACCGTCGGCGGGCGCGCCGACGGGCGACGATGTCACCGCTCGCACCGACGGCACGCCCAGGGCGGTCACGGTCACGGGAAGGAGCCCTGGGTCGTCGGCACGATCTCCTTGCCCAAGGGGAACAGCGACACCGGGATCATCTTGAGGTTGGCCACTGCGAGGGGGATGCCGATGATCGTGATCGCCATGGCGATCGCGCTGACGACGTGGCCGATCGCCAGCCAGATGCCGAACAGAATCACCCAGATCACGTTGCCGATCATCGCGCCGGCGCGCGGACCTGGCTTCTCGACGACCGTGTAGCCGAACGGCCACAGCGCGTACATCCCGATCCGGAAGGCAGCGAAGCCGAACGGGATCGTCACGATGAGGACGAAGCAGATGATGCCGGCGAGAAAGTACCCGAGCGCCAGCCACAGGCCGCCGAAGATCAACCAGACGACGTTCAGTATTAGGCGCATGTCTCCTCCAGCGGTGGTTCCCAGACTACCGACCGTCGGTCGGCCGGGCGTTGATCAGGTACTGGCTGCGGGCAGCGTCCTTGTAGGATCATCGCATTCGCGTCCTGCATCGGCGGGACGCGTTCATTGCGAGACGAGCGGGTGAGACCAGTGCCGACCGGCAAGGTGAAGTGGTATAGCGCCGAGAAGGGCTTCGGCTTCGTGTCCCAGGAGGAAGGCGAGGACGTCTACGTGGGCTCCTCGGCTCTCCCGGCGGGAGTTCACGAGCTCAAGGCCGGTCAGAAGGTGGAGTTCGGCATCGCCGCGGGACGTCGCGGACCGCAGGCGTTGAGCCTCAAGGTGATCGAACCGCCGCCGAGCGTTGTGCGGACGCGCCGCGAAGCCGCTGCGCCCGAGCACAAGCACACGCCCGACGAACTGCATGGCATGGTCGAGGACATGATCACCCTGCTCGAGGGGTCGGTGCAGCCCGAACTGCGCAAGGGCCGCTACCCCGACCGCAAGACCGCTCGCCGGATCTCCGATGTGGTCAAGGCGGTCGCGCAGGAACTCGACGCCTGACCGGGCAGCCGCCGCGCCGAGTGTGAACTCGTGCTCGAAGATTCACTGAAATCTCGCGCAAGAACTTCACGTTCGGCGGTCCGCGTCCGTCAGCCCCGGGCGCCTGCCCATGTCGAAAGCCGTCCGCGCCGGGGTCGTCGCTGTCATACCGCCGACGCTGCAGGTTTCACCGTCGGCCAACCGATCGCTGTCGGCACTATGCCGCTGGTGGCGTGACGACTGCTGTGGATCAGCTCCGTGCCGATCGGTACGTACACACGTTGCGGTGGACCGCGGCATAACGCGTCGACCCCGATTGACGCTGCCGGGGTGCTCGTCGGTTCCTTCCGGTCAGGGGGAACAATCGTGACGTGGCTTCCTACGTCGCCGAGAAGGGCGAATTCAACCGCGACACCAAGTACATCGAGACGCGCATCACGGCTGACGGCCGCGATGGGTACCCGGTCGAACCCGGCCGGTACCGGTTGTTGGTCGCGCGTGCCTGCCCATGGGCCAATCGGGCCATCATCGTGCGCCGGCTCCTAGGCCTGGAAGACGTTCTGTCCATTGGCTTCTGCGGGCCTACGCACGACGAGCGCAGCTGGACCTTCGACCTCGACCCCGGCGGCGTCGACCCCGTTCTGCAGATCCCCCGGCTGCAGGACGCCTACTTCAAGCGCTTCCCCGACTATCGGAAGGGCATCACGGTGCCCGCGATCGTCGACGTGCCGACGGGCGCGGTCGTCACCAACGACTTTCCGCAGATGACTCTCGATCTGTCCACCGAGTGGTCCGACTACCACCGCCCCGGCGCGCCGCAGCTCTACCCGGAGCCGCTGCGTGCCGAGATCGACGAGGTGGCCCAGCGCATCTACACCGAGGTGAACAACGGGGTGTACCGGTGTGGCTTCTCGGGCTCGCAGTCCGCCTACGACGCGGCCTACGACCGGTTGTTCACGGCGTTGGACTGGTTGTCGGAAAGGCTTGCAGCCCAGAGGTTCTTGGTGGGTGACACGATCACCGAGGCGGACGTCCGGCTGTTCACCACCTTGGCCCGCTTCGATCCCGTCTATCACGGGCACTTCAAGTGCAACCGGCAGAAGCTCGACGAGATGCCGGTGCTGTGGGCCTATGCACGCGACCTGTTCCAGACGCCCGGCTTCGGCGACACCATCGACTTCGTCCAGATCAAGAAGCACTACTACGTCGTGCACGCCGACATCAACCCGACCCAGGTGGTGCCGAAGGGGCCGGACCTGGCCAACTGGCTGACACCACACGGCCGGGAAGCGATGGGCGGCAAGCCGTTCGGCGACGGCACCCCGCCCAGGCCGACGCGCGACGGCGAGCAGGTGCCCGCAGGCCAATCAGCCGACTAGGGCCACACCGTCGCCACCGACCACTCGGCGTGCGGCCAGGGAAACTCGTTGTTCTGCTCATCGCGCACGAGCGTGGGCAGCTGCACCGCGATGCCCGTCAACCGGCCCCGACGGGCGTCGACCGTCGGGATGGTGACGGCGAGCTTGGATCCGGGCCTGAACTCGTCGATGACGGACCCGCCGCCTTCATAGGCGCGGATGAGAACCCACGGCGCCTTGGCGATGGCCGCCGGCACGGAGAGCTGCACCGGGTCCCGTGAGGTGACGGCTACTTCACCGATCGTTTCGGGGATGTCGCACTTCGTGATCTCGAAGACGTCGCAGTAGCGGTAGGGGCCGACCCTCACCAGTTGGCCGTGTGTGTACGCGCTGATCTCGGGGTGCGCCGGGGCGGGGGTGCGGGTGAGCCGCCAGATGAGGGCGCCGGTGCCGCCGGACGCGATGACCGCTACCACCAGGAGGGCCACGATGACGCGCTTCAATTGCGTACCGCCGACGCCGTGCCGCGGCTCTCCTGCTGGGCGAACACCGGCCGGTTGCCGCCGAGCCCGGGAATCAGCGAATCGCCGGCGTTGCTCACCAGGGTCTGTGCCAATCCGAGGATCAACACGGCGGTGATCGCCGTGAAGCCCACCCACAGGTCGGTGTAGATGAGCACGCCCATCGCGCCACCCGCGACCCACGCGAGTTGCAGCAGCGACTCCGACCGCCCGAAGGCCGATGCGCGGGACTGCTCGGGCAGGTCGTCCTGCAACGAGGCGTCGAGCGAGGCCTTCGCCACGGCACTGGCCCCCGAGGTGACCAGCGTGGCCAACGCGGCGACGTACAGGTTCCCGAAGACGGCGGTCGCCAGCGCCATCACCGTGACCGCGGTGGCGGCTCGCACCACCAGACGCGACGGGTTGCCGAGCTGGAGGCGGGCGGCGGTGAAGTTGCCGACGAAGTTGCCGATGCCCGCGGCGGCGCCGATCAGGCCGAGGATGCGAAGCTGTTCCCAGCCGCTCGCGTCGTGCGACTTGGCGACGAAGGCCGGATAGAGGAACAGGAAGCCGACCATCACCTTGATGGTGCAGTTGCCCCACAGCGAGGTGATGATGTAGCGGCCCAACGGTTGTCGGGTCTTGTCGGACGTCCCGGGGCCGAGTAGCCGGCTGAACTGCTCGGTGGCGCCGTGATAGCTCAGCGTGGTCGGCACCTCGCCCTCGGTGATTTCCACCCACTTGGGGATGCGCATCGACAGCACCGCGCCCACCACCGTGATCGCGACGGTGACGTACAACGCGCCGGGCAGTTGGAAGAGGCCGAACAGGTACTCGACGCCTGCGGCGATGGCGCCACCGAGGATGGTTCCGCCGAGCAGTCCGAACATGGTCAGGCGCGAGTTCACGCGGACGAGGTCGATGGTGGGTGGCAGCACGCGGGGCGTCATGGCGCTGCGTAGAACGCTGAACGACTTGGAGAGGACCATCATGCCGAGCGCGCACGGGTACAGCACCCACGGCGGAAAGCTGCCGGTAGCGGGGTCGTAGTTCGCAATGAGGACGACGGCCAGTCCGGTGCGCACGGCGAACGACATGGCCAGGGCCACGCGGCGGCCGTGTTGTAGTCGGTCGAGCGCAGGGCCGATCAGCGGGGCGATGACGGCGAACGGCGCGATCGTGATGAACAAGTACAGCGCGACCTTGCCCTTGCTCTCGCCGGAGGCGGCCGCGAAGAACAATGTGTTGGCCAGTGCGACGGCCATCGCGGAGTCGGCCGCGAAATTCGCCATCACCGGATACGTCAGCGCCGTCAGTCCCGACTTGTCGGCGCCGTCGGCGGTGGCGGCCTTCTGGAAGAGCCCGTACATCTTCGAGCCCATTTCGCGGCCGCGCCCCGCGGCGCCCCTCGGCCTGCCCGCGGATTGCCCGACACCACCGCGGTAGGGGTCGCCCGGGTCGGTGCGATCGCCCGGGCCATGGGTCTTGTCGATCGGCGGCAGCCATCGGTTGGCGCTGGACGGGCTGCTCGGGTAGTTCGCCATGCCGGGATGCTCGCCGCGATGACCGCCCGGTGGACGCGGCGGATGGTAGCGGGGGTCTCGCGAGTCATCGGGCCCCGCAGAGGGGTCACGCCGCGAACCGGTCATGTCGTCGATTGTTCCCCATGCGACGAACCGTCGCCCGCAGGGCGGCCGGTGTGGCTTTGCTCTTAGGTCGTCAGGCAGTATTGACGGCGATGGACAGCATGATCGAACCGGCCGAGCAAGCCGCCGAGGACCCCGTGACCGAACAACCGGAGCCGTCGGCAGATCTGACCGCGGTGCTGACGGGCGCGGTCGACGTGGCGCGCACGGCGATCATGGAGTTCAGTGGCGACGAGGTCGTCGGCGAGTACCTGGGCGTCAGTCTGGACGACCCGACCGCCGCGACCCACCGATTCTTGGCAGCCATGCCCGGATATCAGGGCTGGCAGTGGGCGGTGGTCGTCGCCGCGTATCCCGGTGCAGACCACGCCACGATCAGCGAGGTGGTCCTGGTACCCGGCCCCACGGCGCTGCTGGCCCCGCAATGGGTGCCGTGGCAGGACCGGGTCCAGCCGGGCGACCTGAGCCCGGGCGATCTGCTCGCCACTCCCGTCGACGACCCGCGGTTGGTGCCCGGTTACATGTCGTCCGGCGACGAGGAACTCGACGACCTGGCCTCCGAGGTGGGATTCGGCAAGAGTCAGGTGCTCAGCCAGTGGGGCCGGATCGAAACGGCGGAGCGCTGGTACGACGGCGATTACGGCCCGGGTTCGGCGATGGCGCGCGCCACCAAGAAGGTGTGCCGCGACTGCGCTTACTACCTGTCGCTCGCCGGCTCGCTCGGCAGACTCTTCGGGGTGTGCGCCAACGAGATGTCCGCCGACGGGCACGTCGTCGCCGGGGAGTACGGCTGCGGCGCCCATTCGGACACCCCGCAGCCCGCCACCATCGGGTCGCCGATGTTCGATCCCTTCGACGACGGCGTGGTTGACATGACCCAGCCCGACGTCAACCGGACCTAGCCTTCGGCGGCAGCCTTGATGCGGCTCAGGGATGCGTTCATCCCGTCGATCAGTTCGCGTTCGAAGCTGGGCACTCCGCCCAACACGGCGTTGACCAGAAGGTTGGACACCGCCTTCACGCCGTTCTCGGCATGGCGGCTCTCGATCAGGCGGGTGCCGGTCGCGGTCGGCTCCAGTTCGTAGGTCCAGATGGTGTTGTTCTCGTTCACGCGGAAGGCCAGTTTGCGCTCTGGAACGACCTCGGTGACCCGGCTGGTCGTCGGCCAGAACAAGAATTTGCGTCGATTGACGTTGACTGTCCGGGTGCCCGGACGCAGTGGACCGAACGCCTTCATGAGTCGGCACTGCGGACTCCACTGCGGCATCAGCCGGAAGTCGGACACCAGCGCCCAGACCTTCTCGGGCGGTGCGTCGATGTCGATCTGCGCCTGCAACAGGGCTTCCGCCATTACTCCTCCATCGGGTCAGTGAATACCGCGCTGCGCGCCACGGGAGCCGCGACGGACGGCGCTACGTTGCCACAGGAAGATCGACGTGCCCAACACGCCCACGCCGAGACCGGCCACCGTCGCCGGGCGCCAGTCGTGCAACCCGGGCACCGTGAAGGCCAGCACCACCGCGATCAGCCAGCCGGCCGCGATCACACAGATCACGGGCCACGGCGCAAGCAGGATGTCGGGTAGCGCCGGGGGTTCCGGCGGAGTGTCCCGTGGCGGCGGCGTCGTCGCGTCCATTGCGGACCAACCTAATGGATTCGCGTTCTGGTGTCGGTACTGTTTGCGTCGTGAACGACCCCGACGCCCGGCTGGCCAGCGATCTGTCGTTGGCCGTGGTGCGGCTGGCGCGACAGTTGCGCTTCCGTCGTCCGGATTCCCCGGTGTCGTTGTCTCAGCTGTCGGCGCTCGCGACGCTCGCCAAGGAGGGCCCGATCACGCCGGGTGCGCTGGCCATTCGCGAGCGGGTCCGGCCGCCGTCGATGACGCGGGTCATCGCGTCGTTGGCCGAGCTGGGATTCGTGGATCGCTGCGCGCACCCGGACGACGGCCGTCAGGTGCTGGTGTCGGTGTCCAAGTCCGGCCACGAGTTGATCGACGTCGAGCGCCGCGCCAGTCAGGAGTGGCTGCAGCAGCGTCTGGCGGAACTTCAACCGGAACAACGCAAGACGCTCCTGGCGGCTGCCGACCTGATGTTCGCGATCGTGGACGAAGGAACGTGAGCCGCGGAATCGGGACATGGCCGAAGTAGTCGAGGTCGACGACCCCACGGATACCCGGCTGGACGACTTCCGTGATCTGAACAGCATCGACCGCAGGCCGGACCTGCCCAGCGGCAAGGGGCTGGTCATCGCGGAGGGTGTGCTGGTGGTGCAGCGGATGCTGGCGTCGCGCTTCGCGCCGAGAGCGCTCCTCGGCACCGATCGCAGGCTGGGCGAGCTGATCGGCGACCTCGAGCGCACCGATGCGCCGTTCTACCGGGCGAGCGCCGAGGTGATGGCCGACGTCATCGGCTTTCACCTCAACCGCGGGGTGCTGGCCGCGGCGCCGCGCCCGCCTGAGTTGTCGATTCCGCAGGCGATCGACGGAGCGCGCACGATCGCGGTGCTCGAGGGAGTCAACGATCACGAGAATCTCGGCTCGGTGTTCCGCAATGCGGCGGGCCTCGGCGTGGATGCGATCGTCTTCGGCCTCGGGTGTGCCGACCCGCTGTATCGGCGGGCCGTGCGGGTGTCGATGGGGCATGCGCTACTGGTGCCCTATGCCTGGTCGGACGCTTGGCCCCTTGATCTGGAGGTGTTGCGCAACAGCGGGTTTCGAGTACTTGCGATGACGCCGAACCCCGCCGCGCAGACGCTGGCCGCCGCACTGGAGGCGCTGGCAGGCGACAAGGTGGCGATCCTCGTCGGCGCCGAGGGGCCCGGTCTCAGTGAACGGACGATGCGGGCCAGCGACGTGCGGGTGCGCATCCCGATGGCGCGAGGAACGGACTCGCTGAACGTGGCTACTGCTGCGGCGCTTGCGTTCTACGAGCGAGCTAGGGTCGAAACATGAACGAGGATGCAACGCCCTGGGGGACCGGGCTCACGGTGACCGCGTTCGTCGCTGCCGTGACGGCGGGCGCGATCATCGTCTTGAGCCTGGGCCTGACGCGGGTGCATCCACTGTTGGCGGTCGGGCTGAACCTGGTGGCCGTCGGCGGTCTCGCGCCGACCGTCTGGGGCTGGCGTACCCGGCCGGTATGGCGCTGGTTCGTGCTCGGCAGCGGGGTCGGGGTGGCCGCGGGATGGCTGGTGCTACTCGCCATGGCCGTCGGAAGCGTTGTCGGCTAAGCGCTTTCAGGGCTGGGCGCCGGAGCGGACGCCGAGGAGCACGTCCTCCCAGCCGGGAACCTTGGGCTTGCGCTTGCGCGTGCGGGGCTTCGGCGCGGCGGCCTGGGCCTTCGCCGCTTCAGGCGCCGGGGCAGGCGGTTCGGGCGCAACCTCTGGCAAGGAGAGGTCGAGGGTCGGGACAGGGGCCACCGACCGCAGCGGCGGGCGATCGAACTCGGGATCGATCAGCTCGGCCGCAGCGTCGTCGAATGCCGTCGCGGTGCCGCCGTGCGCGCCAGGAACGAAGCGGAAGTGCGCGACGTTGTCCGAGCGGCCCGCCTTCCACGAGAGTTGGACCGTCCACCGGCCGTCCTCGTTGCGCCAGGCGTCCCACGACGTGGCATCGGGATCGAGGCCACGGGCCACCAAGGCCGTCGTGACGGTCTCGAGAAGCGTCAGCACGGCTGGTCCGTCGACGAGCACCGGGTGAGCCGCGGTCGCCAGCTCGGCAGCCCGCGAGCGCTCCAGCAGTACCGGGTGGGCGAACCGTTCGACCCGAGTGACTTCGACGCCTGCCGAACCCGCCACCTGTTCGACGGATGCGCCCGCGCGGATCCTGGCTTGAATCTCCTTGGGTGTCAGCACGTTCGGAACCTCGACATCAACTTGGGTGGGCATGGCGGCAGCGCGCTCACCGCTCAATGCGGCACGGAGGCGGTCGTCTGGACGGAGGATGAACTTCTCGCCGCGCTCGGCCGTCTCGCAGATGATGCGTTTGCCATCGACGTCGAGTCCGACGACCTTCAGTTCCCGCATGTGCGACCTCCTAGGGCGGCTTACCGGCTCACCCTACTTCGTTATCGGCCCGTTACCGGGCTGACACGCTGGCGCTAATCAAGGCGCTCGACGACCCAATCCACGCATGCGGTCAGAGCGCTGACGTCGTCGGGATCCACGGCGGGGAACATCGCGACCCGAAGCTGGTTGCGGCCCAGCTTGCGGTACGGCTCGGTGTCGACGATGCCGTTGGCGCGTAGCACCTTGGCCACTGTGGCGGCGTCCACCTCGTCGGTGAAGTCGATGGTGCCGACCACCTGCGACCGCAGCGCCGGGTCGGCGACGAACGGAGTGGTGTAGCTGGTCGCCTCAGCCCACGAGTACAGCCGCTGCGAAGAGTCGGCGGTGCGCTTGACCGCCCAGTCGAGGCCGCCGTTGCCGTTCAACCAGTCGAGCTGATCCGCCATGAGCACCAGGGTGCCGATCGCCGGGGTGTTGTACGTCTGGTTCTTCAAGCTGTTGTCGATGGCGATCGGCAGCGACAGGAAGTCGGGCACCCAGCGGCCCGAAGCGGCGATCTGCTCGACCCTGGCGAGCGCGGCCGGACTCATGATGGCCAGCCACAACCCGCCGTCGGACGCGAAGTTCTTCTGGGGTGCGAAGTAGTACGCGTCGGTGTCGGCGATGTCGACGGGCAGGCCCCCGGCCGCCGACGTCGCGTCGATGACCACCAGCGCCTGGCCTTCCGAGCCGGCGGGCCGCTGAATCGGCACCGCGACGCCCGTCGAGGTCTCGTTGTGTGCCCACGCGACGACGTCGACCGACGGGTCGGTCTGCGGCTGCGGGGCGCTGCCGGGGTCGGCCTTGACGATGATCGGATCGCCGACGAACGGGTTGGCCGTGACCGCGGAGGCGAACTTCGCGCTGAACTCGCCGAACGTGAGATGTAGGGACCGCTTGTTGATCAACCCGAACGCGGCGGCATCCCAGAAAGCGGTGGAGCCGCCGTTGCCGAGGATGACCTCGTAACCGTCGGGCACCGAGAAGAGCTGCCGGACGCCGTCGCGCACCCGACCGACCAGGTTCTTGACCGGCGCCTGCCGGTGCGACGTACCGAACAGGTGACTGGAGTCGACCAGCGCCTGCAACTGCTCGGGGCGCACCTTCGACGGGCCGGAGCCGAAGCGTCCGTCCCTGGGCTTGAGTTCGGCGGGAATCACGAGTTCGGCCATGACTCCCCAGCCTAGTGAGGGCCCCGTGCGTTCAGTTCGTCAGGATGCGCACACCGTCGCGCGGCGGCGGCGGTGTGTTCACTGTGCGCGGCCCGGCGCCCAACGCAGTGTCATGCCCTTGCCGGGGCGTCGATGACGGCATGAAGCGCCTCGGCCACGACGGCGCCCGCCTCGGTGATGGCCTCGATCTCGGCGGCGGTATTGAGTTGCACCATCAACGCCTGAGACCTGTGTCACATGTGATGCGGATAACCCCTTCGGCGCACATACGGGAAAAGGTCCTGTTCAATTGGTGGGACCTCCGGTACCGTCTTGGACAACAGACTGACAAATGTAAACCTCATGAGAGGCTTCGAATGGCTGTCAAGACCGCTAGGACGCGCACCATCCGCCGTTGGCGCAAGAACATGGACGTCGTCGACGACACCGCGTACGTAGACACGCTGGCCACCCTGTCCGAGGGGTCTGTGAGGCGCAACTTCAACCCCTACACCGACATCGACTGGGACTCGCCGGAGTTTGCGGTGACGCCGAACGACGAGCGCTGGATCCTCCCTTCGACCGATCCGCTGGGCATGCATCCCTGGTATCAGTCGCAGTCGAAGGAACGGCAGATCGAGATCGGCATGTGGCGTCAGGCCAACGTGGCCAAGGTCGGCCTGCACTTCGAGTCGATCCTCATCCGCGGCTTGATGAACTATGCGTTCTGGGTGCCCAACGGATCACCCGAGTACCGGTACTGCCTGCACGAGTCGGTCGAAGAGTGCAACCACACCATGATGTTCCAGGAGATGGTGAACCGCATCGGCGCGGACGTGCCAGGCATGCCGCGTGTGCTGAAGTGGCTGTCGCAGCTCATCCCGCTCGCGGCAGGCCCGCTGCCCGTCACGTTCTTCTTCGGTGTGCTCGCCGGCGAGGAGCCCATCGACCACACGCAGAAGAACGTGCTGCGCGAGGGCAAGGCACTGCACCCGATCATGGAGCGCGTGATGGCGATTCACGTCGCCGAGGAAGCGCGTCACATCTCGTTCGCACACGAGTACCTGCGCAAGCGGGTGCCTGTGATGGGTAGGTGGAAGCGATTCGTGCTGTCGCTGCACGTGCCGATCATCATGCGGGTGCTGTGCCAGGCGATCGTGGTACCGCCGCGGGCGTTCTGGAAGGAATTCGACATCCCGCGCTCGGTCAAGAAGGAGATCTTCTTCGGCAGCCCGGACGCCCGGCAGTTCCTGCGCGACATGTTCGGCGACGTTCGGATGCTCTGCGAGGAGACGGGGTTGATGAACCCTCTCGCCAAGCTGATCTGGCGGATCTGCAAGATCAACGGCGACGCGAGCCGCTACCGCAGCGAGCCGCAACGTCAGCACGTGGTGACCGCCGCCTAGGGCGAACCCATGCCCCACGTCATCACCCAGTCGTGTTGCAGCGACGGGTCCTGCGTTTACGCCTGCCCGGTCAACTGCATCCATCCGTCGCCGGACGAGACGGGCTTCGCCACCGCGGAGATGCTCTACATCGATCCGGACGCCTGCGTTGATTGCGGCGCGTGCGTCAGTGCGTGTCCCGTCGGCGCCATCGCTCCCGACAGCAAGCTCGACGATAGTCAGCAGGTCTTCCTCGAACTCAATGCGGCGTTCTACCCCAAGCGCGAGGGCAAACTGCCGCCGGCGTCGAAGCTGGCGCCCGTGCTGGAAGCGCCCGCCGTGCACCGACGTCCCGGTGGTCCTCTGACCGTCGCCGTAGTCGGTTCCGGTCCGGCGGCGATGTACGCCGCGGACGAACTGCTGACGCAGAAGGGCGTGCGCGTCAACGTCTTCGAGAAGTTGCCGACGCCCTACGGGTTGGTGCGCTCCGGCGTCGCGCCCGATCACCAGAGCACCAAGCGCGTCACCAAGCTGTTCGACCGAATCGCCGGCCAGCGGGGCTTCGATTTCTTCCTCAACGTCGATGTCGGCAAGCACGTCTCGCACGCCGAGCTGGTCGAGCATCACCACGCCGTCCTCTACGCGGTCGGCGCGCCCAACGACCGTCGTCTCGACATCGAGGGGATGGGTCTGCCCGGTAGCGGCACCGCAACCGAGATTGTGGCCTGGGTCAACGGTCATCCCGAATTCACTGACCTACCAGTTGATCTGAGCTCGGAGCGCATCATCGTCGTCGGCAATGGCAACGTGGCCCTGGACGTCGCGCGGGTGCTCACCACCGACACAGACGACCTGGCTCGGACCGATGTGTCCGCCCACGCGCTCGCAGCGCTCCGCGACTCCCGGGTTCGGGAGGTCGTCGTCGCCGCGCGGCGCGGACCGGCGGCATCGGCCTTCACACTGCCGGAACTGATCGGGTTGACTTCCACGCACGACGTGGTGCTCTCGGCGGACGATCACGAGATGGTGCTTCAGGATCTCGGGGTGGAGTCAGATCCGTTGACCCGCAACAAGCTCGAGGTGCTCGCCACGCTGGGTGACGCCGAGCAGACTGGGCCGACTCCGAGCAGCCGGCCCCGCATCCGGTTGGCGTACCGGCTGACCCCGCTGCGGCTGCTCGGAGACACGAGCGTTTTGGGAATCGCCTTCACCACGACCGGGACCGACGAGATCCAACAGTTCGAGGCTGGCATGGTTCTGACGTCGATCGGCTACCGCGGCAGGCCGATTCGCGATCTACCCTTCGACGAGGCGACCGCGGTCGTACCGAACGACGGTGGGCGTGTCGTCGGAGCGCCAGCCGCGTACGTGGCCGGCTGGATCAAGCGCGGCCCGACAGGGTTCATCGGCACCAACAAGTCGTGTGCGGCGGAGACGGTGCGCAAGCTGGTCACCGACTACAACGACGGCAACCTGGTCGATCCAACGGGCGGGCCATCGTTGTTGGAGAGGCTGATTCGGGCTCGCCAGCCCGACGTCGTCGATGCGGCCGGGTGGAAGGCCATCGACCGCGCGGAGGTCGCCCGGGGCGGGGCCGGTCGTCCGCGTGACAAGTTCACCAAGATCCCCGACATGCTCGCGGCCGCGGCGACGGCGCCGACGCGATCGATGGGTCAGCGGCTGCTCGCGGGGCTGCGGTGGTAGGGATCACCCAGCCAGTCTCACTGCGCGAACGAGCGGACCGTCCGGATCGTTGCGGTCTCTCCCACACGGCTCCTGGATCCACACCAACTCGCCCTCCAACGCAGTAGTGGTAGTCGTTTGATTCCGTGCCTTGGGTGAGTCCAGTCGCGACATGGATTTCCATTAGAACGGTGCCTCGTCGTCGTCGGTGTGTGGTGGTGGGGGCGGCGGTGGTGGCCGCCAGTCGGCGGTGATGTGTTCGTCTTCGAGGGGGTCGTTGACAGTTGACCCAGAGGCACCATTGGCTGGTGCTGGGCTTGGCGCCCTGAGGACGAGCAGGGTCCTGCGTATGTTGTTGCGCCACTTGCGGACGTCGACCTCGTGGCTTCGGGCGTGGGGTCCAGCCGAGCAGGAACAACATCTGCGGGATCGTCCCGGTCGTGGCGATGCCCGGGACGATCACCCGTGCCCCGGCGGCATACTCGCAGCGCGCGTAGCGGTGACGCATCGGTACCGGGGTGATCACCCGAATCCCGGGGGGCCTCCCGGCCAGGGAGCGCGAAGCTTCGCCGCGGCCACGCGCGAGGGCCGCGGCAGTGGTCGGGGTGCGCATGCGAAAGCACGACCAAGTCGATCCACGCCACATCGACGCCGAGCGCTTGTGCGTTGTGTACCAGCTTGGATCGCCGCCCGGCGCTCAGCCCGAGGTCGAAAAGGAGTGTTTGCCCATCGGCGACCACAAGGTAGGACACGCCGTGTTCGGCGCGAAGACCATCGCTAACCTCCGCATCAACCAGCGGCAATATCCGTAGTTCCGTCACCGTTGCCAGTCCCGGCAGACCGGTGCGCGAGCCGGCAGCCCAGACGGCCTCCGCAGCGGGGTGTCCCATAGCCTGGACCGCCGCGCCAACGGATCGTTCTTCTATCGGCTGTTCTGCCTTGCGGACGCGCAATCGGTTCGCGTTGCCCAGATGCCGCCTGAGTGTATCAACGGCGGCGAAAATTGACCTTTCCGACGGGGGTAGTTTCCAGTAGTCGATGCAACACAAGCTGAGTCTGTGGAGGTTTGTGTGGTGTCGTCTCGGCGGGTGCGTAAGGGTCCTGACGTCGTCCGATGTCGGCGAAGCGCCAGCAGTTCTTGAAGCTGTTGGCGCTCGGCCGGACGCCGACGGCGGCGCGGCGAGAGGTGGGTATCAGTCGCTCTGCGAGCCGTAACTGGCGCCAGTACGGCCGCAGGCCAAGGCCAGGGGATGCAGCAGAGAGCCGGCAACCGGTCATAGTCGACGAGTGCCTAGCCAAGTGTGAACTCGTTGGGCAACAGCGGCCCATCGGGGTTCCAGCATCATTTCATGGCCCATGCCGGGGAAGATTTCTGCTTCGGTGCGATACGCAGTCGCGGTGGCGCGCACTTCGTTTGGGGTGTAGGTGCCGTCACATTCGGCGCCCAAGACGAGCAGCGGCGTGGCGACCCGGCTAGGCCTGGGCAGGTTGAGCAGCATGATGTCGAGTTGCACTCTGCGTGGAGGCCCCTCTTGGAGCCGCGCGGCATAGTGCGCGACATCGGATTCGGCAGTCTGAGCAGAGAAAAGAGTTTCGCGGGCGAGGTCAGCGGTGTTGAGATAACGCACCCACTTGCCGGTCACGGTGGCCCCCGCGGTCAGCCAGGGATGCCGCCTCAGCGCGCGCAGCCAGAAGCCGGAATTTCCGTGCGGGGGCGTGGATGCGATTAACACGCCAGCGGGCGCGTTGTGCGACTCCAGATATTTCTGTACGACGAGGCCGCCCACGGAGTGGCCGATCACCACTGGCCTCGTGGGCAGGCCCTCGGCAACGGAGTTCACATCGTCGACGTAGTCCGCGATCGAAGTGCGCAGCGGCTTGGAGGGCGGGCTGCTTCCGTGGCCTCGAAGGCTCACGGCAACGGCGCGATACCCCTTGTCGGCGAAGAACGGTAGGAAATGTTCGTCCCAGCACCATGCGGCATGCCAGGCCCCGTGGACGAACAGCAGCGGGACAGGGTGCGACTCACTGCTACATCCCTTGTCGATTACCTCAAGCATGTTCCGGTCGTCTCCACCGGCCGAAGCCGACCTTGTTGCCGATGTTGGATCATGACGCGAAGCATTTCGGACTGCTCACGACGCTCAGAGAGCACCTGGGCGCATCTACGCGGCCAAGCATAGGTTGCGAAATTACTGACCGCATAGGCACTTTGCAGTTCGGTTCGCGGTTCAACTGCGCCGTAAGGGCAGTGACGCGATGCTTATCGTCGCCCATTTAGTCCTCAAGCCCGTTGTGCTTTCACGTGCAAGAGCCAGCGCCTGCGCGGGATGGCGACATCGTCGCTTTCTTTCATTGGGACGCCTTGGTGTACCGCCAAGCGTAGTGCCTCATGTCAATATGCCCGCGAAAGTTGATTGGTGCCTCATTTGGTAATGCCCGCGAAACCTGTGATCAGCCTGTGGCTCGGATTCTGATGCCCTTGTGTACGCGCCGATGCCGTGTGGAAAAGGGTCGTCTCTGCCAGGCACTTGAAGCCCTCGTACCCTCGACGAGGTGCACCCCGAGTTCATGAACAAGGCCGACTGGCTGGGCGTGCAGTAACTACGGCTCGCAACCGATGCAGGGTTTCGGCGTTGCGCCCATCCCCGGCTTCCCGTTGCTGCGCGGCCTGCCGGTGCGCTGCACGCCGTCCCGACCTGCAGTGACTTCAACCAGCCGACCGACCCCGGTGGCTTCCGCGAGGTACTCGAGCTCGCCGCGTCCTACGGAAAGCCGTTGTGGGTGACCGAGAATGGAATCGCCGACGCCGGCGACTCGAAGCGCCCTCCCTACATCGTCAACCACATCGCGGTCGTGCAGGACATGGTCGCCCACGACACGGAGATACTCGGCTACACGTACTGGTCATTCGTCGACACCCTCGAGTGGGCAGAGGGTTACGACCTCCAGTTCGGGTTGTACGGCTCAGATCCGACGACACCGGAACTGGAGCGCACGCCGAAGCCGGCGAGCATTTCCGCCATCAGTCAGATCACCAAGGCCAACGAACTTCCGACGGCGCTGCTGGCGACCTACGTGCCCTGACCCATCGCCGCGGCGATCTCCTCGCTGCTGACCTCACGCATGGGTTGCCCAAGCGACCAAATGTGCCCGAACGGGTCGCGGACGACCCCGTACCGGTCGCCCCAAAACTGGTCTTCCAGCGGGGTGACGACGGTGGCGCCGGCATCGACTGCTCGCTGGAACTGGCTCTCGACGTCGGTCACCGTGAGATGGATCGATACCGGAGTGCCGCCAAGCGACTTCGGTGTCATGGACTTGCCGCCGGTCATCTCGGGAAAGTCGTCGTTGAGCATCACCACGGAGCCGTTGATCTGCAGCGCGGCGTTCACCAGCTTGCCGTCCGGACCTGGCACTCGGCCGAGCTCTTCCGCGCCGAAGGCGTTGACGTAGAAGTCGATGGCCGCGGCTGCGTCATCGACGATCAGGTAAGGGGAAACGGCCGGTTGCACGTCAATCGCCATGGTGGGGTTCCTCTCGACAGTGGGTGGTCACTACTACCGACCATCGCGAGCGCCCATTCTCATCGTCGGACATCCGTTTTAAGTAGTCGACTACTGGAAGCGGCCGAGACTTCCGCCCTGATGCTTTAACCATGCTGAGGACCAGCCAGAAATCCGACGCCAAGGCGTTGCCGCTCGCGCCGCGAAGCCCACTGCCCGTCAGGGAGCAAGTCACTGCTCTACGCGCCTATCACACGGGATGCGAGACGCTGCGGGCTGCAGGCGGACCCGTCACCAGGGTCAAGCTGGCTCCGAAGTGGCTACTGCCGGAGATCGTCGTGGTCACGTCGCCGCAGGGCATTCACGACGTCCTCGGTCTTTCGCCTGCGGTCGTCGAACGAACTCGCATCCACGAAGAGATGCGAAGTCTGATCGGCGCGAACCTCTTCGACGTCACGGCCGAGGCGTGGCTGCCCCGGCGTCGCCTTCTGCAGCCGCTCTTCACGAAGAAGCACGTGTGCGCCTTCGGTAGTCACATGGCTCAAGCTGCCGAGTCGATCGCCTCGAGTTGGCCGGCGGACCGCGACGTGGATCTCGATCTCGAGTGTCGAAGGGTGACGTTGCGTGCGCTTGGCAGATCCGTCATGGGACTCGACCTCGACAAGCAGGCGGACAGAATTGCCGAGCCGCTGCGGATCGTGTTGAAGTACATCGCCGATCGTGGTGCGGCTCCCGTGCGGCTACCGTCCTGGCTGCCCACGCCCGCCCGCAGGCGCGCCCGTCATGCGAGCCTGGCATTGCGCGACTTGGCATCGGAGGTGTTGCGCGGGTGTCGGGAGGATCCGACTCGAGATGCGCCACTGGTGCGCGCGCTCGCGGAGGCCACGGATCCGGCTACGGGCAGCCACCTGAGCGACGACGAGATTCGCGACGAGCTGATCGTGTTCATGGGCGCAGGTCACGACACCACGGCGACCACGCTGGCCTATGCCCTGTGGCAGTTGGGGCGGAATCCGGAACTGCAGGAACGGGTATGGGCCGAGGCTGCGGCCGTCGGCGATCGAGCTCTGGTGCCGGATGACGTGCCCCACCTCGGCTACGCCATGCAGGTGCTGCACGAGGCGCTGCGCCTCTGTCCGCCTGCAGCGGTGTCTGGTCGGCTGACCACCGAGGACATCGAGGTCGACGGCTATCGGGTGCGGGCGGGCACGCTAATGATGATCGGCGTCTACGCGGTCCAGCGCGATCCGGCGCTGTGGGCGGATGCGGCGACGTTCGACCCGGACAGGTTCCGGCCCGACGCGGCGAAGAGCATCGACCGCTGGCAGTACGTCCCGTTCGGTGCAGGCCCCCGGACCTGCGTCGGCGATCACTTCGCGATGCTCGAACTCGCACTGGCCCTTGCGACGATCGTCCGCGGCACCGAGATCCGCTCGACCGATTCGGAGTTCCCGATGGCCGTCCCCTTCACCTTGGTCGCCGGTGGGCCGATCCCGGCCCGCGTGACCCGCCGTCCGGGTTGCACCACGGAGAACGCTGCGGGGAGTGGGGTCCGGCCGGTGAGTGCCGACAACACGGTCTCTCCGCGGCCGAGGGCTACGCCGATGCGGGCGGCCAGTACCGGCGCTTCGGTCAGGACGTCGTCCGGAATCGCGAAGTCGACGTCCGCCGCCCTGGCGATGTCGAGGCCGTGGACGGCCAGTTCGAACACCCGTGTTGGCAGGTAGTTGCTCAACCTGATACCCAGCCCGCCGATCACCGCGATCAGCGGATCATCCACGCCTGCAAGCTCGTTGAGGACGCGCTGCACCAGAGCGTCGACCGTGTCCATGGGATGCTCGCCGAGGTCACGGCCGGCCTGGCGACCGCGCTCGGCGATCACCTCGGCACCGGCATTCGACGCGTACGACCGGATCTGCGCGAAGTAGTCGGCCGCACTCGTCACGTCCTCGTGGTCGGCGGGGTTCTGAAGGTACGTGCTGACGGTGATCAACGAGCGCGACGTGTGCCCGACGAGCGCGCGCAGATCCCAGTCACCGAGACCCGGCCCCGTCCAAGCAGACTCGGGGATGGCGTGGACGAGTGTGGCGAACGCCTGCGCCGCCGACGCGAACGTCCGGACCGTCTTCACGGGAGCTCACGACGCCTTGATCTGGTCCCAGCCCTCGACGGACTCCGGGCTCCGAGGCGCGGGGCCGACGTAGATGGCCGCTGGGCGAACAAGCTTGCCGAGCCGCTTCTGTTCGAGGATGTGCGCGCACCAACCCGCGGTGCGCCCGCACGTGAACATGGCGGGCATCATCTTGGGGGGAACACCGGCGAAGTCGAGCATCACGGCGGCCCAGAATTCGACGTTCGTCTCGATCGCGCGGTCGGGGCGTCGCTCGCGCAGCTCGGCGAGGGCGGCCTGCTCGAGCGCGGCCGCCACCTCGAAGCGCGGCGCCCTCAGCCGCTCGGCGGTCGCCCGCAGCACGCGGGCCCGCGGGTCTTCGGCACGGTAGACGCGGTGCCCGAAGCCCATCAGCTTGTCCTTGCGATCCAGGATCCCCTTGACCACGGCACGGGCGTCACCGGACCGTTCGACTTCCTCGATCATCGGCAGCACGCGGGCAGGCGCCCCGCCGTGCAACGGGCCGCTCATCGCGCCGACGGCACCGGACAGCGACGCCGCGACGTCGGCACCCGTCGAGGCGATCACCCGCGCGGTGAAGGTGGACGCGTTCATGCCGTGCTCGGCCGCGGTGACCCAGTACGCGTCGATGGCCTCGACGTGCCCGGGATCGGGGTCGCCCTTCCAGCGCGTCATGAAACGCTCTGTGACGGTGGAACATTCATCGACGGTCCGTTGGGGTACGGCAGGCTGATAGATGCCGCGCGCCGATTGTGCGACATAGGAGAGAGCCATCACCGAGGCGCGGGCCAACTGGTTGCGGGCGGTTTCATCATCGATGTCGAGGAGCGGTTGATAACCCCAGATCGGGGCGAGCATCGCCAGCCCTGCCTGCACGTCGACCCGGACGTCGCCCGTGTGGATGGGGAGCGGGAAGGGCTCCGCAGGCGTCAGCCCGCTGCCGAAGCGGCCGTCGACCAGCAGCGACCACACGTCGCCGAAGGTGACGTGCTGCGTCACCAGATCCTCGATGTCGACGCCGCGGTAGCGCAACGCGCCGCCGTCCTTGTCCGGTTCGGCGATCTCGGTGGTGAAGGCGACGACGCCTTCGAGGCCTTCTACGAAGCCGTCGGGAACCGCGGATGCGCTAGTCATGAGCCGATTCTCGCACCCGCGCCACCGAGGATCCCGACCGGTCGGTAGCCCCGCAACCTAGCGGTGAGCGTAGCGTCGGCGTCGTGGATTCGGAGGGCAGGAGCGCAGCGACCGGGGATCAAATCGGCCACGACGACGAGCACCTGGCACGCATGCGCGTGGAATACGGATCCCCCGAGAAGGACGGTAGCCCGGATCTCGATGCCGACTGGCTCGTCGACGGTTGGATCGTCTTGCTGCGCAAGTGGTTGGCCGACGCCGAGCGGGCGGGCATCGCGGAGCCAAACGCCATCGTGGTCGGCACGGTCGACGCGGAGGGAAGGCCCGTCACCCGCACGGTGTTGTGCAAGGGCGTGGACGAAACCGGCATCACCTTCTACAGCAACTACGATTCCGCCAAGGGCGAGCAGCTCGCCGCGACGCCGTATGCGTCGGCGACCTTCACGTGGTACGCCCTCGGGCGCCAGGTCCACCTCCGCGGTGCCGTCGCCAAGGCCTCGCCCGAAACGACGGCGAGCTACTGGTCCAAGCGGCCGCGCGGCTCGCAACTGGGGGCGTGGGCGTCCCATCAGTCCCATCCCATCGCCTCCCGTGACGCGCTGAAGCAGCAGCTCGCCGACGTTGCCGAACGGTTCGCCGACGTCGAGTCGGTGCCCGTGCCTCCGCACTGGGGTGGCTACGTCATCGCGCCCGACGTGGTCGAGTTCTGGCAGGGCCGCGAGAACCGGGTGCACAACCGAATTCGCGTGACCGGGAAAGTGGTCGAGCGACTGCAGCCCTGAGGGTGGCGGGGTTCCTCGCCGACACCACACCGCTACGGACGCCGGACTTCCGCAGGCTGTGGCTCGCAGGCATCGTCACCGTCATCGGCGCCAATCTCACGATCTTCGCCGTGCCCTGTTCAGCTCTACGCGCTGACGCAGAACTCCGCCTACGTCGGGCTTTCGGGCATCTTCGCGCTGGTGCCCCTGGTGGTCTTCGGTCTGTGGGGCGGCGCATGGGCCGACGCGATGGATCGCAGGCCGTTGCTCGTCATTGCATCCATCGGGCTGGCGGTTTCGTCGGTGCTGCTCTGGGTGCGGGCGGCGCTCGGCTTGAACAACGTGTGGGTGGTGCTGTGCCTGCTGTCGGTGCAGCAGGCCTTCTTCGCGATCAACCAGCCGACGCGGTCCACGGCGCGTCAGCGGCCGTCGTCGGCACGACGGTGGCTGCGGCAGGCGGAGGCGGCCTCGTCGTGGCCGGTGTAGTGATCTCCGCGCTGCTGGTGCCCGCCCTCGTCCGCTACCGCGTCTGAATTCGCCACGCCGCGTTTCAGATGTGCAAGAGGGTTAACATCTTGTCGTGGCCGATGTATCGAATGAGTCGCAGCCGGGCCTCCGCGAGCGCAAGAAGCTCCGGACGCGGGCAGTCCTCATCGATGCCGCCATGGACCTCTGTCTGAAGCAAGGTTACGAGCAGACCACCGTCGAGCAGATCGCGTCGTCGGCGGACGTGTCACCTCGAACGTTCAGCCGCTACTTCCCCACCAAGGACGCGGTGTTCCTCACGCTCATCGACGACTATGCCCACGTGGTCGCCGACGAATTGGAGACCGTCGACTCCGAAGTCGGACCGCTGGAGGCGATGCGGCAGGCCCACGTGGCGGTTCTGACGCGCGTCGCGAGGAGGCAGGTCGGCAGGTTGACCACCGACCGAATCGTCCTCATGCTGCGCATCATCAACGCGTCGGACACGTTGAAGCAGGCGGCCTTTGAGTTTCGGCACGACGTCACCCAGATCGTACTGGCCAAGCGCATGGGCGTGAACGTCGAGGACCGCCGCGCACGTCTGGTGAGCGTGATCTTCTCGGCCACCATCGTGGCCGCGTGCGGGGACCTCGTCGCGGACACCGACACCGTGCGACTGGGGCCGATGGTCATGGTGCATCGATTGAACGAGGCATTCGCGCAAGTGGCGTGGATGTCGAGTGACCTGCAGTGTCCGTCGGCGGGGGCCGACTACGAGCGGGTGTATGGCTGACGATGCCCCGTCCCAAGGCCTGAGGGAACGCAAGAAGTCACGAACCCGCGCGACGCTGATCGAAGCGGCCGCCGAACTGTGTCTGAAACAGGGTTACGACAACACCACCGTCGAGCAGATCGCCGCGGCGGCGGACGTGTCGCCGAGAACCTTCAGTCGCTACTTCCCGACCAAGGAAACGGTAATCACCGCCGTCACCGACGAATTGGACGGCTACATCGCCGGGGCGCTGGAGGGGCAGCGTCCCGACGTCACCGAGTACGAGGCCCTCCTCGGCGCGTCGCTCGAAGTGCTGAGCTCGAGAAGCGGCTACGAGACGCCCGGCTTCCGACGCATGGCGGTGCTGATCCGGATCATCAACGGCTCGTCCTCCTTCAGAGCCTCCGCGCTGGCGCTTCGGCACAACGTCACCTACGGGGCCACGATGGCGGTGATGGCGCGTCGGATGGGCGTGCCGGAGGGCGACCGGGCCGTCACTCTGGTCACCGACACGTGGGCGATCCTCTTCGCCTACTCGTTCGCGGATTTGGGGCAGCCGGGCAACCCGCCGATCGAGGCCGGCATCGTATGCGACCGGCTGTTCGCCACCTTCGAGCTGTTCCGCCGGACCTGGTCGCCGTGGACGAGCGAACAGACCGCCGGGGTCAACCCCCCGCAAGCGCTCGAAACCGATAGCGACTACCTTCCACTAGTGACGGACAGCTTCGTTCCGGTCGACAACCGTAGAAGGGGTTAACGTGCCCGAAGACTCCAGTCCCGACGAGGTCGCCACCCTCAGTTATCCGGGGGGAGAGATCGACCTGGAGATCGTGAAGGCCACGGAGGGGTCCGACGGCATCGTACTGGGGTCGTTGCTGGCCAAGACCGGGTACACCACGTTCGACGGCGGCTTCGTCAACACCTCGTCCACCAAGAGCAGCATCTGCTACATCGACGGCGACGCGGGAATCCTGCGCTATCGGGGCTACCCGATTGAGCAACTCGCGGAGAAGTCGACGTTCATTGAGGTCAGCTATCTGCTGATCTACGGTGAACTCCCGACGGCCGATCAACTGGAGAAGTTCACCACCCAGATCCAGCGGCATACCCTGCTGCACGAGGACCTCAAGCGGTTCTTCGACGGCTTCCCCCGCAACGCCCATCCGATGCCGGTGCTGTCCAGCGCCGTCAACGCCTTGTCGGCGTACTACCCGGATTCCGTCGACCCGTTGGACAAGGGGCAGGTCGAGCTCTCGACGATCAGGCTGCTCGCCAAACTGCCCACGATCGCGGCCTACGCCTACAAGAAGTCGGTCGGCCAGCCGTTCCTCTACCCGGACAACTCCCTCACTCTGGTCGAGAACTTCCTACGGATGACGTTCGGATTCCCCGCCGAGCCCTACGAGGTCGACCCCGAGATCGTCTGCGCGCTGGACCTGCTGCTGATCCTGCACGCCGATCACGAGCAGAACTGCTCGACGTCGACGGTGCGGTTGGTCGGTTCGTCGCAGGCCAACCTGTTCACCTCCGTCTCGGGCGGTATCAACGCGCTGTGGGGTCCGCTGCACGGCGGCGCCAATCAGGCCGTCCTAGAGATGCTCCAAACCATCAAGGAGAGCGGCGGCGACGTCCAAGAGTTCGTCCGCAAGGTGAAGAACCGCGAAGAGGGCGTGAAGCTGATGGGCTTCGGTCACCGCGTCTACAAGAACTACGACCCGCGGGCGCGCATCGTCAAGGAGCAGGCCGACAAGATCCTCGGCAAGCTCGGCGTGCAGGATGAGCTGCTCGACATCGCCAAGGCTCTCGAAGAGATCGCGTTGACCGACGACTTCTTCATCGAGCGCAAGCTCTATCCGAACGTCGACTACTACACCGGCGTGATCTACCGGGCGATGGGCTTCCCGACGCATATGTTCACGGTGCTGTTCGCGCTCGGCCGGCTGCCCGGCTGGATCGCGCACTGGCGGGAGATGCACGAGTCGCCCAGCAAGATCGGGCGTCCGCGGCAGATCTACACCGGCTACACCGAGCGCGACTACGCCGACATGGGCGGTCGCTGACCCCGGGTGCGACGGACGTCACGCAGCGTTCGCTTGCGCTCATGATAGTTGTAGTTTAACAATAGTTGTGTGAATGCAACTATTGACACGCTCACGCCTAGGCGCAAGGCCATCATTCTGGTGTCCTGCTGCCTGAGCCTGCTGATCGTGTCGATGGACGCGACGATCGTCAACGTCGCAATACCGAGCATTCGCACCGATCTGCACGCCTCGCCGTCTGAGTTGCAGTGGGTGGTCGACGTCTACACCCTGGTGCTGGCATCGCTGCTCATGCTCTCCGGCGCGACGGGGGACCGGTTCGGCCGCAGACGGGTGTTCCAGATCGGCCTCATCGTGTTCGCGGTTGGTTCGCTGCTGTGCAGCCTCGCGCCCGACATCGAGACCTTGATCGGGGCGCGCCTCATTCAGGCCGTCGGCGGATCAATGCTGAATCCCGTTGCCCTGTCGATCATCTCGCAGATCTTCACGGGCCGGGTGGAGCGTGCGCGGGCACTGGGACTATGGGGTGCGGTGGTCGGAATCTCGATGGCACTCGGCCCGGTCGTCGGCGGGTTCCTGATCGAGCTGATCAGTTGGCGGGCCGTCTTCTGGATCAACCTGCCGATCTGCGCGGCGGCCATCGTGCTGACGGCGATCTTCGTGCCGGAGACGAAGTCGAAGACCACGCGCAACATCGACCCGATTGGTCAGGGCCTCGCCGTGCTGTTCCTCTTCGGTGTGGTGTTCACCCTCATCGAGGGCCCCGGCCACGGCTGGAGCAATCCCCGCGTCGTCGCCGTCGCGGTGGTCGCGGCGATCGCACTGGCCGCCTTCCTGCGCTACGAGTCACGGCGCCACGACCCGTTCATCGACCTTCGCTTCTTCCGGAGCATCCCGTTCGCATCGGCGACCGCGACCGCGGTCTGTGCGTTCTCGGCGTGGGGTGCCTTCCTCTTCATGATGTCGATCTACCTTCAAGGTGAACGCGGGTACTCCGCGATGCACACCGGGTTCATCTATCTCCCGATTGCCATTGGTGCGCTGGTCTTCTCGCCGGTGTCCGGTCGCCTCGTCGGCAGGTTCGGCGCCCGCCCGTCCCTGCTGGCCGCGGGTGTGCTGATCACGACTGCGTCGGTGCTGCTGACCTTCCTGACCGCGACCACCCCGGTGTGGGCGCTGCTGGTGGTCTTCGCGGTGTTCGGCATCGGGTTCTCCATGATCAACGCTCCCATCACGAACGCCGCCGTCAGTGGGATGCCGCTGGACCGGGCGGGCGCCGCGTCCGCCGTCACATCGACCAGTCGCCAGGTCGGCGTGAGTATCGGTGTGGCGCTGTGCGGTTCGGTCTCAGGCGCAGCCATCGCGCACACGGGCGCCGACTTCACCGCCGCGGCGCGGCCACTGTGGTTGGTGTGCGTCGGTCTAGGCGTCGTCATCACGGCGCTCGGACTGTTCTCGACGTCGGAACGGGCGATCCGGTCGGCCGAGCGCCTCGCGCCGCTGATCGCAGGTAACGCCGCCCCGAAGGTGGATGCCAATGTCGGATGACACGCTCGCCGAGGAGGTGTGGCGCGCCATGGCAGCCGTGGTCTTCGACAACCGCGACGCCTGGAAGCGTGACGTCATCGAGACCACGGGTCTGCCCTTCAGCAGAGTCCGCGTGCTGCTCAGACTCGCCAAGCGGCCGATGACCGCCAAGGAGATCGCCGAGGCCGCCACCATGGATGCCCCGGCCACCAGCGTCGCGGTCAATGATCTCGAGGATCGCGGACTGGTCGTTCGCGAAGTGAATCCAGCCAACCGCAGATGCAAGGTCGTCTCGCTGACCGACGAGGGCCGCCGCGTCGTCGCGAGCATCGAAGGGGTCGATGATCCTGCTCCCGCGCCCCTCGCGGCGTTGAGCCTGGAGGATTTGCAAACGCTCGAGGCGATTATGGCCAAGCTGTCTGCGGGCTGATTTCAACTCGAGGTAAACAATTGACGTGCCCGTACAGCGGCGAGTACCTATCCTTGAACTGCCGGGTGGTTCGGGGTCTCCGGGAGGGGGTGGATCGCCGTGGTGGCGACGTGCAGCACGTGTGGCACCGAGCAACGCGAACGCGCCCGATTCTGCGACTCGTGTGGGTCCCAGGTGGCCGCGGCAGAAGAATCCGCGGAGTTCAAGCAGGTCACCGTCCTCTTCGCCGACGTCGTGCACTCGATGGACATCGCCGCCGCCCTCGGTCCGGAGCGATTGCGCGGCATCATGGCCGAGTTCTTCGATGTCTCGGCGAAGGCGGTCGAGCGATACGGCGGCACCGTCGACAAGTTCACCGGTGACGGCATCATGGCCATCTTCGGAGCGCCCATCGCACTCGAGGATCATGCGGTGCGCGGCTGCCTCGCAGCGCTGGGCCTGCAGCGCGAGGTACGGCGTCTGGCCGTCCGGTTCAATCGCGACGGCGTCGACGTGGCCGTCCGGGTCGGCCTGAACTCAGGCCAGGTCGTCGCCGGAAAGCTCGGCTCGGGACCGCCTTCGTACACCGCCATCGGTGAACAGGTGGGAATGGCTCAGCGGATGGAAACGATTGCGCCGCCGGGCGGCGTGATGATCTCGGAGTCAACGGCGAGACTCGTCGAGGACGTGGTCGACCTAGGAGAACCCGAATCCCTCTACGTGAAGGGCTTGGCGCAACCCGTCTTCGCGCGCAGGTTGCTGCAGGTCAAACCGCACCACGCACTGTCGAGGCGGGCCGACTCCCCACTCGTCGGCCGGAAGTGGGAGATGGCCGTCCTCGAAGGGACCTTCGAAGGGGTCGTCGACGGATACGGAGGTTTGACCGTGGGCCTGTGCGGGCCCGCGGGAATCGGCAAGAGTCGGATCGTCCGAGAGTTGGCCGCGATCGCTGCCACCCGGGGCGTCCAAGTGTTCCGCGCGAGGGCTGAGTCGCATGCCCGTGAACTTCCGTTCTACGTCGTCGCCCAACTGCTACGAGCGGGGATGAAGGTTGGTGATTCCGAATCCGGTGCCGACAGAGCGCGACTCGAGACGCAGTTTCCCGAGGCCAGCCAAGAAGACCTGCTGCTCCTCGGCGACCTGCTTGGTATCAACGATCTCGACGTCGCGGTACCACGACTCGATCCGGATGCCAGGCGCAGGCGCCTGACGGCGTTGATCAAGACGGCCTGGACGGCCCAGAGATCGCCCGCCGTGTTCGTCATCGAGAACGCCCAGTGGATCGACGAGGTCAGCGAATCCATGCTGGCCGACTTCATCGCGGTGATATCCCGCACCAATTCGATGGTGCTGATCAGCCATCGACCCGAGTACCGCGGAGTGTTGTCCCGACTGCCCGACGGGCAGACGATCACCCTTGCGCCGCTGAGTCATTCGGAGGCCGCGAAACTCATCGCCGAGCAACTGGGTTCCGACGATTCCGTGGCGGGCTTATTCGCCACGATCGCCGACCGTGCGGTCGGCAATCCGTTCTTCATCAAGGAGATCGTGCGTGACCTCGCCGAGCGGGGCATCCTGCACGGTCGACGCGGGCAGTACACGTTCAACGCGGCCGTGACCGAGGTCAGCGTGCCGCCCACCCTGTACGCCGTCATCGCAGCACGGATCGATCGGCTCGACTGGGATGCGAAGCGAACCCTCAACGCCGCCGCGGTCATCGGGTCGCGATGCACGGCCGATCTGTTGACCGCGATCGGCATGGCTCCCTCCTTCGACGCGTTGGTGGACGCCGAGCTGGTGGACCAGGTGAAGTTCTCGTCGCCCGAGGAGTACGTCTTTCGCCAACCGCTGATCCGGACGGTTGCCTACGAATCCCAGCTGAAGGCTGATCGCGCCGACGTACATCGGCGCGTGGCTGCGGCGATCCAGGAGCGCGAGCCGGGACTGGTCGACGAGAACGCCGCGCTCATCGGAGAGCATCTCGAAGCCGCCGGGGACATCGGCACCGCGTACGGCTGGCACATGCGCGCCGGTGCGTGGTCGAGGAACCGTGACATTGCTGCGGCCAGGATGAGCTGGGCGCGGGCGCGCAATGCAGCCCAAGCGCTTCCCGCCGATGATCCGGACCGACTGTCCATGCGCATCCTGGCGGGCACGCTGCTCTGCGCGACGTCATACCGCACGGTGGAAAGCATGTCCGACTCCGGCTTCCTGGAAATACGCGAGCTATGCGCAGCAGCGGGGGACAAGCGATCGTTGGCGTTGGCGATGCTCGGGCAGTTGACCGACCACATGGTGCACGGCCGTGTCAGGGAAGCGTCCATGCTGGGCACCGAGGTGCTGACACTGCTCGAGGCGATCGACGACTCGGCGCTGACAGTCGGCCTCTCGGTCGCGCCGATGGTCGTGAAACAGGAGACCGGGGAGATCGCCGAGATCCTGAGGTGGTCCCAGACGGCGATCGATCTGGCCGACGGCGATCCGGTCAAGGGCGACTTCGTCTTTGGATCCCCATTGGCGCTGGCGCTGGTGTTCCGCGGCATCGCCAGATGTTGGCTGGGCATCACGGGCTGGCGGAAGGACTTCGGCGACTCTCTCGCAATGGCCCGACGCGTCGACCGTTTGACCTACAGCAAGTGCGTTGTCTACATGCACAGCGTGGCGACCTTGCAAGGCGTTCTGGTGCCCGACGACACCATTCTTCACGAGGTCGAGGAGGCGCTGAGCATTGCCACCGGCAATGGTGACCACCACGCGGTCAGCCTTGCCATGTACTGCCTGAGCGCAGTTCTCCTCGAACGCGGTTCCGCCGACCGTAGGCGGGGCAGGATGTTGCTGACCGAGATTCGCGAGATGTGCGATCGTGGCCATTTCTACAGGAGCGAGAGTTTCGTTCTCGATCTCCTCGACGCCCGGGAGATCGCCCGGGACGGAGATCTGGAAGGTGCTGTCGAACTCTTGCGAGCCGCGGGGGACTGCGTCTTCGACCGCGGCCAATTCGCCCACGGGGTCACCGCAACGAGGTTCCTGGTCGAGGCCCTTCTTCAGCGCGGTGCCGAAGGCGACGTGCGGGAAGCCGAAGCGGCAATTGGACGATTGGCCGCCGCCGAAATAGACGGACTGGCGGTCGTCGACCTGATCTTGCTGCGACTGCGCGCTCTGTTGGCGCGGACGCGGGGCGATCAGGTGGCGTTCGGCGAGTTGGTCGGTCGCTATCGCGACGGGGCGACGGCCCTGGGCTTCGAGGGCCACATCGTGATGGCGAATGCCCTGGCTCAGCCCAGATAGCCTTCGACTTCGCTCTCGGGGCGCTCGCTGGCCTGGTCGGGATCCTGACCGGTCTCGCGCAATGCCCGCCGCTGCCGGAGCAGGTCCCAACACTGGTCGAGCTGCACCTCGAGGCCGCGGAGCCGGCGATGCTCTTCGGTTTCGTCGATCTCGTGATGCTGAAGCTTCGCCCGGAGTTCCTTCTCCTCGGCGACCAGTTCGTTCACGTGAGCGAGGATGTCAGTGTCCTTGTTCGGGTCCGTAGCCACGCCTCCAGTCTGCCCGACTACCGTGTTCACCGTGGCCACTAAACCCGAGATCGAATTTCCCGGCGGTCCGGCGCCTGCCGAACTGGTGATCGAAGACGTCGTCGTCGGCGATGGCGCCGAGGCGGTGCCCGGTGGCACCGTCACGGTGCACTACGTCGGCGTCGAGTACGACACCGGCGAGGAGTTCGACAGCTCGTGGAACCGCAATGAGTCCATCGAGTTTCCGCTGCGTGGTCTGATCGAGGGCTGGCAGGACGGCATTCCCGGGATGCGCGTCGGCGGTCGCCGCAAGCTCGTCATCCCGCCGGCAAAGGCCTATGGCCCTGCGGGATCTGGGCACCGGCTGTCGGGCAAGACATTGATCTTCGTGATCGACCTTCTCGACGCTCGCTGAGCTCCGACGAGGGGGAGGGCCCATGTTTTTTCGGGGTCCGATTGCACGTTTCATCGACGGCGACCCGGCGTCGGTTGGCTGCTGGCCCTGTTCGCGGTGTCCCTGCTGCTCGCCTTGATCGGGTGTGGCGCGACGGACGGATCCGCCGAGAACGCCGACCTCGCAGTGCCGAGCGTGGACCCGTCGGACGGCGCGCCGACCGCCGAGGCAGGCGGTCCGCTCGGTGCGATGTCGATCACGCGCACCGGCAACGGTTTCAGCCTGGCGGGCGAGTTACCCGACGAAGGGCTCAAGTCGTCGCTGCCGGAGTCGATCAGGCAGGCGATGCCGGGCGCCAAAGTCGTCGACGACCTGACCGTCAAGCCTGGCGTGAAGGCCCCCGAGTTCGCCGGGCTGGGGGCCTTGTTCCGCGCCGCACTGGACATTCCGGGGTTCGGGGCGAATCTCGTCGGTGACACCGTGACGTTGACGGGGACGGCCGGCTCCGAGGAAGTCAAGGCGGCGGCCGAGACCGCGGCCAAGGCGACGTGGCCGAAGGTGATGGTCGTCAACGACATTCAGGTCACGGCGTCGGCAGCTGCCCCTGCTCCCGCCGGGGCGTGCTCGACCGTGCAGGCCGACATCACCGGACTGCTGAAGACGCCGATCAACTTCGCCACCGACGAATTCGCCTTGAACCCGAACTCCCAACGGCTCGTCGGCCAGATCGCCGAGAAGGTGAAGGCCTGTCCCGGGGTGAATGTCGCGGTCGTGGGATACACCGACGACAGCGGCGGCGACGCGATCAACGTCCCCCTCAGCACGAGTCGCGCCAAAGCCGTTGCGGACGCGCTCGTTTCCGACGGTGTGGCCGGGCCCGCACGGAACCGCCGCGTGGAGATCACCGTCGGTTAGCTCCTAGGACGGGCCGGGCAGGCGCAAAAGCAGCCGGACGCCACCCAAGGGGCTCTGCTCCAATGAAGCCGTGCCGCCGTGCAATTCGGCTTGCTGGGCGACCAGCGCCAGGCCGAGACCGGAACCCGAGTGCGACGCGGTCGACCCGCGGGCGAACCGGTTGAACACGATCTTGCGTTCCTCCTCGGGTATCCCGACCCCGTCGTCGTCGATCGCGATCTCCACCCCCGCGCGTGAACTGACCGCCGACAGCTGGATCCGCGTGGCGCCACCGTGCTTGACGGCGTTGGCGATCGCATTGTCGACGGCCAGCCGCAACCCGGCGGGCAGTCCTACGATGATCACCGTCGGCGCGGGCACCAGTGACACGTCGAGTTCGGGGTAGACGCGCATCGCGTCGTGAGCGGCGCGATCGAGAAGCTCGGTGATGTCGACGGGCACGTGATCGTCGGACGTCGAAAGTTCGCCCTGAGCGAGCCTTTCGATCGCCCACAGCGTCGCCTCGATGCGCGTCTGCGTCCGGATGACGTCGTTGAGCACTTCCTTGCGCTGATCCTCGGCGAGGTCCAGCGTGGCGAGCACCTCGAGATTGGTCCGCATCGCCGTGAGCGGGGTGCGCAACTCGTGCGACGTCACGGCGGCGAAGTCACGCGAAGAGACGAGAGCGGCCTTGGTTCGGTCCTGCTCCTCCCAGATGCGTTGCACCATGCCGTTGACGGCGTCGGCGATCTCCACCGCCTCGGTGGCGCCTCGGACGTCGATGTCGGGTGCCTCGCCGCCCACGTCGATCGCGCGCGTCTGTTGCGCAAGCCGTTTCAGCGGTCGCACCGCGAACGCGGCGAGCAGCCACCCCGCCACCGCCGCCGCGCCGATCGCGAACGAACAGATGATGATCACTCTGCGATGAAGGTTGTTGGTGTCGGCGATGGTCGCGTCGTAGGTCGCGCCGACGGCGGCCGTCATCGAACCCTGGGGGCCGCTGATCTCCACCGTGCGCACGCGATAGCGCACCCCGTCGATGGTGGTGTCCGCGTACCCGGCAGGCAGTTCCGGCAGCGTCACGTCCGAGTTGGACGTCACCTGCCCGTCCGCGCCTCGCACCGTGATGATCGCGTCCTGATCATTCGGTGACTTGGGGATCTGATCGAGGCCGCGGGGCAGGAACGGGATCGCGAACCCCGCCGCTTCGTCGAGTCGCCGGTCGAGACGTTCCTTGCGGTCGTTGGTGATGCCGATCCAGACGATCGTGCCGACGATGCCGACCACGATCGCGGCCGCGATGGCCGTCGCGAACGCCACGCGAGTCCGCAGCGATGGTGTCCGCCGGGAGACGCGCGACAGGATGTTCATGACCTACTGCTGCCGCAGAACGAACCCCACGCCCCGGACCGTGTGTAGCAGCCGGGGTGCGCCGCCTGCCTCGAGCTTGCGGCGCAGGTATCCGATGAACACGTCGACGACGTTGGTGTCGGCGGCGAAGTCGTAACCCCACACCAGTTCCAACAGCTGAGCGCGCGACAGCACGGCGGTCTTGTGTTCGGCGAGTACGGCGAGGAGGTCGAACTCCCGCTTGGTCAGATCGACGTCGACGCCGTTGACGCGGGCCCGCCGCCCGGGGATGTCGACTTCCAGCGGGCCGACGGCAATGGTCTCCGACGAGAACGTCGCGGTCGCACCCCTACGTCGCAGGAGTGCCTTGACCCTGGCCACCAGCTCGGCCAGCACGAAGGGCTTGACGAGGTAGTCGTCGGCTCCGGCCTCGAGGCCGGCGACCCTGTCGTCGACCGAGCTGCGCGCGGACAGCACGCACACGGGCACGTCGTTGTCCATCGCCCGCAGCGCGGTGACCACCGACACGCCGTCGAGTATCGGCATGTTGATGTCGAGCACGATCGCGTCGGGCCGGGTCTCGGTTGCGCTGCGCAGTGCCTCCGCGCCGTCCACCGCGGTGGTGACGTCGAAGCCGGACAGTCGCAGTCCGCGTTCCAATGAGGCCAGCACGTCGGGGTCGTCGTCCACCACGAGTACTCGGGGGGAACCTCCGCCGCTGTCCATGGGGTCATCTTGCCTGATGCAATACCGTCGGTGCGGTAGGCGCGTGTGCGGCCGAGATACGGCCCGCACTAATTTACGCGTTGGCAAAGCCAATCGCCCGTCCTGGATGCTAACTTCAACACTCGTGCAGCCGAACGGCCCCCGCCTGATCGTCGAACCGGACGACGGGCTCGATCCGGTCCTGGAATTCATCGGATCGGCGCAGACGTCGCTACTCATCAAGCAGTTCACCTTGACCGACGAAAGCCTCATCGACGCCGTCATCGAGCGGAGGCGCGCGGGGGTGGACGTCAGGGTGATGCTCAACGCGGCCCGTTCCGGCGGCGACCGGGCTAACGACGAGACCTTCGAGCGCTTCTCCGCGGCGGGGATCGACGTCCAGTGGGCGAATCCGAAGTTCTACGTCACCCACGAGAAGTCGGTGGTCGTCGACGAGATGACCGCGCTGGTCGCGACGTTCAACATGAGCCTCAAGTACTTCACGCTCACCAGGGACTACGGCGTGATCATCGACGATCCGGTGCACGTCGCCCAGATCGTCGAGGTGTTCAACGCCGACTGGAATCACGACGACTGGGTGCCCGCGGCTTACGAGGGCCTGCTGTGGAGCAACTCGAACTCGCGCCTGCACATGGCCCGCTTCATCGACACCGCCACGCGCCGCATCGACGTTCAGCACCCCAAGTTCGTCGATGCGGTGATCCTCGACCACCTGGCCGCCGCCGTCGGCCGCGGGGTCAGGGTGCACGTCCTGTGTGGTGGCAGGCATGGCATCAGCGAGGGCGACGTGCTCGACACCTTCGCCTCACTGCGCACGCTGCGCCGGTTCGGTGCCAAGGTGCACAAGCAGAAGAACCTCAGGGTCCACGCCAAACTGCTGATCGTCGACGACGAGCGGGCGCTGGTCGGTTCCATGAACATCGACCGCAGCGCGTTCGACCTGCGCCGCGAACTCGGCATTACGCTCACCGAGCCGGCCGTCGTCGCGCGACTCAAGGCGGTGTTCGACGCGGACTGGGAGCTGTCCCACCACTACGAGCCGCCGGATCCGCTCGATGCCTCGACCCATCACGAGGACGACTTTCCCCACGACCCGGAACTCGTCCATGAGTGAAGCCGGGACCCCCGCGAAGGTCTCGTTGGGCGAACTGGCGTGGACGTTCAACCACATCGCGCTGGCGTCGTTCGGCGGCGGGCTGTCGGCGTGGTCGCGCGAGGTGATCGTCGTCGAGAAGAAGTGGATGGGCGAGGCGGAGTTCCTGTCCGCCATGACGATGTGCCGCATCCTGCCCGGTGCCAATCAGGTCAACATGGCCGTTTTCACCGGCACCAAGATGCGGGCCGTCCCCGGAGCCGTCGCCGCGGTCGTCGGCCTGTGCTTCATGCCGTTGGTGATCGTCCTGGTGCTGGCGTTCCTCTACTTCACCTTCAAGGAGGTG
Organism: Mycobacterium sp.; assembly: GCF_035633495.1. Classification (GTDB taxonomy): domain Bacteria; phylum Actinomycetota; class Actinomycetes; order Mycobacteriales; family Mycobacteriaceae; genus Mycobacterium. The sequence goes on along the minus strand of NZ_DASQEU010000122.1, from coordinate 30,251 downwards.
CCCGCGGTCAAGGGCGTCCTGCACGGCGCGTCTGCGGCGGCGGTCGCGCTGACGTTGGCCATGGTGGTCAAGACCGGCCAGAAGTGCCTGACCGGCCTGGTTCCAGTGGCGCTCTTCGCCACGGCATTCGTACTGAACGGCGTGCTGCGGTGGCCGCTGCTGGGCACCCTCGCGATCGTCGCGCCGCTCAGCCTGATCTGGGCGTGGCCGAGGCGGGCCGCCGATCAGGCCGGCGCGTGAGCACCTACCTCCAACTGATCATCCTGTTCGGCTCGCTGTCGCTGATGTCGATCGGCGGCGGCAACGCCGTGCTGCCCGAAATGCACCTTCGCTCCGTCCAGCAACACCACTGGGTGAGCGACACGCAGTTCGCCGACCTCTTCTCCATCTCCCAGACCACGCCAGGGCCGAGCATCCTGATCGTCGGCATGATCGGCTACGCCGCCGGACTGCCGGTCGGCGGTGTGCTGGGCGGCATCCTCGGCGGCGTGATCGCGACCGCCGCGATGGTGATCCCCGCCGCGTCGCTCGTCTACGCCATCACGCTGTTCTGGCAGAAGGCCGAGCAGTCCAGGTGGCGGATCGCCGTGGAGAAGGGTTTCGCCCCGCTGACCGTCGGGCTGATCCTGGCGTCCTCGCTGGTGATGAGCCGGGCCGCCGACCACGGTTGGCGGGCGTACCTGCTGACCGCGGTGTGCACGCTCGTCTTCGTGCGCACCAAGGTCAACCCGCTGATCGTGGTGGCCGTTGCCGGTGTGATCGGGTACTTCGGCATCGTCTGAGGTCGCCCCCGGCGGTTTCGGCGCGGTGACGTTCGCTACGCGACGGTTTTCGCGCCCAACGCGCTGGGTATTGAATTGACCTCATCAATTGTTGAGGTTTTACGGTGATCACATGAGCATGGAACTAGCGGCCAGTCGGGCCTTGTACCGGCAGCGGAATGCCCGCGGCGGCGACCTTCGCGCGCTCGCGAACCGCGCGCTGCTGAGGCGCATCTGGCTGTTCTCCGCACGCCACCACCGGCGTCTCGGCTTCTTCGTCGTGGTCAGCGTGGTGGGCGCCCTGCTGGCAGTCTCCACCCCCGTGTTGGCGGGCCGGGTGGTCGACGCGATCGTGCACGGCGGACAACCGACCACGGTCGTGTTGCTGGCGTCGGTGATCGCGGCGGTGGCGTTGGCGGAAACGGCCGTGGGTCTGCTGACCCGCTGGCTGTCGTCGCACATCGGCGAGGGCCTGATCCTCGATCTGCGGACCGCGGTGTTCGACCACGTCCAACGGATGCCGGTGGCGTTCTTCACGAGGACCAGGACGGGTGCCCTGGTCAGCCGCCTCGGCAACGACGTGATCGGCGCCCAGCGCGCCTTCTCCGACACGCTCTCGGGCGTGGTGGGCAACCTGGTCACGCTGGCGCTGACCCTGGCTGTGATGCTCAGTATCTCTTGGCAGATCACCGTGCTGTCGCTGGTGTTGACGCCGCTGTTCCTGCTTCCCGCCCGCCGGATCGGGCGCACGATGGCGAAGCTGAGCCGCGAGGCCGCCATCTTCAACGCGACGATGAACACGCAGATGACCGAACGGTTCTCGGCACCGGGCGCCACGCTGGTCAAGTTGTTCGGCGATCCGGGCCGCGAATCCCAGGAATTCGCATCGCGCGCGGGCAGGGTCCGCGACATCGGCGTGCGGACCTCGATGTTGCAGGCCACCTTCATGAACTCGCTGACCTTGATGTCGGCGCTCGCGCTGGCACTGGTGTACGGGCTCGGTGGTGTGCTGGCGATCGGTGGTCACCTGCAGGCAGGCGCGATCGTGTCGCTGGCGCTGCTGCTGACGCGGCTGTACGCACCCCTGACGGCCCTGGCCAACGCGCACGTCGAAATCGCCAGTGCCCTGGTCAGTTTCGAGCGGGTGTTCGAGGTGCTGGACCTGACGCCGCTGATCGAGGAGAAGGCCGACGCGGTCGGTGTGCCCGACGGTCCGGTCGGCGTCGAGTTCGACGACGTGCGGTTCGCCTACCCCTCGGCGGACAAGGTGTCGCTGGCCTCGCTCGAGGAGGTCGCGGTTCTCGACGACCGTGGCGGTGACGAAGTGCTGCACGGTATTTCGTTCACGGCCGAACCGGGACAGATGGTCGCCCTGGTGGGCTCTTCCGGTGCGGGCAAGTCGACGATCGCCTCGCTCCTGGCCCGGCTCTACGACGTCGACTCCGGCGCGGTTCGGTTGGCAGGCAACGACGTTCGCGACGTGATGTTCGCGTCGCTGAAGGACACCGTCGGCGTCGTCACGCAGGACGGGCACCTGTTCCACGAGTCCATCCGCGCGAACCTGACCCTGGCCGCCCCGGACGCCTCCGACGATCAGCTGTGGGAGGCGTTGCGCCGGGCGCGACTGGCCGACGTCGTGGCCGACATGCCGGACGGCCTGGACACGGTCGTCGGCGAACGCGGCTACCGGCTCTCCGGCGGCCAACGGCAGCGGTTGACCATCGCGCGCCTGCTGCTCGGGAACTCGCGGGTGGTGGTGCTCGACGAGGCGACGGCGTCGCTGGACTCCGAGTCCGAGGCGGCGGTGCAGCAGGCGCTCGCCGAGGCGCTCGCGGGCCGCACGTCGCTCGTGATCGCCCACCGGCTGTCCACCGTCCGTGCCGCAGACGTGATCCTGGTCGTCGAGGACGGTCGCATCGTCGAACGCGGCACCCACCGGAAGTTGCTCGCTCGTCGCGGGCGTTATGCGGAGTTGTACGAGACGCAGTTCGGCGACGAGACGAAGGCGGCATGACGCGACCCGGTATTCGGTTGTGCTCCGTGGGACCCTGGGAATCGGGGGAGTCAACGAGTACTGATGGGTGAGACGATGCGTGCGCACGAAGCGGGGCTGGTCTCCGAGCCGGCCATTGCGCCACCACCACGCCGCATCCGGTCGTCGTCGGACATCCTTCGCCTGCTGCCATATCTGAAGCCCTACCGGGTGCGGTGGGCCGCGATGCTGATAGCGGCGCTACTCAGCCTGGTCGCCACCGTGTCCATTCCACTGATGACCAAGGCCGTGATCGACGGCCCGGTGCGCCACCAGGAGCAGCAGCAGCTGTGGACTCTCGGCTCGGCCGCGATGGCCGTGCTGGTCTCCGAGGCCGTGCTGTGGTTCATCCGCCGCTGGCTGGTGTCACGCGCCACCATGGGCGTCGAGGCCGACATCCGCAAGGACCTTTACGCGCGGCTGCAGATCCTGCCGATGTCGTTCCACGGCAAGTGGCAGTCGGGCCAGCTGCTGTCGCGGGTGATGAACGATCTGAGCACCATCCGCCAGTTCCTGTCGTTCGGGCTGCTGTTCCTGTTGCTCAACGTCATCCAGATCATCGTCGTGACGGGCATCCTGCTCGCGATGTACTGGCCGCTGGGCGTCGTGGTGGTGGTCTCTATCGTGCCGATCACCGCGACCGTGCTGCACTTCCAGCGTCAGTTCACCAAGCTGTCCCGCGCCGCGCAGGACCAGTCCGGCAACGTCGCCACCCACGTGGAGGAGCAGGCGCTGGGGCTGCGGGTGGTCAAGGCCTTCGGCCGCGAGGAGTACGCCTACGAGCGGTTCGATCAGCGCGCCACCGCCCTGTTCGACACCGAGGTGAGCAAGGTCGGGGTGTCGGCGAAGTTCTGGACGCTGCTGGAGGCGATCCCCAGCGTCAGCCTGATCATCGTGCTGGGCCTGGGCGCCTACGCGGCGGGCAGTGGTCTGGTCACCATGGGCACGCTGGTCGCGTTCATCACGATGATGCTGTCGCTGGTGTGGCCCATAGCCTCGCTGGGCTTCCTGCTGTCGATGACCCAGGAGTCCATGACCGCGGCCAACCGCGTCGCGGAGATCTTCGATGCGCCACGTGAGATCACCGACGGCCCGCAGCGCGACGCCCCCCGCGGCGGTCGCCTCGAACTCGTCGACGTCGGCTTCAAGTTTCCCGACTCGGAGGTGTGGGCGCTGCGCCACGTCGACATCACCGTCGAACCCGGCGAGACGCTCGCCCTGGTCGGATCGACGGGGTCGGGCAAGTCGGTGCTCGTCGCGCTGCTGTCGCGGCTGTACGACGTCACCGAAGGCGCGATCCTCGTCGACGGATGCGACATCCGCGAGCTGTCCCTGCCCGCCCTGCGGCAGGCGGTGGCCACTGCCTTCGAGGACCCCACCCTCTTCTCGATGTCCGTGGCCGAGAACCTCCGGCTCGGCAGGCCGGATGCGACGGAGCAGCAGCTCGCCCAGGCCGTGGAGGTGGCCGCCGCCCAGTTCGTGTACGACCTGCCGTTCGGCCTCGACACCCGGATCGGCGAGCAGGGCATGAGCTTGTCCGGTGGTCAGCGACAACGACTCTCGCTGGCCCGGGCGTTGCTCGCGGCGCCGTCCATCCTGGTGCTCGATGACACGCTGTCGGCACTCGACGTGCACACCGAGGCCGTCGTCACCGAGGCGTTGCGCCGCGTGCTCGCATCGGTGACCGGCGTGGTGGTGGCCAACCGCGCGTCGACGGTCCTTCTCGCCGACCGCGTGGCGCTACTCGAGGACGGCACCATCACCCGCGTCGGCACCCACGCCGAACTGCTCGCCGACGCACCCGAGTACCGCTACCTGCTCGCTGCCGATGACGACCTCGACGACGGAGCCGAACGCACCTGCGACTGGGAGCAGGACGAGGACCGCAGCAGGCTCGACAACCTGTACCGCGAGCGGGAAGTGGCCGAAACTGCAAGCGAGGAGAGCGACTTCGTCAGCTTCGAGGGTGAGAGGCGATGACCACCACGGACTGGCGCGGCCGCGCCGTCAGCAATGACGACGACGATCTGCCGATCGACGAGTCGATCTCCCGCCGTCGCGAGGCGCGCACCCTGCTCGGTGGGCTCTTGCGGCCATACGCCACCACGGTGTCCTTACTCGCGATCGTCGTCGTGGTCGAGAACGCCGCGAGGCTGTCGGTGCCGCTGCTCGTTCAGCGCGGCATCGACCACGGCATCCCACCGATCGCGGACGGCGGCTCCGCCCGCGAACTGATGCTGATCGTCGCGTCGCTGTGCGTCGTGGTGCTGGTGCAGGCCGTCAGCCGGATGTTCTTCCTGCGCCGGTCCGGGCGAATCGGTCAGGAGGTGCTGCTTGAGTTGCGCCGCAGGATCTTCCGGCACTTCCAGCGCCTCGACGTCGCCTTTCACGACCGTTACACCTCCGGCCGCGTGGTGGCGCGTTCGACGAACGACGTCGAGGCCATCCAGGACATGCTGCAGACCGGGTTCGACGGTCTCATCACCGCCGTCCTGACACTGCTGGGAACGTCGGTGCTACTGGTCGTGCTCGACGTGAAGCTCGGGTTGATGTGCCTGTGCGCGTTCCCCGTTCTGGTGCTGCTGGTCTGGTGGTTCCGCACCCAGTCGTCGAAGACCTACAAGTTGGTGCGTGAGAGCGCCGCGTTGGTCATCGTGCAGTTCGTCGAGACGATGACCGGCATCAAGGCCGTGCAGGCCTACCGTCGCGAGCCGCGCAACCAGCAGATCTTCACCGACGTCGCCGACGACTACAAGACCATCAACGAGCGGGCGTTCAAGCTGCTCGCGGTCTTCATGCCGGCAGTCCGGCTGGTCGGCAACGTCACCACCGGCGGTGTGCTGCTCTACGGCGGCTACCGCGTGCTGCACGGCGAGATGACGCTCGGCACGCTGACCGCGTTCCTACTGTACTTGCGGATCTTCTTCGAGCCCATGCAGGAGATCTCGCAGTTCTTCAACACGTTCCAGTCGGCAGCCGCTGCGCTGGAGAAGATCGCGGGCGTACTGGCCGAGGCGCCGGGCATCCAGGATCCGAAGCGGCCGGTCGAGCTGTCGAAGGTCAACGGCGACATCGTCTTCCGTGACGTGAAGTTCTCCTATGTGCCCGATCGGCCGGTGCTGCCGGACTTGGATCTGCGGATCCCGGCGGGTCAGACCGTCGCCCTGGTCGGCACCACTGGCGCGGGCAAGACCACCATCGCCAAGCTGATCGCACGGTTCTACGACCCCACCTCCGGCGCCGTCACGATCGACGGCGTCGACCTGCGCGACCTGGCGCAGGCCGAGCTGCGCCGCCACGTCGTGATGGTGACACAGGAGAACTTCATGTTCGAGGGCTCCGTCGCCGACAACATCCGATTCGGCAGGCCCGACGCGACCGATACCGAGGTGCGCGAGGCGGCCGAGGCCGTCGGCGCCGACCGGTTCATCGACGTGCTCGCCGACGGGTACGACACCGACGTGGCCAAGCGCGGCGGCAGGCTGTCCGCGGGCCAGCGGCAACTGATCGCCTTCGCGCGCGCGTTCCTGGCCGACCCCGCGGTGCTCATCCTCGACGAGGCGACGTCGTCACTCGACATCCCGAGTGAGCGGATGGTGCAGCGGGCCCTGGCCACGGTGCTGACCGACCGCACCGCCGTCGTGATCGCCCACCGCCTGTCCACCGTCGAGGTGGCCGATCGGGTGCTGGTTCTCGAGCACGGTCGCGTCGTCGAGGACGGCCCGCCCGACGAGTTGATCCTCGGCGATGGCCGTTACGCCGCGCTGCACCGCGCCTGGGTCGAATCACTGGCCTGACGTTCCGGTGGCACCGTCGTCACCTTGGTGCCAGAGTTGACCGATGAGCGCCACCAGCACGTCCGCCGTCCTCGGGCGTCGGTCGTGTGCGGTGCTTGCGGTGACCTCGGCCGTGCTGCACGTGCTGATGGTCGGCGACGCGGGCAATGCGATCGTCGCGGTGCTCATCGTCGGCATGGCCGTGGTGTGCCTCTACTGCGCGCGCGAGCTGTGGACGGCCGGCTCACCACGGGTGTGGGTCGTCGTCGCGGTGATGAACCTGGGCATGATCGCGGTGCACTGGTCGATGCCGGGCCACCATCACGGTCAGGCGGTCACCTTGGCCCCGGTGACGTCGGCGGCGGGCGCCATGTCGACGTTGATGGTCGTGGCGACCACCATCTCGGTCGCCGAGGCCGCCATCGCGACCGTCGTGCTGTGGGTTCAGAGCCGGCGGCGCGCGATCATGCTTGCACCGCAGTTGAATTGAGCATCGACTCGAGCTTCTCGTTGGCGGCGCGCAGTCGCGGGGCCACCACCGCCGCCCCTGCTGCGGCGTCGTCGTCGCCCGACTGCATGTGGCTGACGGCGTTCAGTCGGGCGCGGTTGAGCCAACCCATGAGCACGGGGTCGTCGAACCAGCGCAGTTGATTGTGGTTGAACGCAACGGTCATGGTTAGCCAGTCGATGGGATTCGTCGGGTGCTCGACCGGCCAGCAGTAGTCGTTCTTGGTGTCGTCGTCGGCGTCCATCGCCTCGACCCGCGCGGTGACGGCCGCACTGAACGCGGGCTGGCAGGTCCGCACCGACTGCAGGGTGATGGCGCCGGGCGAGAATACCGGCGTCGCCTCGCGCAGCCCGATGCCGTCGCCCGTGCAGTCGACGTAGAGCGCCGCCGGATCGGTCTCGAGTGTGCCGCCGTCGAGCACGACCCGACCCGGCTCGATCGAGTGCACGTGACCCATCCGGACGACGTCGGCGATCAGCCGCAGCTTCTCGAGTTCGACCCGGGAAAGGATTGCGCAGCGGTACATCGTCGGTTCGACCGTTTGATCGATGCGCATCAGGCAGCCGTATTTCTCCAGCCGCAGGTAGAGGTCGTCGATGGAGGTGGCCTGCTTGATCGCCCGCGACTGAGCCGAGAAATCGGCCAGCACCCGCCGCGCGAACTGATGGCCCGGCTGCACGACCGCGCGGTCGAGCACCCAGGACTCGCGCGGTTTGATCCAGGTGATCCGCTCGGGCGCGATGCCGTGCCGCATCAGCCACGAACAGCTGTCCATCGCTGTCTTGCCCGCGCCCACGATGACGTACCGGTCGCGGACCGCCTCGCGCGGCAGCCCGTTGGGCGGGATGCAGGCGACCCCGTCGCCGACGTCGTACAGCGGCGGCCGCATCGAAGGCACGATGACGCTGAGGTACGTGGCGTCGACGGTCCGGCGGCGCACCTCGACGCGGTAATCCTCGCCGCCGAGCGTGCGGATCCGGCCGGCGCCGTCGACCATCCCGAGGTACTCGCTCATGGGGAAGTACGTCACCCGGCCGCTCGGCAGGAGGTGCTGGCGCATCACGGTGTCGTAGTAGGCGACGACCTCGCTGCCGCCCGCGAGCTCGTAGAACCCCTCGTTCCAGCCGCCGGCGTCGATCGAGTCGCTACCCAGCCGCCGCGAATTCACGCCGTAGTACGCCGACGGCTGGTGCAGCCGGACGAAGGGGTACGCGCTGAGCCAGTGCCCCCCGGGCTGATCGTTGCGGTCGACGAGCACGACGGTCGCGTCCGACTCGGTGATGAGGGTGTCGACGAACGCCATGCCCATCGCCCCCGCACCGACCACCAGGTAGTCAGCCTCGATCGTCTGCACCTTCATCCCTTCGTCGTTGACAGAGTAGGGGGCAGGCCAAACGCCTCAGCGGTACACCAGGCCCGACAGTTGCGACGCGAGCGCACGCGTGGCCGGAGGGACGTGACCGATGACGCCCAGCATGGCGTTCGCACCGGGCGCAGGGCGCGGGGCAGTGTGGCGAGTCTGGTCAGCCGGTCGGTCAGCTCGATGACCTGCTGAGCGATGGGGCGCCGAGTGGCGCTGCAGTCGTCGAGCAGCGAGCCGGACCCGCCGTCGAGTACCGCCGCCAACGCGTCGGCCGGGACGACCGCGTCCTGGATGCCGAGGTTCATTCGCTGGCCACCGGCCGGACTGTCTACGTGGGCGGAGTCGCCTGCGAGCATGATCCGGCCCGCGCGGTAGGTGTCGGCGACGCGGTGGTGGATCCGGAACGGGAGCCCCAGGCTATGCCGGTGACGGTAATGCCGCCTGGGCCGCGTTCATCGAGGATCCGCTGGACGAATTTAGGCGACGGCACCTCGGGTGCGTCGTCCACGGGCGCGACGACGCGGAAGTCGCCGTTGGGCAGCGGGGCGACGACGGTGAGGCCTTCGCTCGCCCAGAACAGGCGCACCTCGTCGGTGGGTGCGTCGCCGCTGAGCTGGGCGTCGGCGAGCACGAACGAATGCTCGTATGCGCCGCCGGAAAAGCCGATGCCGGCCTGCTCGCGCACGGTGCTGTGCATGCCGTCGGCACCCACGACGTAGCGGGCCCGCAGTGTGTCGCCGTCGTCGAAGGTGGCGGTGACGCCCTCGGCGTCCTGGGCGACGGTGGCGAGCCCATTGGCTCGGGTCACGTCGCCACCGAGTTCGCGAAGGCGCTCGAGCAGTAGGCGTTCGGTCGTCGACTGGGGAACCAGGAGGGTGAACGGGTAGGCGGTCTTCAGTCCGCTGAAGTCGATGGAGAGCAGCGCCTTCGCGCCGTCTCGGATGGCGAACCGCGGGGCCTCGATGCCCTCCTTGACCAGCCGGCGGGTCACGTCCAATCCCTCGAGCACCTCGAGCGTGCGGGCATTGACCCCGGCGGCGCGTGATGTGTTCACGCCTTCGGGGCCGCCACCATCCGGGCCATCGCTGCCGACGCGCACATCGACCCGTCGACGGTGATGCGCTACTTCGGCAACAAGGACCAGCTGTTCGCGGCCGCGGCGGAATTCGACCTGCGGTTTCCGGATCTCTCCGGCGTCGATCCCGCGACGGTGGGCCACGTATTGGCGTCGCACTTCCTCGCACGCTGGGAGGACGACGAGGCGCTCGTCGTGCTGCTGCGGTCGTCCACCACCAATGCCGAAGCAGCGCAACGCATGACGGACATCTTCGCTGCACCGCTGTTGCCCGCGATCGCGAAGTTCGGGCCGGGCGACGCACCGCGCCGGGCCGGTCTGATCGCCACGCAGGTGCTGGGCATGGCGCTGTGCCGCTTCGTGCTGCGGCTGCCGCCCGTCGTGGCGATGAGCCGGAGCGAACTGGTCGATTGGCTCGCGCCCACGCTGCAGCGCTACGCGACGTCCGACTAGGCCTCGATCTCGCCGGCGATGCCCCGTTCGATGCCTGCCCGGGTGACGGCGGGCAGCACGATCAGCCCGTCGAGCTCACGCTGGGCCTTGGAGTAGGCGTTCCGGCGCTCGTCGGGGGTGGCGGCACCGTCCGACGCCACCCGGAGCAGACGCTGTGCGCGCTCCAGCCGCTCCTGCGCCTCGGTCGAGAAGTCGCTTCGTCGCCGTCGGACCGCCTCGGCCTCGGCGACGTCGAACGCCGTCACGTATGCGTGCACGGCGTCGCGATAGTTGAGTTGGGCGTCGCGGTCGCCGACGAGTTCGTCGGCGCTGGCAGGGCGCAAGAGGTCGGCGCGGCTGCGGGCCCGGTGAAACTCGGCGGTGAGTGGCTCGCGCATGTCGGTCATCAGCGGGAAGTCGAGCAGCTTGGCGACGTCCAGCTCGTAATCCAGCCACCGGGCATCGGTGCTGTCGTGTCGCTGCAGCACCTTGTTCACCTCGCGCCGCGCCGCGGCTTCGTCGACCTTGCCGCGTCCCGACGCCTCCGCGACGGCGACCTTGGTCTGCTGCTTGATCCGGTACCGCTCGAGCCGTCGTTCGGCCCGTCGCTCATTGGCTGCGGTGATGCCCCTGACGCCGCCGCCGATCACTCCGCCCAGGGGGAAGATCAGCCACCAGAAGTTTCCGGCGAAGTGCAACACGGAGTCCACCATTCCCAGAATGCCATCACTGCGGTGACGCTCACTGCGCGAAGCGCTTCAGCGCTGCGCGAAAGCCCCGGTTCGGGTTCGCGCCGGGCAGCACGGCCAGCACGTCGGCGAGTGCCTCGTCCGCTCCAGCGTGACCGACGTACGCGCCGTACAGCGCACCGATCGTCGGCGTCCGACTGTAGGCGCCGTGACAGTGCACCAGGACTTTTCGGCCCTCGCGCCGCAGCCGGTCGATCAGCTCGACGGTGTCGGTGAGCACGAAGTCCAGGTTCGCGTTGGCCTCAAAGCCTTCGCGGTCGATCAGCCGCACGTCGATCTGTTCGACGCCGGCGGGCAGATCGTCGTCGTGTACCCGACACAGCGAGACGACGGCGTCGACACCCTCGGGTGGGGCGCACAGCGCCGCGGCGTTGCCCAGCCACACGTCTTCGTCGTAGGGATGCCTCTCCGCGATCGCCGGTTCCTGCGGACGCGGAAAGTCGCGGTCCACCTCGACGATGCGATTGGTGAGCGCCACCAGGTCGCGTGACCGCAGACCGGGCCAGCCGTGCAGCAGCCGCCGCCACCTGCCGGGGACCGCCGAGGCGCCGTACGCCGCGCCGAGCAAACCGCCGGCGATGGCCGCCACGGTGTCGGTGTCGTCACCCGCGCGCACCGCCGCATCCAGCCCACGGGTCAGGTGCTCGGCCCGCAGACCTTCCCCGGTGTTCGTCATGTAGATCGCCGACCAGGCGGCCTGCAGTGCGGCGACGACCCAGCCGTTGTTGGCGATGTCCGCCGGGCGGGAGGCTTCCGCCACGTCCAGTCGCGTCGACCATGTCTCGCGGCTCTCCTCGTCGAGATGCCGCATACCGACCCGAACGTCCAACTCGCCGGTCAGCACCGCATGGCGGATGGCGCAGCACCACAACACACACGCGTCGCACGCGTCGGGTTCGTAGCGCGTCAGCGCACTGATCTGACGGGCGGCGGTGACGAGCGCGTCCTCGTCGTCCAGATACGCAAGTGCGACGGGGGCGGTGCGCATCAACGCGCCGTTGCCCGCCGTACGTCCGCTGCGTTCGTGCAGGGCACGCGACGCGGTCAATGCGGTTGCGGCCCAGCCTCCCTCGGCTTCGACGCGGCCGAGGACGCTGCGCGTCTGGATCCCGACGTCCTTGGCCGTCCTGGTCCACCCATGCCAACGCTCGACGATCGCGTCCTGCGCGGAGTGGTCGCGCAGGTCCGCGCCGGTGGCGGCGACCTCCGCGATCGCAATCGCCATCGACGTGTCGTCGGTCCACTCGCCGGGTGCCCACCCGAAGCCACCGCCGCCGACCATGGCCACGTCCTTCTCGGGTCCTCTCGCGGGCTGGAATTCGTATGGCGCGCCGAGGGCGTCACCTGCCGCGGTGGCCAGCAGTACGCCGCAGGCCCTGTCGATCCGAGCTGTCGTGAGAATCATGTCGTTTCCTCCCCCACAATTATTTTGCGCAATAATGATCTAAATGCAAGATACAACGAGAGGCCGACACGCATTACCCCTCAACGCGACGGCAGCGGGAAGACGCTCGCCGACTACCCCAGACCCTCGGTCGCCGTCGACACCGCACTGCTCACCCTCGACCCGGCCGGGTCGGAACTGCTGGTGCTCCAGGTGCGACGCAACGACGACACCGGTTGGGCGCTTCCCGGCACGTTCCTGCATCCAAGGGAACGGCTGGCCGACGCCGTGGATCGAGCGCTGCGCACCAAGGCGGGCGTTCGCGGGCTGCGGCCACGGCAACTGCACGTTTTCGACGACCCCCAACGCGACGATCGCGGCTGGGTGCTCTCGGTGGCTCACCTCGCCGTCGTGCGGTCCGACCGCATCTCGATGCGCCTTCCCGATCGCACCCGGCTGAGACCGACGTCGAACCCGGGCCGACTGCCCTACGGCCACGGCGGCATCGTCGCCCGTGCCGTCGACGATCTGCGCGCCCGCTACGCCACCAGCCCGGATCCGGACGGGTTGCTCGGCACCGAGTTCACGTTGCGACAACTGCGACTGGCCCACGAGGCCGTCGCGGGAGAGTCCCTGCAACGCGACCGGTTTCGACGCGTGATGGACCCTCAACTCGAGGCCACGGGACGGTCGGTCGCGACCGGTCGAGGCAGGCCGGCGGAGTTGTTTAGACGCCTCACCTAGCCGCCGAACGCCGAACGGCCACTTATGATGCGGTTTCTCGTTAAAGCCGTGCCTTAAGTGGCCATTCGACGCCTAGGGTGACCCGTCGGGCAGCCCGATCTCGCGGTAGCGCCGCAGCCGCAACGCCAATCGCTCGGCGGCGGTGAGGGAGCGCAGCGAATGCAGCTCGGTGGCGATGGTGGCCGAGAGGCGCCGGGTGAACTCCGAGGACGTGTCGGCGGCATCGGTGTGCTCCGGCACGATCACGTCGACGATTCCGTTGCGCAACAGGTCCGCCGACCGAATGCCCTGTGCCGCAGCCAGTTCCGGGGCGTGGTCGACGTCGCGGAAGACGATCGCGCTGGCACCCTCCGGCGGCAACGGCGCCAGCCAGCCGTGCAGGGCGGCGAGGACACGATCGGCGGGCACCATCGCCAGCGCCGGTCCACCACTGCCCTGCCCGAGCAGAACCGACACCGTCGGGGTGTCCAACGTGACCAGTTGGGCCAGACACCTGGCGATCTCGCTGGCCAGTCCGCCCTCTTCGGCCTCCGCCGACAACGCCGGGCCGGGCGTGTCGATGACGAGGACCAATGGCAGCCGCAACCCGGCGGCCAACGCCATCCCGCGTCGCGCCTCGCGCAACGCCTGCGGGCCGACGAGGCCGCCGCCGACGCCACGCTGCTGCCCGACCACCACCGCGGGCTGGCCGCCGAATCTGGCCAGGGCCAGCAGCGTGGTGGCCGCCTCGCCGTGGCCGCCGGTTCCGGAGAGGAGTACCCGCTCGGTGGTTCCGTGCCGCAGCAGGTAACCGATGCCGGGCCGGTCGGGTCGGCGGGAGGTCTCCACCGAATCCCAGGCGGGCACGTCGGCGATGGGCTCCGGCTCGGGTGCCTGCGGCGGCGAGCCGGGCTGGTCCGACAACACCGTGAGCGCCCGATCCAGCGTCGAGCGCAGCACTTCGACGGGGACGACGCCGTCGATGACGCCGTGCCGGTGCAGGTTCTCCGCGGTCTGGATGCCAGTCGGAAACGGTTCGCCGTACAGATGCTCGTACACCCGCGGCCCGAGGAAGCCGATCAAGGCGCCGGGCTCGGCCGCGGTGACGTGGCCGAGGGAGCCCCACGACGCGAACACCCCGCCCGTCGTCGGATGCCGCAGGTACACCAGGTAGGGGAGATGCGCCTGTTTGTGCAGCTCGACGGCGGCGGCGATCTTGACCATCTGCAGGAAGGCCACGGTGCCCTCCTGCATGCGGGTGCCACCCGAGCTCGGCGACGCCACCAGTGGGAGCCGCTCGGCGGTCGCCCGCTCCACTGCCGCGGTGATCCGCGCGGCCGCGGCCACGCCGATCGACCCGGCGAGAAAGTCGAACTCGCTCGCGACCACCGCCACGCGGCGGCCGAAGACGGTTCCCTCGCCGGTCAGGACCGATTCGTCGAGCCCGGTGGCGGCCCTGGCTGCCGCGAGCTCGCGGCGGTACGGAGCGTCGGCACCGACGTCGAGCGGGGCCACGTCCCAGCTGATGAACGACCCCTCGTCGAGGACGGCATCCCGTAGCGCCATGGCACCGATCCGGCTCACCCGGCAAGGCTATCCGGCGCATCGTTAGGCTCTCACCATGATCGGAATTACACGCGTCGACCACGTCACGACCCTGGAGCTACAGCGCCCGGAGCGCCGCAACGCCCTGAACAGCGAACTCGTCGACAGTTTGCGGGTGGCGATCGAAGCGGCAGCGGCCGAGGACGTCCGGGCCATCGTACTGACGGGCCAGGGCACCGTGTTCTGTGCAGGCGCCGACCTCTCCGGTGACGCGTTCGCCGAGGACTACCCCGACCGGCTCATCGCGTTGAACTACGCCATCGACGCGGCGCCCATGCCGGTGATCGGCGCCATCAACGGGCCCGCCATCGGCGCCGGACTCCAGCTCGCCATGATCTGCGACCTCCGTGTCGTCGCGCCCGGGGCGTTCTTTCAGTTTCCAACCTCCAAATACGGTCTGGCACTGGACAATTGGAGCATCCGCCGACTATCGTCACTGGCCGGTTACGGCCGCGCACGCTCGATGCTGCTGACCGCGGACAAGCTGACCGCCGAGGTCGCACTGCAGACGGGTATGGCGAATCGCCTCGGCACGTTGGCCGACGCGCAGGCCTGGGCGGCCGAGATCGCCGGGCTGGCTCCGCTGGCCCTTCGGCACGCCAAGCGGGTGCTGAACGACGACGGGGCGTACGAGGACCAGTGGCCCACCCACAAGGAACTGTTCGAGAAGGCCTGGGCCAGTCAGGACGTCATCGAAGCGCAAGTCGCGCGCATCCAGAAGCGGCCCGCCAAGTTCCAGGGCGCCTAGATGTTCTGGCGCGCAGCCCGACTGGTCGGCGGCACTGCAGCGGCCGTCGGCGGTGGATGGGCGCTGCGAGCACTCCAGGGCGCGCCCGAGGCGCTCGGCGCGTCGCCGGTCGAGATCGACGGCACCACCAAGGGCTCGCCGAACTACCGCGACGGCGTGTTCGTCAACCTCGAACCCGCCTCCGCGGCCAGCCTCACCCGCCAGGAGCAGTTCATGCTGGCGCGCGACATCATCGCCGGCGGCCCGACCCAGCAGCCGCCCATGCCCGTCCCGTTGGTCACGCCCGACCCGAGCGTGGTGCCAGGTGACCTCGCGGCGACGTGGTACGGGCACTCGTCGGTGATGATCGAGGTCGACGGCTACCGCATCCTCGCCGACCCGGTGTGGAGCGATCGATGTTCACCGTCACGCGGGGTCGGCCCCCAGCGGCTGCACCCGGTACCCGCCCAGCTCGAGGCACTGCCCGCCGTCGACGCCGTGATCATCAGCCACGACCACTATGACCACCTCGACGTCGACACCATCAAGCAGCTCGCGCTCACACAACGGGCCAAGTTCTTCGTGCCGCTCGGCATCGGCGCGCATCTGCGCACGTGGCGCATCCCGGCCGAACGCATCGTCGAGCTCGACTGGAACGAGAGCGCGCATCTCGGCGAGCTCGAGTTGGTCTGCACGCCCGCGCGACACTTCTCCGGCCGCTTCCTGGCACGCGACCTCACGCTGTGGTCCTCGTGGGCCATCATCGGGCCGCGGCACCGCGCCTTCTTCGGCGGTGACACCGGCTACACGAAGAGCTTCGTGGACATCGGCTCCGACTACGGCCCGTTCGACCTGACGCTCATGCCGGTGGGGGCGTACCACCCCGGTTGTCTCGACATCCACATGAACCCGGAGGATGCGGTGCGCGCTCATCGCGACGTCACCGACGGCGGACTGCTGGTGCCGATCCACTGGGCAACGTTCCGGTTGGCACTGCACCCGTGGTCCGAACCCGTCGAGCGGCTGCTGGCCGCCGCCGACGGCGAAGGGGTCGCAGTGGCGACGCCCAAGCCCGGCCAGCGCATCGAGTCCGCGCCGGTGCCGTTGGACCCATGGTGGAGGACCTGACCGGCTAGCGTGCAGGTGTGAGCCCCTCGAGGTCGTTCCGGCCGCTGATCTGCGTCCTCACCGTCGTCGCGTTGCTAGCGGGTTGTGATGCCACGCCCGCCGCACCGTCCGGCGGTTCCACCACGTCCGACGTTCCGCCGCAGGAGGAAGCGGCGCAGCCGTTGCCGGAGGACGCGGTCGCGAACGCGGTGGGCAAACTCGACGGTCTCGTCGACGACCTGATGAAGAAGTCGGGCATACCGGGGATGGCCGTCGCCGTGGTCCACGGCGGAAAGACGGTCTACGCCAAGGGGTTCGGGGTCAAGGATGTCCGCAATGGGCACGGTGCGGACAACCAGGTCGATCCCGACACGGTGTTCCAGTTGGCATCGCTGTCGAAGCCGTTGGGCGCCACCGTCGTCGCGCACCAGGTCGGGCAGAAGGTGACCAGCTGGGACACGCCGATCGTCGAGAAGCTGCCGTGGTTCGCACTGTCCGACCCGGCCATCACGAAGCTCGTCACGGTCGGGGACATGTACTCGCACCGGTCCGGGTTGCCGGATCACGCGGGCGACCTGCTGGAGGAAATGGGTTACGACCGGCGCTACGTGCTGCAGCGGTTGCGCGACTATCCGCTCGACCCGTTCCGGATCTCGTATGCCTACACCAACTTCGGGCTGACCGCGGGCGCCGAGGCGGTCGCCGTCGGAGCTGGCAAGTCGTGGGAGGACCTCAGCCAGGACGTGCTGTACAAGCCGCTCGGGATGACGTCGACCAGTTCACGCTTCGACGAGTTCGTCGCCCGCCCCGACCGCGCCGTCGGGCACATCCACGTCGACGGTGGATATCAGCCGGACTACGTGCGCGACCCGCAACCCGAAGCCCCGGCGGGTGGGGTCAGCAGCTCGGTCAATGACATGTCCAAGTGGCTGACCATGATGCTGGCCAACGGCACCTACGACGGCAAGGCGATCGTCGACCCCGAGGCATTGCTGCCCGCGCTCACCGCACAGAGCGTGTCGGACCGTGCGACCGACCCGTCCATGCGGTCCGGGTTCTACGGCTACGGATTCAACGTGGGCACGACGTCGGATGCGCGCACGCAACTCAGTCACTCGGGTGCCTTCGAGCTGGGGTCGGGGACCAACTTCCTGATGCTGCCGTCTGCCGACGTGGCAATCGTGGCGCTCACCAACGCAACTCCCGCGGGCGTGCCAGAGACGCTCACCGCCGAATTCGCCGACCTGGTGCAGTTCGGTGCGGTGCGCGAGGACTGGTTCGAGCTCTACAACGCCGCCTTCGTACAGATGGAGCAGCCGGTCGGCTCACTCGTCGGCAAGCAGCCCCCGGCGACTCCCGCGCCGCCCGGCCCGCTGACGAGTTACGTCGGCGTCTACGCCAACTCGTTCTGGGGCCCGGCCCGCGTGACGGAGCAGGGCGGTGGGCTCCAGCTGGCGTTGGGTCCGAAATTGGTCGTCCCGCTGAAGCATTGGGACGGCAACGAGTTCAGCGTCAGCTTCGTCACCGAGAACTCGCCACCCGGCAGCGTGTCCAAGGCGACGTTCGATGGGAACACGCTGAATCTCGAGTACTACGACGAGAACGGAAAGGGCACCTTCACCCGATGAGTAGCGCGCTCGCCGTCGGCCTTTCCGACGCCGAGGTGGCGCAACGCGTCGCCGAGGGCAAGACCAACGACGTCCCCACCAGGGCTGCCCGCAGCGTCGAGGAGATCGTCCGCGCCAACGTCTTCACCCGGATCAACGCGATCCTCGGCGTGCTGCTGATCATCGTGCTGTCGACCGGATCGATCATCAACGGGCTGTTCGGCATTCTCATCGTCGCCAACAGTGCGATCGGCATCATTCAGGAGCTGCGCGCCAAGCAGACGCTGGACAAGCTGGCCATCGTCGGTCAGGCGAAACCCATGGTGCGCAGGCAGTCTGGCACCGGGCCGCGGTCACCCAGCGAGGTGGTGCTCGACGACGTCATCGAGCTCGGGCCGGGTGATCAGATCGTGGTCGACGGCGAGGTACTCGAGGAGGCGAATCTCGAAGTCGACGAGTCTCTGCTCACCGGTGAAGCCGATCCCGTGGCCAAGGATGCGGGCGACGAGGTGAAGTCGGGCAGCTTCGTGGTGGCCGGAAGCGGGGCGTACCGCGCGACGAAGGTGGGCCACGAGGCGTACGCCGCCAAGCTCGCCGAGGAGGCCAGCAAGTTCACGCTGGTGAAGTCCGAGCTCCGCAGCGGCATCAACAAGATCCTCCAATTCATCACCTACCTGCTGATTCCGGCCGGACTCCTGACCATCTACACGCAGCTGTTCACCACCGATGCCGGCTGGCGGGAGTCGGTGTTGCGCATGGTCGGTGCGCTGGTGCCGATGGTGCCCGAGGGCCTCGTCCTCATGACGTCGATCGCGTTCGCCGTCGGGGTGGTGCGCCTCGGTCGGCGCCAGTGCCTGGTGCAGGAACTGCCTGCCATCGAAGGACTGGCCCGGGTGGACGTGGTGTGTGCCGACAAGACGGGAACGTTGACCGAGAACGGCATGCGGCTCAGCGATCTCAAGACGTTCACCCGGGACGACTGCGTGGATGCCCTGGCGTCGCTCGCCGCCGCCGACGATCGCCCGAACGCCAGCATGCAGGCCATCGGTGAGGCGTACGACGAGCCGCCCGGCTGGACGGCCACCGCCAGCGCGCCGTTCAAGTCGGCGACCAAGTGGAGTGGCACTTCCTTTGGGGAACAGGGCAACTGGGTGATCGGCGCGCCCGACGTGCTGCTCGATCCGGCGTCGCCCGATGCCGAAGTGGCCGAGCAGATCGGCGCCAAGGGCCTGCGCGTGCTGCTCCTCGGCTCATCGGACGGGCCGGTCGACGCGCCCGACGCGCCAAGGGTCGTCACCCCGATGGCGCTGGTCGTGCTCGAGCAACGGGTGCGGCCCGACGCCCGCGCGACTCTCGATTACTTCGCCGCGCAGAAGGTGACGGTGAAGGTGATCTCCGGCGACAACGCCGTGTCCGTCGCGGCGGTGGCAGGCAGCCTCGGCCTGCACGGTGAGACGGTGGACGCCCGGCAGCTGCCCGAGGAGCCCGACGCGCTCGCGGACACCGTGGAGGAGTACACGACCTTCGGCAGGGTACGGCCCGACCAGAAGCGGGCGATGGTGCACGCGCTGCAATCCCGCGGCCACACCGTGGCGATGACCGGCGACGGCGTCAACGACGTGTTGGCGCTCAAGGACGCCGACATCGGTGTCGCGATGGGCTCTGGCAGCTCCGCCTCCCGCGCGGTGGCGCAGATCGTGTTGTTGGACAACAAGTTCGCAACCCTGCCCTATGTCGTCAGCGAGGGCAGGCGGGTGATCGGCAACATCGAGCGCGTCTCGAATCTGTTCCTCACCAAGACGGTGTACTCGGTGCTGCTGGCGGTACTGGTCGGACTGGCGGGCCTCTCCGCGAAGATCTTCGGTACGGACCCGTTGTTGTTTCCGTTCCAGCCCATCCACGTCACCATCGCCGCGTGGTTCACGATCGGCATTCCGGCGTTCGTGCTGTCGCTGGCACCCAACCGGGAACGTGCCCACACGGGCTTCGTCAGGCGCGTCATGACCTCGGCGTTGCCGAGTGGACTGATCGTCGGCGTCGCGACGTTCGTGAGCTACCTGCTTGCGTACGAGGGACGCGCCTCGACGGATGCGGAGCAGATGCAGGCCTCCACGGCGGCGCTGATCACGCTCCTGGTGAGCGCGCTGTGGGTGCTCGCCGTGGTGGCGCGGCCGTACGAGTGGTGGCGGATCGTGCTGGTCGCGATCTCGGCGGCGGCCTACGTGGTGATCTTCTCGCTTCCGCTGGCGAGGAAGGCCTTCATGCTCGATCCCTCCAACGTGGTGATGACGACGACCGCGCTGACCATCGGGGTCGTGGCGGCCGCGCTGATCGAGGTGGTCTGGTGGGTGCAGGGCCGATTCCTGGGGGAGAGCCGACGGCTCTGGCGGTCGGACTAGCAGTTCGAGACATTAGGGTGGGGCCATGGGATTTCTGGACAAGATGAAGAACCTGGCGTCGAAGAACGCCGACAAGGTCGAAATGGCCATCGAGAAGGTCGGCGACGCCGTCGACAAGAAGACGCAGGGCAAGTACGCCCAGCACGTCGACAAGGTGCAGGACGCCGCGAAGAAGGCCGTCACCGACAACACGGGGACCCAGCAGCAGCCGCCGACGGCCCCGCCAGCGACACCGCCCGCCGCGCCGTCCGGACCCCCGCCGACGTCCTAGACGATGGCCAAACTCTCCGTCTCCGTCGACGTCCCGCTGTCGCCGGAGCAGGCCTGGGAGGCCGCCTCCGACCTGTCGCGTTACAGGGAGTGGCTGAGCATGCACCGGGTGTGGCGCACCACGCTGCCCGAAACGCTGGAGAAGGGCACCAAGCTGGCCTCGGTCGTCGAGGTCAAGGGAATGATGAACCTGGTCAGGTGGACGATCGTCAGCTACCAGCCGCCGCAGTCGCTCACGCTCGACGGTGACGGCAAGGGCGGCGTCAAGGTCAAGTTGATTGGCAAGGTCAAGCCTGCACACATCGGGTCGACCGTGACGTTCGACGTGCATCTGGGTGGGCCCGCGCTGTTCGGGCCGATAGGGATGATCGTCGCCAGTTCAGTCAAGGGCGACATCCGCGAATCGTTGGACAGCTTCAAGTCGGTCTTCGCGTGACGGTCGCCCGCCGACTTGCCGAGCTGGTCCGCGACGGCGCAGGCGTCGAGCTGCCGGTCCGCATCCGGGCCTGGGACGGCACCGAGGCAGGTCCCGCCGACGGCCCGGTGCTGGTCATCAACAACCGCCGCGCGCTGCGGAGGCTGCTGTGGGCGCCCGGTGAGATGGGTCTCGCCCGGGCCTATGTCACCGGTGACGTCGACGTCGACGGCGACATGGCCGATGGCTTCCGGCGCGCGTGGGCGATGTCGGCCAAGCGCCGCACGTCGATCCCGTTGCGGGACCAGGCCGGTGCCGGTTTCGCGGCTGCCAGGCTCGGTGCCGTCGGGCTGCCGCCGAAGCCGCCCGCGTCGGAGGCGCGACTGGCGGGGCGGCTGCACACCCGCGGCCGGGATCGTGCCGCGATCGCACACCACTACGACCTGTCCAACGACTTCTACAAGCTGCTTCTCGACGAGCACATGGCGTACTCGTCGGCGTACTACACCCACGACGGTCAGTCACTTCACGACGCGCAGTCCGCGAAGCTCGACCTGGTCTGTCGCAAGCTGGAATTGAAGGAAGGGCAACGACTGCTCGACGTCGGCTGCGGGTGGGGGTCGATGATCCTCTACGCCGCGCGCAACTTCGGCGTTCACGCCACCGGCATCACGCTGTCGGCCGAGCAACGGGACTTCATCACCGAGCGCGTCACCCAGGAGGGACTCGGCAGCCTGGTCGAGGTGCGTCTGCAGGACTATCGCGAATTGTCCGATGAGCCGGCGACATTCGATGCGGTGAGCTCCATCGAGATGGGCGAGCACGTCGGGGAGGGCAACTACCCCACCTACGTCTCCACGATGCTCGGCGCCCTCAAGTCGGGCAGTCGCTTACTGCTGCAACAGATGTCACGACGCGAGGGCACGGCACCGGGCGGCGGGCCGTTCATCGAGTCCTACATCGCCCCCGACATGCACATGCGGCCGCTGTGGCAGACCATTCGGCACCTGGAGAACGCGGGCTTCGAGGTTCGCGACGTCGAGGCCATGCGCGAGCACTACGTGAAGACGGTCGAGCACTGGCTGGAGACGTTCGAGACCTTTTACGACGAGTTCGTCGCGCTGCAGGGGGAGGAGGTCGCCAGGGTGTGGCGCCTCTACCTGATCGGCGGTGGGCTGGCCTTCGAGCAGGGCCGGATGGGTGTCGACCAGATCCTGGCCCGCAAGCCGTAACGGAACGCGAAGAGCATCGGATCGACTTCGGGTCCGTCGCGGCGTTCTCGTGTCTCACTGGCCACATTCGCCCCACAGGGCTCTGCCGGAGTGGTGGTGAAAGTGCCCGCCTTCGAGCGAATTTCGTCATCCCTCTTGGATGGTTTGCACGATTCGCTCCGAGGTGGGCACGAAGAGATCCACTCACGGCAGAGGCGGAAGTGACGACTGTGACTGTCAACCACGCGTCAGTCGCGGGCTGACATCGCGCTGCCCCTTGTGCAGCGTGTCCAGAAGTTCGCGATACGGCCCGATGAGAAACGCGGTGTCGCCTGCGGCCAGTTGGGTGTCGCGGCGCGGGTGCAGCCGCGCTGGTGCCTCCGCCCGGCAGATCGCGATGACGCGGGTCTGGGTCGACAGTTCGGCCATCCGCAGCCCGTCGAGTTCACTGCCGGGCTCGACCTGCACCCCGCCGAGCATGAACGACTGCTGGCCCACCGAGAACGTGCCGGATACCTGCAGGCCCATGGCCGAGCCGATGAACCACGGAGCAGCGAGCTCAACCGTCGAGCGGACGTTCTCGAACCCGAAGCGTTGCGACACCGCCGTACCCAGCGCGCGGTCGTAGACGCGCAGCACCACGGGGACGCCCGGCGTGGTGGCCGATCGCTTCCACCGCGCACCAAGGCGCTCGCGCAGCACGATGCCCGTTTCGATGTTCACCATGTCGGACTGGGTGAGTACCGCGACGGCGACCGCGTCGTCGATGCGTGCCGAATCGAGCGTCTGAGGCAGGGTCGCGTCGCCGAAGATCACCGGCACGTCGAGCTCGGCGGCCGAGGACAGATAGCGGTTGTCGGGGCTGCGCTCGATGACCACGACGTCGTGCCCGGCGGCCTTCAGGTCGGCGACCACGCGGATGCCGAACGAGCCGAGTCCGATGACGACGATGTGGTCGTTGAGTTCGCGGACCTTGCGCAGGCCGGCGTTCTGCGCGATGCGCCGCGACAGCAGCAGGTCGGCGACGAAGGCCATCAACACGGCCGTCGACGTGACACCCGCGAACATCAGCACGATGCCGAACAACCGCAGCCAGGTGGGTTGGTCGACGAAGCTGAAGTCGCCGTAGCCGACCGTCGCGATGGTCTCGGTGGAGAAGTAGAGCGCGTCGATGAAGCTCATGCCGGGCTTGTGGTACGCGAATCGCAGCAGGATGGTGGCGCCGAGGAGCAGGGTCATGGACGCGGCGAACGCCTTGAAGAAAGTGGGGTTCACGTCGTCGCGGAACGCCCGCACCGCGTCGGCGATCCGCTTCGTCGGCTTGCGACGATTGTGGTGGTAGCCACGCGCACCTCCGTGGCCCACCGCGGGCGGCGCGACTTCGATGCCCTGGGCGGCGAGTTCCTCGGCCGTGCCGATCATCGCCGTCCAGTCGCCCTCCTCGACGCGGATGTCACGGCCAGGGCAGGCCACGACGTCGCCGGGTGTTGGCGAGTTCTCGCCGCGAATGACGGCCACCGGGGCGAGGTCGCCGAAGATCTCCCGCAGTGTCGCCTCCCTCGGTGCGTCCGTACCCGAGACGACGAATTCGGTGCCTGCCGCCGAGATCGAATGCGTGGTGCGGGACAGGCACGCTTCGACGACGGACGGTGCGGCCAGGTCGGCGACGTCGAGAATCGCGCCGGGCCCGTTGCCGAGGGCCACCGCCTCGCGCAGCACGCTGTTGCCCACCCTGGCCACCACGCGGACATCGGGATTGAGTTGCCTTGCCATCAGCGCGATTTCGAGGTTCAAGGCATCGTCATCGTCCGCGCAGATGAGCGCGGCCGCATCAGCGATGCAGGCGTCCTGTAATTCCGCGGACGAGAAGACGATCGCGATCTCCCGACCCGCGGTCCGGAGCTGCTCGATGATCCGCATTCCGAGCGGATCGTCTCCGCAGACGATGATGTGCCCCTGCATGTGTGCACGCTACTTGGGAATCCTCCGCCGTGAGGGGTGAAGATGGACGGCATGCCCAGTAGCCCCTCCATCTACGTCAAGGCGTGCATCAACGGTGCTCGCACCCCCGATCAGCACCCGAATCTGCCCGTCACCCCCGAGGAGTTGGCCGCCGCGGCGGTCTCTGCACACGAAGCCGGCGCGAAAGCGGTTCACATGCATCCGAAGACCCCCGACGGGAAGGACTCGCTGGAGCCCGACGTCGTCGCCGCCGCGGTAACGGCCGCTCGTGCCGCAGTGCCCGGTTTGCCGCTCGGCGTGACGACGGGATTCTGGGCGCTGCCCGACCCCGACGCGCGGCGCCGGGCGGTGGAGGCCTGGACGGTGCTGCCCGACTTCGCGTCGCTGAACTGGCACGAGCCGGGCTCACCGGAGCTGGCCGACGTCCTGCTCGGCAAGGGGCTTGGCGTCGAGATCGGGCTGTTCCATCTCGAAGCGGCGGCGGCGTGGGCCGAATCGAAGATGGCTCAGCACTGCATGCGGGTGATGATCGAACTTCAGGGTCACGAGGACGTCGCGGTGGCGGACGCGATGCTCGAGAGGATCGCGGCCGCGGGTTCCCCGGCGCCGGTGCTGTTGCACGGCCTCGACGAAAGCTGTTGGCCGCTGCTCGAACACGCCGGAACGTGCGGCGTCCAGACGCGCATCGGCATGGAGGACACCTTGAAGCTGCCGGACGGCTCCGTCACGCCCGACAACGCCGCGCTGGTGTCTGCCGCGGTGCAGTTGCTCAGTCGGTAGACGCGCCGAGCGTGAAGTCGGCGAAGTCGAAGCCGGGTACGACGACGCAGCTCACCAGCGTGGGCTCGGCGTCGCGTGGCGTGGCTCGTTGCCAGTGTCCGGGCGGCACGACGAACTGCGGCTGTTCACCCGCGGCGACGTCGCTGCCGAGTAAATGGGTTGCGGCGCCGACGTGTTCGGCCCCGACCTCGAGCAGTAGCGGGCTGCCGCGGTGGTGCAGCCACAACTCGGCACTGCGGACGGTGTGCCACGCCGACTGCTGGCCGGGCATCAGAAGGAACAGGATCGCGGTGCCCGCGTTGCGGGGACCCGTGTAATCGGGCGGAAGTGCCGGTTGCCCCAGGGTCAGTTCGCTGCGCCACGTCTCGCGGTACCAGCCCCCTTCGGGGTGCGGCGCCAGGTCGAGTTTCCGGGCCCAGTCGGGGAGCTCCGTCATGGGGTCAGCCTACGTCGAGAGGGCCCGGTGACCCGATACCCTCGTCGCATGGCTCGCCTGCGCCCCGGTTGGTTCGTCGTGCTGTGCTCGACGGTGCTTCTGGTCAGCGCCTGGCTGCCGTGGCTGGTCACCAGCGCCGACGGCGGCGGGCGGGCGAACGCGATCGGCGGGACGGTCGGCGTGATCGACGTGCCCCCGAACGGGTTCGGCGTCGGGCAGCTCATCGTCGTGCTCAGTTCGACGTTGATCGTGGCGGCGGCGATGGCGGCGCGGAGCGTTTATGCGAAGATGGCTTCGACTGCAGCACTGGGGATTTCGGTGCTGCTGGCGGTGCTGGTGCTGTGGTATTACCGGTTGTACGTCGCCCCCCCGGTGGCCGCGGGCTACGGGCTCTACGTCGGAGGAGGCGCCGTGGTGGTCGCCGCCGTCCTGTCGGTGTTCGCCATGGTGGCGGCGTGGTCGGGGATGGGGCGCCGCCGATGACCGGCTTCCTCGAACCCGTCGCGCTCGCGGGGGAGCGCTGGGTGTCGCTCGAGCCGTTGACGCCGGAGCACGCGCCGGAGATCGCGACGGCTGCCCTCGACGTTCGGCCACTGTGGTTCACCAGCGCGCCGACGCACGACACCGAGTGCAAGCTCCTGATGCTGAGCCACGCCTTCGACGAGCTGGGTTGTGTGGCAGTCGAATTCCGCACCCACTCCTTCAACTCCACCAGCCGCGCCGCGATCGAACGGTTGGGCGCAAAGCAGGACGGGATACTGCGCAGCCATCAACTGCTGCCTGATGGGTCCAGGCGCGACACCGTCGTCTACTCGATCCTCGACGTCGAGTGGCCGTCGGTACGCAACAACCTGAGGTTCCGGCTGGACCGATAGTGACTTTGACGGCGCTTCACCGGTTTTCGCGTCGCCATCTTCACACTCGGGCGTGAGCTGACGGTCGCCTTCATCTTCTCTCCTTCACGTCGGCGCCCTGCAGCGGGCTCGCACACTGATCGCAGACGAGCATGGCGTCGAAGCTGTTGCCGCACAGGGTATGCCGCAGCAGCACTGCCGGGCCCTCGGGGGCGGCGAACCAGCGTTGGGCCCACTGCAGCGCGGTGATCAGGACGGGAAACACGGCTCGCCCCTTCTCCGTGAGCAGGTAGCGGCCACCGCCGGTCTCGAGTACACCGCCAGTCGTGAAGATCTGCAGCCGGTGCGCCAGGGAACTGGGCGGAGCGCCGAGCTGATCGGTGAAGTCGCTGAACCGGGTGGTGCCGACGAAGGCCGCAACCAGCAGCGCGAAGGCCCACCGGTTGCCGAGGATGCTCATGGTCTCCGGAAACAGCCCGGCCCGACCAGGCGTCGTCTCGGACGCCGATCGACGACGGGTCGACTCGACCGGCATGGAGCGCGGCCAGGACCCGCTGGGCCCCCACGTGGCAGTCAGTTCCTTCTCCGTGACGATCTGTGCGCACGCCCGGCAGGTGACCAGCGGCGCGAACTCGGCGTCGCAGCTGACGTGATGCATGGTGGGCAGACGCTCGGCGTGGCCGGGTACCCAACGGCGTTCCCATTCCCAGACCGACGTCAGCACGGGCCACAGCGAACGACCCTGCGGCGTCATCACGTACTCGTACCGCGGCGGGTTTTCCTGATAGCGGGTGCGGATCAGCAACCCGTCGACGGTCATCGCGGACAGGCGTCGCGACAGCACCGCGTGTGAGATCGGCAGCCGGGCGGCGAATTCGTTGTAGTGCGTCGCGCCCAGGAGTGACTGCTGCGCGATCAGGAGCGTCCACTCGTCGCCGAGAACACCGAGCATCCGGCCGACGGCATTGACTCCGCCAGGCTGGTTCAACTACAGGCCGATCGCCTCTGCGGCGGTGTCGGTCTGCTGCCAGCGGCGCAACTCCGACCCCGGTGCCCACGTCGAATGCGTTCCGCTGGAAACTCGTTCGGGCAGAGCGAGTTTGCACACCGGACCGTCGCCCACCCTGGCGGCGTCGAACACCAGACAGTAGGAGGCGTCGGCGTTCATGTCGGTGGTGATGGTGACCAGATACCCGTCGTCCTCGCTGGTGCTTCCGACGCGGGGCGCCATCGCCGTCTCGCTGCCGTACACGCCGTCTTCGAAGGCGAAGTGCTCCTCGGCGCCGGTCTGCAGGTCGTGCTTGACCATGCCGTCGAAGAGGAACCAGCCCGGCTTGCCCGTCGCGGCATACGTGTAGCGATACGGAGCGCCCGCGTGGCCCGGGTTGATCATGCCGAACTCGGTGATGCGGTCGGAGAGTCGCTCTTCGCGGACGCCGCCGGTGACGAGGTTGAACCGCCAACGGTGCAGCCGCGCCTGCATGCGGTCCAGCGCGAGGAAGCGGAAGGCCCGCTGCCACTTGTCGCCCAAGCCGTTGTCGGTCGGCTCCGGGTCGCCTTGGTAGAAGCCGTCGAGGACGATCTCGTCGCCCTCCTCGTAGGCGTTGGTGAAGTGCAGGACGTAGGTCGGATCGGCCTCGAACCACTGGATCTGCGAGGTCTGGCCGCGCCGCGGGATGACGGCGAATCGCGACGGCATGTCGCGGTGGAAGCGCGCCACGTGGGCATTGCGCTCCAGGTACTCGGGTTCCCAGAACAGCGGAAAGTCGTTGAGGATGGCGTAGTTCTCGGTGAACGCCATGTCGTGCGGCAGGCGCGGGCCGGGTAGCGGCACGTCGACGTAGTGCACCAGTTCGTCGTTGGCATCGACGACGCCGTAGTGCATGAACGGGTCCTGCTTGGAGTAGTTGAAGAACAGCAACTCACCGGTGTTGTCATCGACCTTCGGGTGCGCCGACACTCCCCAGTCGAACGGGAACGCCCCGTTCCAGTCCTGCTTGCCCAGAGTGTCTGCGGTGAACGGGTCGACCCGGTACAGGTCGCCGCACTGGTAGAAGCTGGTCAACGCCGTCCCGCGGTGCACGATCACATCGGTGCTGGACGCGTCCTTCATCAACGTCCTTGCGCCCCAGCCGTAGTCGCGCTGCGCCAGGCCGACCGGCTCGGCGAGCCCGGGCCACAGCGGTCCGCCTGCTTCGTTCTCCTCGGCGAAGCCGTCGGTGCGCACGAACCTGTTGCGGTAGAACGCCTTTCCGTCACGGAACCCGACGACGTGGATCATTCCGTCGCCGTCGAAGGGGTGGTAGGCCTTCATTGCGGGGTGTAGCGGGTTCTCGGTATTGCGCAGGTAGACGCCGTCGAGATCTCGCGGCAGCTCACCTTCGACGACGGAGAGGTCGTCGGCGTCCCACTCGGTGGACTGCGGCCGCCACGGCCCGGTGCGGTAGGGGTGGTCGTCGTCCTCGGGCAACGTCGAGAGGAACTTCCCGACGATCTCCACGTGCGCTGTCTGCATCGTCAAACCTTCCGTGCCGAGACGACGAAACTGACCGTGGTGGCCGTGCTGCCGCCGAAGTTGAGTGTGCCGAAGGTGCTAGCTCCGTCGACCTGATATGCACCTGCAGTGCCGCTGACCTGTTTGGCGGCGTCGAACAGCATGCGAACCCCCGATGCCCCGACGGGATGGCCGCCGCCGATCAGTCCGCCGCTCGGGTTGACCGGTAGTCGTCCGCCGATCTCGATCTCGCCGTTCTCGATGGCCTTCCAGGATTCGCCAGGGCCGGTCAGCCCGATGTGGTCGATCGCGAGGTACTCGCTGGGGGTGAAGCAGTCGTGCACCTCGATGCCGTCGAGGTCGTCGAGCGTGACGTGGGCGCGGTCGAACGCGTCGAGCACGGCGCCGCGCACGTGCGGCATGACGTACGGACCCTCGGCCGAGCGGTCCAGCTTCTGCCGCATGCCGAGGCCGACGGTGCGGTGTCCCCAGCCCTCGATGCGGGCCAGGGGTTTCGCGTCGGGGTGATCGCGCAGGTAGTCATCGGTGACGAGCACGACGCCAGAGCCGCCGTCGGTCATCTGGCTGCAGTCGAAACGACGGATCCTGCCCTCGACGACGGGATTGACCTCGTCTTCGAGCGAATCTCCAGCGATCAGCTCGGGCACCGTCCAGTCGCGGGTCTGCGCGTTCGGGTTGCGGCGCGCGTTGGCGAAGTTGACCGTCGCGATGGCCCGCAGGTGGCTCTCGTCGATGCCGTAGCGGCGGTCGTATTCGTCGGCGACCTCGCTGAACATGTACGGCCACATGAACTTCGCGTCCTGGCCCTCGTGGCCGGTCCACGCGGCGGCGCCGAGGTGTTGGGCGGCGGTGTCGCCGGGCACGGTCTTCTCCAGTTCGAGGCCGACGACGAGCGCCGTCTCGTACGCGCCGGACCGCAGGTCGGCGATGGCCGCGAGCACGGCGATGCTGCCGGAGGCGCAGGCAGCCTCGTGGCGGGACGATGGGGTGTCCCAGAGGCCATCGACGACGGTGGCGGGCATGGCGCCCAGGTGCCCCTGGGCGACGAACATCTCGCCGAACGCGTTACCGACGTGCACGACACCGATGTCGGCCACCTCGATCCTCGCGGCCTGCAGCGTCGAGGTCACGACCTCGGCGGTCAGGCCGGCGAAGTCGACGCCCTCTCGGGTGAGATTGCGTGAGAAGTCGCTCTGATAGCCGCCAAGGATCCATACGTCTCTGACGCCCATCCGTCGGACGGTACTACAACTAACAGAGTGACTGGCGGCAATTCGCGTCCACAGCCAAACGATCCCGTCGGCTCCTTTCTGAACCGACGGGACCTAGGTTTGCTCGGCTGTCGACAACCGAGCACACCTATGACAGGGCATTTCCCGTACTCAGTAGTCACAAACGTGCTTGGGGGTGCCTGTAGGGGGCAAGATGCTGTCATGAAGTTGCAGAACCACGACCTCGCTCTGCGGATGGCGGAGTTGGCGCGGGTGATCGCGTTGCGGAAGGTCGACGACGTTCTCAACGACGTCACTGCGGCGGCCAAGGAATTGATTCCGGGGGTGG
>NZ_DASQEU010000121.1:0-57273 GCF_035633495.1 Mycobacterium sp. | reverse complement strand
CAACTGCGCGGTTGGGGAGTGGGCAGAGTGCGTGATAGTCTCTCCCGGTTGTTGGGGCGAGTGGCGGAATGGCAGACGCGCTGGCTTCAGGTGCCAGTGTCCTTCGGGACGTGGGGGTTCAAGTCCCCCTTCGCCCACAATCAATGTGCGGTTCGGTGGAACCGCGACGCGTAGGCCGCGGACCCGGTTGGGTTCGCGGCCTTCGTCATTGGCGTGACTGTGCCCGTACTGCCTGGCGCGAAGTCCCACTGATCGCGCCCACCTCCGTGCAATTGGGTGGTTGAGTACCGGGGTAGCCGTCCAAAACGCGCCGGTCCGAGATCGCAGGAACTCGCCGCTTGGCCGCCGCCACACTTTGTCCAGACTCGGCGCGTATGAACGTATCCAGCGTCAGCTTGGGTATGGGCGCCGGGATCAGTCGGCGTGGGGCCAGTCATCGTCGTCGAGTTGGTCGAGCAAGCTGAGTGCCGGGTTGAGGACGTAGCGGGCCTGGCTACCGCCTGCCTTGCGTACGTCGTACATGGCGGCGGCGGCCACGATGAGAATTTCGTCGAGAACGTCGGGCGTGCCGTGGTCCGCCAACGGGCGCAACGGGGTGCTGACCACACCGATGCTGGCACTCAGCCGCGACGGTGGAGCGGTGATGGCGCCGTGGATGCGTTCAACCAACGGAATGGGATCCGGCGTGGGAAAGACGTCGTCGAGCAGAAATTCGGTGTCACCGACGTGGGCGATCAGTGCGTCGCTGCGGGAGGTGTCGCGAAGATGCTGGGCCACTGCGATACGGGCCTGATTTGCCCCGCCCACGGCGTTGAGGCTCAGCGGCTGCGGGCACCGATCAGGGTGGCGACCTGATCGTCGAAGGCTTCGCGGGGGAGAAGCCCGGTCAGCGGCTCGATGTCGCCGTGGCGTACCTGGTGGTCGATCAGCCGGATCACCGTCGCGCAGGCGAACGCGGCGAAGACGCTGATGGAGAGGACCAGCACCACAGCCGAGACCGCCACGGTGGCGTCGACCGGTGCCAGGCCCCAGCGAGTCCGGGTGTGCGCCGACATCATCGAGGGCGATGGCGATACCGTCTGAACGCAACGCAGCGACGCCGACGTTGGGCCCGGCCCGCTACGCCCCCATCTCCGAACATGACGTCGATGACGCCCCACAGCGCATTTGGCAGAAGTACCCGGGATTCTGAGACACCCCTGCCTAGCTAGGTGACTGCGCCACAATGGCGTTCAATGTAAGTCTCGTCAACATCGACAGGAGGTCGCGCTGAGCACCCAGGGACGGCGGTCCGCCGACGCTTACCACCACGGCAATCTCCGGCAGGCATTGCTCGAGCACGCCGTTGCGTTGGCCAGGGTCGGCGGCCCGGACGCGGTGGTGCTGCGGGACGTGCAGCGGTTGGCGGGGGTGAGCAACTCGGCGGCGTACCGCCACTATTCCGACCGCCATGCGCTGCTTGAGGCGGTGACCGAGGTGGCCCAAACCCAGCTGGCCGACACGATGACCGCGACCATCGCCACGGTGCCCGACGACGGGCCCCGCGACCGCAGGGCGCTCGCCCGCTTGCGCGCTACGGGACAGGCCTACGTCTCCTTTGCGCTCGCCGAGCCCGGGCTCTTCCGGACGGCGTTCGCCTTCGACCCGCAGCCGGGCGCGCACTCCAGAACGCCCGATCGGCCGGTGACCGCCGAGCGCCATCCGTTCCAGATCCTGATCCGATGCATCGACGATCTCGTCGCTGCCGGAGTGCTTTCGCCAGATGAACGCGACGGCCTCGACGAAGCGGCCTGGGCAGCGGTGCATGGCCTGGCCACCCTGTTCCTCGACGGTCCGATGGGTGGGCTCGACCGGGCCCGCCAGCAGCTGATCACCGACCGGTTGCTCGACGTCATCGAGCTCGGTCTCGTCTGAGCCGAGGAAACCGGAACTAGATGTTGACAGCACTAACATCGACTGACATGCTCGTCGTGTTATCGGCGTCAACATCGAGGAACGGCCATGACCATCGAAAACCCTCTGCGATACACGAGCACGACAACCCATTTGCATGCGGCCACCCCGCGCGTGCCCCCGGTGCTGGTCCTGACCGTCGTCCTGATCGCCGCGCTGGCGATCAACGTCGAGACCACTATCGTCAACGTCGCTCTGCCGACCCTGAATACGACATTGGGCGCGTCCACCCGCGGACTGCAGTGGATCGTCGACGCCTACAACCTCGCCTTCGCCGCGCTCGTCCTGGCCGGGGGCACCGTCGGCGACAAGTTCGGCAGGCGCGGCACTCTGATCGCGGGCCTGGCCCTCTTCGCGGCGAGCAGTGTCGCGGCGGCCCTGTGCACGTCGACCGGACCTCTGATCGGTGCACGACTGGTCATGGGAATGGCCTCCGCACTCATCTACCCCACGACGCTGGCCATCATCACCGACACCTTCCGCGAGCCTCGTCAGCGCGCGGCGGCCATCGGTGTGTGGGGCGCTGTCACGGGTCTGGGCGTGGCGATCGGGCCCATCCTCGGCGGCGCACTGCTCGAGAGCTTCTGGTGGGGCAGCCTCTTCCTGGCCCTCGCGCCGATCGCCATGTTGGCGGCGGTCGGCGCCGCCGTGCTGGTACCTCGTTCCACCCGCGATCAGACCTCCCGCCTCGACCGGGGTGGGCTGCTGCTGTCCGTCGTGATGCTGAGCGCGCTGGTGTACACGATCATCGAAGCGCCCGACCGCGGATGGGCGTCCGTCCAGACGGTCGGTGGTTTCGCCGTCGCCGTCGCCGCGGCCGTGGCCTTCGCGTGGTGGGAGCGTCGAAGGTCCGACCCGCTCATCGACGTGCGACTCTTCACGAATTTGCGGTTCAGTGCCGCCAGCGGCGCAGTCACCGTGGCGTTCTTCGCGCTGTTCGGGTTCATCTTCCTCATCACGCAGTTCTTCCAACTGCTGCAGGGGTACGGGCCGCTCGAGACCGGTGTCCGGATCCTTCCCGTGGCGCTGTCGATCGCGGTCGGCTCGATACTGGGTACGCGCGTCGCGGTCACCTGGTTGGGCACCAAGGCCGTCGTATTCATCGGGCTCTTGATGCTCGCCGCCGCGTTCTTCTGGGTGACGAGGATCGACACCGATGTCCGCTATCTCGTGGTCGCCGCGCAGATGGTGTTGTTGGGTGGAGGGCTCGGTCTCACCACCGCGCCGGCCACCGACTCGATCATGGGAGTGGTCCGGCCCGAACAGGCGGGCGCGGGGTCGGCGGTGAACGACGCCACCCGTCAGATCGGCGGAACCCTCGGCGTGGCCGTGCTGGGCAGTATCTTCTCTACGCTCTACATCCGCCATCTGACCGACAGTCCCGCCCTGGGAGCGATGCCGGAGCCGGCGCAAGCGACAGCGCGCGAAGGCCTAGCTCAAGGTCTGCAGGTCGCCGCCCGCGCACCCGCGCAGAGCGCAGATGTCCTCCGCGGCAACGTAAGTGACGCCTTCATGTCCGGCCTGCACGCCGGGTGCATGACGGCAGCCGCGGTTTGTCTGTGCGGCGCACTCTTCGTGTTGGCGTTCCTGCCCGCGCATCCGGTCGGCGGGGTGCGGTCATGACGTTCGTGGACCGCTACGGTCCATGGGCACTCGTCACCGGTGCCAGCGACGGGATCGGACTGGCCTTCGCGCATCGACTCGCCGCGCTCGGGGTCAACCTCGTCCTGGTAGCCCGCCGCGACGAGGTGCTGCATCGCCTCGCGGCGGAACTCGTTGCCACCCAGCACATCCACGCTGTGGTGCTGACCGCTGACCTGGCCCGACCGGAGGCGGCCGACGACCTGATCGCCGCGACCCACGATCTGGACGTGGGGCTGGTCGTCCTTGCCGCGGGCTTCGGCAGTTCCGGCCCGTTCGCAGAGGCCGCCCTGGCCGGGGAACTCGACATGATCGCGGTCAACATCGGTGCGGTCACCCACCTCACCCACGTGTTCGGCAGCCGGCTCATCACCCGGGCCCGCGGCGGAATCGTGCTGTTCGGGTCGATCGTCGGATGGCAGGGCGTCCCCGGCCAGGCCACGTACGCCGCCACGAAGGCCTACGTGCAGAGCTTCGCCGAGGGCATTCATTCCGAGTACGCGGCCCAGGGCGTCGACGTCCTGTGCGTCGCGCCCGGGCCGGTTCACAGCGGCTTCGGTGGCCGCGCCGGCCTGAGCATGGATTCGGCGGCCGACCCCGACGTCGTCGCCCGCGGTGCTCTGCGTGCGCTGGGCCGGAGGGCTACCGTCGTCCCCGGCGCGCGCGGCAAATTCCTGACGACGTCGCTGAGGATGCTGCCCCGCCGGATGCGGAGCCGAGTCCTTGGCCGCGTCATCGCCGGGATGCGCACGCCCTCCCCACAGCGCTAACGGCCGTCCCACCAGTCGAGCACGCGAATCCCGAACAGGGTCAACCACTTCGATGGTTCACCGACCGCAACGTCAACCTCGAACCACGCGCGGTCGGGGAGACTGCGGGCCTGGAGCCACGTGCCGTCGGGCCGCCGTGCGGCCCGGAGGTTGCCGAGCCACGTCGCGCTCGACCTGCCAGCGAAGGGCCGGGTCGGAGTCCAGGAGCCAGGACGTCAGGGGCGCCGCCACCATGGCCCCGACTCTAACGGCGCCGACTGACCCATTCGAGGATCGGCACCTAAAGTCCTCGTCGTGAGTCAGCCGCCACCGTGACCGATGGCGAGGGCAGCCTGCTGTCCCAACGCCGGATCGTCTTCATGGTCGCGCCCCTCGTCCTCTCGGTGATCTCGTTCCAACTCAACGCCACCATGCTCGGCCCGGCGTTCTACGACATCGAGACCACCCTCGGCAAGGGTTCGTTCGCGGCGATGTCGACCTACTTCTACCTTGCGGGCGCGGTCGCCAACGTGGTGCTGATCCGGTGGAGCGACTTTATCGGCCGCAAGCGCGTCATGCTCGCCATCCTGGCGCTGCTGTGCGTCGGCACGCTGCTCTGCGTCCTCGGTACTTCGCTGCCGGTCGTGCTGGCCGGCCACATCATGCAGGGTGCCTGTAACGTGACGTTCGGGCTGGCCTTCCTGATCATGCGGGAACGTTTGAGCGGAGCCACCTTTGGCGTCTGCTGCGGTGTGGTCACGTCGATCAACGGCGGGGTCGCCGGTGTGGACGCACTGCTCGGCGGGTTCATGGCCGACCGCTTCGGATACCGCTCGATCTTCATGCTGATCCTCGTCGTCGGGGCGTTGGGCATCGCCTTCGCCTGGAGGGCCGTGCCCGCCGACGAACCCGGCCGCGCGGTCGAGGGGCGCATGGACTGGGTGGGTGCCGCACTCATCGGACTCGGGGTCGCGGGGCTCATCCTCTTCATCTCCAGTGGTGGCGATGCGGGCTGGTCGTCGCCGATCGCCTCGACGTTCATCGTCGTCGCGATCGTCGCCCTGGTTCTGCTCGTCGTGGTCGAGAAGCGGATCAGCACACCGCTCGTCGACATCGACCAGATGCGTTCGCGCCTCGCGTGGCCGCTGATCGTCGCGACGATCCTCAACATGGCGTCGTTCATGGTCCTGGCGGGCTTCACCATCGGCGAAGATCGCCGAGGATCCCGACTCCGGCTTCGGGCTCGACGGGACGACGACCGCGATCGTTCCTGACACCCGGCGCGGTGGCCCAACTGATCACGGCGCCACTGATCGGGCGGCTCGCCGTGCGGATCGGCTTCGTCACCGCATTTCGGGCGGGCATCGTCGGCTCGATCGCGGTGACCTCGCTGCTCGCGGTGTTCGCGCACAACCGGAGCATGCTCATCGTGCTGATGGCCGCGTTCGGCTGCGCCTTCATGGGTGTGACGCTGACGGCGATGAGCGTCCTCGGTGTCACGCAGGCACCCGAGGGCAACCCCGGGTCGCTGCCCGGCATCACCAACGCCGCCTTCGGTGTCGGCTCGTCGATCGGGTTCGCCTGGGCCGGACCGGTTGTCGGCTCGGGCACGATGAGTAGTTTCAACACGGCGCTGTGAATCTGCGCGGCCATCGGCGTGGTCTCGCTGGGCTTCAGTCTGGTGCTGAAGCCGCGACCGCTGGAGACGGGTCCGACCGTTCGCGTCGGCGCGCACTGAGGGCTCGCAGCGCGTCGTGCGTGGCACCATCGGATCATGACGGAACCACCGAGCGGGTTGCCGAGGTACCGCCTACTGACCGGGCCCGATGACGAGGCCTTCTGTCGGCGCGTCAGCGAAGCGCTCGACCTGGGGTACGAGCTGTACGGGAACCCCGCCATCAGCCTGGACGCGGGACGGGCCGTCGTGGCCCAGGCGGTGGTCTGGCACCAGATCGTGCGGTACGTCTGAGGCCTAGTCGTCACCCGCGGCGACGAGCGAGGTCAGCTTCACCGAAGGGTTGTCACGTTGGAAGCCCTCGAGGCGCCACTTCGTCGAGAAGAGCACCAGGATGACGCCGTCGGTCCGCGTGAAGACCTCCACCGACGGTTGCCGCTGGAGGAACGCGACGTCGTCCGGGTCGGCGGCACGCGCGACGGTGTAGGGGAGTGATTCCAGCGAGATCGGCGCGCTGAGCTCGCCTGCCATCCGATGGGACGCCACCTCGAACTGCATCGGCCCGACCGCGGCGAAAACTGGTGCCTGGTCGCCGCGGCGGTCCGAGCGAAGGACCTGGACGACGCCCTCCTGCTCCAGCTGCTCGATGCCCTTGCGGAACTGCTTGTGCTTGCTGGGGTCCGTGCCGCGTGCGACGGCGAAGTACTCGGGGGAGAAGCTCGGGATCGGCGGGTAGTGCACCGGGATGTCGCGGTACAGCGTGTCGCCCGGTCGAAGCGCGGCGGCGTTGGCGAGTCCGATGACGTCACCCGGCCACGCGGTGTCCAGCGTCGAGCGCTGCTTGCCGAACACCGACTGCGCGTACTTGGTGACGAACGGCTTGCCCGTGGTGGCGTGAGTCAGGACCTCGCCGCGCTCGAACGTCCCCGAGCACACCCGCGCGTAGGCGATGCGGTCGCGGTGGGCGGAGTCCATGCCCGCCTGAACCTTGAACACGAACGCGCTGAAGGGTGACTCGGCGGGCCGTCGATGGCCCTGAACGTCGAGCTGCCCGTGCGGCGAAGGGGCGAGCTGGACGAGTACGTCCAACAGCTGATTGACGCCGAAGTTCAGCGCTGCCGACGTGAAAAGCACCGGAGTCGACTCGCAGCCGAGAAACGTGTCCCGGTCATAGTCGGACCCGTCGGCGGCCAGGAGTTCGGACTCCTCGACGGCGTTGTCCCAGTCGACGCCCGCGGCGGCGTGCGCGTCCGCGGGTGCGATGTGCTCCTCGGGTGCGGCCTTGGCACCGCCCGCGGTGCGGGTATACCGGATGAAGTTTCCGGTCCGCCGGTCCAGGACGCCCTTGAAGTCGCCGGCGATGCCGACGGGCCAGGTCAGCGGGGTCGGCCGCAGGCCGATACGCGCCTGGATCTCGTCGAGCAGCTCCAAGGCGTCGCGGCCGGGTCGGTCCCACTTGTTGATCACCGTGATGATGGGGATGCGCCGAAGCCGGCACACCTCGAAGAGCTTGAGCGTCTGCGGTTCCAGGCCCTTCGCGGCGTCGATGAGCATCACTGCACAGTCGACGGCCGTGAGCACCCGGTAGGTGTCCTCGGAGAAGTCGGCGTGGCCAGGGGTGTCGAGCAGGTTGATGACGCAGTCCTGGCCCGCGGTGGCGTAGGGGAACTGCAACGCGGTCGAAGTGATCGAGATGCCGCGCGCCTTCTCCATGTCCATCCAGTCCGACACGGTGGCGCGGCGGCCCGATTTGCCGTGGATCGCGCCGGCCTCGGTGATGACGTTGGCGTGCAGCACCAGGGCTTCGGTCAACGTCGACTTGCCTGCGTCGGGGTGGCTGATCACGGCGAAGGTCCTGCGACGCCGTGCCTCAGCGGTGATGCGGTCTGCGGCGGTCATTTCGTCCTCGATGATATTGGCCAAAGGTCCGAATCGATAAATCGCGCGAGTGGCCACTCTTCACACGCTCCGGGGCCAAAGGCGCGTCATGAGTGGCCACTCGTCGGAGGACGGACCCGCGCTAGTTCACGCAGGGGATGCCGCTGCCACTGAGGGGAAGACCCTGGTCGGGGGTGGACACGACCGAGGTGCCGACGTCGATGCCCAACGACTCACCTCCGGTCGGTGCGGTGGCCAGGCTGCCGACGTCGGTGGGAAGCGAGTAGCCCTCGCCGAGTACGACGCGGATGCGCCCGGCGGCCACGTCGGGGAGCGGTTGCGGCGGGGCGCTGATGTCGAGCATGGTCGCGACGGCCTGAGCGGCGCCGTCGGCTCCTGGCCCGTAGTCGACCGTCGTTGCCGAAGACTCGACGGTAGTGGGGACGCTGAGCTCGCCCGGCCGGTAGCCGGTGTGGCCCAGCATGTTCGAGGCCTCGGTCGGCAGGCCTCGGACACCGCTGGCGTTGACCACGTCCACCGTGACATCGTCTGGCGCAACGGGTTTCGGCACTGAAGCCGGATCGCCGAAGGTCGTCGTGACCAAGGCGCGGATCGCTGCCGGATCGACGATGTTGACGTCTTGGCCGTAGACCATGTCATACCGCACGACCGGCAGTGTCTGGTAGTGGACGTGTTCTCCCGCGAGTGCGCCGATGCGGCGGAACAGGTCCTGATCCCACCCGCCGGACAGCACGATGTCCTGGCGCGCAACGTCCATGAGCGCGTTGAGCTTTCCCACGTCGCTGAAGGACCCGGCGTTCTGAAGCTCGCGGATGACGGATATCAGGAACGCCTGTCGCCGGTGGGTGCGATCCAGGTCGCCGTTGTCGAGCCCATGGCGCTGTCTGACGAACGCGAGAGCCTGCCGGGCGTCCCAGGTCTGGCGTCCGGCGGGGAAGTCGGCACCGGAGTAGTCGTCGTGAACCGCGTGGTTGAGGCAGACCTCGACACCGCCCAGACTCGCGGCCACGTCGTAGAAGCCCGCGAGATTGACCTTGGCGAAGTAGTCGATCGGCACCCCCGTCAGTGCCCGCACCACCGCCAACGTCGCCTTGCGGCCGGCCTCCCGGCCTTGCCTCTCCGATCAGCCGAAACTGGATGTTCCTTCCTGCCGGCGCGGGCAACCGCAATGTTGCCTCCGATACCGCCAATCGGTGCACGTGGCGCTGAGAACTTGCTGAGTGTGCTCGCTGGAATCAACGTCTTCTGGGCGACGCGAAACGACGAACAGTCGACAGCCGATCGAGCAACGAACTCGAGGCAGTGGTGGGCGTGGCGAACTGATCGATGCGGGTGATCCTGCCTCGGGCGACCAACTCCCCGACCACTGCCACTCCGCAGGCCTGGGCCAGCAGCAGCGAGACGAGGACCAGCACCTGTACGGCGCCGGCCTGCGCGGCGGACCCCGTGGCCAAGAGCACGCCGACGAAGGCTCCGGGCAAGGTGACCAACCCTGCCGTTCGGGCCTGATCCAGGTTGGGCAGCAGGGCGTCGGTGAGTGGCCGCTCGATTACCTCCATGCGCGAATCCCGTTCGGAAAGGCCGAGACTCAGGGCCGCGTCCACTTCACCCGCGCGCAAGCTCAGAGCGTCGAGCGCTCGCCTGGCCGCCACCGCGGAGGCTGTCATCGTCCCACCAAGAACGATCCCGAACACCGGGACCAGCGCCACTCCGGTGAGCGGCACGACGCCCGTCAGCAAGAGCAGCGGTATCACGGCGGCCATGCCCGCCGCCAGCGCCGCCGCGAGCCAAGCAGCACCCCGACCTGCCTCACTGCGGCGTGCGGCGGTGAGGGAAGCGACTCCGAACATCACGGCGAGTACGAGCGCCGAGGTCCAGAGCCGCGACATCGCCGCACCGAGCACGGTGGCCACCGCGGCCAGCTGAATCGCAGCCCGCGCTCCGGCGCCCGGCACCGCAAACAGAGGGCCTCTCAACAGATACCGCGAGACGAGACCCGCGGCGAGCACCATGACCACACACACGATGACGAGGGTTGGGCTCAAGAGGGGTTCGGAATTGCTGACCCCCCGAGTGTCCTCACAGACCAGGGCGCGGGCACTCGAGTCCCCCGGCCGTGCGCTCGACTCTGCGGTCCTGGCGCAGGACTGCGAGTGACCTCCGCCGTGGCCGCAGAGCGGAGCGCACCGAGACGGCAGGGGGCAGGACCTGATCGGTGAGGCCGAAAATCCCTGTGGTGTCGGTCTTGTCGAGCGCGGCTAAGCGCCCCGATACGACTGCCCGTGCGGCTCGACGCAGTGCTCGTCGGGGTCGTCCGCGCAGACGTGATCGACCTGAAGCGTCGTGTGATCGATGTGGTGCCGGTCGTGCAGAATCCGTTCCAGGTCGCCACGAACGGCATGGCAGTCGATGCCATCGCTGACGATCACGTGGGCGGACAGCGCGGCTTCGCCCGAGGTGATCTCCCAGATGTGCAGGTCGTGCAACTCGACGACCGATTCGACCGCGGCGAGTTCCACGCCGACCGCGCCGGGATCGACGCCCTTGGGGGCGGCCTCGAGGAAGATGCGGCCAGAGGCGCGCACCAGACCCCAGCCCGCCTTGATCATCAGCGCCGCCACGATGAGCGCGGCGATCGCGTCGGCGCGAGCGAAGCCGGTCAGCCAGACGACAGCACCCGCGATTGCGGTGGCGATGAAGGCGTAGAGGTCGTTGAGGACGTGCTGGAACGCGCCCTCGACGTTGAGGCTCGATCGGTTGGCGCGGCTGATGCACCACGAGGCCGCCACGTTGACGACGATGCCGATCAGCGCAGTGACGAAGACCAGCAGCCCCTCGACCTCGCCCGGATCGAACAGGCGACGGACGCCCTCGAAGATGAAGTAGGCCGCGAGGAGCAGCAGGGTGATGCCGTTGGCCTGAGCGGAGAGGATCTCGGCGCGCTTCAGGCCGTAGGTGTAGTCGCCGCGGGCGGGCCGCGCGGCAAGCCGGATGGCGATCAGTGCGAGCACGATCGACGCGGCGTCGGTGAGCATGTGCCCGGCGTCGGTGATCAGCGCGAGTGATCCAGCGATGACGCCGACGACGACCTCGACGGCCATGAAGCCGACGATCAGAATAAGGGCCAGCGTCAACCACTTTCGGTCGGCGTCGGCCGTCATTCCGTGAGAGTGCCCCCGATGGCCGTCGTGCGCGGTCTCGCCCATGGGGGGAGCATACATCGATACATGCGAATGTTGGCATGCTTCCGTCGTCCGCACCTACTACGCTGCTACGTAGACAACGCAGACCGAAGGGGTGTCCCTTGCTACCCGAACGCCGACGCCGCGCCGCGGTGGTCACCGCGATCGTCGCCGTCGCGGCGCTCACCTCGACGACCGCCGGCGGCGGCCCGCGGGATCACGTCGAACGTGCATCGGCGCCAGCGAAGCAGATCGCTGCCGCCGAGCCGCCAAGCCTCACCCTCTCGCCGCCGGCAGGCGCGCGTGACGTCGTCCCCACCGGCGTCGCCTGGGTCGCGGCACGGTCGGGCACGTTGACCGACGTCCGCATGGTCAACGAGGAGGGCAGGACGGTCGCGGGCGCCATGACGGCGGACGCCACCGCGTGGCGACCCGCCGAACCGCTCGGCTACGGGCGCACGTACACGCTGACGGCGACCGGCCGCGGCACCGACGCCACCGACGCCACCAGGACCACGCAATTCTCGACGGTGGTGCCGCAGAACCAGACCCGTGTGAAGTTGACGACGACGTCGGGCGCCGAACTGCGCGACGGTGCCACCTACGGCGTCGGCACGGTGATCGTGGCGCGCTTCGACTCCGCGATCGTCGACAGGGTCACCGCGGAGCGCCGAATGCAGGTCACCACCAATCCACCGGTCGAGGGCTCCTGGTCGTGGGTCAACGACCAGAAGGCGCACTGGCGGCCGCGGGAGTACTTCCCGCCGAACACCACCGTCCGCGTGGCGGCGGGGATCTACGGCACCGAGCTCGGCGCCGGACTCTACGGCGAGGAGGACCGTGTCGTCGGCTTCACGATCGGGCCGTCCCACGTCACGATCGTCGACGACCTCACCAAGCAGGTCAACGTGTACGACAACGGCGTCCTGGTTCGCACCATGCCCACGTCGATGGGTCGAGGCGGCACGGAAACCGTTGGTGGGCGCACGATCTCCTTCTGGACACAGTCGGGTGTCTACACCGTGATGGACAAGGCGAATCCGGTCCTCATGGACTCGTCGACCTACGGACTGCCGGTCGACTCCGCGTCGGGCTACCGGATCAGCGTGCCCCACGCCACGCGCATCAGCCCCGACGGCATCTACCTCCACGAGCGGGAGGCGACGGTGTGGGCGCAAGGCAACACGAACGTATCCGCGGGATGCCTGAACCTGAGCGCCGAGAACGCCCGCTGGTTCTACGAATTCTCGCAACGGGGCGACGTCGTCGAGATCCGCAACACCGGTGGCCGACCGCTGGAGCAGTGGCAGAACGGGGACTGGAGCGTGCCGTGGCAGGAGTGGCTGCAGGGCAGCGCACTTCGCGGGTAGCTCGCTGGCCTGTTCAGCATGCAGCAGCGTGGATTCGGCGACTTGGAAGCCGTGGTGATGGACCGGACGTGGGCCCACGACGCACCGGTCACCGTTCGCGAGGTCTTCAACGACCTCGTCGCCGATCGCGACATCGCCTACACGACCGTGATGTCGACAATGGACAACCTGCACCGCAAGGGCTGGCTCGAACGTGAACGCGACGGGAAGGCGTACCGCTACCGGCCGACGATGACCCGCGAGGAGCGATCGGCCAAGCTGATGCGGGACGCCTTCCACTCCGGCGGTGACGCCGACCTGGTGCTCAACCACTTCCTTCAGCAGATGAACGCCGAGGAGTCCGCGCAGCTGCGGGCGGCAC
This sequence comes from Mycobacterium sp., assembly GCF_035633495.1. Lineage (GTDB taxonomy): Bacteria > Actinomycetota > Actinomycetes > Mycobacteriales > Mycobacteriaceae > Mycobacterium. The sequence continues at coordinate 44,443 of NZ_DASQEU010000121.1, read as the reverse complement.
TGCGCAAGGTCCACCCGCGGGACCGCAGCTCGTGAACGCCGCGATCTGCCTGCTTCTGTACGGCGCGGTGCTGACGTGGTTGTCGCCCCCGCTGCTCGAGCGGGTCACCAGGAACGGGCTGAGCCCCCGGCTGTCCGTCGCGGTCTGGCTCTGTGCCATCGCCATGTCGTTCGGGGCGTGGGCCGTCGTCGGCATCGGACCGGTGCTCGACGTGGTGGCGGGCAGCCCCCGCCCGGGCCCGGTCGAGTACTGCATGCGGATCGTGGCCGAACTCAACCACGTCGGGGTGCTCGGCCGAGTCACCCTCGCCGTCGCAGGCGCGGTGGCACTGGTGTCGTCGGCCGTCGTCACTCGTCGAATCGTGCTCGCGCTGAGGCGGTTCTGGACGAGCAGTCGCGACCACGCCCACGACGCGAGACTCCTGGGATCGGCGTCCCGCGGCCCCGACGTCCTCGTCGTGCCCGCCGACCTCCCCGTGGCGTACTGCGTGGCGGGCCGACCCCACGCGATCGTGCTCACCACGGGTGTGATCGACACCCTCGATGAGTCCGAATTGGGCGCGGTGCTCGCCCACGAACAGGCCCACCTCGCCGGGCGTCATCTGCAGCTGATGATGCTGTTGCGGTCCCTGTCGTCGGCGATGCCGCGTCTTCCGTTGTTCCGCAACGCCGTTCACTCCGTCTGGCGGCTGGTAGAGATGTGCGCCGACGACACGGCCGCCAGGCAGTACGGCAGGTACGCGGTGCTGGGTGGGCTCGTCGCGCTGGCAGGGCAGCCGCGCGCGACCGGAGGCGCACTGGGTGCCGCGGACACGGCGGCGTTGGCCCGCGCGATCCGACTGGCCGGACCGGTCCGCCGCGGCGCGCGACTACGACAGCGTCTGCTGTTGGCGTCGACGATCGCGGCGCTCATCGTCACACCTGTGGCAATATCGGCGCTCTGCCACTCCTGACGTGGCGGGCGCGTCGGGCCTACTTCTCCGGCGTCCGTGACCGGTAGGCGTCGAGCACTTCGGACCGAAGGCGACCGCGCGGGCCGACCTCTAAACCGTTGTCGAGGGCCCACTTTCGGGCCTTGGTCGACTCTGACGGGCCGTGCTTGGCACTTCCCCCGCGCGCCCGACGATGACCCGATCGACGGCTTGCTTCGATCCACCCACTCATGGCGGCCCGGAGCTTGGCCGCGTTCTTCTCGGACAGGTCGATTTCGTAGCGGGAACCGTCGATGGTGAACGTCACCGTCTCCGATGCAGCGGTCCCGTCGACGTCGTCGACCCATTCAACGACGGTCTTTCTTGCCACCGTTCGCGAACCCCCATCGCTCTCGTGGTGTTACCGGAAGACCATGATAGCCAATCACGGAAACGTCAAGCGCCAGTGCCTCGCCGCGCCTACTTGAAGCGCGCGTAGCAGAGGTCCGCGTCACCGGCGAGGCCCGACCGGAATGCCACGATCCGAGTGAACCCGGCCGGCACCGTCTCACCGTTGACGTTGCTAGCCACCAAGCCGTTGGTCAGCAGGCCCGCCACGGCCTCGTCGAGGTCTCCCGCCGTGAGCACCAGAGCGAGGCTCTTGTTCTCCGACATGGCGCCCTGCGCGACGCCCGTCAGACAAGCGGTGCGCAATGCGGCCGCCGCGGAATCGAGCGATTCGCCGCGTTCGTGTTGAACGGCCAATGCATAGCGCGACGCCACGACCGACAACGCGCTGTTGTCGCCCTGCAGGAGGGTGTAGTTCTCGAAGTCGGAGGGCTTGCCCATCTCGGCGAGTGCCTGGATGTCGACGAAGATGGTGTTGCTCTCCGGGCAGTAGGACGCCGGCGGGCTCGGTCTCGCGTCCGAGCACTCAGGTGCGTCGAACGATAGCTGGGGTGCCTCGCTGGGCTGAAACACCTCGCCGAGAACGTCGACGAGCGAGGTGACGACGTCCTCGGTCACCTCGACGTCGCCGGCGGCGGGATCGCCGGTGCCTTCCGCGGGCAGCGTCAGCGGCAGATCGCCTCGCCGCTGCGTGACCTCGTCCATGTCGATCTTGGCGCATTCGGCTGCGCCAGAGGTGAAGCCCATCTGAAACGCGCTGATCCGGTCGAGCGCCGTGCCGTGTCCCTGCTCGAGATACGGCGCGTCACCGGCGACGTATGTCGGGTCGCGGAGCGTGAGCACACCTGCCAGAACGTGATTGAGGCCGTCGCCGGTGCTGAGGTCGAAGCGGGGCGACTTGCCCTCGGCCACCCACCGGATGTACGTGCCCGCAAGGCAATCCGCCTGCTGCTCGCTCACGAGCGTGGTGGTGTCGTCGTCGACGATCTGCGCCATGCCCTGAACGGCATGTCCGTACTCGTGTGCGAGCAGCGCCGCAATCGAGGTGTCTCCGAAGAACTGCTGCCCGAGGGGGACCAGGACGCCGCGGTCCCATGCGATGAGATGTTCTGGCGGACAGAACAGTGCGTTCGGATTGTCATACGTCTCGCCGCCGCAGATCTCTGGGCTCGAGGGGCTTTCGGAGTTGTAGGACACCAGATCCTGGACGGCCGTGAATGATCCGTCGAACGACTGGGAGTAGTTCTGGTCCCAGAACTCGGCGACGTCGTTGACCGCCAGGGTGGCGAGCTTGTCGGCGTCGCCACCGTCGGTGTTCTTCACGTCGCCCTCGGGAGCGGGTGCATCCTCGCGAATGCCACTGGGGCCGTCCTGCGCGGGCAGCCCACCGGCACGGAACGGGTCATACAGCGGGGAGACCGCGCGCCCCTGCGTCGTCGACCCGCACCCGGCGACCGTCAGTGCCACGCACGCGGCGGCCATCGCCGCCTTCAATCCGTCCACTGGTTCGCGTCCTGCTTCGTCCCCGAGATGTGTGAACTGCCGAAATGCGAGGGTATCGGGAATCGAACCTCAATGGCAGCCCGATGACGGACACTTCCCGGGGCGCCTGATAGGGATGACGGATGGGTAAGAACGAACGCTCGAAGATCGTGATGAGCGACGACGAGATCGTTGAGTTCATCGACCACAGTCGCACTGCCACCATGGCTACTCTGTCGGCCGACGGCCGGCCGCATCTGGTCGCCATGTGGTACGCGGTGGTCGACGGCGACATCTGGGTCGAGACGAAGGCCAAGTCTCAGAAGGCGGTCAATCTCCGCCGCGACCCGCGACTCACCATCATGATCGAGGACGGCGAGACCTACAACACGCTTCGTGGCGTGTCGATCGACGGCGAGGCCGAGATCGTGGACAGCGACCCGGATGTTCTTCTGCGCGTCGGAATCAGCGTGTGGGAGCGCTATACCGGGCCCTACACCGAGGACATGAGGCCGTTCGTCGACCAGATGATGAACAACCGGATCGCGGTGCGGTTGGTACCGACTCGGACTCGCAGCTGGGACCACCGCAAACTCGCAATGCCCGATATGCCAATGTCGGGCACGACGGCTCAGTACCTCGCCTGACATGGCCGCGCAGAAACGGCCGGACCAGCTGGACTCACCGCTGTTGCCGGTGATCTTCCGGCACGTCGGCCGCGGCCAGGTGTGGGTGTACCGCAAGACTGGTGGCCGAATCGGTGGGAAGTGGCGTATCGGAGCGGGTTTCCGCAAGCCGGTGCCGACCCTGTTGCTGGACCACGTCGAACGCAAGTCGGGCGCGTCCTTCACGGTGCCGTTGCTCGATCTGCGCGACGGTGCCGACGTCGTGGTCGCCGCTAGCCAGGGCGGACGTCCAGAGCATCCGCAGTGGTACCGCAATCTGGTGGCGAACCCCGACACACACGTGCAGATCGGGCCGACACGCAGTGCGGTCCGCGCCGTAGCCGCCGATGTCGCCGAACGGGATCGTCTGTGGCCAAGCTGGTTGACGTCTATGCCGACTTCGACACCTACCAGAGCTGGACTGAACGCGAGATACCCGTCGTCGTGCTCAAACCCCGCTAGCCCAGCGACGGCGGGTTGAATTCCGGGTTCGCCAGGGTGGTCGCGGTGGCAGGTTCCGATCTGTCCCCGGAGGTCGAACAGAGTGGCGCTGCCGGTCGCGATGCCGTCGTGCCTCGAGTACGTCATCGCCGCGAGACCGACGTCGCGGCCCTCGGGCAGCCGGCTCGTGGCCAGCGTGTAGTCGGCGTTGATGTATTGCAAACCCGTTGTGCCGTAGAGGGTCAACGAACTGGCCACGTGACTGGCCATCGCGGTGTGGGTGTAAAGAACGCCAGCGGCAGCTGTGTCGTCTGGGAGACGACCATATCGGGGCGATCCGTCAAAACTGGTCGGTGATGTCGGCGAACTCGGGATGCTTGTCGATGTATTCGGCCACCATCGAACACGTGGGCACGACTCGCAGCCCTGCCTCCCGCGTTGCGCGCAACGCCTCGGCCACGAGGATCGATGCCAGCCCGCGTCGGCGGAATGCCCGGTCTACCTCGGTGTGGGGGAAGGTGCGTCGGCCGTCGCGATCGAAGTACTCGGCGAGCCCGACGGTCTGACCGTCCACGGCGATGGTGAAGTGGCCGGGCTCGGAGGTGACAGTGGTATCCGCACCGGTCTGGTCGGTGGTCATGGCGCTCCCGAGGTCAGGGGTTGGGGCGGGGTAGCAGGGTGGAGTTCGGCAGGGGTGGAGCAGGCAGACGGGCGCCGGGATAATCCGAAACCGAGCCGAACCGCTCGTCGCCCTCCTGCCACTGGCGGCGGTAACGGACCATCTCCTCGTGGCTGCGGCCGACGAAGTTCCACCACATGATGAGCTCCTCGGCGAACGGGAGGCCGCCGAGCAGGAGTACTCGCGCGGGCCGTTCACCGGTGTTGGTGAGCGCGACCGTGTCATGGCCGGGTGATTGGTACCAGAGGTCGGCCACCCCGAGCGCAGTCCCTCCGGCGACGACCTCGCCCCGGTCGAGGTGCACCCCGTGCTCGAAGGCGTGGTCGACGGTGAGCTGGATCGCGGCGCCCGGCGCCAGGTCGATCTGAGCTCCCAACAGGGGGGTGAAGGTGTGTACGGGCGAGCGGACGCCGCCGAGTTCACCGATGAAGACGCGCAGCCGCGCGGCGCCCAGCGTCTGCACGGTCGGTGCGAAGTGGATGAAGTCGCGCTCGGTGTCGCGATCGGCATCGGGAAGGGCGACCCACAGTTGCACGCCGTGCAGGATGGGCGCGCTCGGACTCGCCACCTCGGAATGGCATATGCCGGCGCCCGCGGTCATCAGGTTGAGCTCACCGGGCCGGACCGTGGCGTGCACGCCGGCACTGTCCCGGTGTTCGATCTCGCCACTGAACAGCCAGCTGACGGTCTGCAACCCGGTGTGGGGATGCGGCGGGACGTCCATGCCCGTCCCAGCGCGGACGTCGTGCGGGCCGTAGTGGTCGATGAAGCACCATGCCCCGATGAGAGGCTCCCGCTGTGGCAGAGTCCGGCGGACCCGGATCGCCCGCGGACCGCCCAACGGGACTTCACGTGGATGCAGCACGCCGGTGAATCGTGAAGCACGACAGGCGAGTTGGTCGGGCGCCGCCTCGGTGTTGCTCACCTCACCAGAGTAGCCACCGACGGCGGCGTCACCCCGTCATGGCGGCGCGGATCACGTCGAAGTCGTGGTCGTCGATCTTGAACACGCCGAACCGGAAGCGGTACCCCCACTGCGACTTGGTCTCGATGAAGTCGAGCTGATCGATCAGGGGCCGGATCGGTGTCTCGGCGCAGGGCAGGAAGTCGATCCGACGGCGCCAGGGCTGAAACTCGGGATCGAGATCCTCTTGGTACACCTCGTCGTCGGACACCCGGCCGATCGCCGTGAAGGCCTGCAGCGGGTCGCCGTCGGGGTAATCGGTCTTCGGCGAGTAGAAGACGATCCAGTCGTCGCGGGCCATCCTGCGGAGCATGTGGGGCTTGCCGTGATTGGCCTGAGTGAAGCCGCCCGCCACGCCGCGCTGCACGTGGCCGCGGCTGACCGTGTTGATCCATTTCGTCATGGGGCCAAGCTACGAGCGGTCGCCGACAGGCTCGGAAAGTTATCCACAGGCTGGAGAGACCACGAAGCCGCCGATGCTGGTGCATCGGCGGCTCGGGCGACGGTACCGCCATGGCGCCTCACGGCAGGTGGTCGCTCTAGGCGACGAATTTAGTTGGTACCCGGGGCATGTCCGGCACCGTCGACGTCAGTTTAACCGCAGACATGCCTCCGGGTATTCCAAACCGGCGACCCCTCGACGCCGGCAGCTGGTCATTCCCGCTGAGCCCCACGTCAACGGTCAGGCGGATTCCAGGAAGTGCTCGACGAAGATGCGCCGTGCGCGGACGGGATAGCCGTTGCGTTCGGCCAGCTCGCGGAGCTGGCGCAGCGCGTGACCACGGCCCCGACCGGCTTCGGGAACCACGATGCCTGCCCAGAGCCCCTCGGCCTTCGGCAGTTCGACCGCCTCGCGTGCGCAGGCCCATCGTCGGGGGCACGTCCGACAGATGGCCTTGGCGTCCTCGTCAGCGGCGGTGGTCCACCGTTCGGGATCTCCGGTGCACTCGCCGAGGGGCAGTCCGTCGAGTCCCACTGGGTTCGTCACCGCTGATCCGTTCCCCGATGCCTTCATGTCGCTACTCCTTGTCAGAGCGTCGCAGTCGCTGCGTCGCGATGGATGCGAATGTATAGCAGTAACCGTAGCGATGCAACAGTTTAAACCGAAGCACATGAAGGGGGTACTGCTGACATGGTCAGAGGCTGAGCGAGTCCGTCATGGTCAATGTCCTCCGGTTCGACGCGCCGCCAGCGCGCGCCAGGTCGCCGATGTCTGCTGCTCAACCCTCATTGTCACCATTCAGATTCCGCGCCTACACAGGCACTCAGGGGTTGACGCGTAATCCGTAGCGATGAGACAGTTTCTGGGTCTAACCGCAATGGCTCGTCCCGTGCTGCTACGGTTCGCCCGGAGCCAAGCCATTGCAGCGCATCGAGGAACCACCAGAGATGACGACCCCAGCGTCGACGATCGACCTAGGGTCGTTGGTGATCCGTCGAGCGACTCGTGGGCCGACGCCGTGATGCCGAATGCGCCGGAGGACGACACCACGCCGGTAGATCCCGGCATGGCCCGGGCGGGCGCGGCCGCTGCAGCACGTCGGCGTGAACTCAACGTGAGTCAGCGCAGTCTGGCCGCCGACGGAGTCATCAACGCTGGGGCTTTGATCGCCTTCGAGAAGGGCAGGAGCTGGCCGCGCGACAAGACGCGGGCGAAGCTCGAGGAAGTGTTGCGTTGGCCGCCGGGGACCATCAACCGGATCCGGACCGGTGTGCCGACCGGAGCCAACGACCCGACCGAAGTGGTCCGTCGGGATCGGGGCAGCGACGAGGGATCGTTGATCGCCGAGGCGGTGGTCGCCGCGGTCAACACCCTCGGCTCGACGATCGAGGCGCTCCCGGCCGTCGACGATCCGGACTTCACGCCACGGATCACGGCGATTCTGTCCGATCTCCGACAGCTCGAAGCGGTCACCGCACGGGCGACCCGCATCGGCAAAGTGACCCCGACACTGATCAGGGCGCTCAGCACCGTGCGGCGGCGCATCGACGAGTTGACGATGCTCGCGGCGACCGCCCCGCGCGCCACCCTCGGTCAGCGACTGTATGCCGCTCGCCGCAACGCGAGCCTCACGATCGTCGAGACCGCTCAGGCTGCGGGCGTCGCCGAGGACGTCGTCGTGCAGGCCGAGGCAGAACAACCCGTGCCCGCGCCGGCGGTGGGTGTCATCGAAGCGCTGATCGAACAGCTCGATTGGCGCTGAAGTGCCAGCCGGTCTCCTACCGGTCCCGCCCACGCTCGTCGTTGGCCGGGAAGTGCTCCGCGAGAGCTGCCGCGATCTCGATGAACTTTCGACGCGTCGGGCCGGACATCTCGGAGGTGCCTTCGATCACCCCGCCTGGACGAAGATGCGGATCGAACGGAACTTCGACGACCACCTGCCCCTGGCCGGCGAACTGCTGCGCCAGGATCGCGCGGGTTCGCTTGTCGGCGTGCCCATCTGAGTCGTTGAGCACGACGACCGTGCGACGCAACAAACTCGTCAGGCCGCGATTGGCCAGCCAGTCCATCGTCTGCCCCGCGGCTGCCGCGCCGTCGACCCAGGGCGAGGAGACGACGACCAGCGCGTCGAGGTCTCGAAGCACCTCCTGGGTGACGGGCGTGTCCATCGTCGAACTGCAGTCGACGATGGTGATGGAGAAGTAGCGGTCGAGGCGGGCGGCGGCCTCACGGTAGATGGCGGGGTCGAGAACACGCCTCCGTGCGGGGCTGCCCTCGCCCGCCAGGACGAACAGTCCGGCAGAGTTGTTGCCGACGCGGCTGCGGACGTCGGCGAACGTCTCGAGGTGCTGGTCGCCGGCCAGCTCCCAGTACGACCCGACGGCCTTCGGATCGACGCGACTGCCGAGCTTCCCGAAGGCGGTGTCGGCGTCGATCGCGACGACGCGATCCTCCTGGCGGAGCTCGGCGAACACCGATCCGATACTGGCCGACACCGTCGTCTTGCCCACGCCCCCCTTGCCCATCACGCCGACCTTGTAGTGGCCCCGCAGGACGACCTTGATGCGGGCCTCGAGTTCGGCCTGTCGAATCTCGTCTGGTGACTGACCGGGGTTGACGAGTCCGAACGTCATCTTGTAGACGACGCGGCGCCAGCCCTTGGCCGGAACGACGCGACGGCTGGGCACCAGATCGTCGGCCCTGATGCGGTCGGCGTAGGACCCCGTCGGCGGGGGCGGCACGACGCGCGGATTCTGACCGTACGGGTGTCCCTGCCAGGTGCCGTACTGAGGCGGCCCGGGCGGCGGGCCCTGGCCCTGCTGAGGTGCGTTCGGTCGGGGTGGACGGCCCTGCTGCCACACCGGCTGCTGCTGACTCGGTGGCTGTGGTCCCCACTGCTGAGGGGGCTCGGGCGGACGGCCGACAGCGGGGAAAGTCCCCGTATCGCGGGGGTTTCCTGGCGGTGGCGGCGGACCGAAACGCTGAGGCGGCCGGAGGCCACCGCCGTCGGGACGCTCAGCCTCGCGCTGCGGCGGCGGCTGCGGGGGAGGAGGGGGAGGTGGCGCCGGCGCAGTGAACTGTTCCTGCGGGGGTTCAGCCTCGGGCACGGGTTCGGGCGGCGCGTCCGCAGGCGTGTAGTCGACGTGTGGGCGCGACGGCAGCGGCGTCGCCGCCGGTGTGAAGGTGGGCTCGACGGGGGCAGGTTCGTAGTCCGATTCCTCCGGCCCGGTCCATCCGAGTTGTTTGCGCAGGGCGTCGTCGCGATCACTCACGGCACCAGGGCTCCCTCCCATTGATCAGACGACGCGCCATCCGGCATTCACCCCAGTATCAACCACCGGCAGCCGTTGCCACCCTGGCATTGGTCACCCGGCGCCGGTCGCAGGCGAGCAGCAAACGTAAGCTTCGCCAGCGCAAATTCGTCGGGGCGTTTGACCCTCAGATCGGGGTGTCCGCGAACCGTGCCGTTGCCTTACCGGCGGGCCAGGTCGGCCGACAACTCGATCGAGCAGCGGGCGAGAGGGGCCCGGGTGGACGGTAGTGGTCGCGCATCGCCGTTCGCACAGCTCAGCCCAATGGCCCTCGTCGGCGCGCGGGTCGCACCGTTCGCGTCCCGTTCGCGAATTGGTGCGTCGGCGGTCACAGAACCGCTGGTACCCTCATGTGCAGCAGAGGGCGGGGAAGGTACCGGCGTGCCCGGGAACTCGCGGCTCGCCGGCAAATCTCGACGGGGATCAGGCAAAGACGTCTCCGACCTCGAGAGGACGTCGATGGCTGTCCCCGCCCCGAGGTGTTCGCGGCTGCGCGTAGGAACGAGGTCCCGCTCGGGCCCCCGCGGGTGCCGGCGTCAAAGGAACATGGGAAAGAGGGGGTATCGACATGTCCGGCGAAGTGCGCACCAGCGGGTCGCACCTGCGAAGGATGGCGGCCAGCCGGCGGGGGTCGGGGTAGCCATGTCAGTCCTCTCCAACGTTGGGCGTGGCAACACGCACATCGACGACGTCATCGCCATCGAGGTCACCATCGACGGCATGCTCGTCATCGCCGATCGGCTCCACATGATGGAGTTTCCGCCGGCGCTCGGAATCAGACCGAACATCCCCCAGCTCGAATTGCGCGACATCGTGTGGGAGCAGGTCGCCCGCGACCTCACCGCACAGGGCGTGCTCGACGTGTACGGGGCGCCTCATCCGGAGGTCGCCGTCATGGTCGACACGTTGAGCCGTCCCGACCGCACCCTCGAGGGCCGTTGGTGGCGCCGGGACGTCGGCGGAAAGATGGTGCGCTTCGCCATCTGCCGCAAGGGCGACCGCCACGTCATCGCCGCGCGCGACGGCGACATGATCGTGCTGCAGCGAATCGCACCCCAGGTGGGACTGGCGGGCATGGTGATGGCCGTCCTCGGGTCCGCCACCGCGGCGGACGTCGAACCGCTCACCGGCGTCGCGAGCAAGCTCGGCCAGTCGACGGCTGCCAACCAGTTGGCACAGTTCGGGATCGACCCACCCTCGGCGAGGCTGTACGCCGAAGTGACCGCCTCACCCAGCAGCTGGGTGGAGATCACCGCCAACGAGCGCCACTCCGGCGGCACCTACACGAGGGCCGACGTCGCCGCAGGCGTGCTCGACTCCCGCCACGGCCGGATCGTGTCGATACCCCGCCGCGTCAACGGCGAGTTGTACGGCAGCTTCCTGCCGGGCACTCCCGAGAACCTCCAGCGTGCGCTCGACGGGCTGATGGAGTTCCTCCCGTCGAAAGCCTGGTTCGACAAGACGTCCGTTGAATTCGATGCCAACCACCCGGACTGAGAAAGGTCATCTCTTGGTGGAAGACTCTGCGCCGCGCGACGCACCCGACCTCGAACCGGATGCGTCGGATCTCGACGCAGTCGTCAGGTACGAGGTGGACGACGCCGTGGACGACGAGGAAGCCATCGGCCCGACGTTCACCGTGACCAACCCGCCCGGAACGGTGACTGTTTCGACGTTCATGGATGGACGCGTCCGGCAGATCGACCTCGCGCAGAAGGTGACCACGATGACCGAAACCGATCTCGCGGAAGAGATCGTCGTCATCGCCCGGTTGGCCACCCAGGATGCCAGGGCCGCGCAGTACGCCTACATGCTCGACGGCATGCGCCAGCAGGGCCATGACGACGTCGCCACGCGCGACTTCCTCGCCAGAAACCTCGACCTGCCCTCGCCGGAGGATGCCAGTGCCGCACGCGCGCAGGTCTTCGCGATGAGGTACTCAGGTGACCATGACTGACCAATTGGCTGCCCTCTTCGGAAGCGCCGTCGGCATGCTGCCCACCGCACCCGCACGCTCCCTGCAGATGTTCACCGAGATCACCGCGATCGACGAGTCCGCGTGCGACGCCTGGGTCGGCCGCATCCGCTGCGGCGACACCGACCGGGCCACGCTGTTCCGCGCCTGGTACTCCCGCGGCAGCTTCGGGCAGTTGGCGGGCGCCGCCGAGGTCTCCATGAACAGCCTCGAGGCCCGCGTCGAGATCGGTGGACAGTTCGGGAACATCACCTACCCGGTGAACTCGCCGCTGTCCATCACGTTGGGCTTCGCGGTGAACGAGGCGGCGGTCGGCAACTATGCCGATGCGATGGAGGCGCTCGAGGGCGTACAGGCCAGCGGCGCCGACCATCTGGTCGCCTGGGCCAAGGCGGTCGTCTACGGCGCCGCCGAACGGTGGACCGACGTCATCGACGAGGTTCGCGGGGCGACGTCTTGGCCGGACAAGTTCCTCGGGGCGGCCGCCAGCGTCGCGCACGGCGTCGCTGCCGCCAACCTCGGACTGTTCAACGAGGCGGAACGCCGCCTGTCGGAAGCGAATTCGTCGCCCGCCGGTGAGGCATGCGGGCTCGCGATCGCGTGGAACCTCGCCATGACGCGGCGCAGCCTGGGTAACGAGGAGTCGGCGGTCGTGCTCCTCGAGTGGCTGCAGGCCTCCCACTCCGAGCCGAAGGTGACGGCGGCCCTGAGGGATCCGAGCTACCGGCTCGTCACGACCACGGCCGAGAAGATCACGTCCCGTCGGGACCCCTGGGATCCCGCCAGCGTCGAGGCCGACACCTCGGGCCGCGCCACACTGCTCGCCGATGCCCAGGCCGAGCTCGATCGTCAAATCGGACTGAGCCGGGTCAAGGAGCAGATCGAAAGGTACCGGGCGGCAACGCAGATGGCGAAGGTGCGGGCAGCCCGTGGAATGAAGGTCGCCCAGCAGTCCAAGCACATCATCTTCACCGGACCGCCGGGCACCGGCAAGACGACGATTGCCCGCGTGGTGGCCAACATCCTCGCGGGTCTCGGTGTGATCGCCGAGCCGAAACTGGTGGAGACCTCCCGCAAGGACTTCGTCGCGGAGTACGAGGGCCAGTCGTCGGTCAAGACCTCGCGCACCATCGACCGCGCGGTCGGGGGCGTGCTGTTCATCGACGAGGCCTACACCCTGGTCCAGGAGCGTGACGGGCGGGCCGACCCGTTCGGCACCGAGGCATTGGACACTCTGCTGGCGCGGATGGAGAACGACCGCGACCGCCTCGTCGTCATCATCGCGGGCTACAGCGCCGACATCGACCGCCTGCTGGAGAGCAACGACGGCCTCCGGTCCCGGTTCTCCACCAGGGTCGAATTCGATTCGTACGACCCCGACGAGATTGTCGAGATCGCGAAGGTCCTTGCGCAAAGCAATGATTCGACGCTCAGCGAAGAAGCCACCAAGAGGGTGCTGGAAGCGGCCACCCTGCTCGGCCAGCGCTCGCTCAACGGCAAGCCCGCGCTCGACATCGCCGGCAACGGCCGCTACGCCAGGCAGCTGGTCGAGGCCGGCGAGCAGGGCCGGGACATGAGGCTGGCCAGGTCGATGGACTTCGAGAGCCTCGGCGTCCAACAGCTCAGTGAAATCAACGGCGACGACATGGCAGGCGCCATCGACGCCGTGCACGCTCGACTGAACATCGGCGACTGACGCATGGCTGGGTTCCGGTTGACCACCAAGGTCCAGGTCAGCGGTTGGCGATTCCTGCTGCGCCGGGTCGAGCACGCGATCGTGCGGCGCGACACCCGCATGTTCGACGATCCGTTGCAGTTCTACAGTCGCGCAGTCTCTCTCGGCATCGTCATCGCGGTGGTGATCTGCCTGGGCGCGGCGTTGCTCGCTTACTTCAAGCCACTGGGCAAGCGCGGTGGTGACACCCTGCTCGTCGACCGGAGCACCAATCAGCTCTACGTCGTGATGCCGGGGAACGGCCAGCTGCGGCCCGTCTACAACCTGACGTCGGCGCGTCTGGTGCTCGGCAACGCCGGCACCCCGAACGCGGTGAAGTCCGAGGAACTGGACCGGATGCCGAAGGGCCAGCCGGTCGGCATTCCCGGCGCGCCCTACGCCACACCCGTTGCGCGCGTTCCAGAGTCGACGTGGACGTTGTGCGACACGGTGACCAAACCAGAGAGCGTCGCGCCCGCCGTCCAGACGTCGGTGATCGTACTACCGCTCACCACCGACGCGTCCGTGGGCCCGATGACCGCGGGTCAGGGGATGTTGGTGTCGTATCAAGATCGGGATTGGCTGGTCACCGACACCGGCAGGCATGCCATCGACCTGTCGGACCGCGCGGTGACGTCGGCGGTGGGAATTCCGGTCACCGCGAAGTCGACGCCGATCTCGGAGGGGCTCTACAACGCGTTGCCGAACTCGGGGCCGTGGATCCTGCCCCAGGTGCCCGGCGGCGGCGCGCCCAATACCCTGGGGCTGCAAGCGAATCTGGTGATCGGCACCGTGTTCCAGACGGTCACGGATTCGGGTGCCCAGCAGTACGTGGTGCTGCCCGACGGCGTGGCGAAGGTCAACGACACCACCGCCGCGGCGCTGCGGGCGTCGAACTCCTACGGGCTGATCTCACCTCCGTCGGTGGAGTCCAGCGTCGTCGCGAAGATCGCCGAGCAGGTGTTCACGTCGCCGCTGCCGGACACACCGCTGGACGTCCTGCTGCGCGAGGACGCCCCGACGCTCTGTTGGGCGTGGCAGCGCGAGCCGGGCGACCAGTCGCCGAAGACCCTGGTGGTCACCGGTAGGCATCTGCCGATCGCGGCGGCGTCGATGAACACCGGAATCGACCAGATCGGTGGCGACTCAACGGTATTCATCGCAGGCGGGCAGTACCTGCGGTTGCAGTCGCCCGATCCTCGGTACGGCGAGAGCCCGTACTACGTCGATCCGCAAGGTGTGCGGTACGGAATCCCCAACGAGGACACGGCCAACAGGCTGGGACTGTCCGAACCGGTGACCGCGCCCTGGCAGGTGGTGAGCTTGCTCGTCGACGGGCCGGTGTTGTCGAAGGAGGCAGCGTTGCTCGAGCACGACACCCTGCCGCCCGACCCCGATCCCAGGAAGGTCCCCGAGGGCAATCAACCCGTGGTGGCGGGGACGGGAGGCGGTTCGTGACGACGCGTAAGTTCACGCCGATCATCAAGCGCGGTCCGCGGCTGACGCCGGGTGAGATCAACGTGACCCCGCCCGACGACCTCGGCGTGGAGATCCCTCCCTCGGGAATCCAGAAGATCCTTCCGTACGTGATGGGCGGCGGCATGCTCGGCATGATCGCGATCATGATCTTCACCGGTATCCGCCAGCTTTCGCCGTACATGCTGATGATGCCGCTGATGATGGTGATGGGGACCGTCGGCTTCATGGCGGGCGGTGGACCCGGCGGCAAGAAGGTCCCCGAGATCAACGCCGACCGCAAGGAGTACCTGCGCTACCTCGCCGGGCTACGCACGCGCGTGACGTCGTCGGCATCCGCCCAGGTGGCGTTCTTCAACTACCACGCACCACATCCCGACGACCTGCTCTCGGTCATCGGCACCAACCGGCAGTGGTCGCGAACGTCGAACGCCGACTTCTACGCCGCCGCTCGCATCGGCACCGGAACCGAAGCCGCCGTCGACCGGCTTCTCAAGCCCAATGTGGGTGGTGAGCTCGCAGGTCCCCAGGCGGCGCCGCAAGCCCACCTCGAACCGGTCAGCCACATGTGGGTAACCAAGTTCCTCCGGACGCACGGCCTCATTCACGATTGCCCGAAACTCGTTCAGCTGCGGACGTTTCCGACGATCGCGATCGGCGGCGACACCGCAGGAGCCGCCGACCTGCTCAGGGCGATGATCTGCCATCTGGCGGTGTTCCACCCGCCGGATCTGCTGCAGATTCGAGTGTTGACGGACAACCCCGAGGACCCGGACTGGGCCTGGATGAAGTGGCTGCCGCACGTCCAACACCAGACCGACACGGACGCGGCCGGCGCGACGCGGCTGGTGTTCACCCGGCCCGACGGGCTCTCGGACCTCACGGCTCGCGGGCCGCACACCGCAGACTCCGCCCCCAGTGGGCCCTATGTGGTCGTCGTCGACCTGACCGGCGGCAGGGCCGGCTTCCCGGTCGACGGGCGTGCTGGAGTCACCGTGCTCACCCTCGGCAACCATCGAGCCGCCTACCGGATCAGGGTCCACCCGGACGGCACCGCGGACGATCGGGTGCCCAACCTGAACTTCCGGCTCGTCACCAGCGACTCCGATCGGACGACGCCCGGCCAGGCCGGCCGCATCGCGCGCAAGCTCGCGGGCTGGTCCATCACCGGAACCATCATCGACAAGAGCACCAGGGTGCAGAAGAAGGTCGCGACGGAGTGGCACCAACTCGTCGGTGCCCAGACCATCGAGGAGGTCACGACGAGCAGGTGGCGGATGTTTACCGACCTCGACCGCGATCGGTTGCGCATCCCCTTCGGTCACGAGCTGAAGACCGGTGAGATCCAGTACCTCGACATCAAGGAGGGTGCGGAGTTCGGTGCGGGCCCACACGGGATGCTCATCGGCACCACCGGTTCCGGTAAGTCGGAATTCCTTCGGACGCTGATCCTTTCGCTCGCTGCGACGCACCATCCCGATCAGGTCAACCTGCTGCTGACCGACTTCAAGGGCGGTTCGACGTTCCTCGGCATGGAGAAGCTGCCGCACACCGCGGCGGTCGTCACGAACATGGAAGAGGAAGCCGAACTCGTCAGCCGCATGGGCGAGGTCCTCTCCGGTGAGCTGGACCGTCGCCAGTCGATCCTGCGTCAGGCAGGCATCCAGGTCGGGGCGGCGGGCGCACTGTCCGGCGTCGCCGAGTACGAGAAGCACCGCGAACGCGGGGCCGACCTTCCGCCGTTGCCGACGCTCTTCGTCGTGGTCGACGAGTTCGCCGAGCTGCTGCAGAACCACCCCGACTTCATTCAGCTGTTCGACCGGATCTGTCGCGTCGGCCGTTCGTTGCGGGTCCACCTGCTGCTCGCGACCCAGTCGTTGAACACCGGCGGCGTCCGGATCGACAAGCTGGAACCGAACCTCACGTACCGCATCGCGCTCCGCACGACCAGCTCCGCCGAGTCCAAGGCGGTCATCGGAACGCCTGAGGCGCAATACATCACGAACAAGGAGAGCGGCGTCGGCTTCCTTCGGGTCGGCATGGAGGACCCGGTGAAGTTCCACAGTGTCTACACGGGGACGAACTACGTGCCGACGGTCATCGACTCGGATACCGGGGATTCGGCGCCGAAGCACACCGTGCAGAGTCCGCTGCGGATCCGCCCGTTCACCGCGGCGCCGATCGCAGAGGCGGTGATGTGAGCGCATGAGCATCGAACCCGAGCAGCGCGTACTGCGCGAGGTCGTCCTCAATCAGCTGACGACCGGCGACATCCGTGCGTACCGAATGTGGTTGCCGCCGTTGACGGATCCGACACCCGTCAACGAGCTCGTCGCCCGCGACCGGCGTCAGCCACTCCGCTTCGGGCTCGGCATCATGGACGAACCGAGGCGACACCGCCAAGAGGTGTGGGGCATCGACGTCTCGGCCGCCGGCGGCAACATCGCGATCGGCGGCGCGCCGCAGACCGGCAAGTCGATGTTCCTGCAGACCCTGGTGCTGTCCGCGTCGGCGACGCACACGCCGCGACAGATCCAGTTCTACTGCGTGGACATGGGCGGCGGCGGCCTCATGTACCTCGAGGACCTGCCGCACGTCGGCGGGGTGGCCACGCGCTCCGAGCCCGACCGAGTCAACCGGGTGATCGCGGAGATGAAAGCCGTGCTGCGCCAACGCGAGGCGACGTTCAAGCAGTACCGCGTCGGGTCGATCGCCGCGTACCGGCAGATGCGCGACGACCCCACCAACCCGGCGTCTGCCGATCCGTTCGGTGACGTGTTCCTGATCATCGACGGCTGGCCGGCATTCGTCGCGGAGTTCCCCGACCTCGAGCCGGTCGTCCAGGACCTGGCCGGCCAGGGGTTGGCCTACGGCGTCCACACCATCATCTCGACGCCACGGTGGACCGAGCTCAAGTCACGCGTCCGCGACTATCTGGGCACCAAGGTCGAGTTCCGCCTCGGCGACGTGAACGAGACCCAGATCGACCGCATGACCCGCGACATTCCCGCCAATCGCCCCGGGCGCGCCATCCCGATGGAGAAGCACCACCTGATGATGGGCGTGCCTCGTCTGGACGGCGTTCGCAGCGCCGACAACATCGTCGCCGCGATCTCGGCAGCCGTCGAGCACATCGCCTCGTTGCACACCGACCAGGCGCCGCAGGTGCGCGTCCTGCCGGAACGCATCCATCTGCACGAGCTGGATCCGAACCCGCCGGGACCCGAGTCCGACTACCGCACGCGGTGGACCGTCCCCCTCGGCGTCCGCGAATCGGACCTCTCAGTCGCCTACACGCCGATGCACACGTCGCCGCATCTGCTGATCTTCGGGGCGCCGAAGTCGGGAAAGACGCGCATCGCACACGCGGTGGCGTCGGCGATCTGTGCGCGAAACGACCCGTCGGAGGTCCGGTTCATGCTCGCCGACTACCGGTCGGGTCTGTTGGACGCGGTGCCGCAGAGCCACCTGCTGGCCGCGGGCGCGGTCAATCGCAACAACGCAAACCTCGAAGAGGCCATCAAGGCGCTGGCGATCAACTTGAAGAAGCGTTTGCCGACTCCGGAGCTGACCACTGCCCAGCTACGGTCGCGCTCCTGGTGGAGCGGTCCCGACATCGTGCTGCTCGTCGACGACTGGCACATGATCGTCGCCGCCAGCGGCATGATCTCGCCGATGGCTCCGCTCGCTCCGCTGTTGCCGGCGGCGGCGGACATCGGTCTGCACATCATCGTGACGTGCCAGATGAGCCAGGCACACCGCGCGACGATGGACAAGTTCGTGGGCGCCGCCTTCGGAGCCGGTTCGCCGACCATCTTCCTATCCGGCGACAAGGCGGAGTTCCCGACAAGCGAGTTCAAACTGAAGCGCCGACCGCCTGGCCAGGCACTTCTCGTGTCGCCGGATGGCAAGGAAGTCATTCAGGCGGCGTACGTGGAGCCCCCCGAAGAAGAAGTGTTCGCACCACCTCTGACGGCCCGGTAATATTCACTCAGAGGTTCAGCAACACGGCTGGCAACCAGCCAGCAAAGGAATCGGGGGTCCGATTCCACGGGGGAACAAGGTACCGCTCCTTGCGGGTCATCGGCCGGATATGCGTTGTTTTTCGAAGTATGTGAGGAGTAGTCGCAAATGCAACCACTGGAGCACAACCCGGGTGCAGTCGGAGTAGGCTCCGAGGTCGTCGCAAACGGAGTTCGCGGTCTGGCTACGGGAACCGCTGCCGGCGCCGAGGTCAGCGCACTTGCACCTGCGGGAGCCGAGGAAGTGTCGCTGCAGGCGGCGCTCGCGTTCGCTACGGAGGGCATCCAGGCGACGGCCATCAACGCTCTCGCTCAGGAAGAATTGTCGCGCGCCGGTGCGGCATACGTCGAAGCGGCCGGTATCTATAAGGCGGTCGACGAATCCGGCGCTGCTGTCCTGTCGTAACAACAACCGACGAAACTCACGAAACCAGATCTGAGTCCAGCAAACTATGTCCGCAGTGCCCGCAATGTTGGCAATGTTCTACGGAGCATTGCCACCAGAGGTGAACACGGCGCGGCTGATGGCTGGTGCCGGCATCGAGCCGATGTACCAGGCGGCAGCCGGCTGGGAGGCACTCGCGATCTCGCTGGAGACTCAGGCCGAGGAGCTCGCCGGAAGCCTGGCGGCGCTACAGGGTTCGTGGCAGGGATCGGGCAGCGAGCGTGCCGTCCAGGCGACCACGCCGATGGTCGCCTGGTTGCGCTCGACCGCGCTGCAGGCGCAGAAGCGGGCGATGCAGGCCATCGCCCAGGCGACGGCGTACACCGCCGCGATGGTGACCACGCCGCCGCTGCCGGAGATCGAGATGAACCACGTGACCCACGCGACGCTCGAGGCCACGAACTTCCTCGGGGTCAACACGGTGCCGATCGGGTTCAACGAGGCCGACTACTTCGTGCGCATGTGGAACCAGGCCGCCGGCGCCATGGAGGGCTACCAGGCGGAGACTACGCTCAACACGCTCTTCGAGCCCATCCCGCCGATGACATCGATAGTCATGCCGGGCGTGGGGGAGAGCACGGCCGCCGCGGCCGTGGCCCAGAATGCGGCGTTGCTTCCGGGTTCGATGATGCGGGAGACGGCCTTCGCGCACGTCACCGCTGACGGACAGCTTCAATCCGTGGCGCTCAAGGCGGGCAACCTGGCCAGCCAGGGCAACATGGCCGCCCAGCGCGCCGAGGGCCAGGCGCAGAAGGCAGACAACGCCGGCCAGCAGGCGTCTCGGCAGGACCAGGGCATGCAACAGGGTGTCCAGATGGCCACGCAGATGATGTCCCAGGGTGTCTCGATGATCGGGCAGTTGCCGCAGCAGGCGATGCAGCCCATGCAGCAGCTCACCCAGCCGCTGCAACAAGTGACGCAGATCTTCAGTCAGATGGGCAGCAGTTTCGGCTCCGACAAGGCGCAGGTCGGTCTCATCGGGGCGAGCCCCATTTCGAGCCACCCGCTCGCGGGAGGGTCGGGCGCCAGCTCGGGTGCGGGTCTGGTCCGTGCGGCGTCGCTCCCCGGAATGGGTGGCACGTCGACGCGCAGTCCGCTGATGTCGAGCCTGGTGGGCCCGTCTACGGCACCCGCGTCGGTGGCGCCTGGCGCCGCGGCGGGAATGGGAGGCCCCGGCCTCGCACCGGTGGGTGGCGGCGGCGGTGGCCCGATGGGAGCGATGGGCCAGAACGGCAAGAGCGGCGGGAGCAGGCCTGGTTTGAAGGCGCCCTCCCCGCTGCCCATGGATGAGGAGGACGAAGACGACTGGTAAGTCGTCGACACAAAGGGACTTTCCGGCCAGAGGGGGCTGGAAGACTCGCCATTACCTTGGTGAGGACACAGGAGAAAGAAAAAGGTAAACAGCGATGCCACAGATGAATACCGATGCCGCTGTCCTCGCCAAAGAGGCCAGTAACTTCGAGCGCATCTCCGATGAACTGAAGCAAGTGATCGCCGCGGTCGACATGACGGCCAACTCGTTGAAGGCGCAGTGGACCGGCCAGGCCGGTGTCGCTGCGCAGACGGCACTCCAGCGTTTCGACGCCGCGGCCGCAACGCAGATCCAAGAGCTGAACGACATCTCGAACAACATCCACACCTCGGGCACCCAGTACACGTCGACGGACGACGACCAGGCCGGCAACCTCGCCCACTTGATGCAGTTCTGACTGCGACCAACGAAGACGGAGAACTGAAATGACTGAACAGACTTGGAATTTCGCAGGGATCGAAGGCGGCTCGGGCGAGATCATGGGCGCCGTGGGCCAAACCGCGGGACTGCTCGACGAGGGCAAGGCCTCCCTGGCGTCGCTCGCCGCGGTGTGGGGCGGCACCGGCTCGGAGGCCTACCAGGCGGTGCAGGCGAAGTGGGACCAGACGTCCACCGAGCTCAACGCCGCGCTGCAGAATCTGGCGCAGACCATCAGCGAGTCCGGCCAGACGATGGCTCAGACCGAAGCCGGCGTGACCGGGATGTTCACCTAGCATCACGTCGCACGACGGTGGGCGGGCCGATTGCTACGCGCCCGCCCACCGCGTGAGCGCTCCGGCGCACCACAACTTGAAGTTTGAGAGGTAACCCATGTCGGCCGACTATGACCGGCTCTTCCACTCCTCGGAGGCGGCACAGCTCGACGAGGAGACCGCAGCGGTCGACCGCGAATCGGTGGCGTCGCCCACCGCCTCGCCCATGCCGCCGGCCCATGGACGCGACGAATCGCCGTCCGGTCCGCTGCCGGTCGCCCCGACTCAGACCCAGTCGGCGCCCGCGCCGACGACCGCGCCGACGACCGCGCCGCCACCGAGGCCCACCGAGGTGACCATGCAGATGCCTCCCACCACGGTAGGCGCGCAGCGCATGCAGAACGGGATGATGCGCGCTCCGCAGGCGGCGACGCCGACGGGTGCCCGCTACGAGCAGAGGCCTGCGCCAGCGCCGCAAGCGCGTGCCGCATCCGTGCCGTCGCCGCACTACGCCGAGGCGCAGCCGGACGGCAGGGCGGCGTGGCCGTCGGCGCAACAGCTTGCGGGGCAGCCGACGCCCACCTCGGCGGCGACCATCGGCAACCACCGTGCCATCGACGCGCTGTCCCACGTCGGCGTGCGTTCCGCGGTGAAGATGCCGTCGCAGCGCGGTTGGCGTCACCTGATCTACCTGCTCACGCGAATCAACTTGGGGCTGTCGCCCGATGAGCTCTACGAGACGGATCTGCGCGCCCGGATCCGCCGGAACGCGCGCGACTCGTATCAGATCGGTGTGTTCGGACTGAAGGGCGGCGTCGGCAAGACGGCCGTGACCGTGGCGCTGGGCTCCTCGTTGAGCAAGATCCGTGGCGACCGCATCCTGGCCGTCGATGCCGATCCCGATGGGGGCAATCTTGCCGACCGGGCCGGACGTCAGTCTGCGGCGACGGTCGCAGATCTGTTGTCGGACAGGGAATTGGCGCGTTACAACGACATCCGCGCCTACACCAGCATGAACGGCTCCAACCTCGAGGTGCTCTCCTCCGAGGAGTACAGCGGCGCGCGGCGCGAGTTCAACGACGAGGATTGGAAGGGCGCCGTCGGCATCGTGTCGCGGTACTACAACCTCGTCCTCGCCGACTGTGGCGCCGGTTTGTTCCAGCCCGCCTCGCGCGGTGTGCTCTCGACGGTGTCGGGTCTGGTGATCGTCGCCAGCGCCTCGATCGACGGTGCGCGGCAAGCGGCGGTCACCATGGACTGGTTGCGGCAGAACGGATATCAGGATCTTCTCGGCCGGTCCTGCGTGGTGATCAACCACGTCGTGCCCGGCAAGCCGCACATCGACGTCGAAGATCTGGTGCAGCAGTTCGAGCGCCACGTCCCGGCGGGCCGCGTGATCGTCCTGCCGTGGGACAAGCACATCGCCGCGGGTACGGAGATCCAACTCGATCTCCTGGGAGGGCGGTTCCGCAGGCGTGTCACCGAGCTCGCGGCGGCACTGTCCGATGACTTCGACAGGCTCGAACGTCGTTGACCGCCACGGCCGCCGCACCTAGCACGTCGGGCGTGACGCCCGGCAGGCCCTCGACCACCCGCGTGACGGTCCTGACCGGCCGGCGCATGACCGATCTCGTGCTGCCGGCGACCGCGCCGGTCGAGACCTACATCGACGAAACCGTCACGGTGCTCGGCGAGCTGCTGGAGGACACCCCCGCAGAGGTGTTGGCGGGCTTCGACTTCAAGGCACAGGGTGAGTGGGCGTTCGCCCGCCCCGGCGCGCCGCCACTGAAGGCGGCCGAGTCGCTCGACGACGCCGGCGTCGTCGACGGGTCGTTGCTGACCTTGGTGTCGGTGAGTCGCACGGAGCGGTACCGGCCGCTGGTCGAGGACGTCATCGACGCCATCGCGGTGCTCGACGAGTCGCCCGAGTTCGATCGCGCCGCGCTGAATAGGTTTTTCGGCCTTGCGATTCCGGTCGTCACGGCGGTGGTCTCCGTCCTGGCGTTGCTCAGCTGGTCGCAGACGGGGCACAGCTGGTGGTGGGCCCTGGCCCTCGGCCTGCTCGGGGCCGGCGTCCTCGTCGGCAGCGTGTTGGCGCGGATTCGATACCACAACCTGAGCGCCTCCGAGAGCCTGCTGGTCGCGGCGCTTGCGCCCCTGGCGGCGGCCGCCGCGCTGGCCGTGCCGTTGCCCGCGGGCATCGACGGACCGGGCGCACCCAACGTTGCGGGCGCCGCCGCCGTGGTGCTGTTGGTGGTGCTTGCGACGCGAGGCGGTCCGCGCAAGCGCGCAGAGGTCGCCTCGTTCCTCGCGGTCGGCGCCATCGCCGTCATCGCGGCCGCCGTCGCATACGGCTACGGATGGCAGGACTGGGTGCCTGAGGGTGCCATCGCCTTCGGCATGATCGTCGTGACCAACGCCGCCAAGCTGACGGTCGCCGTGGCCCGCATCGCGCTGCCGCCCATCCCAGCGCCCGGCGAGACCGTCGCCAACGACGAACTGCTGGATCCGGTGTCGACCAACGAAGCGTCCGACGAGGAGTCGCCGACGTGGCAGGCGATCATTGCGTCGGTGCCCGAATCGGCGGCGCGCCTGACCGAACGCAGTCACCTGGCCAAGCAACTCCTGGTGGGCTTTCTGTCCGCAGGGGCCCTGGTGTTGGCGGCGGGGGCCATCACCGTCGTGGTGCAGGGGCACTTCTTCATTCACAGCCTGATCGTGGCGGCGCTCGTCACGACAGTCTGCGCGTTCCGTTCCCGGTTGTATGCCGAAAGACGTTGTGCTTGGGCGCTTCTCGCCGCAACGATCGTGATCCCCACGGGAGTGATGATCAGACTGAGCCTGTGGTACCCGGACAGCGCCTGGCTGGTGCTGAGCATCTACGTCGCCGGTGTGGTCGTCGCGCTGATCCTGGTGGGTGCCACCGAGGGCGTCCGCAGGGTGTCGCCGGTGACGAAGCGCATTCTCGAGCTGTTCGACGGTGCGGCGATCGCCGCGGTCATCCCGCTGCTGCTGTGGATTGCAGGGGTCTACGACGTTCTGCGGAACATCCGGTTCTGAGCGGAGTGCATTGAATGGGAACGGGTCCCGGTAGTCAGCCACCGCTGAAGGTCGATCCAGAACTGTTGCGGAAGTACGGCCAGCAACTGCTGACAGCGGCAGGTGATCTACCGGCTGCACCGGCGCCCTTCACCGTGACCGGTACGGACGCGATCAGTCAGGCGATCGCGGAGAAGCTGCCCTCCTTGGAGGGCGCGATCCAGGACGCGCTGCCACAGCTCAAGGACGAGGCCTCGAACACCGCGTCCAACGTGGTCGAGGCCGCCGGACGGTATTCGAGCACTGACTCTCAACTGGCCGCGGATTACGAGAAGCATCAGTTCGATTCGGCGGGCGGCCCCGGTGGTGGCGGCAGTGGCACGGCCGGATCGGGCGGCGGCGGTGCCGACTCGATGGGCCAACTGGGCCAGATGATGAGCATGCCGATGCAGATGACGAACCAGGCCGCGCAGCTGCCCATGCAGGCGATGAGTGCGGTGGGGCAAGTGCCCCAAGGCATCATGCAGGGCGTGCAACAGATCGGTCAGATGACCGGGGGGATGGGAAATGCCGGTGGGGCCTCAGACGCCCAGACGGGCGAGCTGACTAAGGCTGATGCCGGGCAGCCGGACGAGCGTCGCGATGAGCACGAGGCCAAGCAGGACGCTCAGCAGGGAGCGACTGCGGGGGATTCGACGGCGGAACGGGCACCTGAGCCGATACCGAAGGAGGCTCCGCCGACAACAGCTGTGCTGCAACAGGTCTCGCCGCGATGCGCGACGCCCGATCCGAGCGTGAACCTGTGACCGGGCCAGTGTTGAACTCGGCCGGGTCGATCGCGACGAACTCGACGCTCTCGCGGAGTTCGGGCTGCGCTGCCAGAGCCAGTCGATCAACGCGGTGGCGGTGCGGCCCGGCTGCTGCCCGAGCAGGCCCTGGTTGCCGACCAGGTTCACGAACCCGGTGTCCCATGGATCCAGGCGCACCCACCGCTTGGCGTCGGTGCAGTACTCCCAGCGGGGCTTGCCGCGGTGGGTCTCGTCGATCCCCAAGACCGTCGTGGGTAGCCGGCTCGGTCAGTAGCGCCTCGGCGTGGCTGACGAAGGCGCGGTGCGCGGTCGGCCACGACACCCGGTGGGCGGCGGCGACCTCGGCCACCGAGCGGGCGGCGTCCCCGATGGCCGCGCCGATCTGGGTGCGCAGCGTCCGGTGGCGCGGGGCGCGCGGGGGCACCTGCGGGACCGCTTCGGTGAACGAGCCGCGCTCGCAGTAGTCCTCCTGGCATCTCCACCGGGACTTGCTCCACCGCAATATGATTCGATCCTGCCCGTACGGAATGTCCTTCGGCGAGGTGGTCGTGCGCCCCTTGCGCGAGGTAGGAGAACACCCCACACGACGGGCACGCCGCCGCCGTCTCATCGGCAGTGACCGCACACACCACCCGCGTCCCGTCAGCGAGGCGTTCGACACCTCCACCCGCATCCCTGGCAACCCGAACAACGATGTCGTACCGTCGGTCACGGCCCTTGGTTTCCTTCCTCCGCCTGAATGCTTCGCAACTTTCAGACTTCAGAAGGCCAAGGGCCTTCTACTCCACCGGCACGCCAACGAGAGCGAAATCACAACTGCCCGATTATAATTGAAGAACCGGACTACCTGCAGTCCGTGGTCGACCAGGCCCGCAAGGACGGTTACACCTCGACGGTGCTGGGCAGACGGCGCTATCTGCCGGAGCTGGACAGCAGCAACCGCAACGTGCGGGAGGCCGCCGAGCGGGCCGCGCTGAACGCCCCGATTCAGGGCAGCGCCGCCGACATCATCAAGGTGGCGATGATCAACACCGACACGGCGATCCGCGACGCGGGACTCAAGTCCCGGATGCTGCTGCAGGTTCACGACGAATTGCTGTTCGAGGTGGCCGAGTGCGAGCGCGAAACGCTGGATGCGTTGGTGCGCGACAAGATGGGCGGGGCCTACCCGCTGGACGTGCCGCTGGAGGTGTCGGTCGGGTACCGACGCAGCTGGGACGCCGCAGCACGCTGACGTGATCGTGCCGCCGCCCGAGTCCGTTGAGGTCACCGAGCGTGGCCGGACCATCGCATTCACCTTCGAGGACATGCTGCGCTACGACGGGCCGGGTTCGCCCGCTGGTGTGGCCTGCGCGTTCAAGGCGGTGCAACTCGCCTTCGCCATGCTGTCACCCGACCGTCCGCCCCCACGCCGTTCCGTGACGGTGCGCACCCCGTTTCGGGGGCCCGGCGCCCGCGACGACTTCGAGGTCGTAACTCACGCGGTCACCGACGGCCGCTACGTCGTCGATCGGGAGTTGTTGCGCGCCGACCGGGGAATGCTCCTGGAGGACTTCGCATTCGGGATCTCGGTCGGCGGACGCTCGGTCACGGCAGTGCTTCGGGATGGGTTCGTCACCGAGGAGTTCATCAGGCTGGCGCGCACCGACACCCGCACGGACGCCGAGGAAGGACACCTCGACGAACTCAAGGTGGCGACGGCGCGCCGGATCGTCGCTGTGCCTGCCGGGCAGGTATTCGATGTCGTTGGCTAGCGCAAAAGCGGGTTAGCAGTACAGGAGCGGATTTAGTAGTACAGGATGGCGACATGAAGGCCGCCAGGTCGCCCAGCGCCACGGCGCGCGGCGTGCCCGAGGACACGGCACCCACCGCACGCACACTGCCGGACCTCCTGGAGCGGAGAGCCGAACGCTATCAAGACAAGATTGCGTTTGGCTTCTCCCACGATGGCGAAGAAGAACATGGTCGGCTGACCTATCAAGAGTTGGACATCAAGGCGCGGCGAATCGCGTCGAGTCTGCAACAACAGGGCGCTGCGGGCGAACGGGTACTTGTCTTGTGCCCCCCGGGCTTGGACTTTGTCGCCGGTCTCTTCGGGTGTGTCTATGCCGGAGCCGTCGCCGTGCCGGTGCATCCGCCGGTGCACAAGCACCTGGTTCCGCGCGTCGCGTCGATCGTCGCGGACGTGCAAGCCGGGTTCGCCCTCACCACCGCCGAGTCGCAAGCGAGAATCAAGGCCACGGTAGACGATTTGGTCGATGGACCTTCGTTGCGGTGGTGCGTCGCGGACGCGGACCTCCGGGACGGCGAGGAATGGGTCGCACCGGACCTCGACCCGAACGCAGCCGCCATCGTGCAGTACACCTCGGGCTCCACCAGCTCACCGAAGGGCGTCGTGCTGACGCACCACAACCTCCTACACAACTCGGAGGCCATCCGTCAGGTGTGGCACGGTGACGACCACGCAGTCGGCGTGTTCTGGCTGCCGCCTCATCATGACATGGGTCTCATTGGCGGTATCCTCGGAACGCTTTACGTCGGGTGCACTACCCACCTCATGTCGCCAACCGCCTTCATCAAGCGCCCAATGCGGTGGCTGGAAGCCATCTCCCGACATCGCGCCACAATCACCACCGCGCCGAACTTCGCCTACGACATGTGTGTCGAACTCAGTAGCGCCGAGGAACGGGCGGCGCTCGATCTGTCCAGCTGGTCCACGGCCATGTGCGGCGCGGAGCGGGTGCGTACCACGACCGTGCAGGGTTTCGCTGACGCCTTCGCCCCGGCTGGTTTCCGGCCGGAGGCGTTTGCACCGGTGTATGGGCTGGCGGAGGCAACCCTGCTGGTGTCCGGTGGGTCGGACTCCGCCGTGCCGGTGGTGCGACACGTGGATAGCACCGCGCTACGCGAGCACCGAGTCGTCGATGTCGCGCCGGAGCATCCGGTCGCTGCAGCGCTCGTCGGTTGCGGTCGGCCGCAGGGTGGCCAGCAGGTCCTCGCTGTCGATCCGGTGACCCGACGGCCATGCCCGGCAGACGAAGTCGGCGAGATCTGGGTCGCCGGGCCGAGCGTTGCACGGGGTTACTGGGGACGGCCGGAACAGACCGAAGAGACATTCTCGGCGTTCCTTTCGGAGACGGGGGACGGCCCGTTCCTGCGTACCGGGGATCTGGGTTTCCTGCACGACAACGAGCTGTTCGTCACCGGACGCCTCAAGGACCTCGTCATCATCCGCGGCGGCAACTACTACCCCGACGACATCGAGATAACCGTGCAGGACTGCCATCCAGCGCTGCTGCCGGGCCGAGGTGCGGCCTTCTCGGTCACGCCGGATTCAGGTGCCGCCGAACAGCTCGTTGTCGTGCAGGAGGTGGACCACTCTCGGTTCGGTGATGCCGAACTCACCGACGTCGTGCACGCAATCCGGACCGCGATCACCGAGCAACATGGGATTGCGGCACACGCCGTCGTCCTGTTGGAGGCATTGCGACTTCCGACCACATCGAGCGGCAAGATCCAGCGGGGCACCTGCCGGCAGCGGTTCCTCGACGGCGACCTCGACGGGGTCGCCCAGTGGCACGCTCCGTCGCCGCCCGCACCGACCGCCCGGGTGGCGTCGGAGCACGGCGGGCGCAGTGCGGCGGAAATCGCGGCCTGGTTCGTCACCCAGCTTTCTGATCAACTCGACCTCCGGGCAACGGAGATCGACCCATCCCTTCCGTTCGCCTACTACGGCCTCGACTCCATCCATGCCGTCCGGCTGACGGCCGCATTGGAGGCGTGGCTGGGACGCGAACTCTCGCCCACGTTGGTGTACGAATATCCCACGATCGACGTACTTTCCAGCCATTTGGCCGAAGAGGTCCCCGCCGACAACCGCGCCGTCGCGCCAGCCGGGGACAGCGGCGATGCGCGCGCCGCGGACGAGCCAATCGCGATCGTCGGGATCGGCTGCCGGTTTCCGGGTGCCGACGGGCCGGCGGCCTTCTGGCGGCTGCTATCCGACGGTGTGGACGCGATCAGCGAGATACCGCCGGACCGCTGGGACGCCGATGCCTTCTACGACCCGGATCCGTCCACGCCGGGCACTGCGGTCAGCCGGCGGGGCGGTTTCCTACCCGAGGTCGACCAGTTCGACTTCCAGTTCTTCGGCATCTCGCCAAGGGAGTCGGCGCAAATGGACCCCCAGCAGCGTCTGCTCCTGGAGGTGGCGTGGGAGGCGTTGGAAGACGCCGGGCAGGTGCCGGAGCGGCTTGCCGGTAGCCACACCGGTGTATTCGTCGGCATCTCCACAAATGACTATGGGCAAATCCCGTTTGGCCAGCCGCGACTTGTCGACGCCTACACCGGCACCGGAAACGCGTTGAGCGTGGCTGCCAACCGGCTCTCCTACGTCTACGACTTCCGCGGACCGAGCATGGCAATCGACACCGCCTGTTCGTCGTCGCTGGTCGCCATCCACCTGGCGTGTCGCAGCCTGCGCGACGGCGAGTGCACGATGGCGCTCGCGGGAGGCGCGAACGTCATCCTTTCACCGGCGATCGCGATCAACTTCACCAAGGCCAGGGTGCTGGCTCCAGACGGCCGCTGCAAAACCTTCGACGCCGGTGCGGACGGCTACGTACGAGGTGAGGGCGCCGGGATCGTCGTTCTCAAACCACTCGGCCGGGCACTGGCCGATAACGACCCGATCTATGCGGTGATCCGCGGCACCGCCACCAACCAGGATGGCCGGACGAACGGGCTGATGGCGCCCAGCCGGCAATCGCAGGAAGCCGTGCTGGCCGCGGCCTACCGCCGCGCGGGGCTGTCGCCGGGCTCCGTTCAGTACGTCGAAGCGCACGGCACCGGGACGTTACTCGGCGATGCAATCGAGGCGAAGGCCCTGGGCACGATCCTGGCCGACGCTCGTCCGCCGGGCAGTCGGTGTCTGGTCGGCTCGGCCAAGACCAACATCGGCCATCTAGAGGCGGCGGCCGGAGTGGCCGGGCTCATCAAAGTAGCGTTGGCTCTGCAGCACCGGGCGATCCCGCCGAGCCTGAACTTCACCGAACCCAACCCGAACATTCCCTTCGACCGGCTGCCGTTGCGCGTGGCGCAGACCCTCACTCCGTGGCCGGACAACGGCGGGCGAGCGATCGCAGGGGTCAGCTCGTTCGGCTTTGGTGGCACCAACGCGCACATAGTCCTTACCGAGGCCCCGCAGGTACGGGCCACGCCAGTGGCGGATGGCACGGCAGATGATCGAGCGGAGTTGCTGCCACTCTCCGCCCGGTCCCCCGAGGCTCTGGCCGCGCTGGCAGGGCGGTACCAGCTGGCACTTGCTACCGGGACGCCACTTGCCGACCTGTGCTTCACAGCCGGCGCGCGTCGCGGTCACCATGACCATCGGTTGTCCGTGGTCGCAGACTCCCACGCGACGATGGCCGAGTCTCTGGCCGCCTACCGACGGGGGGAGACCCGGGCCGGACTATCCGTCGGACGTCGTCGTGCCGGCCACCGGCCCGCGGCGACCTTCGTCTTCTCCGGCCAGGGCTCGCAGTGGTGCGGCATGGGACAGCAATTGCAGGCGGAGGAACCGGTGTTCCGCGATGCGTTGGCGGCGTGCGACCGCGCGATACGCGCGTATCGGGGACGCTCCGTGCTTGCGGAGCTAGCCGACCACGGCAATTCCGAACTCACCGACATCGGCCGAATCCAACCGGCGATCTTCGCTGTCCAGGTGGCGCTGGCCGCATTGTGGCGGTCGTGGGGGGTTGAGCCGACCGCGGTGGTGGGGCACAGCATGGGTGAGGTCGCGGCGGCGCATGTCGCCGGCGCGCTGAGCCTGGAAGACGCGGCACGGGTGATCTGGGCTCGGGCGCGGATGCTTCAACGGGTCCGCGGCCGCGGAGCGATGATGGTGGCAGAGCTGACCATGGCCGAAGCGCAGGAGCTCATCGCCGGCCGAGAGGGTCAGGTCGCGATCGCCGCGAGCAACAGCCTTCGATCAACGGTGTTGTCGGGTGATCGAACAGTTTTGGCCGACCTTGTGGCGGTCCTGGAGCAGCGCGACCGGTTCTGCCGGTGGATTGACGTCGATGCTGCCTCGCACAGCCCGCAGGTGACTGCGTTGGCTACCGAGCTGCGCGGCATGCTCGGGGGGCTGCGACCGACCGCGCCGACCATACCCATCTACTCCACGGTCACCGGTGAGCTGCTGAACGACCGCCTGGTTGACCCCGACTACTGGGTGGAGAACCTGTGTTCGCCGGTGCGGTTCTCGCCCGCGCTGCATCGGCTGCTGGACAGCGGGCATGACACATTCGTCGAGATCAGCCCGCATCCCATCCTGCTGACCGCGGCCCGCGAGGACGCTGCGGACCTGGGCCGAAACTGCACCTTGGTGCCGTCCATGCGCCGTGACGAAGACGGGCGTGCCACCGCGCTCGCGTCGCTGGGCACCCTCTACACCGTGGGGCAGCCAGTTGCGTGGGAGCAGCTGTATCCCATGGGCGGCCGATGCGTGACTGCACCTACCTACCCGTGGCAACGTGTTCATTCCTGGTTGGACGCTGGGACCACCATCGCGCCCCCGCACGGCGTCACCGACAACCGGCTACAGCAGACCCCTGGTGAGATACCGACGATGGCGGCGGACCTGCGTGATCGGCTCTACCAGCTGCGGTGGCAGCCCGCATCCATCCGGCCGGACCCGGATACGCCGAGCCAGTCGATCGACGCGGGAAGCTGGCTCATCTTGAGCGACGGAGGTGTCGCTGCCGACACGCTCCATGACCATCTCGAATCACATTCTCAGACATGTGTGCTCGTCGAGTCGGGTGCCGAATTCGAGCGTCTGGCATCTGGCGACTACCGTCTTGATCCGGCGCAGCCCGAGCACTTTCGGCGGCTCCTCGAAGAAGCGTTCGGGGGCGAACAACCACCCTGCCGCGGGGTGGTGCATCTGTGGGGTCTGCTGGCCGCCGCGCCGGCCGACACGTCGACCGGCTCGCTGGAGTCGGCTACCACGCTGGGCCCGGTAAGCGTGCTGCATCTCGTGCAGGCGTTGTCGTTGGCTGGTTGGTCGGATCCGCCGCGCCTCTGGCTGGTGACCCGCGGGGCGCAGGTGGCGGGCACCGCAGGCACCGAACCCGAACCCGTGTCGATCGCCCAGGCTCCAGTGTGGGGGATGGGTCGCACCATTGACCACGAGT
This sequence comes from Mycobacterium sp., assembly GCF_035633495.1. Taxonomy (GTDB): domain Bacteria; phylum Actinomycetota; class Actinomycetes; order Mycobacteriales; family Mycobacteriaceae; genus Mycobacterium. The sequence goes on along the minus strand of NZ_DASQEU010000121.1, from coordinate 12,461 downwards.
ATCCGGAGCTGCATTGCACCCGGGTCGACCTGTCCGCGGGCGGCGGCCCGGAAGAACTCCGGGCGCTGTTCCGGGAGGTGTGGGCGGGTAACCCCGAGGTTGACGTGGCGCTGCGTAGCAGCCGTCGCTACGTCGCGCGGCTCACCCGATACGACGGAGTCGAGGCCGCCGAGAACTCGGCCGGTGTCAAGGCTTTCACGGCCTTCGAAGCTGAGGCCACCTATCTCATCACCGGTGGACTTGGCGCGCTCGGATGTGTGGTGGCCAGCTGGATGGCCGAGCAGGGCGCCCGGCACCTGGTCCTGATGGGGCGAAGCGACGCCTCGGCGTCCGCGCAGGTGACGTTGGACGCGTTGCGGGCGGTCGGCACCGAGGTGATGGTTGCGCGCGGCGACGTCGCCAGGGCCGATGACGTCGCGGCCGTCCTTGAGTCGATCAGCGCGTCGATGCCACCGTTGCGAGGGGTGGTGCATGCGGCCGGGGTCATCGACGACGGCATGCTGCAATTCCTCGACGAGCGGCAGCTACGGGAGGTGATGGCGCCCAAGGTCCAGGGCGCCTGGAACCTGCACGCGCTGACCCGGGACGCGGCACTGGACTTCTTCGTGCTCTTTTCGTCGGCCGCGACACTGCTGGGCTTGCCCGGGGCGGCGAACTACGCGGCAGCGAACGCGTCCCTCGACGCGCTGGCGTGGCATCGACGTGCCGAAGGCCGGGCAGCGTTGAGCATCAACTGGGGACCATGGGCCGGGCTTGGCTTTTCCGCTCGGTCCGAGCAGGCGTACCTCACCCGACACGGCGTCGAGGCCATGCCGGCGGCCGAATGCCTGCGAGCGTTGGCGGATCTGCTCGCGCGGTCTGCTACGCAGGTCGCCGTCCTCGACATCGACTGGGCGCGGTGGCAGTCGGGATTAAGCCCGGGCATGAACCCGCCGCTGCTCGCGGATCTTCCCGCTGGACCGTCGGCCGGTAAGCGGGCGACGGACCTGGGGACCGATGATGCGCCCGGGCCGGGAAGCAGCCTGGGCGACGCGCTGCAGGGCGCGGGACCGGAAGAGCGCCAGCGGCGGCTCGAGCGCTACTTGCGCGACCTGGCTGCCGGCAAACTCGGCCTGGCCCCGTCGAGCCTGGACGTCGCGGCGCCCCTCACCGGCCTCGGCGTCGACTCGCTCATCGCGTTGGAGCTGCGCATCCAGATCGAACGCGACCTGGGCATCGTCGTGCCGGTTGCCCGGCTGCTGGATAGGCCAACCGTGGCCAGCCTCTCCGGCTGGCTCGGCGACCAACTGTCGCGCACCGGCCCGGCCCGGCCCGCTGGGGCCTCACCGGCGAAGGCGGCTCCGCAGAAACCATCTGCCGCTGCGTCACGCGAGGTCGACCTGCTCGCCCAGGTGCCCGAGCTTTCCGACGATTCCGTGGATGAGCTGCTGCGGATGGTCATCGCCGAGCGAGAGCTTGTCGTGAAGGAGGGTAGTGATGATGGATGAGCCCATCGACATCTCCGGCCTTTCTGCGGAGCGAAAGCGTGCGCTGCTGTCTGAGCTCCTCATGGCGGAAGCGGAGAACTCAGCCTCGGTGTATCCGTTGTCGTACGGACAGCGGTCCATGTGGTTCATCCATAAACTGGCACCGGAAAGCGCCGCCTACACCATCGCCTATGCCGGGCGGATCAGCGGTGAGCTTGATGTACCGGCACTGGAGCGCGCCGCCCAGGCACTCGTTGACCGCCATCCGATGCTCCGCACCACGTACACCGAGCGCGACGGGCAAACGGTTCAACTCGTCCATCCACAATGGCCGGTGCGGATCGCGCGGCACGACCTCGGCCCCGACCAAGGTCAGCTCGACGAGTGGATACGTCGGGAGACCGACCGTCCCTTCGACCTGTACACCGGCCCGGTGTTGCGGCTGACACTGCTACGGCGCGCACCCGATGAACACGTCCTCCTACTGGCGGTGCATCACATCGCCGTCGATTTCTGGTCCATCGACGTCATTCTCGACGAGCTTCGCCTGCTGTACGCCGCGGAGCACGGTGCCCACCCGCCCGCGCCACCGGCGGAACGATACGTCGACCACACCGATCGGCAGACCCGGATGCTGGCAGGCGCCGAAGGCGAGCACCTCTGGCGTTACTGGCATGAACAGTTGGCCGGCGACCTGCCGATCCTTCGACTGCCCACCGACCGACCACGACCAGCCCGTCAGACCTACCGGGGCGCCGTCCACCAGTTCACCGTCGACGGTCGGCTCACCGCCGGGCTCAAGCAGGTAGGCCGGGCCGCCGGCGCGACGCCCTACATGACGATCCTCGCGGCCTACGCCACGTTGCTGCACCGCTACAGCGGCCAGAACGAGCTTCTCATCGGCTCACCCTTCGCGTGCCGCGACCAAGCCGGGCTGGAAGGCATGGTCGGCTACCTTGCCAATCCTGTAGCCCTGCGCGTCGACCTGCACGACGACCCGACATTCACCTCGGTGCTCAGCCGCGTCAAGGACACCGTGCTGGGCGCGCTCACCCACCAGGACTATCCCTTCCCGCTGCTCGTCGAGCGGCTACGGCCACCGCGCGATGGGGGCCGCACACCGCTGTTCCAGGTCTCGTTTGCTTGGCAACAAACGCGCCGTTTTTCCGACGGGCCCGGCCCAACGGGCACAGACCCTGCTGGCGCGGTGCTTGACCTGGAAACCATCCACATCGGGCAGGGCGGTGCACCGTTCGACCTGATGATGGAGATGGGTGAACAGGACGGGGAGCTGTCCGGCCTGCTGCAATACAACACGGACCTCTTCGCCGCGGAGACGATCGAGCGGATGGCCGGGCACTTCGCCACCATCCTCGACGGTATCGTCGCCGATCCCGACAGACGCCTCTCGCAGCTGCCGCTGCTGACCGAGCAGGAGCGCCGCCAGCAGGCTGCGTGGAACCAAACAGAGGTCCGCTACCCCGATTCCCAGGCCCCTGCCTGCCTGCACGAGATGGTCGCGGCAACGGCTGCACGCATCCCCGACGCCGTCGCGGTGGCGTGTGATGACCGCGAGTTGACCTACGCGGAGCTCGATCACCGGGCCGACGGTCTGGCACACCGGCTGCAGCACCTCGGTGTGGGCCCCGACATCGTTGTGCCCGTCCTGCTGGACCGCTCCGAGGACCTGGTCGTGGCGCTGCTGGGTGTCCTCAAGGCCGGTGGCGCCTTCCTGCCGCTGGACCCGGCGCAGCCCACGCAGCGGATGGCGTCCATCCTGACCGATGTACCGGACGCGCCGGTATGCGTCACCCACCGAGGGCACCTGGAACAGGTACCCGCAACCTTCACCGGTCACCGGCTGTGCCTCGACGTGGCATGGACATCCCCGGTCCAGGGCGGCGGCGCCGCGCCAGTTGCCATAGCCGCTGGTACGACGGAAACGAACCTCGCCTACGTCATTCATACGTCCGGTTCCACCGGTACGCCGAAGGGAGCTCTCAACACCCACGGCGGGATCCGTAACCGGCTGCTCTGGATGCAAGACGCCTACCCGCTGACCGCGGACGACCGGGTGCTGCACAAGACCCCGACAAGCTTCGACCCCTTCGTCTGGGAGATCTTCTGGCCGCTGATCGCCGGCGCGCGGGTTGTCATTGCAAAACCCGAGGGCCACAAGGACGCCTCGTATCTGGTTCGGACCATCATCGAGCAGGGCGTCACCACAACACATTTCGTGCCGTCGATGTTGCGCCGCTTTCTCGCCGCGCCCGGCGCTGACGACTGCGTCGGGCTGCGCAGGGTGTTCTGCAGTGGCGAGGCGCTGCCGTATGACCTCCGCGACCACTTCCTGGCCACGCTGGACGCTGAGTTGTACAACCTCTACGGGCCTACCGAGGCCGCGATCGACGTCACCCATTTCCATTGCGCGCGCGACGTATCCGACCCGCTGGTCCCGATCGGGCGACCGATCGCCAACATCCGCATTCACCTTTTGGACACCCATCTCCAACCGGTGCCGGTGGGTGTGCCCGGCGAGCTGTTCATCGGCGGTGTCGGCGTCGGCCGCGGCTACCTCAACCGGCCCGATGCGACGGCCGCCAGCTTCGTCACCGATCCGTCCAGCAGCGATCCCGGAGACCCCGACCGACTGCTCTACCGCACCGGCGACCAGGCCAGATATCTGCCCGACGGCAACATCGAATACCTCGGACGCCTCGACTTCCAGGTGAAGATCCACGGTTTCCGGATCGAGCCCGGCGAGGTGGAGGCCGCCTTGGCGAAACACCCCGCAGTGCGGGAGAGCGCAGTGGTGGCCCGAAACGATGCCCTGGGAAATAGCGGCAAGACCATCCTCATCGCCCATGTCGTCGCGGCCGGGGGCGCGGCGCCGTCGACAGCCGAGTTGCGCCGCTTCCTGCTGGAGTTGCTCCCGGCCGCCATGGTGCCGGCCATCTTCCACGTGACCGACGCGCTACCGCTCACTTCGAGCGGCAAGGTGGACCGCCGCGCCTTGATGGCAGCGGATGGGGTGCCTAGCTCGCAGCAGCAGGAATTCGTCGCTCCGCGTACGCACACCGAGCAGGTCCTGGCCGAGATCTGGTGTGAGGTACTCGATCTGGAACGGGTCAGCGTCACCGACGACTTCTTCGCTCTCGGTGGTGCCTCCACTCAGAGCCTGGAGGTCGCGGTGCGGGCGGAGGCGGTCGGCCTGCCGCTCCGGCCGGAGTCCATGTTCGTGTACGGCACGATCGCCGAACTGGCCGCCGAACACGGACCTGTCTCCTACGATGGCCCGGAGCACTTCGAATTCCCGGAGTTCGGGCACGGGCGGCGGGCCGGGGACCGGGGCACCGCTGAAGCCGGCCCAACCACACCGGATTCCGCGAAGCCGGTGTCAGCGAGCCCCGACGAGACGCGAAACACGGTGATCGAAAGCCTCGGTGTGTACCTGCCGACGCGGACGGTGTCGACCGAGACGGTTCTTTCGGAGTGCGCCAACGAGATCCGCATCCCGTTGGAACGCCTGACCGGTATCAAGAACCGACGGATGGCCGGTGACGACGAGTTCTCCATCGACCTTGCCCGGCAGGCGGCGGCCGACTGCCTGGCCCGGTCGAGCTATCGGCCCGAGGAGATCGATCTGCTCATCTGCTGCAACATCTCCCGGTGCGACGGACCAGGGCACAAGTTCACCTTCGAGCCCAGCACCGCCTCGCGGCTGCGCGATCAATGCGGCCTTGTCAATGCGCTCGCCTTCGACCTCAACAACGCGTGCGCCGGAATGTTCACCGGCATTGCCGTGGCGGACGCTTTCCTGAAGACCGGACTGGTTCGCTGCGCCCTGGTGGTCAGCGGCGAATACATCAGCCACCTCACCGAGACCGCGCAGCATGAAATCGAGGGGCCGATGGACCCGCGGCTTGCCTGCCTGACCCTCGGCGACGCCGGCGCAGCGGTAATTCTGGAGCGCGGGCCCAACAGTCGGGTCGGCTTCCACGACATCGATATGGCCACCCTGAGCCGGTACAGCAAGCTGTGCATCGCCAAGGCGACCGACGGACCGCACGGCGGTGCCATCATGTTCGCCGACTCCGTCCCGCAGACCGCGATCGCGGTCAAACATGCGGTGCCCTACGTCACCGCCGTCATGCAGCGGCACGGGTGGCGGCCCGAGCTCTGTGACCACCTGCTCATGCACCAGACATCGGAGTCGTCGCTCAACGACGCAGTCATCGCGATCAACCGGATGTTCGGGAGAACCGTAGTCGACCGGGGCAACACCATCTACAACCTGGCCGAGCGGGGGAACACCGCCACCACTTCACACTTCGTTGCCCTCGGCGACTACATCCGCAGCAACCGGATCCAGTCCGGAGACAACGTGGTCTTCGGCATCACCGGCTCCGGACAGACCGTTGGCACCGCGCTGTACACCCTCGACGACTTGCCCGATCGTATGCGCCGCGGGACCGATGGCCAGCACGGTCGCAGCGTTCGGACCGGCAGCTACCGCAAAGAGGTGCCGGCGATGCCGCGCGTGCGCATCGACGGTGTCGGCATCGCTCCCGCTGGGCAATCGGCGCCAGTGAGCTCGATACAGCTCGCGGTTCAAGCGGCAACGGCGTGCCTCGACCAAAGTGGCCTTGACCCGGCAGCGCTCGGCCTGGTGATAAACGCCGGTGTGTACCGGGACGACTTCCTCAGCGAACCGGCAGTGGCCGCACTGGTCGCCGGCGAACTCGGGATCAACGACGACATACAGTCCCCGGACGGGCCTAAGACCCTCGCCTTCGATGTCCTCAACGGCGCGGTCGGCTTCCTCAACGCCTGCCACGTCGCCGTCGGAATGATCGGTGCGGGAAAGGCCGCACATGCGATGGTGCTGGCCTCGGAAATAGAAAACAACACCCCCGAAAGCGGCTATCCGCTCAACGGCATCAGCGAGACGGGGTCAGCCGTGCTTTTGAGCGCCAGCGATGGCACCGCAGGCTTCGGCCGGTTCGTCTTCGGACACCACCCCGAGTACGGCGGGGCACTCGCGACCTACACCCAGCAACACCAGGGGCGGACCTGGCTGCAGATCGACCGCGACCCCGACCTCGCCGCCATCTACCTCGACTGTGTCCCCTCTGCCGCCAAGGAACTCTTGACGCTCGAGGGACTGGACCCAGCCGACATAGCGATCGTGTTCCCACCGCATCTGTCCCAGGCAGGCCTGAGCGAACTGGCCGCCCGGGTTGCCATCCCGAGATCACGATTCGTCGACCTCACCGTCGACGCCGACCCCTTCACCTCGTCCGTGCCGTACGGACTGGAGCACGCCCGGCGGCACGAGCTCGTACGGCCGGGCGACATCGGGCTGATCCTGACCGTCGGCTCAGGTGTCCAGGTCGGCTGCACCACCTACCGCTTCTGACGCGCATGTTGGCACTCGTTACGGGCGGAACCGGGTTCGTCGGGTCGAACCTGGTGTCCGCCTTGATCAACCGCGGGATCAGTGTTCGGGTGCTGCGGCGAGAAACCTCGTCGACGGTCGCACTGGATGACCTGGCCTGCGAGATGTGTGTCGGAGACGTGCTGGACAGCGTTGACGCGCTCGCCACCGCGATGGCCGGGTGTACCTGGGTCTTTCATACCGCGGCAGTCTCCGACTACTGGCGCTACCGCGGGTGTGATCGCCTCTACCGCACCAACGTTGAGGGGACACGCAACGTAGTGGCCGCCGCCCTGCGCGCCGGTGTGAAACGGCTTGTCTTCACCAGTTCGATCGCCGCGTTGGGCATACCGGCACCCGGGCGACAGCTCACCGAGGCGGACCACTTCAACCTGCGTCCCCGCCAGTTCCCGTACGGACACAGCAAGCACCTCGCCGAAGGTGAGCTGCGCCGCGCCATCGCGGCGGGACTCGCCGCCGTGACGGTCAATCCGGGGGTCGTCATCGGGCCACGCGACGTCAACCGCATCTCCAGCGCGATGGTCGTCGAGGCCGCGCGTGGACGACTCCGGTTCGCCCCGCCCGGTGGCACCAACTTCGTGTCGGTCGCGGACGTAGTGCGCGGGCACGTCATGGCAGCTGAATGCGGCCGGATCGGCGAACGCTACATCCTGGCCGGTGAGAATCTGAGCTTCCGCGACGCTTTCGCCACCGTTTGCGACATAGTCAATCGGCCAGGGCCAAGGGTGGTCCTCCCGCGTTGGTCCATACCGGTGGCGGCCGCCGCCGTGGCCGCGGCCCGGGGCGTGGTCGGCCCTCGCCTGCCCATCGACGGGCATCAGATGCGGCTGTCGTCTGCTGCCATCTATGCGGACGGCGAAAAGGCCCGCAACGAGCTGGGCGTGCCCGCTACGCCGTTCCACACGGCGGTCCAGAACGCCTACGACTGGTACGTCGAAAACCACTACCTGAAGCCCGCCATACCCGAGACACGGAGCCAGCGATGACACTAACGACCCACACGGTGCCCGACTTCACCGGCGACGTGATCCACCCCGACAGCACTGACTACGACTCGGCGCGGCACATCTTCAACGGCCTGATCGACAAGCGGCCGAGCGTTGTGCTCCGCTGCCGCTCTCGCGCGGACATCGTCGCCGCCGTCCGCTACGCCGTCAGCTCTGGCACCGAGATCGCGGTGCGCTGTAGCGGGCACAGCGTTGCCGGACACTCCTCCACCGACGGCGGTATCGTCATCGACCTCTCTCTCATGCGCGGCGTGCGCGTTGACCCCGAGCGCCGCATCGCAGTCGTCGAACCAGGTGCGACCTGGGGCGACATCGACCAGGTCACCGCCCGCCACGGTTTGGCCTGCCCCGGCGGGGTGGTGTCATCGACCGGCGTAGGCGGGTTCACGCTCGGCGGAGGAATCGGCTGGATGTCCCGGACATACGGTCTGAGCTGCGACAACTTGATTGCCGCGGAGCTGGTGCTCGCCAGCGGGGAGGTGCTGTACGTCAGCGAATTGCAGAACCCGGAGATCCTTTGGGGGCTGCGCGGCGGCGGCGGCAACTTCGGGGTGGTCGCACACTTCGTGCTCGACCTCCATCCGGTCGATCACGTCATCGGGGGCGTGCGGGCTTACGACGACACCGACGCCGACGCCGTGCTCGAACACTTCCGCGCCCAGATGGACAACGCCGACGACCACCTCGCGGCGATTGCCGACTTCGGAACCGATGACAGCTCAGGGCGTGACCTGGTCACGATCCTCGGCTGCTCGTCGAGATCCGATGAGGTCGGTCAGGCGGCTGTCGGTGCGCTGTTGGACGTCCGCGGGGCGACCACCGAACCGGCGACGACGCTGCAGCGCGAACTCGCCTATCCCACCTGGCAACAGGTCCTCGACCACACCGCACCATTCGGCCGGCTGAACTATTGGAAGTCGATCTTCCTGACGGAGTTAACCGACGAGGCGATCGCGCGCATCGCGCTGCTCGGACGAACCCGCCCCGCGCCGCAATCGCGTGTACACCTGATCCGGCTCGGTGGCTTTCCGAGCCGTGTTGCGCCCCAGGCGACAGCGTTTTCGGCCCGCGACCATCCCTACATCGTCCATCTGATCACCACGTGGACCGACCCCGCCGACACCGAACGATGCAAGTCATGGACCAATGAAGCGTACGAAACTCTGCATCCCCTCGGTCCGGCGAGCGCGTATCTCAACTTCGTCGGCGACGAAGGGCAGGCCCGCATCCGGGCCAGCTTCGGTGAGGTCACCTACCGGCGCATCGCCAAGCTGAAGGCTCGCCTGGACCCGAACAATCGCTTCGCCCTCAACCAAAACATCGAGCCCGCGGCGGATACGTGAGATGACCAGCACCGGTCAGCGCGCCAACCCCCATCTCACGAGGGCAGCAGACAACACCGCGATCTCCCGGTGCCGCGGACTCTTTCTCACTGTGGGCGACGACGATCGTGGCATCGACGTCGAGTACCACCACCTCACGGAGGTCGGTGTCAGCGACCTTGCTGGCGGGCAGTCCCCACGGCAGCTGCGCCCACACGTGCCGGCGGCGATGGCTTCACCGCCGTCGGCGAGCATCACCGCCACATCGGTCAGCACCCGTCCACGGTCGTGGCCCGCAGCGAACGAACGACGCGTCAGCACTGCCGAGACGGCGTGGGTCAGACCCGTTCGATCTGCCAATAACCTCAGGCCAACGCTGCCGAAATGGGCCACCACGCCGGTCCCCACCAGTTACGGATAATCCAGCCGACCACGAAATGCGCTTCACCTAAGGAATGCCTTCCAGACAAGGGATGTTGAACGGTCGCAAATCCAATTTTCCCTTGCTGGACAGGCACTTCCGTGCATCTACACGCGGCCAACAACCATCAGCTGTGAACGATCCGGGCTAGGATGAAAAGCGTGGCGCCAAACCGTGATGGGCCTGAGAAACCGGTCCTCGTTGAGGCCCGCAACCTTCACAAGTCATTTGGCCGCGGTGTCACAGTTACGCCGGTGCTCACGAACATCGACATGCAAATATTTCGTGGTGAGTTCGTGGCATTGGTCGGACCTTCCGGATCGGGGAAGTCGACACTGCTCAGCATTCTCGGGCTGCTGGATCTCCCGACGAGCGGCGATGTTCTGGTAGACGGGAAGAGTGTGACGGAGCTTTCTCGCCGGCAGTTGGCCGCTGTCCGAGGCCGGACGATCGGGTACGTGTTTCAGTCGTTCAATCTTTTAGCTGGCTTGTCTGTTGTTGAAAACGTCATGCTTCCCGGATTATTGGCCGGTAGGTCGGGCCGTATCCAATACGACCGGGCAATCAATTTGTTGGATCAGGTCGGCCTCGCCTCGTTGGCCAAACGGGTGCCTGCGGAGTTGTCGGGTGGCGAGCAGCAGAGGGTGGCCGTGGCACGAGCCTTATTCATGGAACCCGATGTGATCCTCGCCGACGAGCCCACGGGTAATCTGGATACCGACAACGGTCGTAAGGTCATCGATATCCTCTACAGCTTAAATTCATCAGGTCAAACAATCATCCTCGTCACCCATGATCAGTCGATCGCCGACGGTGCTCCCCGGCTCATTTCTCTTCTCGACGGCCGGATCGAGTCCGATAGCGGGCCGGTCCAACCACTTGGCAAATGGGCATGGCGCACCTACCACTAGCCGCAACCCTCAGTGTCCTGCGGATCATCAATCTCCGGGCCGTCCGTAGGCATGTACTGCGCGCCGTGCTGGCCGCCTTTTCTCTCGGCGGTGGTGTGGCCGTTGTTGTGGCCGTCATGATCGAGACCACCAGCGTCAGCACCGCTATCGACGATGTCGGGTACCAAATTGCCGGCCCCGCCCCGTTGCGCGTCGTTGGCGCGGCTACCCGAGGTGGCATCGATTCGGCCGCTATTGATGCTGCCAGGACGGTGCCGGGCGTCGCGTCCGTAGTTCCCGTCATCCGTGGAGTAATGCTGATACGCAATGGCGGCCGGGAAACATTTGTACTCGGCCTAGGAATCGATTGCTCAGCGCAATGGATCATCGATCCAAAGGTATGCCAACCCGGCCAACGAGAACCGCCACCGGTTACTTCCGCCCTACTTGGCCGATCCTTGGGGACTTCCGCAACACTCGTGAGCGACGATGGGCAGCTCTCGATGGATAGGTTCCAGCAAACCGCACAGCTCGATACCGTCAACGACGGGCTGGTGGTGGTTTTGCCGCTGAGTGAAGCCAAAGTACAGTTTGCTCGATCCGGCCGGGTCGACATGCTGTACGTCACTGTCTCCAAGGACTCCAACGCAGCGGAGATCCGGGCGCGCCTGGTCGACAGATTAGGGCCTGGGTTCAGCGTCCAGCCTCGAAGTGAGCCGGCTCGGGGATACAACGTCAACTCCGTGCTTTTGCCCCTGCTCGCGATTTTCGCTCTCATCGCGGTCGGCGTGGGCGCTATCCTGATCGCCCAGATCACCCGCCTGTCGATTGAAGAACGTCGACGCGAGATCGCGATCGCGGCCGCCCTGGGAGCATCGTCGTCGTCCATCGTCATCGGATTCCTCACCGAGGCGGCGCTCCTTGGAGCAGCGGGAGCAGTCATGGGAGTCCTTACTGGCATTGTCATCGCAGGGCCAGTCGTCGCAAGCGCAAGTGAACTCACCGAACAATTTGTCGGTGTCACCGTCCCGGTCGTGCTCGGTCCGGGCATCCTCGTGGTCGGACTGGGAATGGGGGTGCTCTTGGCTGTTCTTGCCGCTGTAATTCCTAGCCTCTCTGCGTCGAACACGCCGTTAGTCGCCGAACTGTCCGGGCGTGCAATCCAGGAGCAAACCAAACCACGAAAGATCTGGGTTAAAACGGTGGCGCTGCTGGCAGTCGGGATAGCCGGAGTAGCTTCCGCGATGTTAGCCACGTCATCGGGCGGCCTTGAGCCGTGGCAGGCCGGTGTCGCAGACGGCGGGGCCGTCACTGCAATCATTGGATTGCTCTTGTCCGCCGCGTATCTGAGTGCACAGGCCATCACAGCGGTACGGCCTCGGCCTGATCGAGCACATGGTGCGACGCTCACAATAGCGCTCGCCACACTCCGTGCGAATGGATCGCGCACAGCCGCTATTTCAGGCGCTGTCGCCGTACCCGTAGTGGTCGTAATCCTGCTGTCCGGATTTCTTACTGCGATCAACCGAAGTGCCGTGGACATCGCTCGATCGCAGGCAGAAGGACGTGTGGCGGTTACCACTACGCGTTTCGCAGATTACGGGCCGATTGACGCTAGATTCTCGACCAAAACCGTCAAAAGACTTGTATCGCTGCCCGGCGTTGCGAGTGTCGAACGAACGGCCCAAATCGAGATCAGCCTCACGGACGGATCCTTGGCATACGTTCAAGCTCAGGATCGACCAACCTTTCCATTCGGGTTACTGGCCGGACAACCACCGGAGGCCAGCTTGGACGCCAATCAACTCGTCATCGGTGGCATACTTGCCCGCGAGAAGGGCTTTCGCATCGGCGATAAGCTACTTCTGGGAAGTGGATCAGAAGCCCGGGAAATGGT